>JAFKLT010000048.1 GCA_017309275.1 Sphingomonadales bacterium | reverse complement strand
CAACTCTCCCGAGGCATCAACACCGTGAACCTGAAACACCGACTTCGCGATATCCAACCCGACCGTTGCGATCTTCTCCATCGTAGCTCTCCTTCCAGCTCATCCCGCAGATCATACCGCAGGAGGTTGGAGAGCCGTCCACGTCATCAGTTGCTGACATGAGAATTACATAGAGACGGCGGCTATCGCTAACGCGGGCCTCCGCTATTTCGCACCGCTGGTGCAGAATCGGCACCAGGCCGACATCAGTTGGCGCCGCTTTTCGAGAAGCGATCCGCGTCGATAGGCAGCTTCGGTCTTATCCTTCACGGCATGCGCCAAAGCCGCCTCGACAACACGATCCGGAAAGTTGGTCGTTTCGCTCGCCCAGTCACGGAACGCCGACCTAAATCCGTGCGGCGTGTAGGGCTCGTCCATGTCACGCAGAACCTTCACTAGGGTCATATCTGACATGGGCACGCGGTGCTTGGCGCCATAGAATATGAGGTCAGTGCCGTCGCAGCGGAGTTGCCAACAGCGCTTGATGATCCGACAGGCATGATCGGTCAGAGGGACGATATGCTCGCGCCCGGCCTTCATGCGATCCGGTGGAATCGTCCATAGGCGGTTCTCAAGGTCGATCTCATCCCAGACGGCGCCCCTCACCTCCCCCGATCGAGCGGCCGTCGCGATCGCGAATTCGAGAGCGAGTCGGCCCATCGTCTCCTTTTCGCGGAGCCTCGTCAGGAAAACAGCAACGTCCGAATAGGGCATCGCGGCATAGTGCTGGCTGTTCTTCTGTTGCCGCGGCAGGCCGCGCGTGACGGACTTCATGGAAATCTCGGTCTCGCGATACCCTTTCGAGAAAGCCCAATCGAGAACCACCCCGATCCGCTGCCTTACCCGCCTGGCTTCTCAGGCTTCGTCATCCAGATTTCCGACAGCACATCGTGCACCATAGGGCCGGTGATTTCAGACACCCGCCTCTGCCCAATCCGCGGAAAGACGAACATCTCGAGCGATCGAAGCCATTGCCAATTATGCTTGGCATTGCGCCAGCCCTTGCTGTGGCTGGCAAAGACCTTGCCCGCGGCTTCGCTGAACGTCGGAATACCCGCCGCTTTCCTGCGCTCCTATCGCGGATCGAGTCCGGCCTCCACCCAGATGCGAGTTTCCCGGGCGAGCTCCCGGGCACGAGTGAGCGGAACCTTCGATGCGCTCCCGAGACCGAAGTCGTGTCGCCGCCCGAATTTCTGGACGCGGCAGACCCAGCTCTTCGACCCGCTCGCCGACACGACCAGAAAAAGGCCATCGCCGTCGCCGTGGCGACCCGGCCGATCTTCCGATTTCACTCTCGCTGCAGTTAGATTTGGCATATTCTTTTTCCCACATTTTCTCCCTCAGGAGAAATTTGACGCGCCCGGATCGGTATGGACGTGTGTGGACACGAATCACCCGAAAGCCGCACAAACGCTTGGCTTTCTATGGATTCTCGGTCGGGTGGGGAGGTGGCCCCCTGGTGGCAGGGCTTGTATCGAACCTTAGATTTACTACCTGATTTATCAGTATTTTAGGTCGTCAAGAGGGCTTGATTCCCCCACATTTTCCCCCACACATTTCTTCAGCTGGCGAAAAAAATTCGAACGAACGTTTTTCATATAGCCGATCGTGTCGAAGATTTTGGTCGCGATGGATCGCCCTTTGAGAGGAGAATAAGGGTCCCCATGCCGTGGTGAGAGGAAGCGGATCAAAGCCACAGCAACATGATGTACCGCACGAAGCTGAACATCGGCTTAGGCCATCGCCGGACGCGGGATTTCTGAGGTCGAAATCTGCAGGAGTGTGGCTTGACCTGTGGTGGCGAAGCGAGTGCGGTCGTGCAAACAATGGTATCACGGGTGGCCGGGCGAAATGTCGCTCGCAGTCAGATCGGCGGAAAAGGACGATCCCTTACCCCGTAATGTCGGTTCGATAAGAGGGTGGGTCTGCAATCCATCGATCAAGTTGCGACTCTCGCCAGCCGACGGCAGTTTTGCTCAAGCGGATCTGGCTCGGAAAAGTGCCGTCGGCGATCTTCTCGTAGATCGTTGATCGCGAGAGCCCGGTGCGCGAAATTACAGTTGCGAGGCGAACAAGTCGGTCGGGGCGGTCGCTCATGGCTTCCTCCGGCGCTGCTTGCTAAACTCCCGATCGCTCCCAATAAAGCGTTCGATCATAGGAGGAATGAGCCGCTCGGGCGGGATCGCCTCGGGCAATCCGTTCAACTTGGCATGGACAGCACCATAATCTTGAAGGTCGCGCACGAGAGCGCCCGGGAGCTCAATCGTAAGTTTGACGGGCTTCTCTTCAATGATCGGGCCAAGGCGAAGCTTGCTCATCACCTACGCTCGCTGTTCTCAAAAACGAGATCCCGCGTCACGATGACGCGAAAGACGAAGCCGGGGCGCACCGTGAGCGTCGGCGCCATGGAAATCTCTCGCTCGACAACTCGCCGTCCCGCTTCATTCGTGCCGTCCTGCAGGCCGGACCGAAGCGCTCGGACAAGATCGCCCTCGCCGCTCGCCGCCAATTCTGTACCGACTCCGAGTAGCGACGAAACCAAGGCGGCGCGCAGCATGCGTCCCCAGTGACTGTTCACGCGATCCTCGAGTCCTGCATAGCCGGCCGCATCGGCACCCGGCTGGCGATCGAGGCGAATAGATCGTCCTCCGGGTAAAATGAGCCGATCCCAAGCCAGAAGTACCCGGCGCTGACCTGCCGCGACCTCGCTGTCATATTCGCCGATCAATCGGGCGCCCTGCGGAACCAGCAACAAGCGTCCCGTAGGGCTATCGTAGATATTCTGCGTGACCTGCGCAGTGATCTGGCCGGGCAGGTCCGAGCGGATACCAGTGATCAACGCTGCCGGGATAACGGTTCCTGCCTGAATGACTGCGGCCGAGCTCGGCGCAACAATGCGCTCACCGCTTTCGGCCCCACCACGCGGGCCTCCGGCGAGAAAAGCCTGCCGGCCCGTTTTTGCACCTTCTGGTACGTTTGCGGCCTGAGCTTGCGAAGACAGCGCCTCGGCTGCAGTCGTTCCGGACATCGCACCGCCGGTTCCCCCCAAGAAGAGCCGACTGCCTTGGGCGGCTTCACGCTCCTGCATAGCGCGCAGTCTTGCCTGTTTACGTGCCGATTGCGCGGGGTCGGCTGGCGGCGGCCCCATTGCGGGCACGGGCATCGGCTCGCCCGCCTTCTGCGCCGATACGATCGGTCGGCCTAAATCGCCCGGCAGGGGCGGACCGAGTTTCGGGACGGCGCCATAATCGGCCGGGGCGCCGGTCACAGTCTCGGAACGGTTCGGCACCGCGACCTCGTAAAGTTCCTGCGCGGCTTTGGGATCGACTGGCCGCAGCGCCCAGAGCAAGGCGCCCCCGATTGCGATTCCTGCGGCCCCGCCCAGCACGGCGAGCGTCTTTCGCGGCAAGCGCATCACGTTCGGCAGCTCGCCCTCGAGACGAAAGCCGTCGGGACTGGGCGGCGCCATCGCCGCCGCCTCCGCTTCGGGAGCCGCGGGGCTCGCTTCCGTCGTATCGAGCGGATCCCCCGGCACGTCTTCGCGCCGGCTCACGGGCGGCCTCGCTCGACCGGCGTGTCGCGCGAGATGCGAACCTTCTTCGCCGCCTTACCTGCCCCGAGCCGTAGCTCGCCGCGTTCGAACAGCCGGTCGACGATCATGAAGCGGCCATCGACCCGGTAATTCAGGAGTTCGGCCGTCCCTTTCTCGCCGACCGCAAACAGCGGCGGCATTTCGCCGGTCGCAACCGAAGGGCCGAACTCGACGAAGAGCTGCCGGCCGTCGTCGAACGCGCGCAACGGTCGCCATGCGACCTTGTCGCCGCTGATCCGATACGCGAAGTTGAGCGACGGCAGGTCGATCCCGCCGGCGACCGGCGCGGCCCGCACACGCTCGGCTTCGGCGGCGCGAAGCGCGATCAGCTCGTCCCGCGGATAGCGCCACGAAACAGCGGCCATATAGGTCGATGGCGTCGCGCGAAGCTCGACGTGATAAGTCCTGCGGCTCGTGTTGATGACGGGCTCGCTTTCCTTCATCTTGCGGCCGTTCGGAACGATCGCGATCGGCACGGTGACCATCAAGGTCGCGAGCGTGCCCTCGTAGCTTCCGTCGTCCTTGAGGGTCAGATTTCCAATGGTGGTACCCATGTTCAGTCTCCTTTGATGCTCGGGGACCATCCCCGATGGCGCCAGAAGGAGGGGCCGTGAGCCGCCGTCACCGAGCGCATGCGAGGGCGAACCCCCGCAGGGGGTTGACGGCATTAGGCGAGCCGAGCCCCGCAATCAGGCAGCCAATGCGGGAAAGGTCCCATGCAACGGGAGACAATGGGCCTCAGCGGAATCATGACTCCGGACGCGAAAGCCAGGCTCGCGGCCGTCGCGATTGCCCCGCTCCGCGCTCCGTTGCCGCATCCCGGCGCAAGGGCCCGAACCTTCAGTATGCCCCGCCGCCGGCTCGTACCTCCCTCCGGCCGGCGGCGCCCCCGGCACCCTCGCTTTCCGGTCTTTCATCCACAGCGATGACACCGCTTCGCCGCAGCGCGCCTTGACGAACAGCGGGCAATGAGAACAAAGAAGGAACATAAGACCAGCTTACCGAGTTATCCGCACCTATGCGCCAGTCCGTCGTTCTTGAAGATATTCGCGCCAAAATTGCGCAAATCGAAGGCGTTGGCGCGCGTCATGACGTCATTCCGTTCGGGATCGATGATCTCGACTCGCGAATCCCGGCGCGCGGAATCGCGACGGGCGCGCTCCACGAGCTCGCCGGCAGCCCCGAACTGGCCGACGATGCGAGCGCCACGATCTTCCTCGCCGGCATCCTCGCGCGGAGCGACGGCCCGGTTTTCTGGTGCCTGCGCTGGCGCGATCTCTTCGCCCCCGCGCTTCATCTAGCCGGACTGCATCCCGACCGGCTCATTCATGTCGAAGCGGGCAGCGACACCAACGTCCTCCTCGCGATGGAGGAGTGCCTCCGCCATCCGGGGCTCGCCGGGGTCGTCGGCGAGGTCAAGAAGTACAGCACCACCGCGTCGAAGCGGCTGCAGCTCGCCGCCGAAGCCTCGGGCGTCCCCGCCTTCATCTTCCGCCGGGCCTGCAAGGCCGGCGAGCCTGCCGAAGGCAGCGCCGCTTTGACCCGCTGGCGCATCACCGCGAGTCCGACCGAGGATCTCGGCATCCCCGCGATCGGACGCGCGCGCTGGCGCGTCGCGCTCGAGCGCGCGCGCGGGGGCAATCCCTACAACTGGATCGTGGAGGGCTGCGATGCGACGGGTCGTATCGCTCTTCCTGCCGCACTGGTCGACCGACCGGCTGCGCAGGAAGATGCGCAAGCCGCAGCCTGACGGCAGCGCCCCGCCCCGCCCGCTCGTTACCGCGATTCCCGACCATGGCCGGCGTATCGTCGCGGCGACGTGCCGCGAGGCGCAAATGCTTGGCATCCAGACAGGCATGACGATCACGAAAGCGCGGGCTTTCGCGCCCGAGCTGGATGTCGTCGACGCCGAGCCCGAGGCTGATCTCGACGGGTTGCGTCGCCTCGCCCTCTGGGCAGGTGCACGCTATTCGCCGGTTGTCGCGCCTGATCCGCCCGACGGGCTCTGGCTCGACATCACGGGCTGCGCGGCCATCTTCAGCAGCGAGCGAGCCTTGCTCAAGGATCTTCACCGCCGCGTCGCGGCCTTCGGTCTCAGCCTGCAAATTGCGGTCGCGGACACGGCCGGCTGCGCGCATGCGGCCGCCCGCCATGTCCCCGCCGGGCGGCCTGTCACGGTTGAACCCGGAGCGCACCGTAAGGCGATCGCGCTCCTACCCGTCTCAGCGCTCCGCCTGCCGTCCGCCGATGTCGAAGGCCTTCGCAAATTGGGCTTCGAGCGGATCGAGCAGCTGATCGGGAGCCCACGCGGTCCGCTCGCGAAACGGTTCGGGCGCGAACTGCATCGCCGGCTCGACCAGGCACTCGGCACGCTGCCGGAGCCGATCGAACCGCTCTTCCCCGAAGAGCTGCCGCAGGCGAGGCGCGGCTTCATGGAGCCGCTCGCGACGGCGGACGCCTTGGCGCAGGTGATCGGCGACCTTGCGCACGATATCGCGGGCCAGCTCAACCGCGCGGGAACGGGCGCGCGGCGCCTCGACTGCTATTTCCACCGCGTCGACGGGCAGACGCAGGCCACCCGTGTCGGAACCGCCTCGCCCTCGCGCGATCCCCGGCATCTTGCGAAGCTGCTCGCCGCGCGGATCGAGAGCATCGATCCCGGTCTCGGGATCGAGGCGATGACCCTCGTCGCCGCGCTCGCCGAGCGGCAGCCAGGGAGCCAGGCCGACGCGCTCGAAAATATCGGACGGCGCGGACCCGATCTTCCCGCGCTGGTCGACACGCTCGCCAATCGCTTCGGGCAGCGCGCGCTCCAGCGCGCGGCGCCGCGACCGAGCGCGATGCCCGAGCGCTCGGTTGCTGCCCTCCCCGCGCTCGCGCCCGAGACAGGCGAGAGCTGGAGCGACTGGCCGCGGCCGTCGCGCATGCTAGCGCGGCCCGAACCAGTCGATGTCGTCGCCTTGCTCCCCGACGATGCGCCGCGCTTCTTCATCTGGCGCCGTAAACGCTACCGGGTCACCCAAGGCGATGGACCCGAGCGGCTCCAAGGCGAATGGTGGCGCGAGGGCGGGATCGAAGGCGAAACCCACCTCACCGTCCGCGACTATTATCAGGTCGAGACCGAGACGGGCGGCCGTTACTGGCTCTTCCGCCTCGGCGACGGGGTCAATCCCGCAACCGGTTCGATGCGCTGGTTTATTCACGGAGCATTCGCTTGAGAATGCGACCGGTAGCGAACCGCATTCGCTTGAGACTGCCACCGGTGTTTAACTGCATTTGCGTGATGCGGCCATCAAGCAGCGTTGCTTTCGCATGACCGATGACGGGGCGGCCTATATCGAGCTGCAGGTCACGACGCATTTCAGCTTCCTGCGCGGGGCCTCGTCGCCCGAGGAGCTCTTCACCGCCGCTGCCATGCTCGGACTGCCCGCGCTCGGCGTCGCCGACCGGCACAGCGTCGCCGGGATCGTGCGCGCGTGGGACGCCGAGAAGGTTACCGGCGTTCGCGCGTTGACCGGCACGCGCCTCAATCTTGCCGATGGCACGGCACTTCTCGTCTATCCAACCGACAAGATGGCCTATGGGCGGATGTGCCGGCTGCTCAGCGTCGGAAAGACGCGCGCCGGCAAGGGCGCCTGCCATCTCGACTGGCCCGATCTCGAGGACTGGAACGAGGGTCTGCTTGCGATCCTGCTTCCCGACCGCGCCGATGGCGCAGCCGAGGCGGCGATCGCCCGCGCCAGTCGCATCTTCGGCGATCGCCTCTATCTCGCACTCACGATCCGGCGCCGCCCCGGCGACGCGATCAGGCTGCGCGATCTCGCAGCCTTGGCCGCCAAAGCGAAAGTGCCGACGCTCGCAACGGGCGACGTCCTCTATCACATGCCCGACCGGCGCCTGCTGCAGGATGTCGTCACCTGCATCCGGGAGAAATGCACGATCGACGAGCTTGGTGATCGCCGCGAGCGCTTCGCCGACCGCCACATCAAGACGGCGGCCGAGATGGAGCGCCTGTTCCGCCGCTACCTCAAGGACAGCTCGCCGGTCGCCCGCACGGTCGATTTCGCGGCGCGCTGCACCTTCAGTCTCGAAGAACTGCGTTACCAATATCCCGACGAGATCCAGGTTCCTGGACGCACCCCGCAGGAGGAGCTTGAGCGGCTGACATGGGAGAAGGCTCCCGTCCGCTACCCCGAAGGCGTCAGCACCGAGGTCCGCACTCAGCTCGAGCATGAGCTGCGATTGATCGGAGAACTCGATTACGCCCCCTATTTCCTGACGGTTCACTCGATCGTCGCCGAAGCCCGCCGCCGCGAGATTCTCTGCCAAGGCCGCGGCAGCGCGGCGAACAGCGCGGTCTGTTACGTCCTTGGTATCACTTCGATCGATCCGGTGCGGTCCGAACTCCTGTTCGAACGCTTCGTCAGCGCCGAGCGCCGGGAGCCGCCCGATATCGATGTCGACTTCGAGCATGAGCGGCGCGAGGAAATCATCCAGTGGATCTACGAGACCTATGGCCGGACCCGCAGCGCGCTGACCGCAGTCGTCACGCGTTATCGTTCGCGCGGCGCCGTCCGCGAAGTCGGCAAGGCGCTCGGGCTTAGCGAAGACATCACCGCGGGGCTCGCCGGCGCGGTCTGGGGTTACAGCCGCGAGGGCGTCGAGGAAAAGCATGCCGAAGCGCTGAACCTCGACCTCGGGGACAAGCGCCTCGCGCTGACGCTCGAGCTCGCGCGCACGCTCATCAACACGCCCCGCCACCTTTCGCAGCACCCCGGCGGCTTCGTGCTGACGCGCGACCGGCTAGACGAACTCGTGCCAATCGAGCCCGCCGCGATGGAAGACCGGCAGGTCATCGAATGGGACAAGGACGACATCGACGCCCTCGGTTTCATGAAGGTCGACATCCTTGCTTTGGGGATGCTGAGCTGCATGCGCCGTGCCTTCGAATTCCTGCACGATCACAAAGGACTGAAGCACGATCTTTCCACCATTCCCGCGGAAGATCCCGCGACCTATGCGATGATCCGCAAAGCCGACACGCTGGGCGTTTTCCAGATCGAGAGCCGCGCCCAGATGGCGTCGATCCCGCTCATGGCGCCGCGCACCTTCTACGATCTCGTCATTCAGGTCGCGATCGTCCGGCCGGGCCCGATCCAGGGCGACATGGTCCATCCCTATCGCCGCCGCCGAAACGGACAGGAGGAGGTGACTTACCCGACCCCCGAACTCAGGCGCGTGCTTGAGAAGACGCTGGGGGTCCCGCTCTTCCAGGAGCAGGCGATGCGCGTCGCGATCGAATGCGCCGGCTTCACCCCGAGCGAGGCCGATCTCCTCCGCCGCGCGATGGCGACCTTCAAACTCACCGGCGGGGTCAGCCATTTCCGCGACAAGCTGATCGATGGCATGGTCGGCCGCGGCTACGACCGCGAGTTTGCCGAAAAGACCTTCAAGCAGATCGAGGGTTTCGGCTCCTACGGCTTTCCCGAAAGCCACGCCGCGAGCTTCGCGCTCATCGCCTATGCCTCGTCGTGGATGAAATGCCATCATCCCGACGCATTCTGCGCCGCGCTGCTCAACGCCCAGCCGATGGGTTTTTACGCGCCCGCGCAGATCGTCCGCGATGCCCGCAATCATGGCGTCGAGATCAGGCCCATCGATGTCAATCACAGCCGCTGGGACTGCACACTCGAAGAAGCGGCCAACGGCAAATATCATGCGGTGCGCCTGGGTCTGCGCATGGTCCGCGGTCTCGCCAATGAGGATGGCGCCGCGGTCGCCACGGCCCGTGCCGGCGAGCCCTATAGCAGCGCCGAGGAAATCCAGCGCCGCGCCGGGGTCGGGCGCGGCGCGCTCGACCGGATCGGCGACGCGGACGGCTTCGCCTCGCTCGGAAGCTCGCGCCGGGAAGGGCTATGGGAAGTGAAGGGCCTCGGACCTGCCGCCCTTCCCCTCTTTCAGGCTGCCGACGAACGCGCCGGACGTCTCCAGCGCGAAGCGCTGGAACCCGAAACGCTGCTCGCGCCGATGGGCGAAGGCGCCGAGGTCGTCGAGGACTATAGAGCGTCCGGTCTGTCACTCAGGGCCCATCCCCTCGCCTTCCTGCGCGACGAGCTTCGCTCGCG
Organism: Sphingomonadales bacterium; assembly: GCA_017309275.1. Classification (GTDB taxonomy): domain Bacteria; phylum Pseudomonadota; class Alphaproteobacteria; order Sphingomonadales; family Sphingomonadaceae; genus Sphingopyxis. The sequence continues at coordinate 67,296 of JAFKLT010000048.1, read as the reverse complement.
AAAGATCATCACGTGCCGGGAGCTTCACGGCATCAAGGACGGCCGCTGGGTCAACCTCGCCGGGGTCGTTCTCGTCCGCCAGAAGCCGGGCTCGGCAAAGGGCGTCATGTTCATCACCCTCGAAGACGAGACCGAGGTCGCGAACCTCGTCGTGTGGACCAATGTCTTCGAGAAATATCGCCCCGTGGTCCTCGGCGCCGCGATGATGGGTGTGCGCGGTCAGGTTCAGCGCGAGGGCGAGGTCATCCATATCGTCGCGCAAAGGCTCGACGACCTCTCCCCGCTGCTCGCGAGCGTCGGGCAGCGCAAGGACATCGCCGATATCTACAAGGTAGGCCGCGCCGACGTCGTCAAGAGCCCCGTGGGTCCCGACCCGCGCGATCCGGAGACGAAGCCGCTCGGCCGCAATCCGCGCGACATCTATATTCCCGACCTCCGCCTCGGGTCCGGTATCATTCCCGGCCAACCCACCGAGGGCATCAAGATCAAGCCACGGGATTTCCGTTAGCTTTCAAATGGCAGGCGGCGGAACTCGACATGGTTTCAGGGGTCTAGATCATGAGGGGCCAGCGCATGCCCCGCCAAGGTCGGCCAGGCACGCAACCAAATGGAGTGATGCCGATGAACCGCCTGATGATCCTTCCCCTCGCAGCCGCAACCGCCATGGTAAGTGCCTGCGCCTCCACGGGCAGCAGCTACGCCTATGACGACGGCGGCTATGGCTATTATGATCGTGCCTATTACGACCAATATGGCCGCTACGACTATGACCGCCCCGATCCGCGCTACAGCGGCTATTATGCGGAGAATTACTATCGCAACGACCGACGCTATCGCGAACGCCGCCTCAACGACAACGACCGGATCTATCGCGGCCGCGACAATAAATATTACTGCCGCCGAAACGACGGGTCGACCGGACTGATCGTCGGCGGGATCGCCGGCGGCGTGCTCGGTAACGTCATCGCCGACGGCAGGTCGGAAACGCTGGGCACCGTGATCGGTGCCATCGGCGGCGCAGCCGTCGGGCGCGAAATCGATCGCAGCAATGTGCGCTGCCGATAGTCGCAAAATAATCGACGGCCGTTGGAACGATCTGGCGGTCAGCGCGTATCTACTTTGCAAGCTCGGGTCTCAGGACCCGACTTCAGGAAAGCCCCGCAGCCTTGTGCAGCGGGGCTTTACCTTTTTGGGCGTCGGATGCGCCCCACTTCCAACTTTGTTAACGCTCGGGGTCTAGGCTGAGCGTGCGGGATTTCAGGAGGTTCGGCCGTCCGCAGGTGGAACCGGTCCTCCCGGTGGGCGGTAATTCTCGGCAAGGAGCTGAGCGATGTCGACCCCGGTCAAATATTCACCCGATGCGATCGAGATCGAGCTGATCCGAAGTCTCTACGATGGCCTGCTGCCCTCGCTCGTGATGTCGCTCGGCTTTCTCATCTGCGGGGCGCTGATCATCGAACAATCGGGCGACATGCTGATCGCGGGACCCTATGCGATCGGCGTCCTCGCCTCGATCGCCCGGCTCCTCGTCGCCTCGTGCGACGCAGCTGCCGCGGATAATCCCGCGATCACACTCGGTGAGGCCCGCCGGCTCGAGCGCCGCTATGCGGCGAGCTATATCGTCTTTGCAGCCATGCTCGGCTTCTTCGCGGCGCGCGCGCTTGCCCTCCCCGATCCAGCCATCGACAAGCTCGCGATCTGTCTCGTCATCGGCTATGCGGCGGGCGTCGCGGCGGGGACGAGCCTTCGCCCGCGCATCGCCATCGCCGCGCTCCTTCTCGCCGTCATGCCGCCGGTCGTCACGATGCTCGTTGCCGGAAAGCCACTCCACATCGCGACCGCGCTGATGACCGCCGCTTTCCTAGCGGGCGGTATCTTCAGCTTGCGCAAACGACACGCCCGCGCCCTCGACGACATTGGCCGGCGGCTCACCTTCGCCTCGCTCGCGCGAAGCGACGGGCTCACGGACTTGCCCAACCGGCTGGCGCTGCGCGAATGGTTCGACCGTCATGTACGCGCCGCTAAGCTCCGCCCGATCGCACTACACTGCCTCGACCTCAACGGCTTCAAACCTGTGAACGACAGCTTCGGCCATCCCGTCGGCGACGCGTTGCTCACCGCGGTCGCGAGAAGAATTTCGGGAACCTTGCGCGAAGGCGACATTGCCGCGCGGCTGGGAGGCGACGAGTTCGTGATCATCCAGCTTCAGATCGGCAATCCTGACGAGGCCTATATGCTCGCGGAACGCGTCGCAGCCTCGATCGCGCGTCCCTTTGCCGTCGGAAGCCATGATATCCGCGTCTCGGCGTCGATCGGTTACATCGTCTGCGACGACCTGTCGCGCGACCTTGAACAACTGATCAGCCTCGCCGACGAGGCGCTCTACACCGCAAAGCGAAGCGGCCGCGGCATATGCCGATATCAGGACGCTGCCGAGGTACAGGCAGCGGCTTAAAAACGGCCAGGGAGCAGCAACATCCGTTCACGTCGCGCGTTGGTGCTGCGAGGGGGATCGAGGATGAATGATGCCCCGTATTCTATTGCTCATGACGTCCGTCCTCGCAATCGGTGCCGCCACCCTTTCGCTCCAGTCCTGCGGCAGCGAACCGGTTGAGGCCGCACCGCCGGAAGCAGCGACGAGCGCGCTCGTCACGCTTCCCGATGGATCGACGATGGCGGCAGCATCCGGATCGCTCACGCGCGAGATGGCCGATTGGCTTGCATCGCGCGATGGCCAAAGCGAGACATTCACTTTTCATGGCTTCGACGAAGACAGGCCCAAATTGACGAGCATCGGTCTCGGCCGAGCCGCGGACCTCGCCACCGTCCTTCGCGCGGCTCCGGCCGCGACAATCGAAATAGCCGGCGACGAAGCCCAGATTAGCCTTCTCGCCCATTTGCTCGAGGATCGCGGCATTGCATCCGAACGGATGAAGATCGTCCCGGCGGCCGGAATCGGAACGGCGATGCTGACGCTCCATCGCGGCTCCATGTCTCCGCTGATGACGGCAAAGTCCTGAACCTCTATGAGGTGAATGAAGGCCAGCTTTAGCCTGCCAAGTCCTCGAACCACCGCGCGTAGGGCGTGTTGACTGCCATATGCCGGTTATAGTCCGGGGCTCCATCGTCCCACCACACCGGTCCGCGCTCGCCAAGCGCGCGTTTCGACCGATCGATCGCCGAGCGGGCCCGCCGAAGCGCGACGCCATCCCTTGCTGCGAGCGCCGTTCGCACGTTCCGCCGGGCAGTCATTAGTTCGGAAACAAGTCGCTCGCGCTGGCCAGGCTCAAGCGCCGGGTTCGACATACGCCAAAGGCGGCCGCGAATGACGAAATAGCGGCCGTCGGGGGTGACTTGGATTGTGTCGGGCCGCTGCTCAGACACGGCCGAAAAAGGAAGGCGATATAGTCGTGTGCCGGCGACCGAGGGGTTTGTGATCGCCGGCACCCGTGAGGATGGCAAAGTCGGAAACTTCGGCCATCCCGGAAACTCAGGGCAATGTGCGGCGTCCGCGCCCGAAAACGAAGGCGACGATGAAGAGGACAACGCCGATCACGAGTAAAATCTTCGCAAAGTCGGCCGAAAGGCCGGCGATGCCGCCGAAGCCGAGAAGCGCCGCGACGAGCGCGACGACGGCAAAGATGATAGCCCATCTGAACATGATAAATCTCCCGTCTGGACGCAGTCCGCCAGTCGCCCGACCGCGTGAGCGGGGGACGGTGAAAGCTGCGCCGATTCCTCCGTGGTGGATGTCCGGGTAACGCTGGCTCGTTTAGAAAGTTCCGCGCCGAGCGCGCCTCCGCATCCCCGGAATAACCTGTGTTAATCCGAAAAATTTTCTCGGGAACGCTTGCCGCCATCGGTGCGTCATTCGAGGTTGAGATGCCTTCGGCTGAACCGGCGGGAAAGGCCTATCGAAGGCAAGGTACCGACAGGATCGCGGTACAGACGGGCGCGGATATTCTGCGCCTTCTGGGCCGGGCCGCAGCTCCCGCGCGGCCCGGCTTCGCGGGCCCCTTACGCAGGAGATCATGATGGCGGACGACAAGAAGCTGACGGGCGCCCCCGATCGCGATCGGATCAGCCTTTCCGAGGACCATGAGATCCGCGACTGTACAGAGAGCCTCGGCGTGGGCGAGAATGAACTACGCGAGGCTGTCGATGCGATTGGCAACAGCGCAGACGCGGTCCGCGCCTACCTGAACACCGGCCGATGACCTGGGACGCCGCTGCAACGGCGCCGGTCGAACGGATTGCCCGGGTCCTTGCCGGCCATGAGCTCAGCCGGAACGGCGAAGGCGAACTGGAATCGGCGGCCGCTGCGGTCGATGTACTCTGGCCCGATTACACGGCCGCGGCGCTCGCCATCCTCAAGACGATGCGGGAGCCGAGCGGGCGCATGCTGGCGGTCGGAGATGCCGGAGTGTGGGAACGCATGATCGCCGCGGCGATCGACGACGAGACAATCTCGGAGAGCTGATCGTTCAGCCGCCCGACATTAGCCCAGCGCTACAGGGCTGAGATGCCCCTCACCACCGATCTCCCTTGGGAACAGCTCGCGATCTATGCGGCGGGCGCCGCACTGGTCCTGATCCTTCTGTTCAAAATTCCCTATGTCGGCCGCGTGCTGCGCGGCCTCTTGTGGTTCGCGCTTCTCGCCTTCGCGATCTTCCTCATTCTTCAGCAGGCCCCCTTCGATCCGAACCTCAGCCGTCTCACCTCTGCGATCGGTCTCGATCGACAGCAGGTGGTCGGCAGCGAGGTGCGCATTCCGATGGGGCGGGACGGACATTTCTGGGTCGATGCCGAAATCAACGGCATCAAGCGAAGGATGCTCGTCGACAGCGGCGCCACCGTGACCGCGCTATCGCAGGAGACCGCCCGCGCAGCCGGGGTCGAGGCCGATGCAACGCTGCTGCCGCTCCTGATGCAGACCGCGAACGGGACGGTGCGGGCCGAGGCCGGAACGGTCGATGCGCTCGCGGTCGGCGCCATCGAGGTACAGCGGCTGAAGGTCGTGATCTCACCCGCGCTCGGCAATACGGATGTGCTCGGCATGAATTTCCTGTCGCAGCTCGCCGCCTGGCGCGTCGAGGGCCGCACGCTCTTCCTTGTTCCTCAACCCGCCGACGTCGACCCCTAATCGGCACGGCACGGATTCGCCTTTGTTCCATTTTTGTTCTATGTTCCGTGACCGACTCGCAACGAAAGACCGGCCATGGGTGACGTAATCCCGTTCGACAGATCCGAAGGTGACGACCGCATCGGCGGCCATGCTGCCGCCAATGATTTTTTCGCACCCGGCGGTTTTCTCGCCGCGATCAATGCGGTCCATATCACCGGCGCGCATCTCGCGCGCGCGATCGAGACGATCCGGCATCTTGTGGTGAAGAGCCCCAGCGACATTGCGGAGCATGGCCGTCTGCTTGAGCGCTTCGCGCGCGAGCAGGGACTCGGTGATCACGGCGGCGCCGCGCTCCACGCGCGCGCAATCGCCCTCGATCGCTGGGCGCAGGAATTCGACCCGTTCGGCGAGAGCGACATCAGCGGCTTCTACGCCGCCGGCGGCAGCGCCCCGCTCGTCGAAACCGAGATCGGTCTCGGATTCGAGCCGGCGAGCTTTGCGGAACAAGTCCAAAAATGGACGAAGATTTTCGCCTGAAGCCCGAGAGATGAGCCGCCTCTACACCCTTGCCGCCACGGCTTCGGACGTCGCCGATCATTTCGGCGCCGGCGGCTTTACCGATATCGCCGTTCCCTCGGAGACGATCGAGGCCCTCCCCGGCCTCGTCGTCCACGAAACGAACGGCCGGCGGCACCTTCGCCAGATGCTCTGGGGCTTCCCGCGCCTCACCCGCGAGATGCGGCTGCGCGGCGATCCGCCGGGCCGCATCGGCCTCGTCGCCGATCTCACCAACCCGATGTGGGAAGGTCTCGTCGTCGAGCCCCGCTATCGCTGCCTCATTCCGCTGACGCACTTCGCGAACCCCAACGGCTCGCCGGGCGAGAAGACACGCAGTTGGTTCTCTGCCGAAGGCCAGCCGATCATGGCCTGGGCGGGCTTCGCCAAGAACACCCCCGAATTGGGTCCCGTTTACGCCGGCATGACGATGGACGCGAACGAGCTCGTGCATCCCACCAACGATCGCATGCCCGTCCTCCTCATGCCCCATGAATATGAACGCTGGCTCCACGGCTCGATCAAGGATGTCATCGGCTTCCAGTTTCGTCCGCCACCGCCCGCAGAAAATTTTGTCGCCGAGCATACCGACGATCTTTGGCGCAGCGGCAAATTGCCGCCGAGCGCGCGGCCCCAGCAAGCGCTGCTCTAGCAGAGCGCCGTTTCCCCCCATGCCCTTCCTTCCCGGCTCGATGCTGATAGACTGACGTCCATGTGCAATCTCTACACCGAGCGCAAAAGCGCGGCCGAGGTTGCGGCGCATTTCGGCGTCGACCTCCCCGTACCGGCGTTCAACAGCGCCGAGGATGTGTATCCCGGCTATTCGGGCATGGTCGTCCGCGAAGAGCAGGGAAAGCGCGTCCTGCGCTCGATGACCTGGGGTTTTCCGCGCCACTCCAAAAGCAAGAAGACGGGCCTGCCTAACAAGCCGAGCCCGACGAACAACGCACGCGACGATCAGCTCTTCAATCCTTATGGTATGTGGAGCCAATGGTTTGCCCAGCCGGCGCATCGCTGCCTGATCCCGTTCACCGCCTTTGCCGAAGCCGTCGGCGAAAAAGGCGCAATGACGAAGACCTGGGTCAGCGTCACCGATCAGCCGCTTGCGGCCTGGGCGGGACTATGGCGCCCCACCGACGAATGGGGCGACGCCTATACCGGCGTGATGGTGGACGCGACCGAGGAACTGCTCGATATCCACGACCGCATGCCGGTGATCCTCCGTCCCGAAGATCATGAGACTTGGCTGCACGCGCCCGCCGACGAAGCATTCGGGCTCGTGCGCAAATATCCGGGCGACCGCCTCGTTGCCGAGCATAGCAACGACCCCTGGAGCAACCGCGGCAGGACGTCGCCCCCGCTCCCCGATATGCCGACCCTGCTCTGATGCTCACCGAAGACCGCCATCTCTGGGCCTGCGCCCTCGCCGTCGAAAAGCAGCATGGAGCGGGCGCACCGCGCTTCGTCGCAGCGCGCATCGGTGCGCTCGCGCTCGCGGGGGATAATGCGGGCGTCGAGCGCTGGAAAGCGATCGCGGCGAAGCTGAACGCACTCGCAAGGACATGAAACACAACCCTGTCAGCAAAAGTGCCGCGGCGCAGGCCGATCTGTTTGGCCGTGCACTGCTTCCCGGTCTCGAAGCGGCCGAAGCCTTCGTCACGGAAGCCGAGGAAGCGGCGCTCATAGCCCATATCGAACATGCTGGGCTCGAGGCCTTCAAATTCCAGCAATGGGAGGGCAAACGCCTCACCCGCTCATTCGGATGGAGCTATGATTTCCAGACGGGGGTTTTCGCACGCGCCGCGCCGATCCCCGACTGGCTCGCGCCGATCGCCGCTCGCGCCGAGCGTTTTTCAGAACTTCCGCCGGGCGCCCTCGCGCAGGCGCTGCTGATTTCATACGGCCCCGGGGCCGGCATCGGCTGGCATAAAGACCGGCCCGTCTTCGAGCATGTCGTCGGCATTTCGCTGGGAGCAGAGGCGGCGATGCGCTTCCGGCGCCGCCGAGGAGACAAGTTCGACCGCTTTGCACTGCCGCTCGCGCCCCGCTCGATCTATCGTTTCACCGGCGAAGCGCGGCACGCGTGGGAACATAGCATCGCGCCGATCGAGACGGCGCGCTGGTCGATCACCTTCCGCAGCCTCGCGAGTTGATCGCGATAGCGAAGGCAAATATTCGCTCCTATAGAGACCGCCCGGTCGGCGAGGGGCCGACCGCATAAGGGAGATATTGAATGAACCATGCCGACCTTTCGGACGCAGTTGCTAGCGCGCTCGGAACCAGCAAGGCCGACGGCAAGAAGGCTGTCGACGCCGTGTTCGCCGCGATCGCCGACGCCGCCGCCAAGGGCGAGGAAGTATCGGTAAACGGCTTCGGCAAGTTCAAGGTCAAGGAAAGCGCAGCCCGCGAGGGCCGCAACCCTTCGACCGGTGAGACCATCCAGATCGCGGCCTCGAAAAAGCTCGGCTTCGGCGCGGCGAAGGCGGTCAAGGATCGCCTCAACGGCTAAGACCCGACGTCAGGCGCTGAAGGTCACATGGCCTTCGGCGTCGATCGGCCAAGCCGGATTCCAAGCGATTTCCCAGGCGTGATCGTCGGGATCGGCGACATAGCCCCGATAGCCGCCATGCGGCGGTGCATCGCCTGGCCGGAGCACCCGCCCGCCTGCAGCCTCCAGTGCCGCGATCACTGCATCGACCTCTTCCGCCGACCCGACATTATGGGCGAGCGCGAAGGCCCCCGGGCCTCCCAACGAGGTCCGCGTCATGTCCTCGGCGAGCTTTGCCTCAAGCCATGTGCCGAGGATCAGACCGTTCATCTGATAGAAGGCGATTTCCTCGTTCGCGAACACCGGCGTCCAGCCGAAGCCTTCGCTATAGAAGCGGCGGGACCGGACGAGATCCGCGATCCCGAGCGTCACGACTGCAATCTGCTGCTGCATGCATCGGTCTCCGATATAGGCTCTTTAACAACGGCAAGGGAGCCAGCCTTGTTCCCGCGATCACGAAGTCCCTATGAATCGCCGAAGCCAGACATCAGCTCGCGCCGAACAATGGATCACGAACCTCCTTGTTGGAAAGTCGAGTACCGCACGGAAATTCGGGTAAACTTGATCGAAATCAATATCATATTACACGTCATTCGGAACAGTTCCTCGTAGGTGCGCATTCTTGTAGTGCCTCGTCTCTCCCCCTGGTTCCCGGGAGACGAGGTTCTCTCCCCAGATAATATTGCTACCAACGAAGAGGTTGAAAGCGCCCCGCGTCGCGGCCAGAAGCGCCCGATGAACCAGCGCCTCCTTTTTATAGCTGCTACTCTCCTTTCGCTCAGCGCTTGCGCGGGCGCCGAGCAAGCTTCGCAGCCCTTTTCGCCCTCTGTCCTGCAAGACCGGCCGCTCACCCTGGCGAGCTGGAACCTCGAATTCCTTGCCGAGCATAACGGCGACGGATGTCAGCCGCGAACCGACGCCGACTAAGCCGCCATGCGGCAGATAGCCGATGGGCTCGACGCCGACCTGATCGCGTTTCAGGAAGCGGAGAGTGTCGCGGCGGCAGAGCGCGTGTTCGACCCCGCCCGCTATACCGTCGTCATGGAAGAGCGCGCCGGTAGGCCCAGCGGGACCTGCGGCGGCGAGCACAAGTCGCAGCGCGTGATCCGCCAGGCTGTCGGATTCGCGATCCGCAAGACCATTGCGTTCGACCGCCACCCCGATGTGACCAGCCTCATGCTCGGCAATCCTCAACTGCGCTCGGGCGTCGACATCACGCTCCGACCTGAGCGCGCGAGGCCGCTCCGTCTGCTTTCGATCCACTTGAAGTCGGGCTGCTTTGCCGGAGATACCGCCAAGGCGTGCCCGATCCTGTCCGAGCAGATCCCCGCGCTAGAGGCGTGGGTCGATGCGGCTGCCGAGGCGCCTGTGCGCTTCGCCCTGCTCGGCGACTGGAACCGCAGGCTCGGCCTTGCAGCCGACCGCGTCTGGTCCGAGCTCGATGATGGCACGCCCTCGAACGCCGATCTCCGTCTCGCAGATGCCGGGACGGGACCGAAATGCGATCCGCGCTACGACAGTTTCATCGATCATATCGTCCTTGACCGGCGCGCCGGCGCGGACATGCAGAGCTTTGCCGAGACGCTCTACGGGTCGGGCACCAAGCATTACTCCGATCATTGTCCCATATCGGTGACGCTGGCGCGGTGACGGGAAGAACAACCATGGATCAGGACCTTGTCGAAGCGCTTGAATTCTTGCTTGGCCGGGATGACGACGGCGCCCTGTTCGATCGCGAAACGCCGGAAGGCGGATATCGCTCGCAAGGTCTCGAGAATGCGCTGAGAACGATCCGCCGCAACCTTCGCGCAAAGCCGGATTGACCTTGGCAGCGAGAACGCTGGCCCGAAGGGCCGAAAGCCGCACTCTTGCCGGAGCCGCAGCCGGGGCGGCGTGCGGGCGGGAGCGGCGGGTCGGACGCGGCGGAGCCGTGGCCGGAGCCGCGCGCAGCGCGGCTTGCCCGCCGTGAACGCGCGCGCCCGCACCGGCAAGAAGCGAGGCAAGTGTGCACGCGCGGCCCTACATCCGTGCGACCCCTGGCCGAGCCTGCGAGGCCAGAGCGCGCTCGACAGATGCCGCGCTCAACCTCCCCGAGGCAGAATTCGATCACAGTTCCGACGAGGAACAAGCCGTGCATTGAGCGAGAATGATCTGCCAACAGTCGCCCTGCTGCTTCCAGAGCCGGAGATAGGCAAAAGTCCCGAAGAAAGCCGCGCCGGCATAGGTTCCCGCGACATCGGCCGTTACGACGACGCTCGCCACGTCACCGTGGGACCAAATGCGGCGGTCGCCGCGAAAGTCGAGTGAACTCAGGTCGAGCAGGCCCGAACGGTGCGCCGCTATATCACCCTCCCGCGATCGCCTGACCCCCTGTTGATCGACGAAGATCATGTCCTCCGCAAGCAGCCGCTCCAGTGCCTCGACATCGCCGGCCAGCATCGCGGCCCGCAGCTCTTCCTCGCACCTCGCAATAGCCTCGATCAGCTGCATCCATCCTACTCCCGAATCTGGCCACCGGCCCGATCCGGCGCGGCCCTCGTTCCCGCCGCCCTATCGATCAACGAGCAGAATGGGCAAATATTGAAAGACGATTCCGAGCCCGCCGAACGCCAGCGCCAGCATGGCGGCACGCCGTCGCCACCGCGCGAAGGGATCGCCGGACGTTTTGTGCCGCACCGCTAGGAACATCCATGCCACGCCGCCGAGAATAACCAAGGTAAAGAGCGATGCTGCGAGGCGTATGCCGGGTCCGCTGCCTCCGAACTCGGCGAGGAGGTAGAGGAGGAAGAAATGTACGGCCCACAGGACGAGACCGCCCATCATGATGAACCAGCTCTTCATCCGCCAGCGCCGACCAGTCGCGAGACGAGTGCGCCCGTCACCCCCTGTGCCGCGGTGTAGACGAGAAAGAGCATCGTGAGGTCGATGCTGTTGTTCCTAGGCTGCGGGACAAGGCCCCGCACAGCACGCGCCGCGCAGTAAAGCGCCATCAAGATTGCAATCGCCGCTGCGCATGCCTGAAGGGCCAGCAGCGCATAGACGACAGCCCCCTGCCCGCTCGCGGTGGGACCAAGTTCGCTACTCGACCAACTCACGTAATCCATGCCAAGCGCCGCACTCGAAACCGCCGCGGACAAAAGAAGCGCGAATACCGACCAGAAGGGCGAGCGTCGAAGGCATGCGCGTGCCGTGAGCGCGAGACCGATTGCGACAGCGTAGAGCCCCAGGATCGATATCGCCTCGCCGAGGGGCGGCGGCGGCCGCCAGAAGCCCGGCTGGTTCGAGGACAGGAAGGCAAGGCTGAACAGCGCCATGAGAAAGATCATGCCCATCACAACCAGCAGGATGACCATCGCCCACCAGCCATGGCTCGCCGGCCCGGTAACGTAGGTCGGGACGCGGATGTCGGCGCCAATGTCGACACCCTCGATTTCGACCGGCCGGTCGGTTTCCCAAAGCCATCGCAGTACCGAGATCACCGCGAGGACGCCGCTCACCCATGCGAACATATAGGCCTGCACCGTCAGCGCGAGGAAGAAGCCCGCAGTAAAGATCGCGGCGGCGAAGGGCCATGGCGACGGCCCCGGCATGATCTGCAGATATTGGGGCTCGGCGAGCAGCGGGCTGGTGACGATCGTCTCGCGACGGCCAGTCGCCGAGCGCGGGAGGAAATAGCGCCCCTTTTCGACTTCATGCGCGAGCGCCGGATCGTCCCACAAAGGCTCGCGGCTGGTGACGACCGGGATCGAGCGCGTCGAATAGAGCTCGCTCGGCAACCATTCGAGCGTGCCGCCGCCATAGACATTCCCGGCATTGCCCTCGCCCGGCGCGAGCCGGAAATTGCGCGCCAGGTCGACGAGGAAGAGGAGCACACCGAGCCCGAGCATGAAAGCGCCGACCGTCGAGATGAGATTGGGAAGCTCAAAGCCCTGCCCCGGCAGATAGGTGTAGACGCGGCGCGGCATGCCCTGCAGCCCCGCCAGATGCATCGGCAGGAAGGCGACATTCATGCCGAGGAACATGAGGCCGAACACCCATTTCGCGAGCCGCTCCGACAGCGCCCGCTTGCTCACCATCGGAATCCAGTAATAGAAGGCCGCAAACAGCGGAAAGACCATGCCGCCGATCAGGACATAATGGAGGTGCGCGACGATGAAATAGCTATCGTGCGCCTGCCAGTCGAAGGGCACCATCGCTACCATCACACCCGTCAGACCCCCCGTCACGAAAATAACGATGCTGCCCATCACGAAGAGGCCGGGCGCATTGAACTTCGGCTTGCCGATTGCGAGCGTCGCGATCCACGAGAAGACCTGGATGCCCGCCGGCACGTTGACCGCCATCGAGGCGGCCGAGAAGAAGCCCGTCGTCATCGGCGGCATGCCGGTGGTGAACATATGATGCGCCCACACGCCGAAACTGATGAAGCCCGTCGCGATCATCGCAAGGACGATGAGCCGGTAGCCGACGAGCCTCTCGCCCGCGACGGTCGCGACGATCATGCTCATCATCCCGGCGGCGGGCAGGAAGATGATATAGACCTCGGGGTGGCCGAAAAACCAGAAGAGATGCTGCCAGAGCAAGGGGTCTCCGCCGCGCGTCGCGTCGAAGAAGGGCCAGCCGAACGCGCGCTCGATCTCGAGCAGCAAGGTGCCGAGAATGATGCTCGGAAAGGCGATCACGATCATCACTGCGAAGACGAGCATCGCCCAGGCGAAGATCGGCATCCTGTCGAGGCGCATGCCCGGCGCGCGCGTCCGCAGCACGCCGACGATGATCTCGATCGCCCCCGCGATCGCGCTGATCTCGATGAAGCCGATGCCGAGCAGCCAGAAGTCGGTGTTGATTCCCGGCGAATAGGCCTTGGACGTCAGCGGCGGATACATGAACCAGCCGCCGTCGGGCGCGAGCCCGACGAAGATCGAGGCGAAAAAACAAAGTCCGCCGACGGCATAGGCCCAGAAGGCATAGGCGGACAGCCGCGGGAACGGCAGATCGCGCGCCGCGAGCATCTGCGGGAGCAGGAGCACGCCTGCCGCCTCGACCGCGGGCACCGCGAAGAGGAACATCATCACCGTGCCGTGCATGGTGAAGACCTGATTATAGGTGCCCTGCGGCAGGATCTCGAGCATCGGCGCGGCGAGTTGCGCACGCATGAGCAGACCGAGGACGCCCGCCATCAGGAAGAAGAGGAAAGCGGTTCCGAGATAGTAGATGCCGATATAATTATTGTTGACCGCGAACAGATATTCCCAGCCCTTGGGCTTGCACCAGATCCGGCGGAGTTCTTCCTCCTCTTCCTTCGGCCGCTCGTCCCTGGTCGGAAAGCGATCGTAAAGCGCGGGATCGAACCCCGTTTCCCATCTCATTTGAGTGTGACCAGATAGGCGGTGAGCGCCTGCAGTTCCTCGCCGCTGAACTGGTGATAGGCGGGCATACGGTTCGCGGGCTTGATCGCCTGGCTGTCGGCGACCCAGCGCGCCATCGTCCCCGGATTATTGGGCAATATGCCCGCGCCCAGCGTCCTGCGCGAACCGACATGCGTCAGATCGGGGCCGGCCAGTCCACGCGCCGGCGTGCCGCGGATCGTGTGACAGGCGGCGCAGCCGCTCGAGAGAAAAAGTGCAAGCCCCTCGCCGCCGGCGCCTTGCGACGGGAGCCGCGAAGCCTGCCACCGCGCAAAGTCCGCCGGGGTGTGGGCCACCACCACAAACCCCATCAGCGCGTGCGGGCCGCCGCAATATTCGGCGCACTGTCCCTTGTAGATACCCGGCGCATCGGCCTCGATCAGCAAGCGATTGGTGCGCCCCGGGATCATGTCCATCTTGCCGCCAAGCCGCGGCACCCAGAAGCTATGGATGACGTCGGCCGCCTCGAGTTCGAGCAGGACGGGCTGTCCTATCGGAATGTGGAGTTCGTTCGCATCGCGCAGCGTCTCGCGGCCTTGTCCGTCCTGATAATGGACGCGCCACCACCACATCTCGCCGATGACCTTGACGCGCATGGCGCCTTCGGGAACGCGCGCCGCCGAAAGCGAACTGGTGAGCATCAGGCCCCACACGAGCAGACCCGTGAGCACGACCGAGGGAAAGGCAAATCCCAGAATCCAGATCGCCTTCTCGCCGCCGAGCCGGGTCTTGAGCCGAGGCGATCCGCGCAGCGCGATCCAGAGTGCGCCAAGCACGATCGCCAATATCACGGTTCCGCCAGCAAGCAGCACCCAGGCAAGCAGGGTCACGGGCTCCGAATAGGGGCCGGCAGGATCGAGCACGGCGGGCGGCCAGCCTTCCGAAGGCAGCGTTCGCTCAGTCATCGAGGCTCAGCAGCCAGGCGGCGATATCATCGGCTTCGGCTCTTTTCATCGGTATCGCCGGCATCCCGGTCCCCGGCGCCATCGCCGGCGCGTCGGTGACGAAGGCGGCAAGCAGCGGCGCGCGATTTGGCAGTTTGCCCGCGATCAGCGGGCGCGCGCCGAAGCCCGCGAGCGGCGGTCCCACGCGCCCTTTCGGCCAGGTGATGCCGGGCATGGCATGGCAAGCGCCGCAACCGAGCCGCGCCGCGGCATCGCGCCCGCGCGCGACGGCGGCGGGGTCGGCGGGTGCCGTTTCAACCGGGACGGGCGCGCAGGCGCCGAGCAGCATCAAGACCGAAATCGCAGCACCCCCTTTCATAGCCGTTCACCGTCCTCGTTTCGCTTTGGGAACCACCTCGCGCGGCCATTGGTTCCCGAAGCGTGCGCAAAGCCCCCCTCCTCCTCCTGTTCCTCCTATCCGCATGCCAAGCGCCCGCGCCGACTGACCGCTTTCGCGCGACGGGCGAGACGATCGCGATGAGCGGCGGCGATGCGGGCGCCGAAGCGGCCTGCTTCACCTGTCACGGGCTGCAGGGCGAAGGCGACGGGCGCGCCGCGCCGCGCCTCGCCGGGCTCGACGCGGGCTATCTCCATCGGCAGCTCGACGATTATGCAAATGGTCGCCGCGAGCATGCCGCGATGCGCGCAATCGTCCGCAAACTCGGCGACGGCGACCGATCGAAAGTGTCGGCATTCTACGCGGCGATCCAGCCCGCGGCGTGGCCGGTCGAAGCCGGCAATCCGGCGGGTGCGCGCCTCTACGACGAGGGCGATCCCGCGCGGGGATTGCCGTCTTGCGCCTCGTGCCACGGTGTGGGCGGCGTGGGCGATGCCGCCAATCCGCCGCTGGCCGGTCAGTCCGCCGCCTATGTCGCGGGCCAGCTTCGCGCGTGGCGCGAAGCGAAGCGCAACAATGACCCGCTAGGCGAGATGCGCCGCGTCAGCCGCCTGCTCTCGGTCGCCGAGCTTGCGGCGGTGTCCCGTCATGCGGCGTCCTTTCCGCCCCATCCTCCGGAAGCTCGGGCAACATCCCCCGCAGCACGTCGTGCCGATCCCAGAAATGATGTTTCAGAGCCGCGCCAACGTGCAGCGGGATCATCGCGACGAGGAGAATGATCAGGAGCGCATGGATTCCCTCCGCCCAGTCGAGAATCCACCACTGAATGCCTTTTTCCAGACTATCGAAGGGCATGTGCGGCCAGGGAAGGAGCCCCGCCACTTCGAGCGGCTCGCCGCCGACCACCGACCACATCGCCCAGCCCGAGAGCGGCAGACCGAAAAAGCAGACGTAAAAGAGTATGTGCGTCACATAGGCTGCGACCGTCTGCCAGCCCAGCCGGTCGGCATCGTTGATGGGACCCGGCACGATCATCCGCCAGATCGAACGCAGCGCAGCAAGCACGAGCATCAGCAGGCCGAGTTCGGCATGAACCCGAAACGCCTCCAACTTGTCGCCACCCGCGTCGATGCGGCTCATGCGCCAGCCCCAGCCGAGCTGGAATAGGATGAGCGCGGCCATCGTCCAGTGGAATAGCTGCCCGACGGGCGAGTAGCGGCGGTCGGCGGCATAGCGCGCCGCCCACGCCTGGATCGCCTCGATCATGCTGCCACCGGGGGCGGCTCGCCGAGGAGGCGCCAGCCGGTCCAGAGCGCCGCGCCGAGATAAAGAGCCGCGGCAGGAGCCCACATGATGAGCCCCGCCAGTTGCTGATCTTCGAGCGGCGCCAGCCCCCAGGCCATCGTCGTCGCGAGATGGGGCGCATAGAGGGGCGTGCCCGCGAAGGTGATGAGCGCCCCGAGCAGCCCCATCTGCACCATCATGGCAAGCAGCAGGCCGATCGCGAGCGGCGGCGACGACGAGCGGAGCGAAGCCCAGAAGCCGAACGCGGTCGCGAGCAACGAAAGCTGCATCAACCAGAAGGCGCCGTCACTCGCCAGCGCGAGAGCATAGGGCGCCGGCGCGTGCCAGATCCAGAATGCGAGAATGTGCCCGGCCGCCCATAGCGGCGCACCGCCGCGCGGCCGAAACCGCGGCAGGCCGAGCGCAAACAGCGGAGCCGCAACCGCGGTCAGGATGATATGGTGCGCGACGCGCACCGAGAAGAGCGCCGACGACAGGGCGCATAGCGGCGACACGAACAGAAGGGCGATCAGCGCGAACCCGGCCCAGAAGGGACCGCGCGTTTTCCATCGCCACGCCATCAGCGCCGCGGCGCCCAGCGCCGCGAGCAGCCCGGGATCGAGATTCCAGCGCAGCATCCAGTCAGCCGGGATCGGCGCGGGACCACAATAAGGAATCGAGGACGGATCCATCCAATTGCCAACGTCGCGCCCGGCGCGCGGGTTCCGGGAAACTATTGGGCGGTCGGCGCATTATCCAGACGGGGGCCTGCATGGAGATCAATATGGCAACGGCCCCATCGCCTTTCACCGACCCGCCCTATCGCCGACACGCGCCCCATCCGCTGCACGCCATTCTCCTCGCCTTTCCGGTCGCCCTGTTCAGCAGCGCGCTCCTTTCCGACATCACCTATCTCAACAGCGCCGAGATGCAGTGGAGCAATTTCTCGGCCTGGTTGATCACGGGCGGGCTGATATTCGGGGCTCCGGTGCTCCTGTGGTCTGCCATAGCATTTGTCCGAGGCCGAAAGCAGCCAAAGCGCGGGCCTGCCACCGCCTATTTTCTGCTGATCCTCGTTATGTGGATCGCGGGCCTCGTGAACGCCTTCAAGCATAGCCAGGATGCCTGGAGTTCGGTCGGCACGGCCGGCGCGACCCTCTCGGCCCTATCCACAGTTGCAGCGATTGCCGCCGCCTGGCTTCTCCACGCAGCGAAGGAGCCCCGCGCATGAACCGGCAGACCTCGCTTGGCCTCGTCGCTGCGGCGGCGCTAGCGGCCGCGCTCGCCGGCTGCGGCAAAGGCGATGGAAAACTCGACCAGACGGGCGCCAGCCCGAGCCTGCCGAATATCGACGAGACGCTCGTCCCACCGATGAAAATCGCCAAGCCTGCAGGATGGAACGGCGAGCTTCCGACCGTTCCAGCCGGTTTCAAGGTCGTGCCGGTCGCCACCGACCTCAAGATTCCGCGGCAGATCCTCATCCTCCCCAATGGCGACATTCTCGTCGCCGAAGGTTCGGGCGGCCATGCACCGAAGCTCCGCCCGAAGGATGTGATCGCGGGCTATATCAAGAGCCTTGGAAAATCCTCGGTGAAGGGCGGCGACCGCATCACCTTGCTTCGCGACGCGAACGGCGACGGCAAACCCGAACTTCGCACCAGCTTCATCGAGGATCTCGATGCGCCCTATGGCCTCGCGCTCGTCGGGAACGACCTTTATGTCGCCAACCAGGGTGCGCTGCTGCGCTTCGCGTACACGCCGGGCGCAACGCGCATCGCTGGCAAGGGCGAGGAAGTGACCAAGCTCCCGGCAGCGGTCAATCATCACTGGACGAAATCGCTCGCCGCGAGCGCGGACGGGTCGAAGCTTTATGTCGGCATCGGCTCGAACAGCAATATCGGCGAGCGGGGAATGAGCATCGAGGAGGATCGCGCCGTCATTTGGGAGGTCGATGCCGCCACCGGCGCGAGCCGCATCCTCGTCTCGGGCATCCGCAACCCGACCGCCCTCGCCTTCGAGCCATCGTCGAACGCCCTCTGGGCGGTGGTGAACGAACGCGACGAGCTTGGCGCCGAGCTCGTACCCGATTATCTGACCTCGGTGCGCGAGGGCGCTTTCTACGGCTGGCCCTACAGCTATTGGGGACGCCATCCCGACCCGCGCGTTCATCCACAAAAGCCCGAGCTCGTCAGGACCGCAGTCACTCCCGATTATGCGCTCGGTTCGCACGTCGCGCCGCTCGGGCTGAGCTTTGCGACCGAAGGCGGGCTCCCGGGCTATGAGACGGGCGCCTTCGTTGGAGAGCATGGCAGCTGGAACCGCCAGACTCTCGCCGGCTACAAGGTCAGCTTCATCCCCTTCGCCAACGGACGTCCTGCCGGCAAGCCGAAGGATTTCGTGACCGGCTTCATCAAGGACGGCAAAGCGCGCGGCCGCCCGGTCGGCGTCACCTGGGACCCGGCGCGCGGCGCGCTCTGGATCGCCGACGATCTCTCGAACACGGTGTGGCGCGTCACCGGACCTCGCGCGCTCGCGATGGGATCACCGGTCGCTGCTGCAGCCAGCAAAAGATGATCAAGCGGCGCCGCTCGGCTTGAAGCGGATCACGCGCCAGATAAAATAAGCGAAGAACGCCGCCATGTTCGCGCTAAGGAGTGGCACTGCCCACCTTCTTCCGCCTTCCGGCACCTTCGCGCCCCCGCGGCGCGCGGTCAGCGTTAGACGCGCGCTGGGCGGCGCTGATGGAGCGGGGACATAGCGACGCGTCTCGGGAACGTGCCGCCCCGCCGGGCGTAGCTGTCCCATGACGCGTCCCATCCCCTGTCTATCGATATCGAGAGCCTGCGCGGCCCCTTGCGCCGCGATGGCGAAAGTAGCTCGGTGATAGCCCAGTCTGATACGGGCAAGCCGCGCTCGAGGGCGCATCATATCAGGGCGAACATCGTGCTTTACGGTGCGCTCTTTGCCAATCTCGGCATCGCCGTCGCCAAATTTGTCGCCGCGGCGATCAGTGGTTCCTCGTCGATGCTATCGGAAGGGGTCCATTCGCTCGTCGACAGCGGCAATCAGATGCTGCTCCTCTACGGCCAAGCGAAGGCAAAGCGGCCGCCCGACAATCGTCACCCCTTCGGCTACGGCCGCGAACTTTATTTCTGGGCGTTCGTCGTCGCAATCCTCATCTTTGCTGTCGGAGCCGGCATTTCCATCTACGAAGGCTGGATTCACTACCGGGATCCCGAGCCGCTTCGCGATCCGACGATCAACTATGTGGTGCTCGCCATCGCCTTCCTGCTCGAGGGTGCGTCGTGGACGATCGCGGTGCGCGAGTTCAACGCCGGGCGGCGCGGGCTCGGCTGGTGGACGGCGGTGCGGCGGTCGAAGAATCCCGCAGGTTTCATCGTCCTGTTCGAAGACAGCGCCGCGCTCGCCGGCCTCGCCATCGCCGCCGGCGGCATATGGCTGAGCCATGCGACAGGGGATCCGCGGATCGACGGCATCGCCTCGATGGCGATCGGCGCAATCCTGGCGGCGGTCGCGATCCTTCTAGCCCGCGAGGCGAAGGAGCTGTTGATCGGCGAGGCTGCGGACCCCGAACTGATCGCGCGTATCTGGACCATCGTCGAACGGCGCCGCGAAATTACCGCCGTCAATCATGTGCGCACGATCCACACCGCACCCAATTCGATCTTCGTCGCCGTAAGCGCCGACTTCGAGGATCGTCTCGCCATGGGCGAGGCCGAGACGTTGATCGAGGCGATCGAGGCCGAGCTCAAGGCTGCGTCGAGCGATATCAGCTCGATCTACATCCGCCCCGAAAAGCAGTCCGATGCGCTCGTCCAGCCTCGCCCGTCAGCGGCGGCCGAACCCGCACGGCGGCCGCGCGGCACAAACTAGGCTTTGAGCTCGCCCGGTCGCAACTGGATCCGGATGAGCGCGCTCGTGCCCGGCATATCGCGCGAAGGGTCAACCGCGCCGTAAGAGACAGCCGCCTTGTGGGTCCGCGCCAAAGCTTCGATGAGGCGCGTTCCGAGACCCGTGCCGCGCGCCGTTCCGTCGGACGGCATCCCTGCCCCGTCGTCGACAACCGCGAGTTCGAGCAATGTCTCGTCGGCCCGGCGAAGCGATATCCGAATCTCGCCATCATCGCTGTCGCCATAGGCATATTTGCACGCGTTGCTCACCCATTCGTTGGCGATCATGCCGAGCGCAACGGCCTTGTCGGTGGCCACACGCATGCGCTCGACGTCGGCAATGACACGCCGCGCGGCGACGCCCGTCGACCAGGTCGCCGAGAGATCCTCGGCAAGGCCGCCCAGATAGTCGTCCATCGCCACATATTCGACGTCGTCGGTGGTGTAGAGGCGCCGGTTGACTTGCGCGACCGTCGCGATCCGTTGCTGCGTCTTCTTCAGCGCCTCGCGGGCGGCGGGATCGGCGATCGTCTTGGACTGGAGGGCGACGAAAGACATCACCATCTGGAGATTGTTCGCGACGCGGTGGTTCACTTCCTTGAGCAGCGCTTCCAGCCGCGCATTGGTCGCGCGCAGCTCGCTCTCCACCTCGGCGCGCGCGCGTCGAAGCTGGGCACGCTCGAGTACCTGCTCGAAACTCGAGGCCAAGAGATCGAAAAAATCCTCGCCGACCGACTTTACCACATAATCGTCGGCACCCGACTTCAACGCCGCCACGGCGATGCGGCTCTCCTCGGAGCCCGTCACATAGACGACGGGCGGGCAGTCGCGTAGTGCGCGAAGCGCCTCGAGCGTGGCAAGACCGTCCTGCCCGGGCATATAGTGATCGACGGCAACGAGATCGAAGGCAGTGACCTTCGCCATGTCGACGCCCTCGCCGCCGCTCGCCGCGAGGCTGACTTCATAACCTTTCCGGCCAAGCGCGCGCGACGCAAGCCGCCGCATGCCGTCGTCGTCATCGATATAGAGAATGTGGGCCAGGGCGGGTCTCAAGCCGGGTCGGGATCGGGGACCTGGATCACCGAGAGGAAGAGACCGAGCTGGCGAATGGCGTCGGCGAAATTCTCATAGTTCACCGGCTTGGTGATATAGACGTTGCAGCCGAGGTCGTAGCAGCGCTGGATCTCGATCTTGTCGTCGGTGGTCGTGAGCACGACGACGGGCGTGCGGCGCAGCGGACTGCTGTCGGCCTTCAGCCTGGCGAGAATGTCGGTCCCGCTCATGTCGGGCAGATTGAGGTCGAGCAGCACGAGCGCCGGCCCGTTGCGCACCGGGCCCTCCGCCGCATCGTACAGGAACTCGAGAGCCGAGGTGCCGTCGAGAAAATGATGGATCTTGTTGGAAATGCCGGCGCGCCGGATGTTCTTCTCGATAAGGCGCGCATGCCCCTCGTCGTCCTCGATCATCACGATGTTTACGGGCAGTTGGTCAGGCATCTTCTTCTCCGCTTTGCCACACGAGGGGCAGGATCAGCCGAAAGGTGGAACCCGCACCGAGTTCGGACTGGATTTCGATATTACCGCCGAGGCGATAGGCAAGCGCGCGGGCGTGGGCAAGACCGATCCCCTCCCCCTGCTGGTCCTGGACGCCCGACCTTCGGAAGAGGTCGAACACACGTTCGTGATCGCGCGGCTCGATGCCGCGACCATTGTCGGCGACCGCCACCCAAGCGCGCCCGAGATCGGCGCCCCCGGCTATGCGAATGATCCCCGCCCGCCCCGGCTGCGAATATTTGAGGGCATTTTCGATGAGATTCGAGAGGATCTGCTCGACCGCGACCCGGTCATTGATCACGGTCGGCAGGTCCGACACTTCGACCGTCGTGCCGGTCTCGTCGATGCGGTGCTGCAGGCTGCCGACGATCGCGCCCACGACGTCGCCGAGAGCAAGCGTTTCGGGCGCGAGCGTGCGGCGACCCTGGCGCGAGAGATTGAGGATCGCGTTGATCAGCCGGTCCATCTTCTGCGTGGAGGTGCGAATGAAGCCGATCGATTCCGGCAGATCCTCCTCGATCGCGAGCCGCGTCGCGGCGTCGGGCGCCTTCCAGCCCTGCGCATCGCCCTGTTCGAGATAGCCCGAGATCGCCTTGCGCGCGGTCTCGAGTTCGGCCGTGAAACCCATCACATTGACGAGTGGCGAACGCAGATCGTGCGACACGATATAGGCGAAGCGCTGGATTTCGGCATTGGCGCGCTTGAGTTCGCCCGTGCGCGCATCGACCAGTTCCTCAAGCCCTTCGTTGAGACGGCGAAGTTCCGCGCGCGATGCGCGGAGCTCGACGAGATTGTTGCGAACGAGGAGCAGCGTGGCGGCTGCAACGACCAGCAGGAGAATGCCGGTTCCGATCAGCGTCAGGGTGAACAGCGACTGGGTGCGTTGCTGCCGCGCTTCACGATTCTTGAGCAGGGCGAGCTCGCTTGCGAGCATCGTCTCGACGAGCGCGCGCGCGGCCCGCACTTCGAGCACCCCCTTGTCGTTCGTGAAGTCTGCGATCAGTGCTGCGCGGTCCGTGCCGCGCAGGCCGAGCGTCGCCCGGTAATGACGGCCATAAGCATCGAGATGCCCGCGAAGCCTTTCGGCGCGGCCGCGCTGGTTCGGATTGTCGCTGATCAGCGTCTCGAGCGATGCAAGCTGGGCGCGCGACCGGTCCTCGGCCTCGTCCATGATCGTCGAGAACGCCGGGTTCTGCGTAAGGATCAGTCCGCGGCGCGCGGTCTCCATCCGTTCTGTCGCGCTGGCAAAGGCGCCGAGATTGGCCTCCACCGCGAGCGTGTGTGCGACCATGCGCGCGTCGGCCTCATTTTGGCGCTGCACAAAAAATGCTGTCGATGCCGCAGCGAGGAGCGCGGCAAATCCAATGGTGAGGAGAATGATGATCAGGCGGCTCGCCCGCGTGTCGCGGCCCAGCGACGAGATCCTGGCCGATTCCATGTAAATGCCCCTCGGCCCCGGTCGATCAATTTCCGCCGTGCATGCACTGCCGCGCCCTTCGTGGCAAGCAGCCTCACCAACCCGGCCAGCCCTGAACGTGCCGAGTCCCGCGCGGGATTAACCTGGATCAATAGGATTTCGGATGAGTGTCGCCGAAGCGCTGGCGTAGGGGGGCGGCTGGGCGATTGAGGTCACCAGGATGAAGCGGGATGTCGAACGGTCATGATCGCGGTATAAGTGGCTCGCAGATTATAACGGGGAAGAGATGTCCAGGAGGATATTGATCGTCGAAGACGATCCGCTTGTCGCCATGATGCTGGAGGATGCGCTGGGCGCGCTGGGGCACGACATCGTCGGGGACGCTGGCGATATCGCCACGGCGCTCGGGCATATCGCGGCAGGCGGGTTCGATGCAGCGATCGTTGATGTGTATCTTGAAACGGGCTTGCCGTGCGATGCGGTCGCAGAGGCTCTTGCGGCGCGATCGATCCCTTTTCTCGTTGCGACCGGCGGTTTCGTCGGTCAGCCCGGACCGTGCTGGAACGACCGGCCGATCCTCGCGAAACCCTTCACCCTCGACAGCCTCGAAGCCGCGCTATCCGGCCTCGCGCAAACGTAGGCGAGCGCGCACCGGCGGTCAGAGCCCGGCTTTCTCGAGAGCGGCCGCGACCTCGCGGTCCAGTGCATTCGATCCCTTCGGCGTCGCGCGGTTCAGCAATGTCTGTATCCGCCTTTGCGCGACCTGCAGGGCCTTGTGGCGCACCTCGCGTTCGCGGTTCGTCCGCCAGGATCGGCTCTCGCCCAAAAGGGCGGCCCATTTCGCCTCTTCAGCGGCAAGGACGGCCAGGGCAAGCCGCAGACCGTCGCGTTGTCCGCGGGCATGATCGTCATTCATCGCAGCCTCCCCACCTTAACCAGCAACTGCAACGAGCGGGCCTGCGCCAGATGACTTGCTGCTCGCCGCTCCAAGAGAGGAACCTTTGCCGCGCAGGCGGACTGTTTTACGGAAAGGAGAGCGACCATGAAAGACGAACCCAAGAAGGGCGACGAGGTGACGTGGAAAAGCCACGGCGGACGCGCCGAGGGCAAGGTCCTGCGAAAAGTGACGAAAGCAATGGACATCAAGAGCCATCATGTCGCGGCATCGCCGGCGAACCCCGAATATCTGGTCGAAACGGCCGAAGGCAAGCGGGCGGCCCACAAGGCCGGCGCCTTGAAGCGGAAAGCGCCGCGCTAAGGACGGCTGCCAAACTCGGCTCTGCTCCCGCCTCCGATCCCGCCCGCCGGAGCGCCCGCGATCCTCGTTCACGATGCCGCATCGATCATGATCTGTAGCGCTGCGGCCACGGCCTGATCGAGCACATTGCGGCGCCCGATATCGCCGAAATGAAAATCCATGACCCGCACGGCGTCGGCGTCGGCGGCGCCAATGTAGACAAGGCCTACCTCTTCCCGGCCTTCGCGAGGGCCGCAGAACCCCGTGATCGCAATTGCAATGTCGGCATGGCTTGTCCGAAGAGCGCCAGTCGCCATCGCGGCGGCGACCTCGGGATTCACCGCTCCATCTCGCTCGGCGTCTTCTCGGGCGACGCCGAGCATCTCGCATTTGGCGTCGACCGAATAGACGATGAAGCCGCGCTCGAGATGAACTCCGAGTGCGGCATCGGCTGCGAGAACCGCTGAGAGCTGACCGCCGGTGCAGCTTTCGGCTGTCACGAAACGCAGCGTCTTTCCGGCCAGATGCCGGGCCAGCTTACGCGTCCGCCGTTCGATCAGCGTTGCAGCGCTCACCCTACATCGTGGCGAGTTCGGCGGGGGGAAGGCCCGCGGTCTCGGCCTGACGCTTCAGCTCCTCTTTCCGGGCAAGCATCCTTTCGCCGAGTGCGTCGAGGTCGACGTCGGCGGCACGCGCCTGCTGGAACATATTGTCGTGCTGCTTTTCCTCTTCCTTTACATGATGCTTGATCTCTTCCGACAGCACCGTGACCTTCGCCTCGAAAAATTCGTCGTCGGGTCCCGAGGCGACGATATCGTTGATCAGGATCTTGGCGCCATCATGCTCGACATAGGCTTCCTTGAGGAGATCGTCGTCGATCTTTCCCTTGAGCGCCGGATAGAAGACCTCCTCCTCGATCTGCGCATGGATTTTGAGCTCGGTGCAGATCCGGTCTGCGATCTTCGCCTTGCGGTCGGTGCCGCTCGCCTTCTCGAATTCCTCGAACAGGGCTTCGACGGCACGGTGATCGGCCGCGAGGATATGGGTGGCGTCGGTGTCGACTTCGGTCGGTTTCATGGCAGTCTCCATCGTCATGCCCCGCGCCTGTTCAGCGCGCGGCGAGCCCGAAAGTTGCGCTCGATCCGCTCAAACCGCGCCGTCGTCGGCATCGCGCTGGCGCGACGCGCCTTCGGACCGCTTGATGAAGCTGATCTTGCCCTGCGGCTCGAGGATCGCCCATTCCACGTCGGAAATGTGGGCGATGCCCGCGAGCCGCATCTCGGACTCGATCTCGTCGGCGGTAAGCCGGTCGCGGTGAAGATTGTCGCGGATGATCTCGCCCTGCTTCACCACGACGCGCGGATGGCCTTCGAGCAGATTCTTGAGCCGCGGAAAGAGATAGGTCGTCCAGCTCAGGGTGAGCGCCCAGAAGGCGAACGTCACGATCGCGAGCAACGCGCCGGTCAGGCTGAAATCATTATGGGTGACGCCCTGCTGGATGAGGTCGCCCATCACCACGAGCAGAACCAGCTCGAAAGGCGTCATCTGCCCCAGTTCGCGTTTTCCCATGAGACGGAGGAGCG
The DNA here is from genome assembly GCA_017309275.1 of Sphingomonadales bacterium. Classification (GTDB taxonomy): domain Bacteria; phylum Pseudomonadota; class Alphaproteobacteria; order Sphingomonadales; family Sphingomonadaceae; genus Sphingopyxis. Next base: position 41,394 of record JAFKLT010000048.1, on the reverse strand, counting down.
CATAGAGCAGGAAAAACATCGCACTCGCGCGAAGGACGATATCCATCAGGGCAGGACCTTGACCTCTAGCGGCATGCTGCCGAGCCGCTGCTCGCCGTCGAACAGCGCAATCTCGCCCTTGGTTCCTGCGAAGAGCGGCGGGTTGATCTGGCCATCGATCTTGACGACCAGCGTCTCGCCCGCGCGAAGCTCCCCATAGGAGAAACGATAGGCGCCGTCCTTGTAGCTTTCCTCGGCGGCGGCGGGGAGCATCGTGTTGATCGTCATGTCGGTCCAGAGCGACGGGGAGACCGCAAGCACCGCATCGGAAACATCGCGGATCGCCTCGACACGAATGCGGGTTTCGAAAAACTCGCCGTTGCGAATGACCGAGGGCGTCTTCACCTCGAGCCGCGCTGCTCCAAAATCCTCGACGCGCAGCGGACTCGGCTGGCCACCGACGAGGCCCGATAGCGCGACGGCGACGATGGCAGCGAGCAGGACGAAGGAAACGGGGCTCGCGTGGCGGTGCCAGCGCTGCCCGGAGATCATCTTTTCGCTGATTCCGTCCGGGCGACGGCTGTTCGCTGCAGCCGCGTCGCCGCCCGTCCCCTCGGGGCCCGCCGTCAAGCGAGGGGCTCCGGCCACGGCCGCGCGAGATAGGTACGAACCGCATCGGCGCGATCGCCGACTGCCGCGACCGCGATCAATATCTCGGACGGGCTGACGCCCAATATACGCGCCCAGGCGAGCATCGCGTCAGGCGCGCTTCGATCGATGCGGTCAAGTTCGAACTGTTGGTGGATCACGCCCGTTTCCCGTTGATGATGACGAGCGAACGCGTGCAGGGTACAAAAGTTGCGGTTCGGCGACGATCGCCGAAGGGCGTTCGCAGGCGTCAGGGCAATGGCCAAGCCTCGCCGTCGTCACTCTTTCTTTCACGCGCGCTTCGAAACGCCGCGATGCGGCCAAAGTTGCGCACAGAGGCGAAGATAAATCTGGGCGATCGCAGGCAACTTTCGCCCGCGTCCAAGGGTTTCTCGGACCAGAACCCACAGCCAATGGAGAGTATCATGAGCGTCAAGGGACAGATCAAGGAAGCTGCCGGCTATGTGAAGGAAGAAGCCTTCGAAAACGGCGACAGCCCCGAGGCCAAGCGCAAGGCGCAGGAAGGCCGCGACCTTCGCAACGAAGGCCGCATCGAAGACGGCAAGCCGCCGAAGACGGGTACTCCCGGCACCGAAAACTAATCCTCCCGCCAAGTTGATGGCCCCCTTCGGGTCCGCGCATGCGGACCCTTTTTTTTGCCCGGCGTCCCGAAGCAGCTGGCGGAGGAGAATTCGCATTGACCCAGAGCAAGTCGGCCGAACTTCTGCGCGCCCGGAGCATTGTCGCAACATGACACCCCGCATAGCCTTTGTCGGAGCCGGCCCGACCACGCTCTACACGCTGCATGCGCTTCTCTCCCACGACCCCTCGCCCTTCCGTCTTGCCGTGTATGAAGCGCAGGCGTGCGCGGGGCGCGGAACGCCCTATCGGCCCGGCTGGAACGACCCCGCCATGCTGGCGAATATCGCCAGCATCGAAATCCCGCCGCTTGCCGAGACGCTGTGCGACTGGCTGATACGTCAGCCGCCGGAGCGCCTCGCCGATCTCGGCATCGATCCCGATGCGATCGGCGAACGGACCTTCTATCCGCGCGTCGCGCTCGGCGAATATTTCCGCGACCAGTTCGCCGCCGTTATCGACATGGCGCGGGCGCGCGGTATCGAGCTCGAGCTGCGCACGCGGTGCCGCGTCGAGGACGTCGTCAGCACGTCCGGCGCGATGATACTCAAGGTTCGCATGAGGTCGGGCGAACTCGCCGACGAGGCTTTCGATCATGTCGTCCTCGCGACGGGCCACCAATGGCCCTCCGAGCCCGAGGTTCGGCCGGGCTATTTCCTCAGCCCCTGGCCTGCCTCGGCTCTGGCCACGGTACCGCCCTGCGATATCGGCATTCGGGGTAGCTCGCTCACGGCCATCGACGCCTGTATCGCGCTCGCCAACATCCATGGCTCGTTTAACGAAACCCGGGACGGCGAGACTCATTATCGTCCGGCATCCGCCACTGATGCATTCCACATGACGATGATGTCGAGGAAGGGTCTGCTCCCCGAAGCCGATTTCTATGCGCCGCTTCCCTATGAGCCGCTCGCCATCTGCACCGAGGAAGCGATTACGCGTCTCGTCGCGAGCGAAGAAAACCAGCTGCTCGATGCCGCCTTCGCACTGTTCAAGGCGGAGCTTGCCGCTGCCGATCCCCCTTACGCAGCGGACATCGGCCTGGAGGACCTCGACCTCGAGGGCTTCTGCGAGGCCTATTTTGCGCGGCGCGCAGCGAGCGATCCCTTTGTGTGGGCCGAGGCGAATCTCGCCGAAGCGCAGCACGACTATGCCGCAAGGCACACCGTCGCCTGGCGCTACGCGATCCTGCGCATGCACGAAGTGCTCGCGCTACTCGTGCCATATCTGGAGGGTACGGACTACCGCCGCTTCGTGCGCCACTTCAAGCCGGTGTTCGTCGACGATTATGCCACCGTTCCCCACAAATCGATCCGGCGGCTGATCGCGCTCCATCGCGCCGGGAAGCTCGATGTCATGGCGATCGGCGACGATTACCGCATCGACACGAGCGGCGAAGAGGCAGGCGCGTCCCTGATCCTGGGCGGCGAGCAGCGGCATTTTGAGGTGTTTATCGAGGCGATGGGCCAGCGCCCACTCGGCGCCGCAGCCTTTCCATTCTCCTCGCTGCGGCAACAGGGCATCGTGCGCGATGCAGCGCTTGGTGCCGGCAAGTCGGAGGCGCGGGGCATCGCGATCGACGATGCCTTCCACCCGATTGCAGACGATATCCCGGAATCCCGCCTCTACTGCCTCAGCCTGCCCTTCCTGCTCGGCCGCCACCCTTTCATCCAGGGGATAACGAGTTCGCACGAAATGGGCATGGTGGTCGGAGAACAGCTTGCAGCCGCGATCGGCCAGGCGAATGCCGAGGAGAAGGCTGCGTGAAGCTCTTCGCCATTTATGTCGGCGGCGAGATGGCCGGCGCCAATATCGAGCTGCACGACATGCGCTTCGTCGCCGCGCCCACGATCACCGACACTTATGATGCGCTCCGCCGCCAATGGTGGGGCACGCCGGGCAGCCTCCATATCGACTGCTGGGCCGAGATCGATCACGCCGATGGCTATGACATCGTTTTGAAGACCGCGCCCTTCGAGGGTCCCGAACGGCTCTATTATGTCAATCTAGGCGGCTATGTCCGGGGCGAATTTCTCGAGCGCCACCGCAATCTTTTCATTGTGGCTGACACGCTCGCGCGCGCGAAGTCGCGCGCGCTCGCATCGGTGCGGCAGTGGGTGCAGCCGCACCGCGACGAGATGTACGAGGCCGAGCAGGCCTTTGCGCTCGACGCGGTCGCCGCCGAAGCCCGGCTCCACATCCATCTCGTGCCCGCCCCACGGCGCGAGCTCGCGATCACCTGCGAATATCGCCCGATCCGCGCGCCGCGCCGGCAAAGCCGGACCGCCGCGATCAGTCCCTGACCCAAGCCGCGAGGCGCAGCCCCCCTCCGCAACTCCCGCCTTCGCGGCGCATTGATGCAGATACAGACGCTCCAGACAAAAGGCTCCACCCATGACCATGACGATCGAACAGCTTTCCGAGAAGATGAAGGATATCGACTTCGCGATGCTCGCCACGCAAACGGCGGGCGGCGCCATCGGGTCGCGGCCAATGAGTAACAATCGCGAAGTCGATTATGACGGCGACGCCTGGTTCTTCACCGACGAGTCGTCCCTCATGGTCGCCGATATCGCGGCCAACCCGAACGTCAATCTGAGCTATCAGGGCAAATCGGGCCTGCTCGGCATGCGGCCCTTCTTCCTCGCCGTCGAGGGTCACGCGGCCCTGATCCGCGACAAGGCCGCGTTCGCCGAACATTGGACAAAGGGCCTCGAACGCTGGTGGCCGGACGGCATCGAGACGCCGGGGATCGTCCTCATCAAGGTTTCGGGCACCCGCGCGCATTATTGGGACGGGGAGGATGAGGGCGAAGTTCAGCTCTGACAAGGAAAGACATCCCGCGACGGTTCCCGGTCGGTGAAGGACAAAGAGAAGCCACCACCCCATCGGTCTGCCATTACCCTCTCCGATACCCGCGCCGCGAGAAAGGCGAGCTCCATGCCGAACGCTTCCGATAGCGACAATGCAAGCGCCGAAGAGGTTGCGCTCGAAGGGGGCTGCGCTTGCGGCGCGGTTCGGTACCGCCTCGAAGAAAAGCCATATGATAGCGGCTGGTGTCACTGCCGGGTCTGCCAGCATGTCTCGGGGTCGGGCGGCATGGTCTTTACGACGGTCCATCTCGATCGGTACCGCATCCTTGCGGGCGAAGAGCATATCGGACGCTTCGCATCGACCAGCTTCGGCACGCGCAGCTTCTGCCGGACGTGCGGCTCGCCGCTAACGATCCATGTGCGCCACCAGGCCGATGAGATCGATATTGCAGCGGGGACGCTGGACGATCCGGAAGAGATTGCGCCAGCTTTCCACCTTTACACCGCCGAGGCGCCGAGCTGGATGCCGATGATGGCGTTCCTTCCGCGCTACAAGGCGCTGCGACCGAAGACGCGCGGGCTCGACGAGGGTGTCACGGAGGCGGGCTGAGGCGTAGATGAAGACCGCGCCCAAAGAGCCGCACGTGGCAAAATCGCAACCGCTTTTGCAGCGGGGCGTTTTCTGGTCAGATCATGACGATTTCGAGTTCCGCCGCGTCGAACCGAAGCTCGATCCGCTACTGAAAGGACAAGACATGCGCATCCTCATCTTCGGTGCCGGCGCCGCACTTTTTCTCGCCGCTTGCGACAGCAAGCAGGAAGCTGCCGAGGACAGGATGGAACGTGCGGCCGAGACCAGCGCCACGGTCGCCGGCCCCCTCCCTGCGGCGCTCGGGCTCAGCGAGGCACAACTGCTCGACGCCGATATCGTCGGCGCGGACGGGAAGGATCTTGGAGACGTATCGCAGGTGTTGCGCGGCGCCGACGACAAGGTGGACCGTCTCCTCGTCGAGCTCGATGGCGTCGGTCCCGACCGCTATGTTCATGTACCGGTGCAGGGCCTCAAACCTATTGTACGCGGCGACGACACCAATCTTCAGACGCGCATGACCAAGGCCGACCTCGATGCGCTGCCCGACGTGAAACTGCCAGCCCCTTGATATCTTGACGCGCGAGGAGCATCGACTGTGAACGGAGAAACTCTTCATCGGCGGATCGATGTCGGCGGAGTCGATATCTTTTACAGGGAGGCAGGACCGCCCGATGTTCCGGTGCTGCTGCTGCCACATGGCTATCCCTGTTCGTCGTTCGAGTTTCGCAATCTCATGCCGCGGCTTGGCGATCGGTGGCGGCTGCTCGCACCCGATTATCCGGGCATGGGCTACAGCGATACGCCCGAGCATTTCGACTATAGCTTCGACGGCTATGCGCAGCTTCTCGACGGGTTCGTGCGTGCGCTCGGCGTCGAGCGCTTTGTGCTCTATCTTCACGATTTCGGCTCGCCGATCGGCGCACGTCTCGCGATCATGCGGCCTGAACGCATCCTCGCGCAGATCATCCAGAATGGGGACATTCCCTATGAGGATGCGCTGGGCGACAAATATGCCGAGATAGAGAAGAGCTGGTCGCTTCCCGAACCCGAGATGCGCGCCGAGATCGGCAAGGCAATCAGCGAGGATGTTTTTCGGGAGGAGTTTCTGAACGACGTGCGGCCCGATCTCGTGCCGCGCATTCCGCCGGACCTCTGGAAACTGCACTGGTCACTGATCAACCCGCGGCGCCGCGAAATCGCGATCGACCTTATCGGGGGCCTCAAGGCCAATCGCTCCTGGTTCGGCGCGCATCGACGCTATCTGCGCGAGCACCACCCGCCGACGCTCATCGTCTGGGGTCCGCAGGATTTCTATATGCCCGAGAAGTCTGCGCGCGCCTATTTGCGCGATCTCCCCGCGGCCGAGCTGCACATGCTAGACGGCGGCCATTGGCTTCTCGAAACCAACCTCGACGAGGTTGTCCCGCTGATCAGGGACTTTCTCGATCGGACGCTGTGCTGAGAAGCGACGCCGAACCGCGTTCCCTTGCGGTATCCCAGCGGCGCCAACTGCCAGCAGCCTGAGCCGGGCCACCGCAACGATAAAGGGCGCCGGAACCGGCGCCCTTCACCCTGCCCTTAGGGAAGGCAGTCTTAATTCTTCTGGGTGTCGCCGACGCCGGTTTCGGACGGAGCGATCTCGCCATTGTCGTCCATCGCGTTGGCCTTTTCTTCGCCCTGCTCTTCGACGACATCGGCCTTCTGCTCCATTGCCTCTTTGGCGGGACCTTCGGGCATCGCGTCGGCCTGATCGTCGATCGCCTCGGCCTTCGCTTCGGCCTGATCCTCGACCTTGTCGGCGGCGGGGCTTTGGCAGGCGCCGAGCGCGAGGGCCGAGGTTGCGGCGAGGGTTACAAACAGCTTTTTCATCGAGATTCTCCCTGTTGATGACTGCCCTGCTAACGCGGCGAAGCCCACAGGGTTCCGCGGGCCCGCGCAATGGGAATCGTCAGCGTCGCGCTGCCATGATCCGCGCGATCGTGTCTTCATCGCGAAGCCGCCGCCAGCGGACCTCGACGAAGCTGTGTACGCCGAACAGGAACAGCCCGGCGGCAACGAGCAGATAGAGCGGCGGATTGTCGGTGAGCGCCGAGAGCGCGTCGCCGAGGCCCTTGACCTCGCGGGCAGCGCCGAACCAGCCGCCGCGCACGAGCGAGGCGCCGATGACGGCGAACACGACCGCGCGCGCCGCAAGACCCGCCCGCCCGACGGGCACGGCCCATGCAGGTGCTGCCGCATCGAGATCCTTTGTAAATTCGGTGGTCCAGGCCTTGACCGCCTGCTGCACGGCCGCCGCGAGGAAGGCGGCGCCGACGAGCCCGAGGAGCAGGCCGCCAAGCGGCAGTTCGAGCAGCATTCCCGCCGCCTCTTTCTCGCGGCCGTCTTCGGCGCCGCCGCCGGAGGCAAGGCGAAGCGCCGCCCAGGCGAGAATGAAATGGGCGATGCCGCTCGCGGCATAGCCTATCCGCACAGCGACGCCCTTCGCACCGCCTCCCTTGTTTTCGCTATCGAGCGCCGCCCCGTACAGGCGATAGGCGCCGTAAAGCGCCAGACCCATCGCGAGAAGAGCAAGAAGGATCGAGCCAGCGGGCATATCGCGGACCGAGCGGAACACGGCTTGCGGACTGGCGTCGTCGGCCGACGAACCGGTGAGCGCTATCCATGCCAGCAGGCAATAGACGACGCCGCGCGCGAACCACCCCGTCCGCGCAAATGTCTCGAGCCGCCGCAGCTTGTTCATAATGCCTGTCCCCGAATGTTGACCCATCAGGCCAACGCCCGCTGCACCCGGCAGTTCCGCGCGGCTCCCACCCCACCGCGGGTGCCCCCCTCTCCCTTCCCGGCCACCCCGCGTCGCTCGCCGACACCCGTGCGCCCGATGCCGCCGTGACGAAGCTGCGCGGTTCAGCCGCAGCTTTTTACAAAGGCGCCGGTCACGAAGTCGCGGCCGGTCCGCAGTCCGACCGGGTCGACGCTGTGCGCGACGCCGTAGGAGATATGCGTCTCGACCTCGACGCCGAGCCGCTTCAACTGGCTCTCGGACATGTGCAGCGCCGCGATCGGCACGACGGGGTCGGCCGTGCCGTGCACCAGCAGGACTGGCGGTTTCGACGGAACATGATGCGCAAGATCGGCCGCGCCCGCGAGCATGCCCGAATAGCCGACGATAGCGGCAACGGCGCGGGGGCGGCGAAGGCCGACCTGAAGCGCCATCATCGTGCCCTGGCTGAAACCCACAAGGGCGAGATCGGCCTCGCTGAGGTCATATTGCGCGAGCTTGCGATCGATGAACGCGTCGATCGCCGGCGCTGCCGACGCAGCGCCTGCAGCCAACGCCGCCGGGGCGAAACCCGACAGCCCCCACCATTGGTAGCCCCCGCCCATTATCGAGCATCGCTGCGGTGCATGCGGCGCAAGAAACAGCGTGTCTGGCAAGGCCTCCTGCCACTGCGGCGCCAGCGAAATCATGTCGGAGCCGCTCGACCCGAAGCCGTGGAGCAGCAGCACGATGTTTTTGGGGGCGTCTCCGGAGCGAGGTTGCAGGCTGGCACCGTTCACGATCTTCGACAAACTTCTTCTCTCAGCTTCGGCAGCGCAGGGCGCGCCCCCGGGGCGGTAAGGATTGCAACGCTGCATAGGTAGAAAGTCGGCCGCGCATTTCCAGCCCATGGAATATACCGGACAGCTCGGCCGCAGCGCAGCTCGGCATGAGCCAAGTGCTCCGCAACCAAGTGTAGGACCCGCCGGTTTGTCGATGACAGGCAGAACAGGAGGAGTCGGCAATGGCACGCAAATCAGAGGCCGGAAAGGTCGGAGAAACCGCGTCCGAGAAGCGCGGAAAACAGACGGCGGCAAGGAAACTGCGGAAGGAGGTCGGCGAGACGAAGACGATCCGCACGCCGCCGAAAGACCGGGAATCCGATCTCGACCGCGCGCCGAAATGGGAGCCGCGCTATGCCGGTTCCGACCGGCTCAAGGACAAGGTCGCGATCGTGACCGGCGGCGACAGCGGGATCGGGCGCGCGGTAGCCGTATTGTTCGCCCGCGAAGGTGCGGACATCGCAATCGTTTACAAGAGCAACAAGGCCGATGCCGAGGAAACGGCTTCGCTCGTAGGCGCCGAAGGGCGCACCGCGATCCTCGTCAGGGCCGACGTGGGCAAAACCAGCGCCGGAAGGACTATCGTCGACAAGGTCGTGAGCAAGCTGAAGCGCATCGATGTTCTCGTCAACAATGCGGGCGAACAGCATCCGGCGGACGATATTCGCGACATCAGCCCGGAGCAGCTGCAGCGCACCTTCGCCACCAATATCTTCGGCATGTTCTATCTTGTGCAGGCTGCGCTGCCGCATCTCAAGAAAGGCGCGGCGATCATCAATTGCACGAGCGTGACCATGTATCAGGGGAGCGGTGGTCTGCTCGACTATAGTGCGACCAAGGGCGCCATTACCGCCTTCACGCGCTCGCTCAGCGAGAATCTGATCGAGAAGGGGATCAGGGTGAATGCGGTCGCGCCCGGCCCGATCTGGACCCCGCTCAATCCACGCGGCGGAGCGCCCGCCGAAAAAGTCGAAAGTTTTGGCGAGACGACGCCGATGAAGCGACCGGGAGAGCCCAACGAGGTCGCGCCGAGCTTCCTCTTTCTTGCGTGCGACGACAGCAGCTACATATCGGGCCAGGTGCTCCACCCGAACGGCGGAACGGTCGTCAACGGATAGACCGCGCCGAGCGGCAATCATATCTGGGCGCCGCCGCCGCTCGCAACGATTGTCACGCGGTGCCGACACGGCCAGCGCGCTCGTGTCCGTCTCCGGAAGCGAGGTCTTGCATGCCACCGATTAGCGTCGTTAGCGGAACCCCAAGATGTTCCGTTGGTTGACCAAAGGGGGCCGGATAGGGAGAATTGTCATGCCCCGTGGGGACAAATCAAGCTACACCGACAAGCAAAAGCGCAAGGCCGAGCATATCGAAGAAAGTTATGAGAAGCGCGGCGTCGGCAAGAAGGAAGCGGAGAGCCGCGCATGGGCAACGGTGAACAAGGAGTCGGGCGGCGGCAACAAGTCGGGTTCCGGCCGTGGCCAGCCCGATACCCATGAAGCCTCGAGAAAAGGTGGCCGCAAAAGCGGTACGGGCAAGAGCAGCGAAAAGCGATCGGCGGCCGCGAAAAAGGGTTGGGAAACGCGCCGCCGAAATGCCAAGGGATAGCGGCGGACGAGATTAGCAAGGACCGACAAAGAGCCCCTATACGGGCGCTCCGGTCCAGGCAGCGCCGCCCTCACCCTCATAAGATTTCAGGCGATCGACTAGGCTTCGGCGCTCCGCCGCTACCTCGCGCAGGAGGAGGATCGCGGCCTCCCGGTCGAGGCCGACAGGATCAAGACGTCCTTGATCGATCCGCGCGATGAGGTCGGAGAGGAATTTCAATTCTTGCCCGGCCAGCATCAGAAAGGTGTCGCTCTGGTTCATGCCTGTTCAACGCCCCGGTGCCCCGGCGGGCTGCATGCGGCGGAAGTGAAGTCCGACCGGCAAGCGTCCACAATCTTCGTCGTTGAAGCATTCTTATCGCCGACTTCGCAATTTTCTGGCGCAACAGGACACGCTGACCGCGCTCAATCCGGATCACGCATGCGAGAATTCGGTATAACCTGCGTTAATCCGCCCCGAATTTCGGGCCTCTGCGCAGAAACAGGGGCAACTCGCTCGCTTGCGCGGCGTTCATTCGGACATGGTCCAGCCGGTCGCTCATTTCGAAAACGGCGGAAAGTCGATCGGGTCGAGCTCGCGCGCCTCCGCCCCGACCCTAGAAGGTTGATCCTATGTCTGCGACGATCCAGCCCGTCATTCTTTGCGGCGGCGCGGGTACGCGCCTCTGGCCTGCTTCCCGCGGCGCGCGTGCCAAACAGTTTCTCGACATCATCGGAAAGGAGAGCCTGTTCGCCCGCACGCTCGATCGGGCAACCGGAGCCGGCTTTTCGGCGCCGCTCATCGTGTGCGGCGCCGAGCATGTCGCGATGGTGCGCGAGCAATCCCAGGGTCGCGACCTTCGGCTGATCGTCGAGCCCGCGGCGCGCAACACCGCTGCCGCCATCGCGCTCGCGGTCGCTTCGTCGGCCGATGACGTTCTGCTGCTCGTCATGCCGAGCGATCATGTCATCGCCGATGTAGCCGCATTCCGGGGCGCCATCGCCAAAGCCGCCGATCTGGCGCGCGACGACTGGCTGGTCACATTCGGCATCGCCCCCGATCGGCCCGACACGGGCTTCGGCTACATCGCCAGCGGCGCGCCGCTCGGCGGCGCGGGATTTGCCGTCGCCCGCTTCGTCGAGAAGCCGCCCCTCGCCGATGCCGAAGCGATGCTTCGCGAGGGTGGCTACAGCTGGAACGCCGGCATCTTCCTCTTCCGGGCCGGTCGCATGCGCGAAGCGATGCTCACGCATTGCCCGGCCATATATCGCGCGGCGGAAGCCGCGGTCGCCAATGCGCTGCACGATGGCGATGCCCTGCACGCGGCAAGCGCGCCGTTCGAACAGGCGCCCTCTGATTCGATCGATTATGCCGTGATGGAGAAAGACGCCCGCGTTGCGGTCGTCCCCGTGTCGATGGGCTGGTCGGACCTAGGCAGCTGGCAGGCGGTGCACGCGCTCGCAGGTGCCGACGCTTCCGGTAATGCTTGCAGCGACGATCTTTTCGCACACGACAGCCACAATTGCCTCGTCCGCGCGCCCGGAAAACGCGTGTCGCTCGTCGGCATGGACAATGTCGGCGTCATCGTCGACGGCGACGATATCCTCGTTATCGCGCTCAACCGATCGCAGGAGGTCCGCGCCGCAGCCAAGGCGCGCGCCTGAAGTCCATGCCGCGGCTCGCTTTCCCAAGGGGTCAGCGCAGCTGACTGTCCTTGCTTCCCCGGCGGTTGAAACCGGCCGGACGGCCTTCGGCGTCGCGAAGCGTCTGGCACCCGATGCAGGTACGGCTCGCAGGCAAGGCCTTTCGCCGCGCCTCCGCAATCCGCTCGCCGCAATCGTCGCAATAGTCCGCGCCCTTGCCGGACAGCAGCCGCAGGCGCGCCTCCTTGACGGCATCGCTCACCGTGTCGTCGATCTGCTCCTGAACGGCGCCGTCGCGCGCCCAGCCATTCGCCATGTTGAAGCTCCATGTTTCGGGGACGAAAATGGGAACGCATGGCGGGGCGGGCAAGTTGCCCCGCCACCGGGAACGATCGCGGCGCCAAATGGTCTTGAGTCCATGGCCAGAAAGACCGCCGCACCGAGCCCTGCAGACCGCGCCCCCTCTTCGAAGCGCGGCGAACGAAAGGCTGCGGCTCCCCCGCCCTTTCGTCCGGTCCAGCTGGCGACGCTCGTCGACAGCGTTCCCGCTGGCAGGGGCTGGGTTCACGAGATGAAATATGACGGCTACCGCCTGCTGATCGCGGTCGGCGGCGACGAGGCCCGCGCCTATACGCGCTCCGGTCTCGACTGGTCGGAGCGCTTCGCGCCGCTCCTCGCCGAGGCCGCAAAGCTGAAGGTAGACAGCGCGCTGATCGACGGTGAAGCGGTCGTGCTCGATGCTGAAGGCCGCTCAAGCTTCCAGTCACTGCAAAATGCCCTGAAGTCCGCGCCCGATAGCATCGACTATTTCGCCTTCGATCTGCTCGCGCTGGACGGCGAGGATCTGACCGCCCTCCCCCTCCTCGACCGCAAGGCGCATCTTGCCAAAATTCTTCCCAAGGCCTCCAGGCATATCCGCTACTCGGATCATATCGCGGGCAGCGGCGAGGCATTGCTCGAGAGTTTCTGCGCTGCGGGTCTCGAAGGGGTCATCTCGAAAAAGGGCGATGCGCGCTATGTCGGCGCGCGCGCGGGAAGTTGGCTCAAGACGAAGTGCATCAAGCGGCAGGAGTTCGTCATCGTCGGCTGGACGCCCTCGGACACGTCGCGCGCGTTCCGCTCGCTGATGCTTGGCGTCCATGAGAAGGGCGCGCTGCGCTACGCGGGCAAGGTCGGGACCGGTTTCGATACCGAGGAGCTCTTCCGCCTCCAGGCGATGATGAAGCCGCTCGAACGAAAGGAGCCGACGGTGAAGGTGCCCCGCACCGAGACGCGCGGCGCGCACTGGATCGAGCCGAAGCTCGTCGCCGAGATCGCCTTCACCGAGATGACGAACGATGGCACGCTCCGCCACCCGAGCTATCTCGGCCTTCGTGAGGACAAGAAGCCCGAAGCGGTCGTGATCGAAAGCGAAGCGGCGGTCGCCGAGGTGGCGCACGCCTCGCCAGTACCGATCAGCAACCCCGACCGCGTCATCTTTCCCGAGGCGGGGCTCACCAAGGGCGAGCTTGCAGAATATTATGCCGTGGTCGCGCCGATCATGCTGCCGTGGGCGGGTTCGCGCCCGATCAGCCTCGTGCGCTGTCCGCAGGGCCGCGCCAAGAAATGCTTCTTCCAGAAACATGATGCCGGAAGCCTCGGCGATGCGGTGAAACAGGTCGCGATCGAGGAGAAGGATGGCGACAACCAGCCCTATCTCTATATGGACACGCCCGAGGGCCTGATGACCTGCGTCCAGATGGGCACGATCGAATTCCATGGCTGGGGCGCGCGCATCGAGGATGTCGAGAAGGCCGATCGGCTCGTCTTCGATCTCGATCCCGACGTCGGTCTCGATTTCGAGGCGGTCCGCAGCGCCGCCTTCCAGTTCCGCGACATCCTGAAGCAGATGGGCCTCGAGACCTTCCCGATGCTCACCGGCGGCAAAGGCGTCCATGTGATCGCCCCGCTCGTGCCGCGCGCCGAATGGCCCGAGGTCAAGGACTTCGCGCACCGGCTCGCCCGCGCCGTCGCCCAGATGGATTCCGACCGCTTCACCGCCGCCCTCCCCAAGGCGCAGCGCAAGGGCCGGATCTTCGTCGATTATCTCCGCAACCAGCGCGGCGCGACTGCGGTGATGCCCTATTCGGCGCGGGCCCGCGAAGGCGCGCCGGTCGCCGCGCCCATCAGCTGGAAGGAAATGGAGACGATCGACAAGCCTTCGCATTTCCGCATCACCGACGCGAAGGAGCTTCTGAAGCGCGCCGGCCTCAAGGCGCTGCAAGGCTGGGGCCGCGCCGACCAGACGCTGCCCGACCTGTGAAGATCGCGACCTATAATGTGAACGGCATCGGCGGCCGCCTCGACATTCTGCTCGGCTGGCTCGCGCAGGCCGAGCCCGACATCGTTTGCCTGCAGGAATTGAAAGCCCCTCAGGAGAAATTCCCCGAGAAGGCGATCCGCGACGCGGGCTATGACGTGATCTGGCACGGCCAGAGCCGCTGGAACGGCGTCGCGATGCTGAGCCGCGTCGGCGAAATCCACGAAACGCGCCGCGGGCTCCCCGGCGATCCCGGCGACGAGCAGAGCCGCTATATCGAGGCCGCGGTGGGCGGCATCCTCGTCGCCGGCCTCTATCTTCCCAACGGCAACCCCTGGCCCGGTCCGAAGTTCGATTACAAGATGCAGTGGATGGCGCGGCTCGACGCGCATCTGACAACGCTCTTCGACCTCGATGCGCCCGTCGTCATCTGCGGCGACTTCAACGTCATTCCCACCGACCTCGATGTGTACAAGCCCGAGAACTGGATGAAGGACGCGCTCTTCGCGCCCGAAGCCAAAGCCGCCTACCGGCGCATCCTCGACCAGGGCTGGACCGATGCGATCCGTCACCTGCATCCCGGGGAGCGCATCTACAGCTTCTGGGCTTATTGGCGGCGCTCGTTCGAACGCAATGCCGGCATCCGCATCGACCATCTGCTGCTGAACAAGCCCGCGGCGAAGCGGCTCGAGGCAGCCGGCGTCGACACCCGCCCGCGGGCGCTCGACAAGACGAGCGACCATGCGCCCGCCTGGATCGAACTTGGCGCGGGCTCCACAAAGCGAAAGCGCAAGGCGTCATGACGCGCACCATCGCCGGCTGGAAGCTGCCACCAGCCGAGCGCGACCAGCTGCTCGAACGGTTCGAACCGCGCTATCCGGATCTGGTTGCCGATCATGTGACGCTCCGTTTCGGGACCGCCGAGGACACGCCCCTACCCGCCGCGCACGCGGGCGAGATCGTCGGCGAAGTCGACGACGGCGCGGGCGTCCAGGCGCTCGTCGTGCGCATCGGCGGCACCACCGATCGCGGCGACGGTAGCCATTATCATATCACCTGGTCGCTTGGGCCGGGCCGCGAGGCGAAGGAGAGCAACGACGTGCTCGCCGCAACGAAATGGCAGCGGGTGCATCCTCCGATCGCCATCGCGCTCGCGCCCGCGCGCTGGACCGTCTGAGAAGCTCGGATCGGCAAGTCGCGGGCCGCGAAAACGGCAGGCGCGCGCGTTCGCGACTGTCCGGCCATTTGCAGCTCCTGCTTTCGATCCCGTTGCGGCGATCGGGCTTCCCTTCCCATCGCCGGCGCGGAACGCTCGGCGACCGCGCGCATTGAAGGAGCATTGGCAAAGGAGTGAGTGACGATGGCTGCGCGCCCTTATTGGAAAGGCCAGATCCGCCTGGCGCTCGTTTCGATCCCGGTCGAGATCTATTCGGCGACGAAGAGCGGGGCGACGATCGCGTTCAACCAGATCCACGAGCCGACCGGCAAGCGCATCAAATATGAAAAGGTCGTCCCCGGCGTCGGCCCGGTCGACGTCGACGAGATCGTCAAGGGATTCCAATATGCCAAGGACCAATATGTGCTGCTCGACGACGAGGAGATCGAAGGGGTCAAGCTCGAAAGCAAGAAGACGCTCGAGCTCACCCAGTTCGTCGAGGCCGAGGATATCGACGAGATCTATTTCGAGAAGCCCTATTATGTCGTCCCCGCCGACGACCTTGCCGAGGAAGCGTTCATCGTGCTGCGCGAGGCGCTGCGCCGCACGGGCAAGGTCGGTCTCGGCCAGCTCGCGATGCGCGGCCGTGAATATGTCGTCAGCATCAAGGCGTGCGGCCGGGGTCTCGTCATGGAGACGCTGCGCTATGCCGACGAGGTCAACAAGGCGGCGAGCTATTTCCGCGACATTGCCGACAGCGATCCCGACGAAGACCTGCTCGACCTCGCGACGACGCTGATCGACAAGAAGACGGGCAAGTTCGACGCGAGCGACTTTCACGATCGCTATGTCGAGGCGCTGAAGGAGCTTATCGAGCGCAAGAAGAAGGGCAAGACGCTCAATCTCGACGACGGGAAGGACGAGAAGGCGCCGAGCGGATCGAACGTCGTCGACCTGATGGCGGCGCTCAAGAAATCGATCGGCGACGGCGGCGGGAAGGCCAAGGCCGCCAGCGCCAAGAAGGCGCCGGCCAAAAAGACGCCGACGAAAAAGGCGCCGACCAAGACCGCCGCGCGCAAGCGCGCATGAGCCGCGCCTTCACAATGCCCGCATTCGCAGTCGGGCGCTCAGGCACCGGGACCGAACCGCCGGCGCGCCGGGTCGCGCTCGCACCGGAAATGATCCTTGATATGCGCGTTGAAATAGGCGCCGAGCGATTCCGCAGCGCAGAGCCCGTCGTAGATCGCGCGCGGGACGCCATGATAAAGATATCTGCCGGTGCCCCGGAAGCTGATGGAAAGCACCGACGCTGCCTCGTCATAGGCGACATGGTCGATCATGGTCGAGCGGGTGAAGCGGCGCGCGCGCATATGGGCAGAGCGCGTCGCAGCCGCACAGGTTCCCACCAAGGCGCGGGCAAGCGCGCGCCGCCGGTCCGAGCGAGCGCCCCCTCCCCGCAGACCCGCCCCGCCTCTCCTCTCCGGCCCTGATCGATGACAACCGAGCCGACAGCCGACGAGCTTCGCGCAATCGCCGAACACCGCGGGATGAAACTCGTCCGGTCGCGAAAGCGAACGCCGGGCGTCGGCGACTATGGGAAGTTCGGCCTCACCGATGCGGCGGGCAAGCCGCTCCTCGGGATCGGCGAACAAGGGCTCATGGCAAGCGCCGCCGACATCGCGCACTATCTTCGCGGCGGCGCGGCCGACAGCTGGAAACTCTCGGCCGAACGCGAACCCGCGGCGAAGCCTGCCAAGAAGGCACCCAAAGCCGCCGAACCCATCGAGGAGCATTCGCCTATCCGCCGACGCGGAAAAACGAGTCCGCCACCGTCACCCGAGCCTGCACGAAGGCGGCAGGATCCGCCGCCGCCGCCGAAAGCCAAGCCGGTGCTGAGGATCGTCAAACCCGAAGTCCTGCCGGAACCCGAGCTCAGCCTGCGGCCCGCGACGGGCAAGGACCGAAAAGCTCTCGCCCGTCTGCTCGCCCAGCTTGCCGAGCCGCCCAAGCGCATATCGATCGATGCGAACGTTGAGGCGATCGGCAAAGCGAAGGCCGGGCTTCTCGTCGCCGATGCCGACGGGCTGATCGGATGCTGCGCCTGGGGCGTCGTTCCGACCTTGCAGCACGGCCTTGTCGGCCGCGTCACCCTGCTGCTGGTCGACGGCGACCATCGGCGCCGCGGCATCGGGACGGCGCTCCTGACCGCCGCCGAAACGGCTCTCGCCAAGGGCGGATGCGGCACGATCGAGATCATGAGCGACATCATGATCAACAACGCCCACAACTTCCTGCGCGCGCGGAACTATGAGCAGAAGAGTTACCGCTTCGTCCGTTCGGCGGGAGGGGCGCCAAAGGCCCGGCGAGACTGAGCGCGCGCCCTACCCGATTATTTTCCGCTCCCGGCCATGCGCCTTCCCTTGCCCCACGACATCGGGATAAAGCATCACCGCCGGAACGAAGAGGCGGGCGCCGTCGTCTCTCCCCAGGCGATCGGCTTTCCCTCCGAAGGATCGACCAACGGATGATATCATGTTCGAGCGCCTGACAATTCTTGCCCAGCATGCGATGCCGAAGCGGCGGCTGACCGAATTCGCCGGCCGTGTTGCCGCATCGTCGGGCCGGCTGACCCCGCGACTGATCCAATGGTTCGTCGCCAAATATGGCGTCGACATGAGCGAAGCGGAAAATCCCGACATCCGCAGCTATGCAAACTTCAACGACTTCTTCACGCGTCCGCTGAAAGCCGGCGCTCGCCCGCGGGCGGAGGCCGATTTCATCTGTCCGGTCGACGGTGCCATCAGCCAGCTCGGCGCCATCGACGATCATCACATCGTCCAGGCCAAGGGCCACCGTTTCACCACCACCGCGATACTGGGCGGCGACGCTGCCCTCGCCGCGACGTTTCGCGACGGCAATTTCGCCAACCTCTATCTTTCGCCCAATGATTATCACCGGCTGCACATGCCGTGCGACGGGGAGCTCAGACGCATGATCCACGTCCCGGGCTCGCTCTTTTCCGTCAACCCGACGACCGCGCGCGGGGTGCCCGGCCTTTTCGCGCGCAACGAGCGGGTCATATGCCTGTTCGAGTCCCCCACTCACGGCCATTTTGCGATGATACTCGTAGGTGCGACCATCGTCGGCAGCGTCGCAACGTCATGGCATGGCGTGGTGAATGCAAAGCGATCGGGCAAGTTATCGTCATGGTCCTACGCCCCCGATGAAGTCTCGCTGCGCAAGGGCGACGAGATGGGTCGCTTTCTCCTCGGCTCCACGATCGTGACGCTGTTCGAGAAGCAAGCGATCACGTTCAACCCCGATTGGTTTCCCGAACGGCCGGTGCGCCTCGGAGAGGAGATGGGAAGCGCCGTAGAGAAAGCCTCGGGCGGATAGCCGATCAACCCTGTGACACGCGCGGCAGCCGACGCGCCTCGCTAGGCGTCTCGGGCGGCAGGACGGTGCCAGGCCAGTTGGCGCAGGCGGATCGCCCTCCATCGGAGACGCGCCAAGGTCGCGCAGGGCGTCAAGGCTTGTGCCAACCCGCCAGAAAACGCGCGCCGGCTCCGGCCTCGATGGTAGCGACGTCCTCGGCCCACAGGCACTCGCCCGCCTGCGCGGTCACGCCGTCAGCCTCGACCGTGCCGCTGAGCGGGACGATCATCGCCCCATCCCTCACATCGGCAAGCGGCGAAAGGTCGTTGGCGTTCAGGTGCGCGACCACGAGATGGCGGCTGTCGAGCAACAACGCGCTCTCTGCGATATCGACTTGGCGGCAGAGATCGCGTGACATTGGCGCGGCCATCGCGACCGCCGTCCCATCGGCGAGGTGCAGCTCGCGCGGGCGGCCGTAATCGTAGAGACGATAGGTAACATCCACATTCTGCTGAATTTCGACGAGTGTGACCCCGGCACCGATCGCATGGACGGTTCCGGGCGGAATATGAATGAACATGTTCGCGCGCACCGGATGCCACTCCATGAGCGCCTCGATAGCACCCGAGCGGGCGGTATCGGCGAGTTCGCGCTCGCCGAGCGCGCGAAGCGTGCCAATTCCGAGCACCGCGTCCGGCTCAGCGTCGAGAATGTACCAGCATTCCTCCTTGCCTGCGGAAAGTCCGCGCGCCTGCGCCTGCCGGTCGTCGGGATGGACCTGGATCGACAAGCGCTCGCTCGTGAAGATATATTTCACGAGCAGCGGATTGGATTGGGGCGGACGAAACCAGATTTCGCCGACGCGGCCACCAGTCCGTGCATCGAAGGGCGGAGGAAGCCGATCGACGCCCCAGGGTTTCTCGACCCTGATCGTATCAAGCTTCTGTGCTTTCATGGTCACATCCATCACTCCCATTCTGAAGCATATGCCCGTTGGCTCCGGCGCAGCGCCTAGTCCCAGGCGCGGCCAGGAAGGCGGACAGCGCAAATGGCGTCGGCGACGCGCCGGAAGAGCGGGTAAACCTGTTCCTCGCGAGTCGGCATGCTACCGAAACAATGGTCGCCGGGCCGGGTTGCAGCGACTAACCCATGTTGTGACGATTTAGCTGTAGCGCGCCGACCGCCTCTACATCTTTGCTTCCCAATGCCGGCTGTCGTGCCTTCCCTGCGGGGCGCCGCGCGATGCTCTTCACAGCTTCCGACAGTCTCCCACAGGCGGACACTTCAACCCCTTGAAATCCTGACCATAGCTTTCCTACATCCACGCCGCAGCCGCTCGGGCTGCAACATCCTCAACTTGGCATGGAGAAGAAGATGTCCAGCAAACATATCGATTATCTGCGGCGCGAGCATGCCCGCCTCGACGCCGAAATCGATCGGGAGGCGCAGCGCCGCCAGCCCGACGAAGTCCTGATTGCGCGGCTCAAGAAGCTGAAGCTGGCGATCAAGGACCAGATCGCGGCATGGAGCCGCGATACCGGCGACAGTCGCGTCGCCTGACCCGATCGCGGAGCCGCGCGCGTTGCGGCTCCGCGCTTTGGCGCTGCGGATTTTCGGAACATGGCGCATCCAGAATCTTCGCGCGCGCGACCTCTTGAAACCGGAAAAATGGCTTCCTAATTTCCTTCCAGATGCCGGATTGACCGGGTCTGCAGGACATGGAGAGCGCCGGCTCTGTGTACCGGCGCATCTCATGCCCGAATTGCTTCAATCAGGAGGATTTGGAAATGAGAACCGACTTTGACTTTACCCCCTACCGCCGCTCGACGGTGGGCTTCGATCATCTCTTCGACCTGCTCGAGAAGGGGCAGCGCAGCGAGACGTCCGACGGCTATCCGGCCTTCGACATCGTGCGCGAGGCCGACGACCGCTTCCGCATCACGCTCGCGGTCCCGGGCTTCAAGCCCGACGAGATCGAGATCGTGGCGCAGCAGAACCAGCTGGCCGTTACGGGCAAACCCGCGGAAGACGATGCGAAGAGCACCTATCTTCATCGCGGCATCGCGCGCCGGGCGTTCGAACGGCGCTTCCAGCTCGCCGACTATATCGAGGTCGGTAGCGCGAGCTTTACCGACGGCCTGCTCACGATCGAGCTCAACCGGGTCATTCCCGAGGCGATGAAGCCGCGCAAGATCGAGATCGGCAGCGGCGATGCCGAACCGCGCCGGATCGGATCGTCGAAAGAAAAGGCGCTCGAGAGCGCCTGATATCTTTCGGGGCCGCTGTACAGCAGCGGCCCCGCTTTCCTGAAGAATAGCAGTGGAAATACAGCTAACCAGCCGGAGACGCTCAGGTCGCTCCGTCAATCAATCGCGCGAATGATGTCCGCCACGCGCCACTCGGCGGGCCCGACCAGCGCATCATGCGCGATCCGCACCGAGTGGAGCGCGGCTTCGATCTGGCGCCGCCACAGGCTCAGAAAATCGAACAGCACCGGAAAATCCGGCGGCAGGTCATAATCCTGCCAGACAAAGAGCTGGAGCAATGAGGGATGGTCGGGCCGGTAATAATGGATCTCGGCGGTCGTCAGCCCATAACCGTCCAGCTGGGCGATCAGCGCCCGATCGGTCATGGCGCGCGCGCCTCACCGCCGTCGAGCGACCTAAGCGCCGCGAGCACGTCGTCGACCGGCACAGCGCGGCGCGCGCCGGGCGGCTTGCGTAGCGCGGGCTTGTTTCGGACCGCCGAGCGATCCGATGCCCAGGATGCCAGGAGGGCGCGCTTGACCTCGGGCTCGAGGCTCGGGTGACGCGCCACGTCGAAGGGGTGAAGAAAACGGGAAAATGGCTCGGACATGATCGTGCCTCCTTCCTTTTGGCCTTTCCTTTCTCATCGTGCGGCAGAGTGCCGTAGCCACAAATTTTGGGAACGAAGCGAGTCGAGTCAAGAGGTGTCAGCCCCTTGATAAGGGGCATTTGTTTCTCGCGAGAACGAGCCGAAAAAAATTCGCCGGACCTCTTGAAGCGAAAAAATCCGCTTCCTAGCTCTTCGGCGCCGCGCGTCCCGGACAGGCGCGCCGGCTTATCATATCGTTATGCAACATGGAGGTTATGCATGCATTTCCGACCCTTGCACGACCGTGTGGTCGTCCGCCGCATCGAAGCCGAGGAGAAAACCTCGGGCGGCATCATCATCCCCGACACTGCCAAGGAAAAGCCGCAGGAAGGCGAAGTCGTCGCCGTCGGTCCCGGCGTCCGCGCCGAGGACGGCACGGTCACCGCGCTCGACGTCAAGGCCGGCGACCGGATCCTGTTCGGCAAATGGTCGGGCACCGAGGTTCGCATCGACGGCGAGGAGCTGCTCATCATGAAAGAGAGCGACATCCTCGGGGTGATCGAGCAGGCCGAGGCGCTCAAGCAGGCGGCTTGATCGGTCGCCATTTCTGAATTCAGCCAGTGACAGGAAAGGAGTTGCACCAATGGCTGCCAAGGAAGTGAAGTTTTCGTCGGACGCGCGTGATCGCATGCTGCGCGGCGTCGATACGCTTGCGAATGCGGTGAAGGTGACGCTGGGTCCGAAGGGCCGCAACGTCGTGATCGAGAAAAGCTTCGGCGCACCGCGCATCACCAAGGACGGCGTCACCGTCGCCAAGGAAATCGAGCTTGCCGACAAGTTCGAGAATATGGGCGCGCAGATGCTGCGCGAGGTCGCCTCGAAGCAGAACGACAAGGCCGGCGACGGCACGACCACCGCGACCGTACTCGCGCAGGCGATCGTTCGCGAAGGCTCGAAGGCGGTCGCCGCGGGCATGAACCCGATGGACGTCAAGCGCGGCATCGATCTTGCCGTGAGCACCGTCGTCGAAGACCTGAAGGCCCATGCGAAGTCGGTCGAGGCGAACAGCGAAATCGCGCAGGTCGCGACGATCTCGGCGAATGGCGACGAAGAGGTCGGCAAGATCCTCGCCGAGGCCATGGAGAAGGTCGGCAATGAGGGCGTGATCACCGTCGAGGAAGCGAAGAGCCTCGCGACCGAACTCGAGACGGTCGAGGGCATGCAGTTCGACCGCGGCTACCTCAGCCCTTATTTCATCACCAATGCCGAGAAGCTGAAGGTCGAACTCGACGACCCCTATATCCTCATCCACGAGAAGAAGCTCTCGAACCTGCAGGCGATGCTGCCGCTCCTCGAGAGCGTCGTCCAGTCGGGCCGGCCACTGCTCATCATCGCCGAGGATGTCGAGGGCGACGCGCTCGCAACGCTCGTCGTCAATCGCCTGCGCGGCGGGCTCAAGGTCGCCGCCGTCAAGGCGCCGGGCTTTGGCGACCGCCGCAAGGCGATGCTCGAGGATATAGCGGTGCTCACCGGCGGCAATGTCGTCAGCGAGGAACTCGGCATCAAGCTCGAGAGCGTCACGATCAACATGCTCGGGCGCGCGAAGAAGGTGGTCATCGACAAGGATAATACGACGATCGTCGACGGCGTCGGCGCGAAGTCGGATATCGACGGCCGGGTCACGCAGATCCGCCAGCAGATCGAGACGACCACCAGCGACTATGACCGCGAGAAGCTGCAGGAGCGGCTTGCCAAGCTCGCGGGCGGCGTCGCGGTGATCCGTGTCGGCGGCGCGACCGAGGTCGAGGTCAAGGAGAAGAAGGACCGTGTCGACGACGCGCTCCATGCGACGCGCGCGGCCGTGGAAGAAGGCATTCTTCCGGGCGGCGGCATCGCGCTGCTCCGGTCGCTGAAAGCGCTCGAAGGCCTGAAAGCCGCGAACGACGACCAGCAGTCAGGCATCGACATCGTCCGCCGCGCGCTCCGCGCCCCGGCGCGTCAGATCGCCGACAATGCCGGCGAGGACGGCGCGTGGATCGTTGGCAAGCTCCTCGAAAGCGAGGAATATAGCTGGGGCTTCAACGCCGCCACTGGCGAGTATCAGGACCTCGTCAAGGCAGGCGTGATCGACCCCGCCAAGGTCGTACGCACCGCGCTGCAGGACGCGGCCTCGGTCGCCTCGCTCCTGATCACCACCGAAGCGCTCGTCGCAGAGTTGCCGAAAGAGGAGAAGGCCGCGCCGATGCCGGCGATGGACTTCTGACATATCGAGGGCGGCGGGAAACCGCCGCCCTCACCTGCCCTGTTTCTATGCGGAGCATCAAGGAGATCGGCAATGCCGTTCGGAGGTCATAACATTCGAAATTGTGTGTCGGAGATCAAGCTGCGGCATGGCAAACAGGCCGACTTCATCGTCTCCAGGCAGGTGCAATGGTCGCGCGACCGGGGCAATGACGAAGAGATCGCATTCTGGAACGCCGTGCTGACTGACTTGCATCGAACGACTTCTCCGCATTGAAAAGGTGGCCGCCAAGGGGCGCTCCGATCCAGGCGGGCGACCGCTTGCCAACCCATGCTTCCAATTCAGTTCGTTCGACCGGTCATGCCGCGGCTTTGCGCCCAGCCGTAAAGATCGGCGATCATGCCTCGCTCGATCTCGGGTTGCAGATAGATCACGACGGCTGTTTCAGCTTCCCTGTCGATGAAGCGCATAGTCGCGTAGAAGACACCCTCGCGCTCGGTGTCGCCGCCCTCGATTTCGTCGGGCCATATCTCAATCGTTCGCACGGGCCTCTCCTTCCCATTCCGCTGTCCGCGATCGATGAAGGGAGAATGCCAAAGTGCTAGGAAGGTTGCACCTGGAATGGGCGCAGCCGGGGAATAGAAAAGGCCGGGCCGCATCGAAGTGCGGCCCTGCCCCGAGAGGACGCCTCGGCGTCACTCTTCTTTCCGACGTCAGCGGTTCTGACGATTCTCGTCGTCGCGGCCGGCCTGGTTGCCCTGGTCCTGGTCATTGTCCTGACCGGGGCTGGCGACGCTGCAGATCCTGCTGTTCCTGCTGGCCGGGGTCTCGTTCGGATTGCGATCGGCTTGGCCGCCCTGCTGTTTGTTCTGTCCCATGTGGGTCATCCCCTTTCCAAACTGCCTGGGCGGCAGGCTTGGAAACGACGCGCCATAAAGCAGCGAGTTCCCCGCCGCTTTCAACAGCTTACCGCAAGAATCGCTGTGCCCGCACGCGATCGCCTTTTCACAACTCAACAGTCCCGTATTGAGCTCGGCACAGCTACGCCCGCGCCCTGCGGTCGGCCACCGCTGCGACGATCGCATCGCAAAAGTCGGGCAGGTCGTCGGGACAGCGACTGGTGATGATATTGCCGTCGACCACGACGCTCTCATCGACCACCTGCGCGCCGGCATTGGCAACATCGGTGCGGATCGACTTGTAGCTCGTCATCCGCTTGCCGGATGCGAGCCCGGCTTCGACGAGAAGCCACGGCGCATGGCAAATCGCGGCAACCGGCTTGCCAGCACCTGCGAAGGCCCGAATGATCGAGATCGCCTTGTCCTCGACCCGCAGCAAGTCGGGATTGATCTGGCCGCCCGGCAGGACGAGCGCGTCATAACGGTCGGTGTCGACGTCGGCGATCTTGAGATCGACTTCGACCTCGTCGCCCCAATCGTCTTCGTCCCAGCCGGTAATATCATCATCGTCGATCGATGCGATTTCGACCTCCGCGCCGGCGTCCTCCAGACGCTGAAGTGGCACTTCAAGCTCGGATTGTTCGAAGCCATCTGTCGCCATGATCAGGATCCTGCAGCCGGCGAGTATATTGTCCTTGGTCATCGGAAAGCTCCTTTGCTGTCTTATGACCAATGCGCCGCGGCTATCGTCGTTCCCGCCCGTGCCCGCGCGCGCGGCTCTCCGTCCTCGTCTATCGGTAATGGCCGCACCGAGGCCTGAGGCCGCGATTGCGTCGAGGGCAGCCTCGACAATTTTCCAGAATGGCGGCGACCGTGCGTCCCATCTTTGCAACCTTTCTTCGCCAACTGCATTTCAACCGCGCACGGGCTTCGACGGTGATCGGTCGGTCTGCCGCCGCCATGTGCATCGCTTCGCGTATCGCCGCGGCTGTTCGATCCCACGTCTCAGTCGAATTGCCGTCGGCGTACGCATCCAATCGTCGTCCGGGCCGCTCCCCTACGTTGTCCGAATATCGGCGCGCATATCCGGCTCAACGACATATCGCTCAGTTTGGCCGTCGGAGTGTGTTACGCGCCTAATGTTTGAGGCAAGCGGATGCTGCAATCGAATCATCGGATACACGGTCAGCATTTTTTCTGTTTCGGCATAGTCACGCCGGGGTCTTTCCCTCCCCCCTTCGCTCGAATAGGCTGACCGGTAGCAATCTTCCTTTGCCCTTTCATGAAGATCCGAGGTTGAGACGTGCGATGCTGCACGCGATCCGCAGCGGTGCGCGCGATGACGCGTTCCTCACCGGTTGGTCGCACCCGAGCGCCTGAGCGCTGCCTGGATGATCGGAGGTCGGTCGATGATATTGCCGGGAGCGTTTTCTGCGCCGGGTCGTTCGTATCCGCATGCAGCTTTGCCGCGAAATAAACCTGGATCGGCCGAGCTTCCGCGATAGCGGCCACACGTCGTTCAGCCGTGAGACCGACATGGCATGAAACTCTCGCGCGCCTCGGAAGACCCGGCGAAAGTGGACAATGTCGGCTCCTCGATAGCCGCGCACCGGATTGCCTTTCTCTACGCCTTGCGTCATCGACGCCTGCCCGACTTGCTCAATCCGACGCGCTTCACCGAGCTCGTCCAGCTCCGCAAATTGAATGATCGGTCACCGTTGCAAACGACGCTGCTGGATAAGCTTGAGGCAAAATGCTTGGCCTCGAAGCAACTCGGCGCAAACTGGATCATACCGACGCTCTGGCAGGGCCAGATGCTGCCGCGCTTCATTCCGTTCGCCCTCCCATCTATCGTCAAAGCGCGTCATGGGTGTAACCAGTATCAAATCCTGGAGACGTTTCCGGATTGCGAACGCTGGAAGCAGGTCCAGCGAGCCGCGCGCCGGTGGCAGCGCCGGGAGTACGGCCGCTGGCTCGACGAATGGGCTTATCGCAATGTGCCGCGTGGCGTTTTCGCCGAGCCGTTGCTCGGCGGCGCACGTCCTCTCCCCATCGACTACAAGATCTACGTCTTCGGCGGTGCCGCGACGCACGTCCAGGTACATTTGGGGCGCGGTGTCCGTCACCGCTGGATATTGCATGACCGCAACTGGCGGCAGCTCGTGCCTGCCGCCGATCGACCTTCCAGACCGTCCTCCCTCGGGGCGATGCTGCAAGCTGCAGAGACGCTTGCCGGGAACCTAGCCTTCGTTCGGGTCGATTTTTACGAAATCGACTGCCAACCGCTTTTCGGCGAGTTTTGCCTTTATCCCGGCTCTGGCCTCGATCCTTTTGCAGCCGACTGGATCGACGTCGAGCTGGGAAGGCTTTGGAAAGATGCGTTGGAGAGATCCGGTTCCCCAGCGGCAAGTTCGACGGCCCCGGCGCACCCGCGGCCCACTGGGTATGATCCTTTCCAGATTTGATTCTCCATGAGAATTCGGCATCGCCGGCGACGCCTGCCGCCCATTGGAGAGATCGGGTCACATTCTTCGATGCGTTGACTTCGCAGCGCGACATATTGCGCCCAGATCGGGAACTTGCCCCCACTCCATGCGTCGGTTCGGCGGGACGGGGGGTTGCCTCCCTTCCCGGCAACCTGCCCGCCACCCTCAACAAATGGAGATGGATCATGGACAGGTTCGACGACCGCACCCCGCTCTGGGATTATAGCGACAACAGCAGCCCCGACACCGGCGCATCGCCGGGTCGCTACAACCGCGGCCGCGCAGAGGATGCGTCGCGCGCTTATGTGGCGATCGAGGAAGACGAGCGCGAGCAGCGCCGCCCGCGCCGCGCCTATCGCGAGCAGGAATATCGCCGCGATAATTGGGAGGATGAGCGCGCGGGCGACTATCGCCGGCCGGTCCGCCGCGCTGAGCGCTCCGATTGGCCCCGTTACGACCGCACGCCCCGCCGCGACGCCTATTACGATGCTGCCGGCGAAGCCCGAGGCGAGGATCGTTCGCGCGGCGGTAACTACTGGCCGAGCGAGTTCGGCTATCTCCCGGTCGAGGGCTATTCGCCTTACGGCCAATATCCGCGGACGCGCAGCCCCGATTATGACCCGGGCGAACGCGGCTTCCTCGACCGCGCCGGCGACGAAGTGCTTTCCTGGTTCGGCGATCGCGACGCGCGCCGTCGCCGGGAACTCGATCACCGCGGCCGCGGTCCCAAAAGCTATATCCGCTCCGACGAGCGCATCCGCGAGGACGTGAACGACCGTCTTACCGAGGATGTCTGGATCGACGCCTCCGAGATCGAGGTCAGCGTCGCAGATGGCGAAGTCACGCTCTCCGGCACGGTCGAGGATCGCCGGTCGAAGCGCCGCGCCGAAGATGTCGCCGACGACGTCACGGGCGTCAAACATGTGCAGAACAATCTGCGCTACAGCTCGGGCGTCGTCAGTCCCAAGCTCGATTGACCCGGCAAGCCGACAGGAAGGGGCCGCTTTGGCGGCCCCTTCTTACTGCCCGCGCTCGGCGGCACCGATATTTTCAACATGAATTCCCTGTCGGAACTCGCCCAAGGCGCGTCGAGAGCGGACGCTCATCGTCATTCCGGGTACGCCGCCAGTATGACATCGGAACCAACCGCGACCGGCGCGCGCTTCACCCCGGCGGGGTAAAGGAGACGATATGCCCCCGATTACCGCTACCGCGATCAATTGCTCGCTGTCGGCCCGTGGCCGCAAGAGCTCGACCGATGCCATGCTCGCGGTGCTTACCGAACATTTCGAGGCGGAAGGCGTCCGTGTCGGCAAGCCCATCCGTATCGCCGCGCACAGCATCAAATGGGGTGTCACCTCGAACGAGGGTGCTGGCGACGAATGGCCGAAAATTCGCGAGGCGATCCTCGCCTCCGATATTCTCATCTTCGGCACACCGATCTGGATGGGTCAAGCATCAAGCGTCGCCAAGCTTGTGATGGAACGAATGGATGCCTTCCTGTCGGAGACCGACGACAAGGGGCGGATGCCAAGCTTTTCGAAAGTGGCTGTTGCCGCGATCGTCGGCAATGAAGACGGCGCGCATAATGCTTCGTCGCAAATCTTTCAGGCGCTGAACGATGTGGGATGGACGATTCCCGCCGTGGCCGCCTGCTACTGGGTCGGTGAGGCGATGGGTTCAGTCGATTTCAAGGATCTTCAGCATCGCCCCAGCAAAGTAACCGAGACCGCCAAAATGGTGGCCGCTAATGCCACGCATCTTGCCCGACTATTGAGGGAATCACCTTATCCTGGCTGAGCAGGTCGATCGCGCGAGCCGTCCGACCTCCTATCCTGCTGCCTTGGCCCGCACATGCTACGAGAGACAATCAGCAAGCGCTCTTTGGCGCGTTAACCGCTTGTGGCCATTTAAGAACGGTCCGGTTTTGGCGGGAGACCGAGAGAGGCGGACATCCGCGGCGCGCCGGATAGCCACGACCGGAAGCGACCGATTGCGGACACCGGCTTTGTATGTATCCTCCACTATATGTTTGGGGAGCGACCGATGATCGGGAGGCGGAAGGCAATCACAGCGGTGGCGTGCGCCACGTTTATGCCGGGAACGGCAATGTCTTGTCAGATATCATCGCCTCGCCCAGACCCTGTATTTGATAGGCAGGCGCAAGAAAAACGTTTGAGACTCGTCGAAAGGTTTTTTGAGAAGATCGGTCAAGCGGGGTCGTTCGAAGAAATCGAGCGCTCGACCGAGAGCATGCGACGGGCCAGTTTTCGGTGGCCCGCTCCGCAACCGTTCCAACTGCTGGAAGCCACGCCAGTGGGCGATCTGGTGATCGCGCGCGCACGAGGGATTGAAGCCACGCCCGAGAATGAGTGCAATCCGTTCGTCACGGTCCACGCTTATTACTCGTTCCATTTCGACCAAGACCAGATCGCTCTGATGAATATGATTAGTTATGGCGCTCTGTGGCCGGCCCAAGAGATACCGGAGGCTATTTTTCTGGAACGAGACTAACTCGCTCTTGAGCAGCCGACTGTTGCATCCGCTTGCCATCCCATTCAGCCACCTGTTCGCTGCGAGCCAGCGCCGACGCTTGACCTGGCCGGTAGCAGACGGGCGGATTCAAGACCAAATTTGCGCTCAGCGGACGTTTGGAGGGCGACCTGAACTCATAACGCACTGCGAGCACCCGAACTCTCGCTACCGCACGCCCCGGTCGGTGGTTCCGACAAACACGAGCGGCGCCCAAACCGCTGGAGACGAGGTATCGTCTTTTGCGCGAAGCGCCAGTATCGCCTGCCGGAACGCAGCCCCCGGAGCGCCGGGATGCTTTTCGATGCCTGCGAAGAGATGCGTGACGATTTCGGCCCCGGCCTCATCGTCGAGCGGCCAGTGCGACACCAGAAGCGAACCCGCGCCAGCATAAAAGAAAGACTGCGCCAAGCCCGACAGCCCGTCCGCTTCGGCGCTGCCGTTCGAACTTGCCGTGTTGCACGCCGACAGTACGACGATATCCGCTGCGAGCTTCAGTTGCGCGGCTTCCGAGGCGGTGAGAAGACCATCGTCCCTGTCGGACTGCGCCCCCGCTAATGGCGGCGTGAAGACGAGACCCGGCTCGCCATCGAGCCCCGTCTCGCTCGCCAGCAGACCGTGCGTCGAAAAAAGGACATAGCGTGCATTGGCCAGCCCGGGATTCGACTTGACCGATCCCTCGGTCGCCGCGGAGCCCGTAAGAGCAACAGTCTGTCCAGGATCGAACATCGATCGCACGCCCTCGATCTCGCGGCGCGTGCCTGGAAGCGAAGGCATCGCCATGATCCGGGCCGGGTCCGCTATGCCACGCTGGAACAGTTCCGAATATTCCACGATACCCCGGTCGTCGCCTGAATGACCCTTGAGCGCCGGATCGCCCGCAGCGAACAGGATCGTCTGCGATGGCGGACGATTGCGACCGGGTCCAGGGCCGCAACCGGCCGGGCGATCACCCGCAGGCCGAAGCAGGCAACGCAACGAGTAAAGGCTTGAAACCGACGGCAGCGTCGAAATCTCGTAACGATCAATCAGAAATTGCGGCTTCTGCGTGTCGGCGCCGGCTGTGACGAGCAAGGTCAACGGCAGGCTGCTCAGCGGACCTGGCGTCACGGTCATCAGACGTGTTGCGCCGCCGAGGGACGTTTCGATGGGCGCAATGAGCTCCTGATACAGATTGTGCGCAAGCTGCTCGTCGAAATTGTCGACGCTCCCGACCCAGCGCTCGCGAAGGTCGCGCTTGATCTGACCGCGCAGCCGCTCAACGCTCTTCGCCAAGGCATCGCGGGTCAGGCGCGAACGATGCCATGTAAATCCCGAGCGCGTCAGAACAAAGACCGACGTGCCCCGCTCGTCAGAAAGGAAGAAAAGAACGGCTTCGTCCTTGTCGAGCAGCGCCTGCACTCGTTCGGCGGCGATCGGCCGAGGCTTGACGAGCTGATCATAGGCGGGGTCGATCGCGGCGATCTCCTCGGTCGACATCTCGTCCATCACGGCATCAACGTCGCGCAAATAGAATTTTCCTAGCAACTCGCGATCGGTATCGGGGCTGCCGGGAACCGATAGCCATTGCGCGATCTCGCGGTTGAGCGACGCAACGCTCGCGCGCACCTCCTCGCGGAACCGCTCCTTTTCCGCGACCGGGCCATCGCTGCGCGATGTGCGTGCCGAAACCTTGGCGAGTGTCGCCGCGGTCTCGCCGATCGACGACCATTGGGCCGCCTCGAACGCTTCTCCGCGCGTGAGCGAGCTTGCCGCTTCGGGAGGAAGGGCGCCGAGCAGTCCCTCAAAGACGGGACGGTAGCGCCGGACGGCGCGAACAAGCCCCTCGGTTGTGTCGGCCGCCTCGACCCGCGCCACCGCGCCTGAGACAGCCTTCCGATATTCGGCCGCGGCATCGGCGTGCTGCCCTGGATCGAGCGCGAGGATGGCGGCGCCGCGCGCCGCATGCGCATCGATGCGCCGGTCGTCGCTCCTGTCCCAAGTCGTATCGACGACCGGCATTGCCTCGGCGAGAATCGGGGCACCTTCGTTAGCGCGCCCCTCAGCGACGAGCGCAGCGCCGAGCCGGGTGAGAAATTCGAGACGCGACGCGCCTCGCCCGCCGCGGAGCAGGTCCGGCTCGGCATCGAAGCGCGCCACCGCCTTTGCCATGTTCCCGCTCCGCGCGAGAAAAGCGATCTCGTCGCGGGCGAGGCGACCCCGGACTGCCGCCCAGTCATCGGGGTCCCATCCCTCACCGTTGTGCTCGCGTTCCCATTCATACCCGACCGCCGCCTCGACATAATCCGCAGCGCCACCGCTCGCTTCGCCCGGCACCAGCGCCGCAACTGCCAGAAAATCGGGGAGCGCGCGTTTAGCTTCGGGGGAGCCCATCATGGCCAACGTCGAGAGCAGGCTGTCGGCGGCAGCGAGATAACCGCGCGCCTCCTCATTGCGGCCCTGCAGCGCAAGGTTGCGGGTCAGCCGCAGGAGCGACGTGCGGAGCGCCGCATCGGAGAGCCGCTCGGTTCCCTGGAACTCCATCGCCCGCACGATGTTGTATCGCAGCCCGTCCCGCAAATACTGCTCGCCTTCTACCGGCCGGCCGTAGAGCGACAGCATTTCACCGAGGTTGCCGAACGCCGACGCGAAGATCGGCCCATCGAAGCCCTTTAGCCTGTTAACCTGGGCGTGGAGGAGGCGCGCGGTGCGAAGGGCCATACCTTCGCCCTTTTCGTCGCGATCGAAATCACCATGATCCACCGCCCAGGCAGTCAGCGCATCGCTTTGCAAGGCGAGCAGTCCGACGCAAGGATCGGACCCTTTGACCGCGACGCAAGCTTCATGCTCGCGGCGTGCCAAAGTCATCGCCTCGTCATAGCGTTTGGCGGCGAGCGCATCGTTCAGCTCGGCACTCGCGGGAACGGGGTCGACGGACAGCTTGGCGGAAACCTCGGGCGCCGCCAAGGCAAGCGCCCCGAAGAGCAACCATGATTTGTACCGGATCAATTGCACGCCCCCTGCCCTAGCGCGACCCCTGACCGACCTATCGCGGCGCGCGAAGGACGCAAGCAAGATCGCTGCGCCTCACCGGCCTCGCGATCGCCGCCTCGGGCGCCAAAGCACTATTTCGAACACCCGCAGTGCTCGTGAAACCGATTTGTGCAAGCCCGGCAGCGGCAGACGGCTACATGCCGGGGACGGCTCCGCCCGACAGCGCTTCTTGCACGCAGGCCTGCTGGAAAGCGCGTGCGGCGCCCGGGTCGGCGCGAGCGAGCGCCGTGACCGCCGACGTGGCCGCGGCGCGGCGTTCCTCGGAGAAATCCTCCGTCCGGATGTCCCACCAGTCGCGCACCTGCCAGCTCGGCCCCGATACCTGTCCCTCGGCGGCGAGCTGCCCGACGAACATTTCCACATGCGCGCGGCACGCGGCCTCGTGGGCGCCGCTCTCGCCGCCGGATGGCGCCGAAGCGGTCCGCTGCGCGCGTTGCGCGCGGTAGCGCGCGAGCAGCGTGCGGCCGTCGATTGCGGGCACATGCTTCACCTGCTGGGCCGGATCGCGACGGCAGATCATTCTCAGACTATGGTCCGCCAGGTCGTTAGCCGGCTTCGCGGCCTCACCCTTGCCGAACGACCGCAGCTTCGCGCCCGAACTCGAGAAGGCGGCGCCCCCGAGCAGCTGCGACTTGAGCGCAAGGCAGTCGGCGCGGTAGGTCGCCGCCGTATACGCCGCTCCGTCGGCATCATCCTGCGGCAGCGTGAAGGCGGCCGCGAAATCGAGCGTCCCGTTGCCGCGATCGACCCAGTGAAGGTCAAAATATTTGGCGCCGTTCGGCCCCAGCGTGTCCGGCACGATGTCTGCGCTCCCTTCCTTGGCGAGGATCGCCGCAAGCTCGTCGCCAAGCGCGACCACTTCGTCGTCGGGCGCGACGGCCAAGGCGAGCCGATACTGGCCAGCGGCGCCATCGATCAGGCCGAGCGCGACGTAAGCGCGTGCCAGATCGCGATGCCACGCGGGCAAGATCGCGAGCATATGATGGCGCGGGGCCACCAGCGTTTCGAGGATGCCCGCCGCTTCGGCAGGGTGACCCGCGTCGATCGCTTGCGCTGCGATCCGAGCGGCGGCGGCATCCCTGTCGGCCTGGCTGCCGTCAACGGCTGGAGGCACGGAAGCGCCGACTGCCGCGGAAGGGCCGATGACCGCGAGGAGGAACCCGGCGATGACATGCCGGCAATGGGTCGCGCCTCGCTTCGCCTGATGCCTCACAAGGTGAGCCTTTGTCCCGCCCGGCCGCGGCGCATCCACTCTCATCGCCGATCCTCCATCATTTTACTGCCCTAGTTCCCTCACCCGCGCCCGCTTCTCGCATCGCGGCCGACAGAACAAAAAGATCGGAACCCTTTCATCGGAGCAAGCTGGTTCGCCTGTTTTGCGGCGAGAACTCCCATGCAAAAATCAGGCCGGATTTGACGTGAGCGTTATCGTTTGCCGCGCAGCGACTGGCCTTCGCTTCTTTCATCGCTCACTTGCGATATTGCCATTGATATTCCGGAATATTGCCCTTGCGAAGGAAAGCGGCGGTCCAGAAATTGATCGTCAAGCCTGGCTTGCCGCCGTAAGCTGCCGACTGCACAAAAGCATGCGTAGGACAAGCTATGGTGTCCGACCGCGAGGTGTCGATCAATTCAAGGCATTGGCCGACGAACCGTGCCGACTTGGGTCCGGTCGATTCCACGCCCGTGATGCGAGCGATGACGGTTCCAGGAGGTGCCGCGATCTTCTTGAGGTATGGATCAGCGGTGTCGTTTTCCACGATCGTTACCACGCCATTTGCCACGGACAGCTTGATCTTGTGGTCGACGCCATACCATTCGCCATCGATCGCCTTGACCGGATTTGCCGGCAAGTCAGGCACCGTCTGAGCCTGCGCCGGTACTGCCATCAGCGCCAACGCCACCATCATATTCGCAGTTCGCATCTGTTTTCCCCCCGTTACAGCATTGAGGCTGCAGCATTCCGCCCAGCCTGGCAATAGCGGCGATCATTGAGAGGGTCGCAGCGCTCCCTTCGACACGCAGTTTGGCCCGTCGCCACCCATGATCGACGAACGGTTGGCCGCATACAAT
Source organism: Sphingomonadales bacterium (assembly GCA_017309275.1). Lineage (GTDB taxonomy): Bacteria > Pseudomonadota > Alphaproteobacteria > Sphingomonadales > Sphingomonadaceae > Sphingopyxis. The sequence continues at coordinate 6,969 of JAFKLT010000048.1, read as the reverse complement.
GCTCCTCCGCAACCTTTTGTTAACCTCGAAACCGCATTTTTGCCGCGGGGGGCACTCATACGGCAGCAGCCGAGCGAATGGAGAGTTCGCAGTGCTCGAATTTAGGACAAGGCCGACATCGGTCGCCGGGCCGGTGGGGCCGCTGACAATCGACGATCTGCCCTCATCGACGGCAGGCTATTGGGTCGCGCGCCGCAAGGCGGAGTTGCTTGCCGCGATCGATGGCGGATTGATCGGGCTGGCCGACGACTGCGCAAGATACCGTCTCAGCGGCGAAGAGCTGGAATCGTGGCGCCGCACTATCGACCGCGCGGGCATAGCCGGTCTGCGCATGACGAAGGCACCTCGCCCGCGGCATCAGACTGTCGGATAGATTCTTCGCCACCGCCCGCACCCCCACTGCGTGCGGTGTCAAAGGGGACGGCGCGAGCAGACTGGTCCCTCTCGCGCCGTCCTTTCACATCAGCGGCATTTCAGTTCGCCGCGATCGATAGCCCGCCCGAGCAGCCCGCCGCCGGCCGCGCCGATGATCGTGCCGACCGTGCGATCACGCCCGCCATCGAGTTCGCGCCCGACGAGCGCACCGACGGCGGCGCCAATGATCAATCCGGTCGTGCCATTCTCGCGGCGGCAGTGGTAGCGGCCATCCTTGCTCCGCCAAATGCGATCATTGTGCGAAATGCGGCGAGGCTCGTAATAGCGCCCATATCCGTCATAGAGGCCACGATCCTTGGCGCGCTTGCCGTGCGCCGGCGCCCAGGGCGGCGGATCCGCCAGCGCCGGGCCGGCGGGAACGGCGAGCGCAGCGAGGACCGCAGCGGCGATATATTCTTTCATGACCCGTCTCCTTCAATCAGGCACCGGACGTAGCGGCGCGCAGCCGAACACCGGCTGAACAAACCGCATGAGCGGCCGATTGCCTACCGAACGGTTCCTATCTGAAGCAACCGGTGGTCGACGTCCAATGCGCGCCAAGGCAGCTCTTTTGGCGCAGCGGTACAATAACTACCCGGCCCTCGACATTATCTGCGCCGTGCGACCCAGGAGACCTCGTCCTTTCAGGAAACCGAGATCTTCATCTGACGCCCGCACGGTTTCGGCCGCGCGGGCGTCTTTTTTGGCGCTTGCCGGTTGGCGATTGGAATGGCCGATTGGGTCGGGCGGCTTTCAACTCCAATTCCAGATAAGGGGACTTTCTGTAGCGGTACGACAATGCCGTGGCCCCTCGTTTCTTGGCGCGGCCTGATCGGTACACTGCGCTAGATCAATCTCGGACCTTTCTTCCGATCCCATTCGACAGCATTCGGTCCACCGGCATTTTTTGCGCGGGATGTCACAGCGGAAGAATCCCGCTCGTCAGGCATGGTGACGCCGATTTTGGCTCAGGATGAAAGGAAGATCAGATGAACCGGTTGAATTGGTCCGAAGTGGCTCCCGCTGGAGCGAAGGCGCTCTACGGTGTGCACCATTATGTCACCACCAGCACGGCCCTGCCTAAAGAACTGATTCACCTCGTCTTCCTCCGCGTCTCGCAGATCAACGGATGCGCTCACTGCATCGATCTGCATACCCGGGACCTTCTCAAGACCATGCCGATCGACAAGATCGCGCTGCTTCCGGTGTGGCATGAAGTCCCGCATCTGTTCCCAGACCAATATCGCGCGGCTTTGGCCTGGGCGGAGGAAGTCACGCGTGTCAGCGAGACCCACGCTTCCGACGAGGCCTATTCAGCAGCCGCCGAGGCATTCGAGCCGAAAGACCTCGTGGACCTGACGATCGCGATCGCGGCGATGAACGCCTTCAACAGGCTTGGCGCACCATTCCGTCTTCCGGTTGCGGTCAAGCCCTGAGGCGCGAGAGCTGCTCCCTTTTTGGCGTCGCGGTACAATATCAGGTCTACCAGCGAAGCTAGGCGCGCCATGCGACCCAAGAGAGCTCTTCCTTTCAGGAAACTCAGCTCTTCATCTAACGCCCGTCCGATTTCGATCGGGCGGGTGTTCTTTTTCGGCAAATCGTTCGTTGTGGCCGACAGGAGACAGTCTGCTGATGGCATCAGAATGCAAGGAGCTGCCATTAGGTCCGTTGCGGCAGATTGCAGCTCCGGCTTCGTTGGCGAGAATGGTCAGCGACGGTCCCGCGGTCTGGACAATTTACAGGTGCGGCACTGCAAGTGCGCTTGGGTGCGAGGTCGCAACGTCAGCCGTTGAGGCATTGACCGAGACCGGGGGCTTGGTTTCTGAAGTGCAACAGGCCGTTTACCCATCGGGCGATTGAAACGATCATTCCTCGGCAGCACCGAAGTCAGACGGGCGTCGCCGAGCAGAATTTTCATCCCTGTGCGCCAGCGCCTGTGCGATGCGATCGAGCAGGTCGGCCCGGCGATAGGGTTTGCCAAGCACGTCACGCTCGCTGCGAAGTGGTCCTTCTACGACTAAGTCCTCGTTATAGCCCGTGGTCATCAACACGGGCACTTGAGGCGCGAGCCGCCGGACTGCTTCCGCGAGCGCAATGCCATCCAGGTTTCCGGGCATCACCAAGTCGGTGAAGACAAGATCCACCATGTCTGTGGCAAGCAGGTGCTCAAATGCCTTGAGCCCTGCGTCGCCATTTTCGGCGACCGTCACCCGATATCCTGCATCTTCGAGATTTTCGCGCGCCAGCGCACGGACTTCGGCATCGTCTTCGACCAGGAGAATATGGGCCTCGCCGCGTTCGAAAGACTTTTTCGGACCCGCAACCGACAATTCGGGTTCGTCAGATGTCGAGACGGGGAAAAGAATGCGAACGGTGGTGCCCTTGCCGACCTCGCTCTCGATTTCGAGCCGCCCCCGCGATTGCAGAACGAAGCCGCTCGCCATCGCAAGGCCCAGCCCTGTCCCCTTCCCGGTAGCCTTGGTCGTGAAAAACGGCTCCACCGCCCGCGCGATCACATGCTGCGCCATGCCTTCGCCCTCGTCGACGAGCTCGACCGAGATATAGTCACCCGGAGAGAGTCCCCGGGCCGGTGCATCGCCGTTCAGATGGACCTTCGCCGTTGCAATCGTCAGGACGCCGCCTCCCGGCATGGCGTCGCGCGCGTTTAGCGCAATATTGAGGATCGCCATTTCGAGCTGCTCGGGATCGACGACCGCCTTTGGAAGGCCGCGCCGGAGCGACAGGTGCAGTTCGATGCGGCCGCCGAGCGAAGCCTCAAGCATGTCGGCGAAGCCGTTGATGCAATCGTTCACATCGACAGCCCTGGGCGTCAGCCTCGTCTTGCGCGCAAACGCGAGGAGCTGGCCCGTGAGTTTGGCGCCGCGCTCCGCAGCGCCGCGCGCACGCGCTAGATAGCTTCGTTGTTTCTCATCCTCGATCCGGGTCCCGAGCAATTCGAGGTTGCCGTTCACGACCTGAAGCAGATTGTTGAAATCATGCGCGAGCCCCGCGGTGAGCTGGCCGATTGCCTCCATTTTCTGAGCCTGCTGAGACGCCTGTTCGCTCTCTCGCCGGCGCGTCACGTCGAGCTGGCTCGCGAAGAAATGCAGAAGCTTGCCGCCAGTGTCATAAACCGGTCCGATAAAGACCGCATTCCAGAACGGCGTCCCATCCCGCTTGTAGTTCAATATCTCGAGGGCGATCGACTGGCGGTTCGCGACTGCAGACCGGAGGTCCGCGACACGCTCGCGATCGGTTTGCGGCCCTTGCAGGAAACGGCAGTTCCGCCCGAGAACCTCGGTCTCTTCATAGCCGGTCAGATCGAGGAAGGCCTTGTTCGCGAAGACGATCGGATTATCGGCAATGTTCGGATCGGTCAGGATCATCGGCATCCTGGTCATCTCGATTGCGGCGAAGAAGATATTGCTTCGCTCGTCGAGGCCAGAATGGGTCAGCGTGGTTTCGCGTCGATGATCGCCAAGAGTGGCCCCAGCCGAAGGTTCGGTCCCGCTCGCTCCGGCGTCGAGCTCCTCATGATCTGTCACGCGGTCAACAGCCTCCATTTCGCCCACTTAGCGGGCGGCTCATCGTGATACCCCATACGCCCCCGTGCGGATTTTGTTGCAAAGTGGCGTGGCTCTTACCGGAACGAACTCGTCCCTATAACGTTCATCCGCGGGGAAATTGTCAAGGGTCGGCCAAGGTGGCGGATCGTCCCATGCGAACGGGAGACGCATGCCACGATCCGATCAGCTAAGCCGCGAGGAATTGCTCGAGCGTCAGGCATTTCAACTCGCCCTGCTTACGGAACTGCGCGATCTCGCGGACCCCGTGGCGATCCTCGCGGCAGCCGCCACGCGGCTCGGCACCCATCTCGGCGCGGCACGGTGCGGATTCGCTTCGAACGCCGGCGAGGCCGGCATGAGAATCGCGTCTGAATGGACGAAAGACGGCGCGTCGCGCAGCGGCGAGGTTTCACGATTGCAGGGGGCGACGAACGGCGAGCTCGCCCAAGGTGACACCGTAGTCACGACAGGACACAAATCCGATGACCATTCGCGGCACGACATTGCGGCACAGATTCTCTGTCCCATGACACGCGAAGGCGTGCTGGAATCGGTGCTTTACGTCGAAAAGGACGCGCCGCACGCATGGACGACGGGCGAAATCGCGCTCGTCGAGGATGTCGCGCTTCGCATTCGCGAGGCGGTCGATCGTGCGCGCAGCGACGCGGCGCTCAAGGCCAGTCGCGAAGAACTCGAGCTCGCGACACGCGCCGCCGAGCTTGGTCGTTATGATTATCGCCCGCGCGAGATGAGTCTATCCTGGGATGACCGGTGCCGTGCACTCTTCGGGATGTCATCGGGAGTTCCGGTCAGCTACGAAAGCGCATTTCTCGCCGGCCTTCACCCTGATGATCGCGAGCGCGCAAACCGCGCCGTCGCCGCGGCTCTCGATCCCGATGGAAGTCACCGGTTCGATGTCGAGTATCGCACGGTCGGCATCGAAGACGGGGTTCTTCGTCACATTCGTGCGCAAGGCCTCGCATTTTTCGACGGCCGAGAGCCTGTTCGGCTCATCGGCACCGTGCAAGATGTTACGCGCGACCGCGAGGCCAGCGCCAAGCTGCGCGAGGTCGAGGAGCGCCTTCGTCTCGCGGGACGCGCCACGAACGATGCGATCTGGGACTGGGATTTTCGCACCAATCATGTGACGTGGAATGCCGCTCTCGAAAGCGCTTACGGTCACAGGCCCGACGACGTTGTGCCGACCGGCGAATGGTGGCTTGCGCAGATCCACGCTGAAGACCGCGCGCGGATCGATGCGAGTATCCATCATGTGATCGACGGAGGCGCGAGCGACTGGACCGACGAATATCGCTTTCGCCGTGCGGACGGCAGCTACGCCGACATTCTCGACAGGGGCTATGTCATTCGCGGTGAGGATGGCGCGCCGATCCGGATGGTGGGCGCAATGCTCGATGTATCGGCGCGCAAAGCGGTAGAGCGCCAGCTTCAACAGGAGCGCATGCGGCTGGTCGAAGAGGTCAAAGAGACCGCAGCAGAGCGTGACCGTGCCGAAGAGGCGCTCCGGCAGTCTCAGAAAATGGAAGCTGTCGGCCAGCTCACAGGCGGCATCGCGCATGACTTCAATAATCTGCTGACCGGCATTTCGGGGTCGCTCGAAATGATGCAGATCCGCATCGCTCAGGGTCGCGTCGCAGAGATCGACAAATATTCGGTCGCCGCGCAGGGCGCGGTCCGGCGCGCCGCTGCGCTCACGCACCGCCTACTCGCCTTCTCGCGCCGTCAGACGCTCGATCCCAAGCCGTGCGACGTGAACCGGCTGATCTTCGACATCGAGGAATTGGTGCGCCGAACGGTGGGCCCCTCGATCACGGTGGAGACGGTAGGAAAGGCGGGATTGTGGACGACGCTGGTGGACACCAATCAGCTCGAGAACGCCATTCTCAACCTGTGCATCAACGCGCGCGACGCGATGCCCGAGGGCGGACGGATCACGATCGAGACGGCCAACAAATGGCTCGACGGACGCGGCGCAAGGGAGCGCGATCTCGAACCCGGCCAATATGTGTCCCTCTGCGTGACCGACACCGGGACGGGCATGACCGACGAGGTCGCCGCGCGCGCTTTCGATCCCTTCTTTACGACCAAGCCGCTTGGCGAAGGAACAGGCCTCGGCCTGTCGATGATTTACGGATTTGCGCGTCAATCGGGGGGACAGGTTCGTATCTACAGCGAGGTCGGGATGGGAACGACCATGTGCATCTATCTTCCGCGCTACATGAGCGCTGAGGAGCCCGACACGGTCGATCCCGATCCGCCCGCGCCAACGTCGATCGATGGCGCCGGGCCGGCACGCGGCAATGTGCTGGTCGTCGACGACGAGCCGACGATCCGCATGCTCGTCGCCGAAGTGGCCGAGGAATTGGGCTATCAGGTTCTCGAGGCGTTCGACGGGCCGAGCGCGATGCGGGTCCTGCAGGCAAAGGAGGCCATCGATCTTCTGATCACCGACGTAGGTCTACCTGGCGGCATGAACGGACGGCAGATAGCCGATGCCGCTCTCAGCCTTTGCCCTAGCCTTAAAATTCTTTTCATCACGGGCTATGCGGAGAATGCTGTCATCGGAAGCGGGAGGCTCGCGCCTAACATGGCGCTCATTACCAAGCCTTTTGCGATGGACGCGCTCGCGCACCGGATTCGCGAAATCATGGCTTGAATGCGCTCATACATACGTGTTGCTCGCCCAGCCGCAACGCTGCTTCGATGCCGCTGTGTAAGGGTGCGCTATAAACTGCGCTGCTCGCCGCCTCCGATTTTCCAGATATAGCGCGACGGCATTTCGCTGTCATCGAACGAACTGCGTTTCTTGCGGCGCCGCTTGGCCGTTGCACGAACCGCTGCGCGGATTGGTGCTAGCCTCGATGTAAAGCGGCCTAGCGAGCGCCGCGCCTGATTGAACGTAGGCTGCCAGAGGCGGACCCTCGCGACTCCTTCAACTTAGGAGTCGAACGATGAACGAGCTTATCCA
>JAFKLT010000047.1 GCA_017309275.1 Sphingomonadales bacterium | reverse complement strand
CTTTCGCCCATTGTCCAATATTCCCCACTGCTGCCTCCCGTAGGAGTCTGGGCCGTGTCTCAGTCCCAGTGTGGCTGATCATCCTCTCAGACCAGCTAAAGATCGTCGCCTTGGTAGGCTTTTACCCCACCAACTAGCTAATCTTACGCGGGCTCATCCTTGGGCGATAAATCTTTGGTCTTACGACATTATGCGGTATTAGCATTCCTTTCGGAAAGTTATTCCGCACCCAAGGGCAGATTCCCACGCGTTACGCACCCGTGCGCCACTAGATCCGAAGATCTCGTTCGACTTGCATGTGTTAGGCATGCCGCCAGCGTTCGTTCTGAGCCAGGATCAAACTCTCAAGTTTGATGTTCGAATCTGCAAAGGTGGAATATCCCTCGCAAACCCGCTCATTTTAAGGAGCCTGGCCTACACAAGAAGCAACCTCGAAAGGCTGCTTCCACGTTATGGAAACGTGTAAGACATGTAGGTCAGGCTTGGCTTTTTATCCTGAGCACCTTGCACCTTAAAGCTGCAAGACCCAGGGCCGCCGCCCACATGTCCCTTCATCGACAATCACAATTTCAAAGAGCCACCGACAAGAAATGGCGGACAGTTGTCGTTCCCCGCTATTGCTATCGGGGGACATCTGTCCGTATCTGTTGGCGACCGGGTGGAGCGTGGCGTCTGGCGCCGCGCCCCGTCCGGTGAACAGGCCTCTAGGCCCCACCCTGAGTCGGGTCAACATCTTTTTGCAATTTTGTTTCAACTTTTCTCCAAAGCCGCAGAAACGCGTGGTTACGACCGCCACTTTGCCTGGAAGCTGTCGCGCGGCGCCAGCCGGGTGACCCACAAGAATCGCAAAAGAAGGATTCAAAGGGCCCGGAATCGGGCGGCGAATCCGGCTTCACGCGTGATTCCCCTCAATCATTGCTTAGCGGATCCATGTTAGGGAGCGCGCGATGGATAGTTCTCCGGCCCAGCCTGCCCCGCGCATCGCGGTGATCGTCCCCGCCTATGGTGTCGCGCATCTTCTGGGCGAGGCGCTGGATTCGCTTCAGGCTCAAAGCTTCACCGACTGGGAAGCGATCGTCATCGACGACGGCGCGCCCGATGACGTCGCCGCCGCGGTCGCGCCCTATCTTCGCGATTCGCGAATCCGATTCCTTCAAACGCCGAACGGCGGGGTAGCGACGGCGCGCAATCGCGCGATCGCGGCCGCGCGCGCGCCGCTGATCGCGCTGCTCGACGGCGACGACCTTTTTCGCCCCGCCTATCTGGGCGCCATGGTCGCGGTGATGGAGGCCGATACGGCCGCTTCCATAGCGACCTGCAACGCCCGCGTGTTCGGGGCCGTGTCGAGCGAGAGCGAAGTTGTCGGCCCCGAACAGAATCGCAGCGCGACCGGGTCGCTGCTCGACCTGCTGGGCGGCCGCTTCAATATCTATATCGGATCGACCTTCCGCCGCGCGGACTTCGAGGCGATCGGCGGATTCGATACCACGATGACGCACGCCGAGGATCTAGACCTCTGGGTCCGGCTGTTGCTGAACGGCGGCCACGCCCATTATCTCGACGCGCTGCTGGGCGATTATCGCGTGCGCGCGGTTTCCGCATCGCGCAGCCTGCTCAAGATGATTCGCGGCAATATACGCGTCTATGACAAGGTGATCGCCGCTCGGCCGGGAAGCGAAGAATCCGCGCTCGCGTCAACGCTCCGCGCGCGCGAAGAAGAACGCGCCGAAGTCGAGGAGGCACTCGCCGCCGTGATCGCCGGGGATACGGGCGATGCCTTGAAGGCGCTGCGCGCGCACCGCCACCAGATGCGCAACCCGGTCTGGTCGCTTGCCTTCGGTCTCTGGGCCTTCTTTCCGCGCCTCGCGCCGCCGATGCTCGCCTGGCGCCAGAATCGCCATGCGACGACGGTGACGCCGCAGGCCGAATTTCGCGCGGGCTGATTCGAATCATGTCAGTCCGCAAAGCCATCGCCTGGGCGAGCGCCAGCAAATTGCTGAGCTTCACGATCGCCTTCGCCAGCAGCATCATCGTCGCACGCCTCTTCCTTACCCCGGCCGAGGTCGGGCTCTTCTCGATCGCGTTCGCCGCGACCGCGCTGATCGCGGTGCTGCAGGAGTTCGGGCTCAATCGCTACATCGTCGGCGAGGCCGAGCTTGGCGAAGAAAAGCTGCATACCGCCTTTTCGGTCTCGCTTGCGGTCGCATGGGGTGTGGCGCTGGTGATTCTCGCGGCCGCGAAGCCGCTTTCCTGGCTCTATGGCGATCCCAGGCTTTTTCCGCTGATGCTGGTGATCGGCGCTTCCTATCTGTTCGTTCCGCTTGCGATCGTGCCGACCGCGCTCCGCCAGCGCGCGATGGATTTCCAATCGGACTTCATGATCGAGGTCGGCGCCTCGATCACCAACGCCGTCGTGACGATCAGCCTCGCGGCGTCGGGCAAGGGCGCGATGGCGCTCGCCTGGGGCGCACTGGCGCAGCAGATCGCGCGCGCAATCGTCAGCCAGTGGCGGAATGGATGGCTGTTCCCATGGCCCATGCGCTTTGCCGGGGCGTCGCACGTCATTCGATTCGGGGGCGGGTCGACGCTGTTGCAGATTTTCGATTCGGTCGGCACGCGCTCGCCCGACCTGATCGTCGGCGGCATCGCGGGCAACACGGCGGTCGGCCTCTATTCGCGCGCGAGCGGGCTTGCCGTACAACTCGTCAATCTGATGACCGGCGCGGTGAACAGCGTCTTCTATCCTGCGCTCGCCCAGCTCAGGAACGAGGGCAAGTCGCTCGGCGAGCCCTACCTGCGCCTCGTCGCGGGCTATACCGGAATCGTCTGGCCCGCCCTCGCGGGCCTGGCGGTGGCCTCCTACCCGCTTGTGCATGCCCTCTACGGCCCGCGCTGGACCGGGGTCGCGCCAATCCTCAGCCTGCTGGCGCTGGCCGAGATGATCTTCGTCGCATTGCCGATGAGCGTACAGATTCCGATCCTGCTCGGCCGCCTCGACGGCGTGCTGAAGCGTACGGGGACCGCGACGGCCGTCGCCGTCGTGCTTCTTCTCATCGGCGCGCAATATGGCGGACAGGCGGCGGCGTCCGCCTATATCGTCTATGCCGCCTTCTGGTTCTGCCTCTATGTCCTGTTCCTGCGCCGCCTCACCGGCTTTAGCTGGCGCGGCCTCCTGGCCGATTATGGCCGCAGCCTGATCGGCGCCGTGGCGGCGATCGCTCCCCTGCTCGCCTGCTACCGCTGGCAAGTCCCGCCGACCGAAATGACCTTTGGCCAGTTGTTGCCGCCGGTCGCCGCGGGTGTCGGATTGTGGCTTCTCACCTTGTTCGCGATTCGCCATCCGATCGTTCCCGACATCCGGCACCTCGCGACCGCGACGTTGGGCCGGCTGCTGCGCCGCACGCGCACGACCGAGGGCTGAGCGATGGACGATATCGCCGTCATCATCGCAACCTATCGCCGCCCGCACCTGATCGGACGAGCGCTGGACAGCATCGCGCGCCAGACGCGCCGGCCGGGGGAAATCATCGTCGTCGACGACGCCTCCGGCGACGATACCGGACAGGTCGTCGCCACCTGGTCGGCTGCAAACGCCATTCCGGTGCGTTTCATTGTGGCGGAAACCAACGGCGGCGCAGGCGTCGCACGCAATCTGGGCATGGCGGCGGCAACTAGCCCGCTGATCGCCTTTCTCGATTCGGATGACGAATATGCGCCCAACGCGCTGGATCACCTCGCCGCACCGCTCACGAATCATCCCGAAGCGGTCGTCAGCTTCGCCGATGCGATGCAGCACTGGACCGACGGCACATCCAGCATCCCGATGATGCGCCGCTGTCTGACCCCGGGCGTCGAGGCCGATTCGATCGGCGGCGACCTGTATCGATTGAACGACCCGCAATCGGCGCTGTTGCTGACCAGCATGATTCCGACCTGCGCCGCCGTCTTTCGCCGCGCCGCCGCCGAGGCAGTGGGCTGGATGCCCAGCTATCGCCACGGCGAGGACTGGATATTCTGGCTCAAGCTTACCGGCCGGGGCGATTTCCTATGCCGATTCGTCGATGTCGCCACCGTCCATCGCCAAGGCGACAACCTGACCGGTACGGAGCATGATCTTCGCAATGCGCAGATGACGCTCGACGCGTTTCTGAAGCTGAGGGACGGCGAATTCGGCGTCGCGCTGACCGACGCGAATCGGCGGCGGCTCGATGCGGCGATCACCGAAAAGGCAGGGCACCTGCGATATCATGCGTCGCGCAAGGGTCTGGGTGCGTGGTGGCGCGCGCTCGGATCGGCTCAGGGACGGGCAACCGGCGGGCGCCTTGGCCACCTGTTCGCCGACCCGAAAAGCCTGCTGCGCGCCGCGCGGTTCAGCCTGCGCTGACCACCGGCGAATCAGGACGCGATATAGTCGCGCATCGCCGCGGCTTCGGCCTCGATATGATCGATGCGATATTTGACCAGGTCGCCGATCGACACGAAACCGACAAGGCGGCCTTCATCGACCACCGGCAGGTGGCGGATGCGCTTTTGCGTCATCAGCGACAGGGCGGCGATCACCGCCATGCGCGAATCGCAGGTCACCGGCGACTTGGTCATCACCTCGTCCAGACTGCGGTCCAGCGCCTCGGGTCCATAGGATGAGGTGAGGCGCACCATGTCGCGTTCCGAAAAAATGCCGACGATCGAATCGCCCTCGACCACCGGCACCGCGCCGATCCGATGCTGCGCCAGCAGATCGACCACCGCGCGCACCGTATCGCCCGGCCGCGCCGAAATCACCGCGCCCGTGCGCCCGTGAAGAATCGCTCCGATCGTCATAGGTGCCGCTCCCATCTCTTTTCCGTTGCGAGCCAAGCCTATCACGATTCGCCGCGAAGCCAAACGGGCCGGCTTTGCCGCTTGGCCTGAGGCCCGGCTTGGTTCATGGAGGCGGCATGGTCAGACATTCTCCCCTCGACGATATCGGCACGTCGAGCGTCGCGTGGCGGCGCTATCGCCGGCTGATGCGCGGCATGGCGCTGGTGTCGTTCGTCGCGGTCGTGATCGCGCTCGGCTGGCTTCGTTTCACGCTGGGCGACCAGTTGACCATCCATATGATCATTGCCACGGCCGCCGGCGTCGGCCTGTCGGTCATGCTCGGCGCCGCGCTGATGGGCCTTGTCTTCCTGTCCAGCGGCAGCGGCCATGACGAGGCGATCGAAGATCCTTTCGAAGACGACCCGGATATGAACCATGACCGATAAGCCCGCCGAATCCGACTGCCCGCGCGACCCGATCCTGCGCGTCGTTCCGCGTCCGGCGGACATCAACGCCAACGGCCATATCTTCGGCGGCTGGGTGCTCAGCCAGATGGACATCGCGGGCGGCATCGTCGCCGGACGCGTCGCGCAAGGCGCCGTCGCGACGGTCGCGATCGAGACGATGGAATTCATCGCGCCGATCCTGCTGCGCGACATCATTTCGCTCTATGCCCATGTCGAGCGGCGCGGGCGCACCTCGCTGGCGATCCGGATCGAGGTCATCGCGACCCGCGACGGCGGCCGGACCGAGGAGCGCGTGACCGAAGGCGTGTTCACCTTCGTCGCGCTCGACGAGAATCACCGCCCGCGCGCGCTGCCGCCCGCCTGACGGCGGCTCATTTCACCCGAAAGACCTGAACCAGCTTGTCGTTCGCGGGAACGCGGACGCGCCACACCCAGCTATCGCCGCGCCGTTCCCAGCCCTGGGGCTCCGGATCGAGCCGCTGCGGGATCAGCATCTCGACCTCCGCATCGAACGGCCGCGCGTTGGTGAGCGTCACCTGCCACAGCCGGCCATCCTTTCTGTCGGGATCGACCTGCACGACCGTCTGCACCTGCACCGCGGGACTGGGGCCGATGTCGTAATCGACGCGCTCGTCCTTCGTCTTGTCGCCGATCTTGGCCTCCCCGACCAACAGGCGGCGATCGCCGATAGTCTCGAACACCGTTGCCATCCCGGCGGGCAACGCAAAGCCCAGCCCGTCCGATTCGCGGTTCTGCACGCGCAGCCGCGTCATCAACGGCACCGGATTGCCGCCGTAACTCTGATACACCGTGCCGGCATAAAGCTGTTCGACCGCAACCTTGTCGCTGGCGAGCAGCGCAACCTGCTTCTGCCCCTTTGCCGACACGTCGACGCGGAACGGGACGCGATAGAATTTCAGGTCGCCCAAATCCTCGGGCGGAGGCGGAGGCGGGGGAGGAGCCGGAGGTGGTGGTGGGGGCGGCGGCGGCGCGTAGGCGCGGACGGCACCGCTGCGTCGCTGCGCGGTCACCACGACCTCGGCGGCGGCATCCGATTCCTGCGCCATCTCATATTCGATGATCGGCGGCAGTTCCCACAGCGGATGCGTGCTGGTGATGTCCATCGGCCAGCATTTCAGGACGAGCGGCCCCGGCGTGCTGCGCGGCAGCGGCGGGCTGTACATCTTGTTGAGTCGCCCGGCGATCACGTTGAGCTGCGCATTGGGAAAGCTCGTCACCCCACCGTTGGCGACGGTGATCCAGCCGGTCAGGCTCAGCGTCTTGCCGTCGGCCGTCCGGTCGGCGACATAATTTGCCGCCCAGTCGAACCCTTCGGCCAGATAGAGAAGCTGCACCGTCACCGTGCGCGCGACCTTGCTTTCGACCAGCACCGACAGCGTCGGCTTGGCCGACAAATCCTTCGGCACGCTCTTGTACAGCATCCGTTCGGGCAGGCCCGAACAGCCCAGCGCTTCATATCCGTTCGGGGTCTGCAGAATCACGCCGCCGTTCGGGCCGGCCTGGATCAGCGCCTCCTGCTCGGTGACCTTGCCCGTCGCGCGATCAGTCCGCCGCACCGTGACGCTGCGTTTCAGATAGGCATCGACCAGGCCGGCCGGCGACAAAAGCCGCGCGTCGCGATTCTTCTCGATCACGCCATCGGGCAGTCCGCTCAGCACCGCTGTCTCGGGCAGCAGCCCTTCGGCCACGCCTTCGAGGCGCAGCACCGACACGCCCGCCGGCAGTGTCACCTTCCGCGTTTCGGTGATGAAGGCAAAGCCCTGTGGCCAATTGGGGTTGATCCCGCCGCCGCCGCGATCGGGCGCGCGATAGACGGTGACCGCGACATTCGTGATCTGCGACGAAACGACGATCGTCGGTTCGGCCTGCGCATACGCCGACACCGGCGCCGACAGCGCAGCCATCACGGTCAGCAGGGGCCGGGCCCGCGCCACGCCCGCGCCTTAGAAACGCGTATCGAAGCTGGCGGTCAGTTCGACCTTGCCGTTGGCGGGTACGGGCACCTGCCATTCGACCCGATCGGCCGACACGCGCTCGCTCTTCAGGCTTTCGTCGCCGATTCGAACGTCGCCATACAGGCCGTCCTGCGCGACGAGTACCGTCACCGCCTCCGGCCGCGCGTTGGTGACGACATATTTCATCTTGGTGATCCAGCGCGAATCGCTCTTGCGCGTGCGCGATACGACGGTGGTCTGGACCTTGACGTCAAAGGCGTCGCCGGTGCGCAGCGACATCGCCGACCCCATCGGCGTATGGTCGATGCGGTTCTCGCCGATGAACTGGGGATCGCCGCGCGCATCGCGCATATAGACGCGGATCGTCCCGGCGGGGAGCTGATCGCCCAGCCCGCCCTGCCGCGAGGTCGAAAAGCGCAGCACGCTCGCCGTGCTGACCGGATCGGTGCTGCTGCCCATCCAGCGGTTGACGAACTCATAGGTGGACCGCGCGGGCGCGCCCTTCACATCCAGGAAGCTGACCTGCTTCTGCTGCGCGTTCGCGATCGTCGTGCGTTCGGCCAGAGGATAGAGATAATAGTCGCCCAGCCTTTCGCGGTTGCTGCTTTCGGTCCCGGCCGAATCCATCGTGCCGGTGAGCTGGCGGAATCCGCCGCCACCGCCCGGATTGCCCGCGACCAGCAGGGTACGCGCGTTGTTGAAGGTGGTGCCGGTGCTGTTGGTCAGCGTGACCCACCCCTGAATGTCCATCGCGCCCTTCGCGGCATCGAACAGCGCGACATAGTCGGCGGTCCAGCCGAGATTGGGGGTCAGGTAGGAAAGCCGCGCCGGAATGGTCCCGGCATTGGCCGCGTCGACCGTCACCGACAGCGTGGGCCGCGCGCGCAGATTCGGCGGCAGGCGATCGAACACCGCGCGCACGGGCAGGCCGTCGTCGCGCAGGACCTCGATCCGTTCGCCCACCTGCAGCACGATGCCGCCATTCGCCGCGAGCACTTTTGCACGCTCGCTGCGTTCGACGCCGGTGGCGGGGTTCGTACGGATCAGGGTGATCTGCTGGCCGACCGCCTTGTCCATCAGCTTGTCAGGGGTCAACAGGTCGAAATCGAAATTCTGCTCGACAATCCCGATCCCAGGCCCGGACAGCGTCACGGTTTCCGGTCGGATGCGGGCAGAGACATCGGGGAATTCGATGCGGTTGCGCCCGCGCGTGACGCTGAGCTGGCGATCGTCCTGAACCAGCGACTGGCCATTATTATAGATGGTGACGGCGACATCGCCCTGCGCGTTGCCCAGAACGGCATCCTGCGCCGCCGCCGGACTGACCGCGGCTCCGCTCGCAGCCAAGCAAATCATTGCCAAAGCGCGCATAATCACCCTCCCCGCCAGATATCTGACGGGGAGGCTAGGTTATGTCGATTTCAAAGGCTAGCCGAAATCGGCTGCTTATTCCGCAGCTTCGACCCCAGGGCCGCGCGGCGCGAGGGTGCGGCGCGTGCGGCGGGCCTTGGGCGCGGGGGCCTCTTCGGCTTCGGCTTCGGCTTCGCTTTCCTCGGCGCGTTCGGGCCGGCCGATTGCGGGCGGCAGCACGGCGGTGTCGATGCTGGCATTGCCATCGTCGACCTCGGCAGCGCGCGGCGCGCGGCGCGGTGCGCGGCGATTCGTGCGCGGCGCGGGAGCCGCTTCCTCGACGGCTTCGACGTCTTCCTCGGCGCCCTCATCGGCATCGGCGCCGTTGCCGCGTCCCTCGTCACGGTCCCGGCGATTGCCGCGATCGCGCGACTGGCGATTGCCACGATTGTCGTCGTCACGATCGCGGCGGTCGTTGCCGCCACGTTCGCGCGCTTCACGGCCGCCATTGTCGCGACCTTCGTCGCTGCGGTCGGTCTCGACATCATTTTCGAAGCCGCTGTCGTCATGACCGTCGAAATCCTCGACGCCGCGGATTTCGCGGCTGCGGTCATGGACGCGCTCCTGTCCGTTCGCGGCGGCCTTTTCTTCCTGGCGCGCGCGGAAATCGCTGACGACGCGGAAATAATGGTCGGCGAACTGGAGATAATATTCGGTCTGGACCCGGTCGCCCGCAAGCTGCGCGTCACGCGCCAGGTTGCGATACTTCTCGATCATCTGGGCCGCATTGCCGCGTGCGCGGCTGTCGATGCGGTTGGCCTGATCGACACCGCCGCGCCCACCGGACTGCGAGCGGTTATTGTTGTTGCTGCCGTTATTGTTGCGGCCGCGACGGCGACCGCTCTGCCGGTTGTTCATATTCAACTGAGACATCCTGTCGATAAGCTAATAAGCTACGCCAACCCCTTTTGGCCGACCGCGCATCTGCGCGTCGCGCCCGCGCTCCATGCGCGGTTCTTGCCCTTTACCGCTTGCGCCGGGCCCCACGGCCCCGCACCAGCATCGTAAGTGGGAAGCAGACCAGCCGGACCATAAGGACCCCGGTCGGGTCTGTGAGCCCGCCCCTACAGGGCTTTGCGGCGGAAACCAAGCAAATTCTTGCGCGAGTGTCAGGCGCGGGTCAGCAAAAGCGCCCTGTCGCGGCCGCCGAGATCCTGTCTGCAGGCGACCTGGAATCCCACCGCTTCGGCGAGCTCGCTAACCGATATGCGTTGCCGGTGTCCGATTTCAAGGATCGCGGCGCCGTCAGGGGCCAGAAGACGCGGCAAATCGGGGATGATCCGGCGATAGTCGTCGAGGCCGTCCGCTCCCGCGAACAGCGCGCCGGCGGGTTCATATTCAGCCACATCGGGCATCAGCGCCTCGCTCTCGGCGATATAGGGCGGGTTGCAGAGGATGAGGTCGAACTGGCCCTCGATGCCGACTGCCCAGTCGCCGACACGAAAGCGCGCTCTTTCGTCCAAACCAAGATCTTTGGCGTTCGTTTCGGCCCAGTCGACCGCCTTTTCGGACTCATCGATCCCCAGTCCCTGCGCATCGGGCCATTCGGCCAACGCCGCGAGGAGCAGCGTTCCGGGGCCGGTGCCGAGATCGAGCACTCGTTCAGGCCCGCCTCCGCTGAAATGGTCGACGGCCGCCTCGATCAGCGTTTCGCTGTCGGGTCGCGGGATCAGCATGCCGGGGCTGATTTTCAACCGGATCGTCCAGAAGTCGCGATATCCCAAGATATAGGCGACGGGTTCGTGCGCCGCGCGCCGTTCGACCAGCGCAGGGAAACCGGCCGGCGCCGAATAGCGCGACGGATCGAGCAGCAGCGCCGGCCGCTCGACTCCCAAAGCATGCGCCATCAGCAATTCGGCATCGAGCCGCGCCGTATCGGACACCGCCGCCAGCCGCGCCGCCGCCTCGCGCAGCGCGGCGGCTACGTCACTCACTCAGCCCCGCCAGTCGCTGCGCCTGATCCTCGGCGATCAGCGCGTCGATCAGCTCGTCCATCTGCCCTTCCAATATTTCGGGCAGGCGGTGGAGGGTCAGGTTGATGCGGTGATCGGTCACCCGGCCCTGCGGAAAATTATAGGTGCGGATGCGCTCGGACCGGTCGCCCGACCCGACCATCGATTTGCGCGCCGACGCCTCGGCGCTGTGGATCTTCTCGCGCTCCAGGTCGTACAGCCGCGCGCGCAGCACCTGCATCGCCTTGGCGCGATTCTTGTGCTGGCTGCGCTGGTCCTGCTGGATCACGACCAGGCCCGACGGGATATGGGTAATACGGATCGCGCTGTCGGTCGTGTTGACGTGCTGCCCGCCGGCGCCCGATGCGCGATAGATGTCGATCTTCAGGTCGTTGTCGTTGATTGCGACGTCGACCTCCTCGGCTTCGGGCAGCACCGCGACGGTCGCGGCGCTGGTATGGATGCGTCCGCCGCTCTCGGTCACCGGGACGCGCTGGACACGGTGGACGCCGCTTTCGAACTTCAGCTTGGCAAAGACGCCCTGCCCGCTGACCGATGCGACGACTTCCTTGTAACCGCCAACCTCGGCCTCGTTCGCCGAGATCAGCTCCACCTTCCAGCCCTGCGTATCGGCATAGCGGCTGTACATGCGCAGCAGATCGCCCGCGAACAGCGCCGCCTCGTCGCCGCCGGGGCCAGCGCGGATTTCCAGCATCGCGGCACGCTCGTCGGCGACGTCCTTGGGCAACAGCTTGATCGCAAGGTCATGCTCAGCCGTGGGCAGCGCCGCCTCAACGGCAGCCATTTCCTCTTCGGCCATCGCCTTCATCTCGGGATCGCCCAGCATCTCGCTAAGCGAGACCAGCTCGCCGCGCAGCCGCGTCACCTCGGTCGCGGCCTTCGCCACCGGTTCCAGCTCAGCGAACTCTTTCGACGCCGCGACGAAGTCGGCAGGCGCCATGTCGCCCGTCGCCATCCGCGCCTGCAACGCGGCGTGGCGCTCGATGATGGCGTCGATCTGCTTTTCGGAAACCTGGACCATCAGAGCGCGCGGACGATCGCCTCGGCCGCCTTCGCACGGTCGCCGTCGCCGCGGACGTTGAGGTGCAGAGCCCCGTCGCGCGTGCCCACCGAAATCAGCGCATGCGCCGGAATCTTCGCCGCCTTGTCAAAGCGTTTGCGCGGCGATCCGCTCGCGACGATCTCGCTCGCAAAGCCGGCGCCGCGCAGCGCCGCGAGCGCCCTCATCCCCAGCGCAAGCTGCGCGTCGTCCTCGACCGCGATCACGGCGTCCATCCGGCCATCGATGACATCCTCGGCAAGCAGCATCGCCAGCCGTTCGATCCCCGCCGCCCAGCCGACCGCCGGTGTCGGCGGGCCGCCCAGATTCTCGATCAACCCGTCATAGCGCCCGCCGCCGAGCACGGTGCCCTGCGCCCCCAGCCGGTCGGTGACGAATTCGAAGGCGGTGTGACGATAATAGTCGAGCCCGCGCACCAGCCGCGCGTTGCGTTCCCAAGCGACTCCGGCGGCGTCGAGGCCCGCCGTGACCGCGGCAAAGAAATCTTGCGCTTCAGTGGTCAGAAAGGCGTCGATGTCGGGCGCGCCATCGGCGATCGGCCGGTCTTTCGGGTCCTTGCTATCGAGGATGCGCAGCGGGTTCTTGTCCAGCCGCGCCAGGCTGTCCTCCGACAGGTCGGCGCGATGCGCCTCGAAATGCTCGACCAGCGCGGCGCGCCACGCGTCACGGCTTTCCCCGTCGCCCAGCGTGTTGAGCGTCAGCGTCACGCCCTCGGCAACACCCATCTCGCGCAGCAGTTGATCGGCGAATACCAGCAGTTCAACATCGGCGAGCGGGCTGTCGCTGCCTAGGATTTCGGCGTCGAGCTGATGAAACTGACGATAGCGCCCCTTCTGCGGCCGCTCGTACCGAAACAAAGGGCCATGCGTCGCGACCTTCAGCGGCGCGAACTGCTGCCAGCCGTTGGAGATATAGGCACGCGCGATCCCCGCGGTGAATTCGGGGCGCAGGGTTATCGATTCGCCCCCGCGATCCTCGAACGAATACATTTCCTTCGACACGACGTCGGTGCTCTCGCCCAGGCTGCGCGCGAACACCGCGGTCGGTTCGATCACCGGCACCTCGACTCGCTTGAAGCCATAAAGGCGCCGCACCCGCTCGAACGCGTCGACGACATAAGAGAAACGATCGGCGAAATCACCCAACATATCCTGAGTGCCCCGCACCGGCTGCGGCGTCGCGATCTTGGCGGATTTGTCCTTGCTCATGCGCCGCGCGTCTAATGCTTTTTCGCCGAAAGGCAAAGCGGGCTTGCACCGCTCCCGCCCTCGGCTAGGCTGACGTCATGGCCCGCACGATCGGCAACCGCATCGCACCGCCGCGCTTCCTCGCCTATGCGGCCGGCCTTATCGCGGTCGCGCTTTGGGCCACCCTGCAGCAACGGTCGGCGCTTCAGGATTTCCTGATCGGGTTCGATGTCGTGACCGCGCTTTTTCTGCTGTCGACGATTCCGCTGTTCCGCACCACCGACCCGCGCGTGATGCGACGCCATGCGGCGGAGAATGACGCCAACCGCGTCGCGCTGCTGATCCTCTCGCTCGCAGTCAGCGCGGTGGTACTCGGCACGCTCGGGCTGCTCGTCGCGGGGACTAGCGCCTATTCCAAACCGCTGGTCATCGTGACGCTGGCGCTCGCCTGGCTGTTCGCCAACACCGTCTATGCCATCCATTACGCGCATCTCTATTACAGCGCGGGCCGGAAAAATGACGACCACGCCGGCGGGCTCTCGATCCCCAGCACGTCAACGCCCGACTATTTCGACTTCCTCCATTTCGCACTGATTCTCGGCATGACGTTCCAGACCGCTGATATCGACATCACCAGCCGCGCGATCCGGCGCGTATCGACCGGCCACTGCCTGGCCGCCTTCATCTTCAATCTCGGCATATTGGCCTTCGCCATCAACCTGATCGCGGGGTCCTGACCGCCGCGTTTCGTCGAACCGCGCCGCACACTGGCAGAGGCCTGGCTGGACCTGATCGCCTTTTGACGGCAGAGATCGCGCATGAAAAAAGCATCGTTCGTCGCATCCGCCTTGATCCTCGTAACCACCCCCGCGCTCGCGCAGCCGGACGGCAACAGCAGGCCGCAACCGGTGGTTCAACCGCACAGCATTCCGTTACCCGCCGACAAGCCCTATCCCGGCACGATGCAGCTTCGGGTCGATGCGACCGACTATGCCCGCGGTATCTTTCACGTCCGCCAGTCGATCCCGGTTACCAAAGGCGGGAAATTTACCCTTCTCTATCCGCAATGGCTGCCCGGCAAACATGCGCCGCGCGGCGCAATCGCGGAGATCGCGGGCTTCAAGGCCAGCGCGGGCGGCAAACCGCTGACCTGGACGCGCCAGCCGACCGACGTCTTCGCTTTCGACATCGACGTGCCCGCGAATGCGAAAAGCATCGACATTGTCTTCGACTTTCTTTCGCCCACGCGGACGACCGAGGGCCGCGTCGTCGTCACGCCGACGATGATGAACCTGCAATGGGAACAGGTCAGCATGTACCCGGCCGGCTATTTCACGCGCGGCATTCCGGTGCAGCTCGACGTGACGCTGCCCGACGGCTGGACCGGCGCGGCGGCGCTCGACGGGCTGAAGGTCGCCAGCAACCGCTACAGCTATGCGCCGACCAGCTACGAAACGCTCGTCGACAGCCCCATGTTCGCCGGCAAATATTTCCGCAAATGGGATCTCGGCCAGAACGTCACGCTGAACGTCGTCGCCGACGAGGCGAAATTTCTGGACGCGAAGCCCGACCATATCGCGCGCCACGCCGCGATGGTCGCCGAAACGGTTGCGCTGTTCGGAACGAAGCATTTCGATCGCTATGAATTCCTGCTCGCCCTTTCCGACGAACTCGGCGGAATCGGGCTGGAGCATCACCGGTCGAGCGAGAACAGCCGCAACCCCGACTATTTCACCCAGTGGGACGACAATGATTCGGAACGCGGCCTGTTGCCGCACGAGTTCGTCCATAGCTGGAACGGCAAATATCGCCGCCCCGACAAGCTGTGGACGCCCGATTTCCGCACTCCGATGCAAGGCAATCTGCTCTGGGTCTATGAGGGGCAGACGAGCTTTTGGGACTTGGTCCTGGCCGGCCGGTCGGGAATGCAGTCGAAAGAGATGATTCTGGGCGAATGGGCGACCAACGCCGCCAACTACAGCGCCCAGGCGGGACGCGAATGGCGGTCGGTGGAGGACACGACGCTCGACCCCGTGATCGCCGCGCGCAAGCCCCGCCCCTTCCCCAGCGCGACGCGCACCGAGGATTATTACAACGAAGGGTCGCTGATGTGGCTGGAGGCGGACATGATTATCCGCCAGGCGACGAACAATGCGAAGAGCCTGGACGATTTCGCCAAGCTCTTCTTCGGCGGCAAGGGCGGCGACTGGGGCGAAGTCACCTATGACTTCGATGCTGTCGTCGCGGCGCTGAACGCGGTTCATCCCTATGACTGGGCCCGATTCCTCCACGACCGGATGCAGCTTCCGGGCCAGCCCGCGCCGACCGGGGGCATCGAACGCGCCGGCTATCGCCTGCTCTGGCGCGATGCACCCAACGTCTATGATCGCGACCGCATGCGGTCGGCGAAGAATTACGATCTCACCCATTCGCTGGGGATGACGGTCGACAAGGACGGCGTAACGAGCAGCATCCTGTGGGACGGTCCCGCTTTCCGGAACGACATCGTCGGCGGGACAAAGATCCTCGCGGTCGATGGAATGAGCTATAGCAAGGACCGGCTCGAAGCGGCGATCAGGGCCGCGACAGACGGCAAGACGCCGGTTCGGCTGCTGGTGGAACGCAACGGCCGCTATCGCAACGTCGACATCGACTATCATGGCGGGCTGCGTTGGCCGCATATCGAAAAGGCCGGCGCCGGACCCGATTGGTTCGACCAGTTGCTCGCGGCGAAACGCACGCTCTGATCGACCGCCTGCGGTTTGCATTAGCA
The DNA here is from genome assembly GCA_017309275.1 of Sphingomonadales bacterium. Lineage (GTDB taxonomy): Bacteria > Pseudomonadota > Alphaproteobacteria > Sphingomonadales > Sphingomonadaceae > Sphingopyxis. Next base: position 62,546 of record JAFKLT010000047.1, on the reverse strand, counting down.
CGGCGGCAACCACGCCCCCTCGACTTTGGCTGCTTTACAGCGCTAAAGGCGCGCGCGATTCCAATAAAACAAAGAGGACATCTCCCATGCGCATCGACCTGATCCCGGCCGGCGACAGCCCGCCCGACAGCCTGAACGTGCTGATCGAAGTTCCGATCGGCGGCGAGCCGGTGAAATATGAGTTCGACAAGGCAAGCGGCGCGCTGTTCGTCGATCGCTTTCTCCACACGCCGATGCGCTATCCCGCCAACTATGGTTTCGTCCCGCACACGCTGGGCGAGGACGGCGATCCGCTCGACGCCCTGGTCGTCGCACGCTCGCCGATCGTCGCAGGCGCGGTGGTCAAGTGCCGTCCGATCGGCGTGCTCAAGATGGTCGACGATGCCGGCGGTGACGAAAAGCTGCTGTGCGTGCCGGTGAACAAGACCTTCCCCTATTACGCCAATGTCGCAAGCTACAAGGACATGCCGCCGATCGTGCTGCAGCAGATCGAGCATTTCTTCACCCACTACAAGGATCTCGAACCCGGCAAATGGGCGAAGCTCAACGGCTGGGGCGATGTCGACGAAGCAAAGCAGATTATCGTCGAAAGCATCGAACGGGCAACGCAGGCCGGCTACTAATTACCGTCGCGGGGCGCCGGTCCTTCATCGTCCGGCGCCTCGACGATCCGTACATCCTGCCGAGGATAGGGAATGCGGATGCCCGCTTCCTTGAAGCGGTCCCATATCCCCAGAAACACGTCGCCCTGGATATTGCCGAGCCCAGCCTCAGGGTCGGAAATCCAGTATCGCAGTTCATGCTCGACCGCGCGTTCGCCGAATGCGGTAATCCAGACCACCGGTTCGGGATCGTTCAGGATGCGGGGATTCGCCTTCGCGGTCTCGACCATCAGGCGCTGCGCCTCGCGCAAGTCACAGTCATAAGCGACCGGAACCCGCATTCGCACGCGCACGTCGCGGCTCGAATAGCTCCAGTTCTCGACCGGCTGCGTCATCAGCAGCTCGTTCGGGATCAGATGCTTCTTGCCGTCGCGCGTCACGACGTTGACCGCGCGCACCCCGATCTTTGCAACGCGCCCGACATTGGGAATGCTCCCCTGCCCGGTCGCACCCCCCATGCTGCTGCCATCGCCGACGACGATCACGTCGCCGGGCTTTATCGATCGGTCCATCAACAAGATGATCCCGGCAATCAGATTACCGACGGTCTTCTGAAGCCCGAAGCCGATCGCCAGGCCCGCCGCGCCTGAAAAGACCGCAAGTGCGGTCAGGTCGATGCCGAGCAGGTCGATACCGAACAGCAGCGCGAGCGAGAATAGCGCGATCGCGATCAGCTTTTCGGTCAGCAGGCGCTGTGCCTCGTCGATCTGGGGATTGCGGCGCAGCAGCCATTTGATCGCGCGCATCGCAAGCTTGACCGCAATCCACAGCAGGACCGCCACGACGATCGCGGAGAACAGCCCATACAGCGACAAGCGATACGCGCCGACGTCGAGCCCGATCGCCCTCATCACCTCGATGGTGCGGTCGAACCCTTCGCGAAGGTTCGCCTCCGCGCTCATAGTGCGGCGAGGCCGCGTTCCAGGTCGGCGATCAGGTCCGCCGGATCCTCCAGCCCGATGGACAGGCGAACCAGCGGGTCGGGGTCGGCCCAGGCGACCGCGCTGCGAATCTTTGCCGGATCGCTGGGCACGACCAGGCTTTCATAGCCGCCCCAGCTGAAACCGATGCCGAAATGCGTCAGCGTGTCGATGAAACGCGTGCGCGCGGCCTCGTCAACCGCCTTCAGCGTAAAGCCGAAAAGACCGCTCGTTCCCTGAAAATCGCGCGACCAGATCGCGTGGCCGGGGTCGCCGGGAAGCGCCGGATGGAGCACGCGGCCAACCTCGGGCCGAGTCGCAAGCCAGCGCGCGACCGCCAGCCCGTTTTCGCCGTGTCGCGCCATACGTACGTCGAGCGTGCGAAGCCCGCGCAGCACCATCGCGCTATCGTCGGGCGATACCGCTTGGCCGAGTTGATACGCCGCCTGGCGCAACCGCGGCCACACCGCGCGCGTCGCGGTCAGCGATCCCATCATCACGTCCGAATGCCCGCCCGCATATTTGGTCAAGCTCATCATCGCGACGTCGATGCCGTGCGGCAGCGCCTGGAAAAGAAGCGGCGTCGCCCAGGTGTTGTCGAGCATCGTCAATATGCCGCGCGCGCGCGCGATTGCGGTGATCGCCGGAATGTCCTGCACCTCAAAGGTCAGGCTGCCGGGTGATTCGAGGAAGATCAGCTTCGTTTCAGGCTCGATCAGATCGGCTATCCCGGCGCCGACCAGCGGGTCGTAATAGGTCGTCCGCACCCCCATGCGCGCGAGCATTCCGTTGCAGAAGGCACGCGTCGGTTCATAGGCGCTGTCGACCATCAACAGATGATCGCCCGGCGACAGAAGGGCGAGCAGCCCCGCCGAATTGGCCGCCACGCCCGACGGATAGAGCAGGGTGCCTTCGGCGCCCGGCTCCATATCGGTCAGTGCGTCGGCGAGCGCCCAAACGGTCGGCGTTCCCCGCCGGCCGTAATAAAGCTGATCGTGCGTGGCGTGGCCCCGCGCCTTCAAGTCGGCGATATTGTCGTACAGGATCGTCGACGCACGCCAGACCGGCGGATTGACGATCCCCCCGCCAAGGCGGGGATCGCTCGTCCATTCGGGACGCCGACCGCCCTGTACCAACTTGGTCGCAGGGCGGCGGTCGTCCTTTTCGCTATCTTCGGGGCTGGCCACCTTGTGCGTCAGGCTGCGCCGGTCGCCTTCGGTGTCGCCGCGTCGGCGCCCCATTCGGTCCAGCTGCCGTCATAGACCGCGACATCTTCCTTGCCGAGCAGGTGCGCGCCAAAGGCGACGACGGTCGCGGTCATGCCGCTGCCGCAGGTCGCGACGAGCGGCTGGTCAAGGTCGATGCCCGCTGCATCGAAAGCCGCCTTCAATTCGTCGCCACGCTTCCAGGTGCCGTCGGCGTTGAACAGATTGCTGTGCGGCAGGCTGCGCGAGCCGGGGATATGGCCGGGCGCCATGCCGGGGCGCGGATCGCGCTCTTCGCCGGTGAAGCGCGCGGCGGGTCGTGCGTCGACGACCTGCTCGGCTGCGCTGTCGACATTCGCCAGCATCTGGTCCTTGGTGCGGACCGCCTTTGCGTCGCGCCACACGGTGAAGTGACGGTGGCGCAGCGTCTGCTTGCCCATCTCGAGCGCACGTCCCTCCGCCTTCCATTTCGCGAGGCCGCCGTCGAGCAGCGCGACGTCGTGTGCGCCGAACAACTTGAGCAACCACCATGCGCGCGCCGCGCTCTTGAGCGGGCTGTCGTCATAGATCACGATTCGGCTGCCATCGCCGAGTCCCAGCGACTGCATGCGGCTGGCGAATTTTTCCGCCGGCGGTGCCATGTTCTCGACGGCGGCCGTCGAATCGGCCAGCTCGGCCAGATCCATGAAGACGGCGCCGGGGATGTGCCCCGCCTCATATTCGGCGCGCGGGTCGCGGTCGGTCCCGGCCATGAATTTCGTCGCATCGACGACCCGCAGGTCCGATGCCCCCAGTTCGCGTTCCAGCCAGTCGGTTGAGACCAAGGCGTCCATGTCATGCTCCTGTTGCGACCGAGCGGGAACTCTCTTGCCTGTCCCTTCGCCGGCCATCCTGCGTGGCTCTTTTCTTTCCGGGGAATAGAAGCCTATGCCCCGGCGTGCCCTTTTTCAAGCACGGTGGCGGTCTGCCTCAGTCGATGGTGCGCCGCAACAAAAAAGCGGCCTCTACCGGCGTCTATTGCGCGCGGCGAATCGCGGTCGCGCGGCCGGCGGGCCGGTTGACGATGAAATTCGGATGATCGAGCGGAAGCGGCGCCAGCTTGGTGTTGCCACTCGTGCCCTGCTCGCGGCCCAGGACGAACGTGCCCGCATTCTGCCCGAATGCATCGCCCTCGCCGTCCCAATGATAGGTCACATCAAAGGCCATGACCGGTACCAACACCGCCCTCCCACCGATTATCAGCGGTTCGACCGCGGCGCGCGGCAGCATCACCTCGGTGCTGAGTTGCTCGCCCGCGCCGGGAGCGAGCACCATGTCGTCGCGCAGCACGCTGCCGCCCGCGCCGTCGAAAAAGCGCGCCAGTACCGGCTCTGTCATTGCCGAGCCCTGGTTGAGCGCAATTCGTACCATCAGGCCGGTCGCCGCGACCGGACCTTCGTTCAACAGGTTCAACGTGAAGGCGACGACGAGTTGCTCGCTCGTCATCCGAATCCCGCGGACGTCGAGCGCCATCGCGATGATCGCACGGCGTTCGCCCGCGGGCCGCGTGACCAGCGGTGAAGCGATCGGCGCTGCGGGCTGCACAGGACGCGGAGCGGCAGGCGCCGGACGCGGAGCGACGGATCCGGGGCGCGGCGTCGTTGGTCGCGCTGCGGGTTCGGCTGCTCGCGGCAGCGGCTTCGGTGCCGGATCGGCAAAATCGGCGGAGGCGTCGGCCGCAACCGCCGGACGGCGGCGCCAGTACCAGAGGCCGGCACCGGCTGCGGCAAGCCCCGCGAGCAACCACGCCCAGATCGGGACGCTGGTATCGCCGCCGGTCGGGCTCGCCGCTGCTGCATCGCCAACCTCGGGCGCAGCCGTCACTGGCGCCGTGGGGTCGTTGGAAAAGCCGGGCGCAGCCGCAGGCGCCAAATCACCGTCTTGTTCAGGCGTGGCGGGTGTGGCGACAGGCGGCGTTGTCGGCTGCGTCGCAGTCGGCGCCGCGGCAGGCGCCGTGGTCGTCGCGCGCGGAGTATTCTGGGTGGTGGCCGGAGCAGCGCGGGGTGTAGTTGCCGCCGGAGCCGGGGTCGGCGTCGTGCGCGGAGGCTGGGTCGTGACAACCGGCGGCGGTGTCGGAGCCGGCGCGGGGGCGGGCGTCGGCTGCCCGCCGCGTTCGTTCGGGGTCAGCGGCGGCAAGGCGCCGTCGGCGGGGCCCTGCATCCCTGGCGTGCGGCCATCGCTGGCCGGCGGCAAACGAAAGGTCGACGAGGGGGCGGGCGTTGGCGCGGGAGTATCGGTTTGCTGCGCAAACGCCGGCATGCTCAGCGCAAGCGATGCCGCCAACGCGCCCAGCGACAGCCGCGCCGCCTTTTCCCTTCGTCCGATCGTCCGCACCGTCATTGAAGAAATCCGCAATCCCGAAACCATTCATTCCGCCGGGCCGCTGAATTGGCGCTGAACCCTGGCCGCAGCGAGCCGACACGCCATCCTACCGGATGACATCGACCGCGCGCGTCCCTAGATGGTTTCCATGTCCGATTCTACCCCTGCGCCGCTTGCGCCCAAACATCTCGGCCAGTCGAGCGAACTTCCTGCCTCGCCGGAGGCGGCCGTGCTCGATTATGTCCCCAATCCGCGCGCGGGCGATCTCTACCTCGTCCGATTCGCTGCGCCCGAATTTACCTCGCTCTGTCCGGTGACCGGTCAGCCCGATTTCGCGCATCTGGTGATCGACTATGCGCCGGGCGAGACGATCGTCGAATCGAAGAGCCTGAAGCTGTTTCTGGGCAGCTTCCGCAACCATGCCGGCTTTCACGAGGATTGCACCGTCGGCATCGGCCGCCGCCTGTTCGACGAGATGCGCCCGAGATGGCTGCGAATCGGCGGATACTGGTATCCGCGCGGCGGCATTCCGATCGACGTTTTCTGGCAATCGGGCGTCCCACCCGAGGGGCTGTGGCTGCCCGACCAAGGCGTCGCGCCCTATCGCGGACGCGGCTGACGTCTATTTCAGCAGATTCCTTGGAAATTTCATCTTTCCGTCATGAATTGTTGACACTAGTGTCAATGATATGAGCAGCGCCGCGCTTCCCCACGACCATGATATCAAGGTCGGTCCCGATGTGATCGACTTCATGGGACATGTGAACAACGCCCATTATCTGAGCTGGGTGCAGGAAGCCGTGCTCGCGCACTGGCGCCAGATCGCGCCGCCCGAAGCGGTGGCGCAGCATCTGTGGGTCGCGCTGAAGCATGAGATCACCTATCGCCGCCCCGCCTTCCTCGACGATCAGGTCATTGCGACCGTGATCCTGGAAAAGGTGCAGGGCGCGCGCGCTTTCTATGAGACGATCATCAAGCGCGGCGAGGAAGTGCTGGCCGAGGTGAAATCGAGCTGGTGCTGCATCGATGCCGAAACGCTGCGCCCCGCACGGCTGGCGAGCGATGTCATCGCCCGTTTTTTTCCGCACGAGAAAATCTGAGCGAAGCGTTCCGGCGCGGCGTCCGCGCTGACGCCGAGACGCTTCAGCCTGCCGCGATCATCGCGTCGACCAGCGTCTCCATGAACTCGCAGCTATCCTTGATCGAGCGCAGCTTCTCGATGTTCGCGGGATTGTCAGGCTGTTCGGCCAGCTTGCCGAACATGGCGATCTGTTTGTTCAGGTCGGCCTGAATCTGTGCCTTGTCCTCGTCAGCAAGGACCGTTGCGACCGCCAGGAATTTGGTGCCCGACGCGGCCGCCTTCGGATCTTCGGCTTCCTTGTCGCCGCCCAGACCCGCCATGATCCCGTAAAAGGCCATGCACTGGATGCTGTCGTCGTAGAGCTCGCGCTCGTCTTCGTCGATCGTCATTGCCGCAACGGGGGCGGCGACCGAAGTGGCGACGGCGAGCATGGCGACCGTAGCCAGGAAGAAATATTTCATCGATTCCCTCACTAGAAATCGACCCACGCCTCGCATTGGCACGGCGCAGGTCGATCGCAAAGGGAAATCGCTACGCCGCCTCGAAACGGATCGGCAGGCGCTTGAGGCCGCCGACGAAGACCGATTCGACGCGGGCGGGCTCGCCCGTCAGCTCCAAGCGCTTCAGCCGCGGCAGCAGCTCTTCCATCATGATCCGCATCTCCATCCGCGCCAGATGCTGGCCGAGGCAGACATGCGCGCCGAAACCGAAGGCGATCTGCTGGTTCTTCGGCCGGTCGGGATCGAAGGCGAAGGGATCGTCGAAAACCCCCTCGTCGCGATTGCCCGATACATAGTTCAGCATCAGCCAGTCGCCCTCGCGGATCGTCTGTCCACCGATCTCGACATCCTCCTTCGCGCTGCGCATGAAATGCTGCACGGGCGTGGTCCAGCGGATCGCTTCCTCGATCAGCCCGGCCTTGTCGCTGTCCGCGTCGCGAAACCGTTCGAACAGGGCCGGGTTCTTCGCCAGTTCCATGATCGCCCCGGCGGTCGAGGCGCTGGTCGTGTCGTGCCCTGCGGTCGCGATGATCATGTAGTAGCCGGCGAGTTCGCGGTCGGGTATCTGCCCGCCCTCGATCGCGGCATTAGCGATGACCGTCGCAATGTCCTCCCGCGGGTTGCTCCGCCGGTCGGCGGTCAGTTCGCGGAAGTAGTTTTCGAAATCGGCGATGACATAGTGCAGCATCGCAATCGCCTGTTCGGCGTTGGTGATCGCCACCTTGTTGCGGTTGAGTTCGGGGTCGGTCGATCCGAACAGCTGCTGCGTCAGCATCAGCATGCGCGGCTCGTCCTCGGGCGGCACGCCGAGGATGTCCATGATGACGCGGAGCGGATAGTGCGCCGCGACGTCGCGGGCAAAATCGATCTCGCCGTCGCTTTCGAGCATGCGATCGACGGTGTCACGGGCGATCTGGCGGATGCGGTCTTCAACGATCTTCAGATTTTTGGGCATGAACCAGCTCTGCGTCAGCAGGCGGTATTTCATATGGTCGGGTGCATCCATCTGAACGAGCGAGCGGATCAGGTGCCCGTCATTGTTCGGCGTCGCGGCGCGTGCCAGCGCCTCGCCGTCACGATTGGTCAGCACGGTCGGGCGGATACCGTTGGCGAAACGCTGCGGTTCGCGGCTGATCGCCATGATGTCGGCGTGGCGGGTGACGAGCCAGAAGGGGTCATGGTCGGGATTTTCGGCGACCGCGAGCGGCGCGTTGGCGCGTGCCCAGGCAAGCTGCTGATGAAGCCCGTCCCAGTCGCCATAAGCGACCGGATCGACGACGGCGGCGGATACCTCTCCAGGCAATATAGGTTTTGTCATGAAACCGAAGCTGCCTCATCTTTTGTCGTCTGTCGAGAGCCCTCGGCGTGCCGGCAGCGGACCTCTATTCGGCGAGCTGGGGCGCGCCCGCGGGCATCGCGCTCGCCCAATCGGCGCGGGCCTTGCGGATCATCGCCTTCAGCGCGTCGGCGTGCCGTCCCCAGGCCGCGGCAGCCTCGCCGGTCCAAGCCGGCCCCGCAGCGACGCCCAATTCCTCGACCGTCATGTCGATGAAGGCGTCATATTCGGCGATCGGTAACGCGCCATAGCTGCGATGGGTGAACACCAGTTCGGCCACCAGCGGCCAGACCCAGCCCTCACCAGCGGCGAGGCCGTGGATCATCTGCAACGTCTCGTCGGTCATCCGGCGCGAGGCGGCATCGACAGAAATGAAGCTGGCGCGCCGTTCGGGAAAGGCCGCGAAGAAGCGCTCGAAAAGCGGCAGGCGAATGTCGACGTCGGCGGCGGCGACCAGGCTCGCCTCCATCAACGCCGCATCGCTCATTTGAACAGGCTGCCCAGAATGCCGCGCATCAGCTGGCCGCCGAACTTGCCCGCGACCTGCCGGCCCAGGCTGGTCGCGGCGGAGCGCGCCGCCGACTGAACCATCTTGTCGGTAAAGCTCGGCTTCGCGGCCTCGCGCGCCGCGGCTTTTTCCTGTTGCAGGCGAACGCGTTCCTCGGCCGCCTTGCGCTTCGCTTCTTCCTTCGCGGCAATCGCCGCCTGCTTGTCGGCCTCGACCTGCGCCTTGGCCTCGACCGCCGCCGCCTGGGCCTGCTCGGCCTTGGCGGCGAGCAATTCTTCGGCGCTCTCGCGATTGACGGGCGTGTCATATTTGCCCGCAACCGGCGAGATCGACTGGATGATCGCGCGTTCCTTCGCATCGATCGGCCCCGCACGCGAGCAGGGCGCCTTGATCAGCGTGCGCTCGACCGGCGACGGCGCACCGTCGGCCATCAACAGCGAGACGAGCGCCTCGCCAACCTTCAGCTCGGTGATCTCGCGCTCGACATTCACCTTCGGGTTGGGGCGGAAGGTATCGGCGGCCGCCTTGACGGCCTTTTGGTCGCGCGGGGTAAAGGCGCGCAGCGCGTGCTGGACGCGGTTGCCGAGCTGGCCGGCGATCGTCTCCGGCACGTCGATCGGGTTTTGCGTCACGAAATAGACGCCGACACCCTTCGAACGGATCAGGCGCACGACCTGTTCGATCTTTTCGGTCAGCGCGGGCGGCGCGTCGTCGAACAGCAGATGCGCCTCATCAAAGAAGAAGACGAGCTTCGGCTTGTCGGGGTCGCCGACCTCGGGAAGCGTTTCGAACATCTCCGACAAAAGCCACAGCAGGAAGGTGGCATAAAGCTTGGGGCTGGCCATCAGCTTGTCGGCGGCCAGGACGTTGACATAGCCGCGACCCTGTTCGTCGAGCCGGATCATATCGGCGATGTCGAGCGCGGGCTCGCCGAAGAAATGATCGCCGCCCTGCGTTTCCAGCGTCAGCAACTGGCGCTGGATCGTTCCGACCGTCGCCTTCGAAACATTGCCATATTTGATCGTCAGTTCGTCCGCATTCTGCGCGCACCAGGCGAGCATCGCCTGCAGATCGCCCAGATCGAGGAGGAGCAGATTCTGTTCGTCGGCGACACGGAACGCGATCGCAAGCACGCCTTCCTGCACCTCGTTGAGGCCCATCAGGCGCGCGAGGAGCAGCGGCCCCATTTCGGAAATGGTCGTGCGGATCGGGTGGCCCTGTTCGCCGAACAAATCCCAGAAGATCACCGGATTGTCGTGATAGGCCCAGCCGGTGTCGCCGATCTCGGCCGCGCGCGCGGCGAAAATCTCGTGCATCTTCGACGTCGGGCTACCCGCCATCGCCATGCCCGACAGGTCGCCCTTCACGTCGGCGACGAACACCGGGACGCCGACCGCCGAAAAGCCCTCGGCCAATCCTTGCAGCGTCACGGTCTTGCCGGTGCCGGTCGCGCCCGCGATCAGGCCGTGGCGGTTCGCACGCTTCAGGACCAACGATTGCCGGGGTCCGTCGGGCGCTCCGCCGCCACCCAGTCCGATATAGATTTCGGTCGCTTCGCTACCGTCGCTCACTGCGCTTTCCTCCACTCAGGCACTTGAACAAGGGTCTAGAACGGAGGGACTGGTCAGGCAATCGGCAAAGCCGGGGGCGCGCGAGCGAGACCAGGCGATCCCCGCCGAAACGGCGAAAATCTCCGCAACTTCACTCTCAAAATGCAAAAAGCGGCTGTCAGACCGCCGCCTTGAAGCGACAAAAGATACGCATGAGCACGTCGAAACTGTCTTCTTTGTCGCTTTAAGGCAAAGGCGTTCGCCGGACATCCGGGCAAGGCTTGTCGAGGGGATCGGCCGCGTCATCAGGCACAGTCGATCACGACGGCAGATATTGGGAAGGCAATTTATCGTCGGTGGCCGCGCGGTGGACGCGAAAGGCGACGCATCGCCCTCCGCGCCGAACCTGCCCCGGACGCGCCGTTCATCCCATGATGAAGGCGTTGAGCTTGTTCCCGTCCGGATCGCGAAAATAGCCGGCATAAAAGCCCTCGCCGCGCGGTCCGGGAGGCCCCTCGCAGGTGCCGCCATTGGCGAGCGCGATGTCGTAAAGGCGCTGCACCTGCGCCTCGTCCTTCGCCTCCAGCGCCACCATCACGCCGTTCCCGACGCTCGCGGCATTGCCGTCGAAGGGCTTGGTCAGGCCGATGCCCGCGCCGCCGCCCGGCTTGCCCCATGCGATGAAGCCGTCATATTCCATCATTCGCGGCGTGCCCAGTTCGCCCGCGATGGCATCATAGAAGACCGCCGCCTTGGCGAGGTCGTTCGTTCCCAGCGTCACATATCCGATCATTGCTTCTCTCCCGACTCGTGTCGTTGGAACATAATAGGAACATTCTACTCCGCACGCAAAAGAAAAGGCGCCGGGCCAATGGCCGCGGCGCCCATTTCCTTGTGCGGACTGCGCGTCAGCGCTTGACGCGAAGCGCGACGTCGGCCGACGGGCCACCCCGGCGCAGGATTTCCACCAGCACCGCGTCGCGTCCGGCCGCCTTCGCGGCGGCAACGGCCTTTGACAGCGCATCGCTGGTCGTGACCGGGGTACGCCCCGGACCCGCGCTGAGGATCACGTCTCCACGGCGCAGGCCCTTGCGGCCCGCATCGCTGTTCGCCGAGACCGCGCCGATCACCAGGCCCTTGGTCGTCGCATCGACGCCAACAGCGCGTGCGATGTCGGGGGTGAGCGGCTGGACCGAAAGGCCGAGGTCGTTCTGGATCGCCGTGTCGGCGGCGCCCTTCGGATCCTCCGGCACCGCCTGTTCGTCTTCGGGATCGAAGTTCGATCCGGCGAGCTGATCCTCGGGCGGGCGCGTGCCGACCACGGCGGAGAGCGTCATCGCCTTGCCGTCGCGAATGATCTCAAGCGGGATGCGCGTCCCGGGCTTGGTGTTGGCGACGATGTAGGACAACGTCTGCTGCGGCGTGACTTCCTTGCCGTTGACCTTCGTCACCACGTCGCCGCGCTTCAGGCCGGCCTTTTCGCCCGCCTGGCCTTCCTCGATACGTCCGATACGCTCGCCGCGATCCTTCGGCAGGCCGAGCGCCGCCGCCATATCCTCGTCGACCGGCGTGATGCCGATACCCAGATAACCGCGCTGGACGGTCTCACCGGCGCGCAGCGCGTTGATCACAGGGATCGCGGCATCGGCGGGAATCGCGAAGTTGACGCCGATGTTCGCGCCGACGGGCGAGATCAGCATGTTGTTGATGCCGACGACATTGCCGTGGAGATCGAACAGCGGACCGCCCGAGTTGCCGCGATTGATCGCAGTGTCGGTCTGGATATAGCGGTCATAGGGACCGCCGCCGCCGAGGTTGCGCTGCACCGCCGAGATGATGCCGGCGGTCACGGTCGAGCCGAGGCCGAGCGGATTGCCGATCGCGATGACCCAGTCGCCGACGCGCGCCTGGTCGCTGTCGGCGAACTTCACGAAGGGCAGGCCCGTCGCATCGATCTTGAGCAGCGCAAGATCCGACGCCACGTCACGGCCGACGATCTTTGCCTTATATTCCTTGCGGTTGGTCAGCGTCACCGTGACCTCGTTCACCGCCTCGCCGCGGGGACCGCCCGACACCACATGGTTGTTGGTGACGATATAGCCGTCGGTCGAGATCAGAAAGCCCGAGCCGCCGCCCTGCTGTTCCTGCGTGATCGGCTCGCGCGTCCCCGCAAAGGGGTTCAGCCGGACGCCAAGCGTGACTTCCTGCTTGGTCGAGATGTTGACGACGGCGGGCTGCAGCTGTTCGACCAGATCGGCGAAGCTTTCGGGCGCGCCGGCGCGAGGAACGGCCTTCGCGATCTCGCTCTGCTCGTTCTGAGCGACCTGCGCGATGACGGGCGACTGGGTAACTAGCGCCAGTGCGGTGCCACCCACCAGCAAGGCCGAAGTGATGCCATAAACATAACGCACGATCGCAATTCCTTTTCTCTTGCGAAAAACTCTAACCCCGGCGCCGCTTCATCTGCTTGGCGCCGGCTGAACGGCAATTGAACATGAACGGCACGGTCAAGCGCCGTTCATCCGCCGACTATTCCTATCCGCCCCGGAAGTTCCGCAGATATTCATTGTCGGGCGACAGGATGATCGAGGTCGCACCCTGATTGCCTTCGCCGAGGAAGGTCTGGCGATAGCTCTGCATCGACCGGTAGAAGTCATAGAATTGCGGATCCTTGCCGAAGCTGGCGGCATAGATGCGCGCGGCCTCGCCGTCCGCGTTACCGCGGATGATCTGCGCTTCCTTCTGGCCTTCGGCGCGGATCGAGATCGCCTCCTGCTGCCGCGCGGTGCGCATGCGGTTGTACGCCGCATCGAGCGTTGCGCCTTCGGGAAGGTCGGCGCGCTTGATGCGTACGTCGATGATCTCGGCGCCATATTTCTGCGCCTCGCGGTTCAGCGCGATCTGGATATTGTCCATGATCGCACCGCGTTCGGCCGACAGCAGCGTCGCGAACGTGCGCTTGCCGAGTTCGTTGCGAAGCGACGAACCCAGGATGGTCGCCAGCTGGGTCTCCAGCTTATCCTCGGTCCGGATCGCGGTGTACATGCGTTCGGGGTTGGTGATGCGGAAGCGCGCGAAGGCGTCGACCTGCAGCCGCTGCTGGTCGGTCGAGAGTACCTGTTGCCGCTCCATGTTCACGCCCAGGATGCGCTTGTCGATATATTGGATGCTGTCGACGAAGGGCATGCGCATGACCAGGCCGGCGCCCGAATTGCCGAAGCTTTCCTTGGGCTTGTAACGGTTCACCGTCCCCTCGATCTCGCCGAAGCGCAGGATCAGCGCCTGCTTGTCCTCGGGCACGATCGAAAAGGTCGACGTCAGGACGACAAGCAACGCGACCGTACCGACGATCAGGCGCAGCGGGTGGCGCAAGAGCGAATCAAACATCACTGACCTCCCTTCGGTGCTTCGGGTGCGGGCGCGGCTTCGGCGCGGCGGCGGACCTGGTCGAGCGGCAGATAGGGCGTCACGCCGCGTGCCTCGACCACCGTCTTGTCGACGTTCGACAACACATTCTCCATCGTCTCATAATAAAGGCGGCTGCGGGTAACCCCCGGTGCCAGCTTGTACTGCTCATAGATCTTGTCGAAGGCCGCGGTGTCACCACGCGCCCGCTCCAGCACCTGTTGCTGATAGGCGCGGGCGAGGTTGATCGCCGATTCGCGCTCCTGCCGCGCCGCGGTGACTTCCTTGAAGGCCTCGTCGACCTGGCTCGGCGGATCCGCTTGGCGAATCGCGATGCCCTGGATCGTCACGCCGGCCCGATATTCGTTGAGCAGCGCCTGCATGCGCTGCTGCACCTGGCGCTCGATCTCGACGCGGCCCGGACCGATCGCCTGGACGAGGTCGAAATTCGCGACCGTCGCGCGCATCGAGCTTTCGGCCACCTCGCGGATCGTGTCTTCCGGATTCTTGATCTGGAAGATGAAGAGCTCGGGATCGCGCACCGACCAGCGGACCTCATAGGCGAGGTCGACGATGCTCTGGTCGCGCGTCAGCACGAAATTCTCGTCGGTCGCGTTCGGCGAACCGATCGCCATGGTGCGGATCGCGCGAACGTCCTCCATGCGAATCTGTTCGAGCGGCGCCGGAAAGGTCAGCTTGACGCCCGGACCGACGGTCCGCGAATAGCTGCCGAGGCGGGTAACGACGCCCTCCTTTTCCGGCGGAATGACGTGGAACGAGGAGAAGAGAACCCATATCGCGACGAGCGCGACGACGCCCCATTTCCAGACCTTGCCCGAATCGCCGATATTGAAACCGCCGCCGTCGCCCGAACCGCCGCCGAAGCCGCCACGGCCCTTGCGCAGCAATTCGTCGAGCGCGGAGGGACCGCGCGGCTTGCGCGGGCGTCCCGTATCCGCGGGATCGGGCGTGACCCAAGGGTTACGCGGGCCGGGACGTTCGCCGTCGCCGCCTTTGTCTCCCTTGCCATCCTTGCCGCCCTTGGGGCCCCACGGGCTGTTCGCCATCAGGCTGATCTGGTGGAAAAATTGCCGCAAACCCCCCGGGGTGCGGCCGCCGATACTGCCGTCATTTTCGTTGCTCATGCCTGCTTTTATAGGGATGGTCGGCGCGATTAACAGGGGGGCAAGCGAAAATGGCTGGCAATCGCGCGTTCGATGCCTATCTGCGCGGGACATGACCGACACCGCTCCTCTCGCCAGCATCGCCACCGACCTAAGCGGCGGCCGCACCTCCGGCCTGCGCTTTCTCGACGGAGAAGGGACGCTCGCGATCGTCCTCGACGTCACGGGATTGGCGGAGGAAGAGCGCAAGCCGCTCGAGGAGAAAGTGCGCGCGGGCCTGCTGACCAAGCCCGGCGTCACCTCGGTACGCGTCGCCATGACCGCCGAGCGCCGGGGGATGACGCTGATCGCGGTCGGCAGCGGCAAGGGCGGCGTCGGGAAATCGACGCTCGCCGCGAACCTTGCCGTCGCGCTCCGCCGCCGCGGCGCGAAGGTCGGCCTTGTCGACGCCGACATCTACGGCCCCTCGCAGCCGCGCCTGATGGACAGCGAGAATGTGAAGCCCGAAGCGCGCGGATCAAAGCTGGTGCCGGTCCCCAATGCCTATGGCGTACCGATGCTCTCGACCGGACAGATCGCGGCGCCGGGCCAGGCGATCGCTTGGCGCGGACCGATGGCCGGCCGCGCGCTGGAACAGCTTATCGACGCGAGCTGGGGCGATATCGACACGCTGATCGTCGACCTGCCCCCCGGCACCGGCGACGTCCAGCTGACGATGATCCAGAAGCACAAGCCCGCGGGCGCGGTGATCGTATCGACGCCGCAGGACCTGGCGCTGATGGACGCGACGCGCGCGATCACCTTTTTCGAACAGGCCGACGTGCCGCTGATCGGCCTTGTCGAGAATATGGCGGGCTATGCCTGCCCGCATTGCGGAGAGGTCAGCGACCCCTTCGGCAGTGGCGGCGCCGAGGCGGCGGCGAAGGTGATGGGGCTGGACTTCCTTGGCCGCGTGCCGCTGTCGATGGGCATCCGCCTGGCGAGCGATGGCGGCGTGCCGCCCGCGGCCGGAACCGACCCGCAGGGTGAACCGTTCCACGCGATAGCGGCGAAGGTCGCCGACTGGCTGGACGCGCGAAAGGGAAAATGATGGCGATCAACGACGATGCCGAAATCCGCGAGCTGCTCGGCCAGCCGCGCCGTATCGCCGTCGTCGGAGCGTCGCCAAACCCCTCGCGCCCGTCGAACGGGGTCCTCGCCTTCCTGGTCCGCCAGGGCCACGACGTGATTGCGGTCAATCCAGGTCATGCCGGCGGCACGATCCACGGCGCCCCGGTCGTCGCGACGCTCGCCAATGTCGAGCCCCCGGCCGAGATCGTCGACATCTTTCGCAACAGCGACCAGGCCGGCGCCGCGGTCGACGAGGCGATCGTGCATGGCGCGAAGGCGGTATGGCTGCAGATCGGCGTGATCGACCAGGCGGCGGCGAAGCGCGCCGAGGCAGCGGGACTGACCGTCGTCATGGACCGTTGCCCGAAGGTCGAGATTCCGCGCCTGGGGCTGCTGCGTTGAGAATCTTTCTTGCGATCGGTGCGGCCGCCCTCGCCGGCTGCGCATCGACGCCCGCACCGGCGGCACCAGAAAACGCCTTTTTCGCGGCCCTGTCGGCACGCTGCGGGCAAGCCTTTGCCGGGAAGCTCGTCAGCGATCAGCCGGCCGACGCCGACATGCGTGGGCAGCCGATGGTGATGCATGTGCGGAACTGCACCGCCGACCGCATCGAAATCCCCTTTCATGTCGGCAGCGCCGATGGCGAATGGGACCGGTCGCGAACCTGGATCATCAGCCGGACCGCGACGGGCCTGCGCCTGAAGCACGACCATCGCCACGCCGACGGGTCGGCCGATGCCGTGACCTTCTATGGCGGCGATACCGCGACGCCGGGCACCGCGACGCGGCAGGAATTTCCGGTCGACGCCGAATCGATCGCGCTGTTCGAACGCACCGGCCGTTCGGTCTCGACGACCAACGTCTGGGCGGTCGAGACGACCGATGCCGGCTTCGCCTATGAACTGCGCCGCGAAGGTCGCCATTTCCGCGTCGCTTTCGACTATGCGCGCCCTGTCTCGCCGCCGCCCGCGCCATGGGGCTGGTAACGCCGACCGAGGATTTTCTTTGCGCCGATTCGCCGCGCTGACTATCAGCAGCGGGCATGACCGGCATCAGGGACAAAGTGGGGCAAAATCGGTCGCGTCTGCCGCATGTCAGTCGCCGTTCGATCCTCGTCGGCGCCACCGCCGCCGGTGGCCTTGCGATCGCCTGGACCTTTTGGCCGCGCGAATATGGCCCCAACCTGACCGCGGCGCCCGGCGAACATGTCTTCAATGCCTTTCTGAAGATCGGCGACGACGGCCATATCGCGATGATCGTCCCGCAATGCGAGATGGGCCAGGGCGTGACCACGCTGCTGCCGCAGATCATGGCCGACGAACTCGGCGCCGACTGGCGCACAATCGCCGTCGAGACGGCGCCGATCAGCCCGCTCTATACCAACACGCTGCTCGTCGACGAGGATAGCGCGACCTTTACCCCGCGCAGCGGCGTCCCCGACATGGTGTCCGACGTGCGGAGCTGGGCGCGGCGCGAGTGGGCGATACGCCATGCCGTGATGCTCACCGCAAACTCCTCTTCGGTCCGGATGTTCGAGGCGCCCTGCCGCGACGCGGCGGCGCAGGCCCGTGCGCTGTTGATGATGGCGGCGGCGCGGCGCTGGGACGCCGATTGGGAACAATGCGACACGCGCGACGGCTTCGTCGTCTTCGGCAAGAAAAAGCTGCGCTTCGCCGAAGTCGCCGCCGCAGCGGCGCTGCTCGAGCCGCCCGGCGAACCCGTCTATCGCGCGTCGAGCACCGATCCGCTCTATGGCAAGGATCTGACGCGGCTCGACCTGCCGGCAAAGGTCGACGGGTCGGCCAATTATGCCGG
Organism: Sphingomonadales bacterium; assembly: GCA_017309275.1. GTDB lineage: Bacteria > Pseudomonadota > Alphaproteobacteria > Sphingomonadales > Sphingomonadaceae > Sphingopyxis. The sequence goes on along the minus strand of JAFKLT010000047.1, from coordinate 44,969 downwards.
CGACATCCGCCTGCCCGACATGGTGTTCGCCGCGATCCGGCAGGGTCCTCTCGGCGCGACGCGGCTCAAGAGCATCGACCGCGCGGCCGGAATGAAATCGCCGGGCCTGTTGCATATCGTCCAGCATGATCGCTGGCTGGCGACGGTCGCGCGCAACTGGTGGGCCGCGAACCAGGCGCTGGACCGCTTTGCCCCGGTCTTCGAAACCGCCGGCACTCCCATCTCGTCCGGCCAGATCGACAAGGCGCTGAAAGCCGCGTTGAAAACCGACGCCTATCGCATCCGCCAGAATGGCGATGTCGTCGCCGCGATGGAGGGGCGGCCCGCGATTACCGCGCGATATGCCGTCGAACCAGCGCTACATGCGCCGATCGAAACCCGCACCGCGACTGCCGCGCCCGATCGCGACCGGCTGCGCGTCTGGGTCGCGACGCAGGCGCCGGCGCAGTGCCGCGATGCCATCGTCCGCGCGACGGGGCTTTCGGAATCGAGCGTCACGCTGTTCCCGATGATGGCGGGCGGGTCGTTCGACGCGTGCCTGGATCACAGCGTGGCGGTGCAGGCCGCAATCATCGCGCTGCAGATCAAGCGCCCGGTCCAGCTCGCCTGGTCGCGGGCCGAAGAGATCATGCGCGATATTCCGCGCCCCCCGGCGCAGGCGAAAATGATCGCGACGCTCAACACCGCGGGCGGGATCGACGCGCTCGTCGCGCGCATCGCCGTACCATCGACCACCCACGAGTTTCGCGATCGCCTGTTCGACAACACACCGCCGGACCAGGCACAGCGCGCCGCCGCCGGATCGCCGGATGCGGTTGCAGTCGAGGGACTGGCATCGCCCTATTCGATCCGGAATTTCGCCGTCGATCATTGCCCCGCCGACATCGGCCTGCCGACGGGCCGCTGGCGCGGCAACGCCGACAGCTACACCGCCTTTTTCACCGAATGCTTCATCGACGAGATGGCGGCGCGTGCCGGTTCGGACGCGCTCTCCTATCGCATGGGAATGCTCGGCGGATCGCCGTTGCTCGCGCGCTGTCTGCTGACCGCCACCAGCCTTGGCGGCTGGGAAGGCGGCATTTCGGGCACCGCGCAAGGCCTTGCCTGTCACAGCATGCGCGGCAGCCATATCGCGTTGATGGCGACGGCGCGCGCGACCGAAAATGGCCTGCAGGTCGAACAGCTGGTCGCGGTCGTCGATGCCGGCCGCCTGGTGAATCCGACGATCGCGCGGCAACAGGTCGAGGGTGGGCTGATCTTTGGCCTTGCTGCCGCTGTCGGCGCGACCACCGACTACAAGGGCGGGATCGCCAGCGCGCGCAAGCTCGGCCAGCTCGGCCTGCCGCGCCTGGCGCAGACACCGCAGATCATCGTCGAATTCATCGAAAGCGACCGCGACCCCGGCGGCTTGGGTGAGATCGGCGTGCCCGTGGTCGCCCCCGCCGTCGCCAACGCGATGGCCGTCGCGACCGGTCGTCGCATCCGCCGCCTCCCGCTGTCGGCGCATCCGCTGTGACCGACCGCCCGCACGATCATCCCGCGGTGCCGGAACCACATGTCGGCGTCCTGCTCGTCAATCTGGGCACCCCCGACGCGCCGACGCCGGCCGCGGTTCGCCGCTATCTGGCGGAGTTTCTGTCCGATCGCCGCGTCGTCGAGATCCCCGCGCTGCTGTGGCAACCGATCCTGCGCGGGATCATCCTGCCCCGGCGCCCGAAAAAATCGGCCCATGCCTATGCGCAGGTGTGGACCGACGAAGGATCGCCGCTGGCCGCGATCACCGATCGGCAGGCAAAGGCGTTGCAGCAGGCCTTCGGCGACACCGTCCGCGTCGCCTATGCCATGCGCTATGGTCAGCCGGCGATCGGCAAGGCGGTCGCCGCGCTGATCGAGGCAGGATGCCGCCGCATTCTGGTCGCGCCGCTGTATCCGCAATATTGCGCCGCGACGACCGCAACCGTCGTCGATGCCGTAAACCGGCACCTGGCCACGCTACGCTGGCAACCGACGCTCCGTACCCTGCCGCCCTATCACGACGACGCGGCCTATATCGCCGCGCTTAAGGCATCGGTCGAGGCGGGCCTCGCCACACTCGACTTCGCCCCCGACACGCTGATCGCGAGCTTTCACGGCATGCCCGAGCGCACGCTGCATCTGGGCGATCCCTATCACTGTCAGTGCCGGAAGACGGCGCGCCTGCTGTCGGATGCGCTGGGCCGGCCGGTCGAGGTCGCCTTTCAGTCGCGCTTCGGCCGCGCCAAATGGCTTGAACCGGCCACGGATGCTCGCCTCGTGACGCTTGGCAAAGACGGAAAGAGCGTCGCCATTTTCGCCCCCGGCTTCGCCGCCGATTGCCTGGAAACGCTGGAAGAGCTGGCGCTTCGCGGCAAGGAACAGTTCATGGGCGCGGGCGGTTCGCGGTTCGCCTATCTCCCCTGCCTCAACGACGGCGCGGCGGGCATGGCGATGATCGAAGCGCTGGTTCGGCGCGAACTCGCCGGATGGCTTTGAAATAGCGGGCGCTTACCTCCTGTTTAGGTCCTTGGACTAAGCCCTTCGGATGCGGCGCCGGGTCTGTCCGGAGCCGCCGGTTGGGGAAGGAGGGATCATGAGCGATCTCAACAGCGCCGCGATGATGCTTGGCGGCATCTCGCTTGCATGGGCGGCCATTGTTTTCGCAATCTGGTGGTTCCGCCGCCCGCGCCCCGACGTGCCCGCCTATGAAGCGCCGAAAGCCCCCCGCGCGCCCGGCGAAAGCCGCTTTTCCAAGCTGCCGCGCCCCAGCCTATCGCGCAGCGCGGCGTCAAAGGTCGAAGAGATCGAAATGTCGCCGTCGCGCCTCGCGCGGATCAGCGCGAAGTCGATGGCCGACCAGTGGAACAACGCCGCCCCGGCCTATGACCCCGACCCCGAGGTTCGGGTCGAGGCCGAGCCGGAAGCGGCAGTCGTCGCCGAAGACCTCGCCGTCGCCGAACCAGCCGCGGCACCCTTCGTAGCCGAAACGCCGGCCACGGAATATCCCTTCGCCGAGCCCGCCGCCGAAAACCGCGCGATCGACGAGGCGACGCTCGAATCGCTGGCGTCCGAGGTCGAGCATCTGGCGCATGCCGCCCCGCACCCAGCCTCCGACAGGGTCATCGCGCGGCTCGTCCCACAGATTCCGCCGCGCGACGCCATCTTCCGCACGAGCTGGCTGGGCGGTCGTCCGCATCTGCCGACAGGAATGCCATGGCCGCAGATCGACGGAAACGACGGCGATTTTCTGGCACAGCTCAACTGCGCCGACCTGCCGCCCGCATTGTGGGAGGGGCTTGGCCCCCGGACCAGCTCGCTCGCCTTTTTCAGCAATCCCGACACCGGCGCCATCGTCGCGCTGCACCTGCACGAAGACGGGCCGCCGCGCGATGCGCCGCGCGCCGTCGGGGCCGCCTATTTCCATCCCTATGGCGTCGATTCGGCGGATCTTATGCCGCACGCGATCCGCGCCTTTCCCGAATGGCCGATCGACATAGTGGCCGTCGCGCCCGATGGTGCCGATCCGCGCAACGCCGCGACGGAGGACGCCGCGGCGTTGCTCGCTGCAGACTATGACATCGCCGACCCGGCCTTTCACCCCTTCGACTGGCCGAGCATGCTGGCACTTGCCGACATATTGGAGAGCCGCCTCAAACAGCAGCCGGTCGACGGCGGCGCACCCGACGACGCGAGCGACGAACTGGCGCAAACGATCGCCGACGCCGCGACGAGCAACCGCGAAGCGATCGAGCGCGCCGACGAGATCCTGTCGATCATCCGCGAAGGCGCGGGACAGGGCGTCGGCTTCTCACCGCCCGATGCGACCGCGGTGATGGCCGGGCTGCACGCGATCCGCTGGACCCGCGTATGGACCGTCGCCGACGAAGAATCGGGCGAAGACCAGGTCGAGACGATCACGCTGCCGCTGACGCGCCATCGTCCTGACGGCGACCTGTGGGTCGACGATTATCGGACCATCCTGTTCGATCACGCCAAGCACGCCTGGTGCCGTCATCCGGAGACGCTCTCCGCCCCGGCACGCGCCTTTTTCGAGCCGCTGTGTGCCACGATGGCCGCCCCCGAAATGCCCGCGCTGGGCAATTTCCCCACGAACCATGCGATCGGCTTCGACGACGAACGCGACGCGGTGATGCTGGAGTTTCCGGCCGGCGGCCTGATGAGCCGCGGCGCACGCGGCGGTGGCGACCTGGTCTTCGCGATCCGGAAGGCCGACCTTGCCGTCGGCGATTTTTCCAAGATGCGGGCGCTTCACGGCACCTGACCCCCATCCGGTCCAAATGCGCGCCAATTGACGTTCCGGGCAACTTGCGGCGCGATTTGGCGCGCCCTAAGCATGATTCGGAAAATGTCTTTGGGAGACGGGTAACATGGCACGCATCGCAGTCGTCACAGGTGGCAGCCGCGGCATCGGGGAAGCGATTTCCCTGAAGCTGCAAGAGGAAGGCGTCACCGTCGTCGCCAACTATGCCGGCAACGACGAAAAGGCACGCGAGTTCACCGACCGCACCGGCATCGCCGCGATGAAATGGGACGTGGGCGACCACCAGGCCTGCCTCGACCATTGCGCGCGCATCGCCGAAGAGTTCGGCCCGATCGACATCGTGGTCAACAATGCCGGCATTACCCGCGACGGGACGCTGGCGCGGATGAGCTTCGACGATTGGCAGGATGTGATGCGCGTCAACCTGGGCGGCTGCTTCAACATGGCGAAGGCGACCTTTGGCGGCATGGTCGAGCGCGGCTGGGGCCGCATCGTCAACATCGGATCGATCAACGGCCAGGCCGGCCAGTACGGCCAGGTGAACTATGCCGCCGCCAAGTCGGGCATCCACGGCTTTACCAAGGCGCTGGCGCAGGAAGGCGCGAAGAAGGGCGTCACCGTCAACGCGATCGCCCCCGGTTATATCGACACCGACATGGTCGCCGCGGTCCCCGCGCCGGTGCTGGAAAAGATCGTCGCGAAGATCCCGGTCGGCCGCCTTGGCCAGGCCGACGAAATCGCGCGCGGCGTCGCATTCCTGTGCAGCGAGAATGCCGGCTTCGTTACCGGGTCGACGATGTCGATCAACGGCGGGCAGCATATGTATTGAGGGTGGAGGCCGGCTTTCACCCCCCGGTCAAACGATCGGTCACGATCGCCGGCCATCCGACGTCGATCAGCCTCGAACCGATGTTCTGGGACGCTCTGGAAGCCGCGGCGGCGCGCCAGGCACTACCGATCAACGCGCTGGTGGCGCGGATCGACGTCGAGCGGATGGAGGCAGCCGATCCGCCGAACCTGACCTCGGCGATCCGGCAGTGGCTGTGGCGCGCGAGGGTCGAGGCCGATCGGACCGATGTGCCGGACGCGGCGACCGCCGCCGGCAAAAGCTGAAGCCTATCCGCTGATCGCCCGCGCGACCGCGAGCCCGAAGGCCGCGCCCTTGTCGGGCGCGTGGTGGAGGAAGAGCGAGGGCTCGATCAATTCCAGCTCCATGATGTGCAGGCGCCCGGCTGCGTCGCCGACCATGTCGACGCGCGCATAGACCGGCGTGGCAGGGGTCGCCGCTAACGCCGCGGCGGCAAGGGCCTGCGCCTCGGCGCTCGCGTCCCACGTCTCCTCGCGCCCGCCGAATTGTTCCTGCACGCGAAAGTCGCCCGAGGCGGGGCGCTTGACGATCGCGTGGCTGAATCGCCCGCCGAAGAAGAAGAGCGAATATTCGCCGTCGGTCAGAATGCCCGGCATCAGCGGCTGGACCAAGCGCCGCTGACCCAGCGCATCCGCCGGAATCGGCGCGTCGGCGGCGATGCGATGGGTGCCGTCGGCGCCGCCCGAGACCGCCGGCTTGACGACGACTTCCGCCGTGCGGAGCGTGGTCCGCGCATTGGCCAGACCGGCATCGTCCAGCGCCGCGACCTCGACCGTCGGGACGACGGTGACGCCCGCAGCGCCCAGCTCCGCGAGATAGGCCTTGTCGCTGTTCCAGCGCAGGACCGGCACGGGATTGACGACCGGCAGCCGCTCGGCCTCCAGCCGGTCGAGCAAGGCGTACCAAGCGACCACGTCGCGCTGGTATCCCCAGGCGAAGAGCGGCAGGATCAGGTCGAACCCGCCGAGGTCGCCGGGGGCACCCCATATGCGCTGTTCGACCGCCAGCCCGGCGCCCGCCAGCGCAGCCGCCTTGCGCGCGAAGGCGGGCTGCCATCGTTCATTATAGTCTGGCGCCGGAACGAGGATCGCGACGCGCGGCTGATACGGCATTTACCGCCCCAGCAGCCCGCGCGCCTGCCCCGCGATATGCGACAGCATCGCGCCGTTCGGGGTCGGTATCGTGCGTGCACGATCGACCGTCGCCCGGAACTGCGCCACGCGCGCGCCATTGTCGGCGAGCCACTTGGTCACGGCCTGATCCAGATCGCCCTTCGGCAGCCCGGCCAGGAACGCCAGGCGCATCTGCTGGAAATCGCGCGCAAGGCTGTTGACCAGCAGGCGCTCCCACGGATCGGCCGGGCTCATATGCGCGGCAAGCGTCTGTGCCCAGTCGAGCCCGAGTGCTTCGCCCAGATGCGTGAACGCATGCGTCACCGCGATCTCGTCATCGCCCCGACGCGCCGCAAGGTCGACGATTCCGATCGCGCCGTCGGTCTTGAACAGCCGCACGACCGCGGAAGCCAGCGCCTCGGGCGCGCCCGCGTCGAGCAACTGCTGCGACAGCATGTCCCACTGGCGGCGCACCGAATCGCTGAGCAGCGCGTCGACGCCGGTCGTCAGCCGTTCGACACCGGGTTCGAGCCGTGCGACGACCGGTCCCGGGTGCGACAGCGACGCGGTGATGCGTAGCAGGTCGGCCATCTGCGACGTCATCGCCGAGGCCGCCTGACTGAAGAGCGAAAGGCGGATGGCCTCGTCGATCTTTGCCGTGTCGAGCGCGCTCCACAGCTCCTTCATTCCCAGCAGCCGCTCGACCGCCACGAAAGCGGCCGCGATCTCGCCGAGCGAGCAGCCTTCTTCCTCGACCAGTTCAAAGGGATGGACCACCCCCATGCGGTTGATGATCCGATTCGCAAGCTTGGTCGCGATGATCTCGCGGCGGAGCTGGTGATCGTTGATCGCGGCGGCAAAATCGCGCTGCATCTCGGCGGGGAAGGCCGCGGCCAGATCGCTCGCCAGCGCCGGGTCGTTCGGCAGCTCGCTGTCCTCGATCGCATCCTGCAGCGAAAGCTTCGCCGTAGAGAGCAGGACCGCCAGTTCAGGCCGCGTGAAACCGCGCCCTTCCTGCGAGCGGCGGAGCAATTCGTCGTTCGCGGCCAGCCCCTCGACCTTGCGGTCGAGCCGGCCCGATGCCTCGAAATTCTCCATGATCCGCACGAGCGAGGGCACAGCCGCCGCGCCACCCTTTTCGGCGATCGACAGGGCCAGCGCCTGCAGGCGATTATCCTCGAGCACCAGCGCCGAGACATCGTCGGTCATCCGCACGAGCAACGCGTCGCGCTTGTCCTGCGACAAGCGGCCCTCACCCATCTCGCGGTTGAGCGCGATCTTGATGTTGACCTCGTTATCCGAGCAGTCGACGCCCGCGCTATTGTCGATGAAGTCGGTGTTGATCCGGCCACCCTTTGCCGAGAAGGCAATGCGCGCCGCCTGCGTCACGCCCAGGTTCGCGCCTTCGCCCACCGCGCGGACGCGCAGGTCTTCGGCATCGACGCGCAGCGCATCGTTCGCGGGGTCGCCGACTTCGGCATTATTCTGGCTCGCGGACTTCACATAGGTGCCGATCCCACCGAACCAAAGAAGGTCGGCAGGCGCCTTGAGGATCGCGGAGATCAGCGCGCCGGGTTCGATCTCGGACTGTGACAGGCCCAGAAGCGCCTGCACTTCCTCGGTCAGCGGAATGCTCTTTTGACTGCGCGGGAAAACGCCGCCGCCCTTCGAGATCAGCTTCTTGTCATAATCCTCCCAGCTCGAGCGCGGCAGGTTGAATATCCGCTCGCGTTCCTTCCAGCTCTTCGCGGGGTCGGGGCTGGGGTCGAAGAAGATGTGGCGGTGGTCGAATGCCGCGACGAGCTGGATCGCCTTCGACAGCAGCATGCCGTTGCCGAACACGTCGCCCGACATATCGCCGCAACCGACGACGCGGATCGTGTCGGTCTGCACGTCGACGCCCATTTCGGCGAAGTGGCGCTGGACCGAAACCCACGCGCCCTTGGCGGTGATGCCCATCGCCTTGTGGTCATAACCCTTCGACCCGCCGCTGGCGAACGCATCGCCCAGCCAGAAGTCGCGCTCCATCGCCAGGCCGTTCGCGACATCGGAGAAGGTCGCCGTGCCCTTGTCGGCGGCGACGACGAAATAGGGATCCTCGCCGTCGCGGATCACGACGCCCTTCGGATGCACGACCTTGCCGCCGACGATATTGTCGGTGATCGACAACAGCGAACGGATGAAGATGCGATAGCATTCGGTGCCTTCGGCGAACCAGGCATCGCGATCTTCGGCCGGGCTCGGCAACGCCTTCGGATAGAAGCCGCCCTTCGCACCGGTCGGCACGATGACGGCGTTCTTCACGCGCTGCGCCTTCATCAGGCCAAGGATTTCGGTGCGGAAGTCATCGCGGCGGTCCGACCAGCGGAGGCCGCCACGCGCGACCGGGCCGGCGCGCAGGTGAACACCCTCGACCCGCGGGCTATACACCCACACTTCACGCCACGGCAGCGGCTTCGGCAGCCCCGGGACGAGCGCGCTGTCGATCTTGAAAGCGAGCGCTTCGGCCGCGGCGGGCGCGAAGGCGTTCGTGCGCAGCGTCGCGCCGATCACCGCGTGGAACAGACGCAGGATGCGATCGTCGTCGATCGACTTGATATCGGCGAAACCACCGAGAATCTCGGCATCCAGCGCGTCGGCGCGGGCACCATCCTTCGTCTTCGGATCGTGGAGCGCACGGAAGCGATCGACGAGCGCGGCGGTCAGCTTTGGCGCGTTGCGGAGCGCGGAGACGACCGTGTCCATGCCATAGCTCGACCCGCCCTGACGCATGTAGCGGAACCAGGCGCGCAGCCAGACGATCGCCTGCGGATCGGTCTGGGTAACCAGCACAAGCTGGTTGAAGGCGTCATTCTCCGCCTTGCCGTCGAGCACCGCGGCGATCGCGCCCTCGATCGTCTCGACATGCGGCAACAGGGCCGTTTCATCGACCGATGCCGGCAGACGCAGCGAGAAATCATGGATGTAGGTCGGCGCCTCACCCTCCCCTTCGCCGGCGCGTACGTTGAGCGCGGTCGGGATTTCCTCGAGCACCTCGAAGCCGAAATGTTCGAGTGCGGGAACCACGTCGGACAGCGCCAACGGGCCCGCAGCGCTGTATACCTTCAGCCGGAGCCGGTCGTCGCCGTCCAGGCTCTTGCGCGCGAGGCGGACGCTGCGCGGCTGGTCGGCATCGAGGTCGCGCAGACGCAGGATGTCGCGCGCAGCTTCCTCGGGATTGTAGAGGTTGCGGTAATTGGCGGGGAACAGCGGCGCAAAGCGCGATGCGAGCGCCGCGGCGCGGCCTGCATCGCCGCGCTTGGCAAGCGCGGCCTCGACCTCGGGCTGCCAACCGCGCACCATCTGTTCGAGCTGGGCGTTGAGCGTATCGGTGTCGGGCACGACGCCGCCGCTGCGCAGATCGAGCGTGTAGCGGAGCAGCGCGGCGCCGCCATCCTCCAGCACCATCGTCCAGCCGATGACGCCCGCCTTGGCTTCGCGCACGAGCAAGGATTCGACCGCCAGACGGCGGCCGGTCGACACTTCGTCGCGCGGCAGCCAGACGAAGGCGAACAGGTGACGGCCAAGCGCGCTGCGCACCATCACGATCTTCGGGCGCGGACGATCGGTGATCGACATCGAGGTCAGCACCAGTTCCTCAAGCGAAGCGGTGTCGAACGCGATCAGCAGGTCGTGCGGCAACGCGGTCAGCGCATGCGCCAGCGCCTTGCCGGCGTGTCCGGTCGGGTCGAACCCGAATTTCGCCATCAACGCTTCGAGCTGCGCGCGCAGCATCGGCACCTTTGCAGGTGGGGTCGAGAGCGCGGCGCTGGTCCAGAGCCCGGCATGGATCGACAGGCGCTCGACCTTCTTGCCCTTGAGCTCGGGGACGATGACGAGATCGAGCAGCACGCGGCGGTGCACCGCGGAGAGACGGTTCGACTTGATCAGGAGCGGCGAATGGCCGCCCTTGTCGAACCAGTCGAATGCCGCGTCGAGCGCGTTGGGCGAAAGAAGCTGGCTCGTGCTGCTGGCCGAAATGCCCAGCGCGTCGTGCACCGCGCCATCGCGCGTGCGCCATTCATGGCCAAGCTGCGTCATCGCGCCGCCTTCGAACCAGCGCAGCAGCTCGGCGGCTTCGCCGTCGGCGCGCATCGCCGCATCGGCCAGCATCGCGGCGCGCATCGCCTTCCAGTCGGCGACCGCGGCGCGCACATCGGCCAGCGCGCCTTCCAGCCCGTCGAGCAGGCGACGGCGCGCGCGGGCATCGCCGCGTTCGAGTTCCATATAGATGACCGATTCGCGGCTGCCGCCGCCCTTGCCGGCATCGGCGCTGATCAGCGAGCCCTTCGCGTCGCGGTCCACCGAAACGACGGGGTGCAGGATGCGATGGATCGCAAGCCCTTGCGCGCCGACGATCTGTGACGTCGAATCGACGAGGAAGGGCATGTCGTCGTTGACGACGACCAGCCGCATGCGGCGGTCGGTGCCGTCCACCGCCATCGGCTCGAGCAGCAGCGAAGGCTTGCCCTCGGCGCGTTCGAGCGAGGCACGCGCGGCGAATTCGCCCGCCGCGGCCAGCGCCTCGGCATTCAGGTCGTCGCCCTCGCCGGGCAGCGCGCTGCCGTGGAGTGCGGCCTGATAGGCCTTCGCAATTTTAACAGGAACTTGGGCCGCCGGCGCAAGGTCGGCTTCCGGTGTGTCGATCAGATTAGAAGGCATAAGGGTGTTGCATCCCGAACCAAGGTTGGCAGGCCTCTACCGGGGGGACCGGCCGGCCCGTTCGCTCTGATCCCTATGCGCCTCTGGCGCGCGAGGTTCAACACCCCGCGAACCGTCACGTAAAATAATTTCAATTTTGGGGTCGTCTGTTACGTGAGTGTAATTATCCGCCAGGAGCGATCGCGATCGCCTTTTTCGCAAGCTTCGCCACCAGCGACCCGTCATCCGCAGCCTTGGCCACGATTCCGATGTGGCCGCCCGGCATCGTCCGCGCGATGAGAACGACGAATTCGGCCTCGCCCGCGTCATGCTCCAGAATCACGGCGGGATGTGCCCGGCGCAGCGCGTCGAGGGCGTCATCGGCCTTGTCGGCGACCTCACCCTCGGGCTTGCGCCGTGCGCGCGCATCTTTGACCAGCCCCTTGAGGCCGCCGGGATAGCGATCGAGATAGGCCGCCAGTTCGCCGCGCGCGACGCCCTCGTCCTTTGCATGACCCAACACGCAGGCATATTCGGCAAGGCGCGTCTTGTCATAGTTAGCGCCGAAGACGAGCTTGACGATCGGCGTCATCGGCGCGCGTTCCTGCGCGGCGAGCCCCGCATCGGCGAGCAGTTCGGCGAACGCATCGGGCTGCGCATCGGCGGCAAGCGCGAAGTCCCAAGCCTTTCCGACCGCCTGATAAAGCGCGTTGCGGCTGCGGCTGTCGGCGGCGATCGCACGCTCGGCGGTTTCGCGTGCGGCCGCGAGCCAGTCGGCGAGCTCGGCGTCGGGTTCGACGGGCGCGACCTCGTTTTCGGCAGCAAAGGCCTCGGTCAGCAGCATTTCCTCGTCATCGGCGCCGTCGTCCAGCGCGGCGAAACCAGGCGCTGCGTCGATATCGTCGGCGGCCGAGAAATCATCGTCCAGATGTTCCGAATCCGGGCCATCGGCCCAGACCGGAACCGGCGCGGTTAGCGGGGCCGCGCTGCGCAGCGCCTGCTCGACCGAAAGCTGCAGCTCTTCCGCCTGTTCGGTGGCGACGCCTTCCTTCCAGTTGATGACGCCCATGATGAAATCGATGGTGTCGTCGTCGGACGAGAAGGGCAGCAGGATACCGCGATACATGATCGTGACGCCGCGATCGTTGACGAACTCGGCCTCGAAACCGATCGGCGCGCGATTGGCGATGATCTGAAGATAATGGTCCGTCAGCCGCGAAAGCAGCGAGCGGCCGGGAATCTGGCTGATGTAGTGGACGTCTTCATCGATCTGCGATTCCTCGCGCAGCTTTTCGCCGACGAAGGACAGGCCCGGATTGTCGATGCCCGACGTAAAGTCGAGTAGCACCGAATGCGGCCCGAAATCCGCGCCGTCGAGATCGAGATCCTCGACCGACGGATAAGCGCGGTCGGAAAGCAGCGAGGCCCAATAATTATAAGCCCGAACCTGCATGCGGCGTTCATCGACGCCAACCGCCGGAGGCGCATCGATCGCTCCGTCATCCTGGTCGTGGCTGCCGGAAAGCAGTCCGCGCAAGCTGTCCATTACATGTCCCCAGTCGCAAACATCGGCGAATGTCATGCATCAGAAGTGGTAAAGGCCGCGTAAACGATGCGTCGGTGACGCACGCTTTGCGCCGGCTTCGCGAGCGACGCGCGGCCTGGTTTTCAGTGCAGCTTTCCGTGCGCGGCGGCCGGCGTCGCTCCCGAAACCATCACGCCAGACGCGTGTCGATCGGCAGACCGTGCTTCAGCGTCAGCGTCACCGGCGTGCGCTCGGCGATGTCGGCCATGCGCGCCTTTTGCTCGTCGTCGAGCCCCTCGATCGTCAGCGTGCGGTCGATGCGGCGTTCCTCGGCGCCATGAAGACGCAGCCCCACCTCGACCGATTCGAGCGGCCAGCCCTTGCGGTCGGCGTACATACGTAGCGTGATCGCGGTACAGGCGCCGAGGCTCGCCAGGAGCAGATCATAAGGCGCGAAGCCCGCGCCCTGCCCGCCGAGCGCGGGTGGCTCGTCGGCGATGATATCGCGGCCGCCGACGCTGATCTCGGTGCGATATCTGTCCTTGCCGATGCGGGCGGTGCCATGCGCCATAGGTCATCTCCTGTTGATGGGACAGCGAGCATAACAGAGCGGACGAAGAGCGGGAACGGGTCTTGGCGGCGGCGCGTGGGCTAGCGCGCCGCCGTCTCGACCATGATCACGCCGTCCTCGCGCGGGGCGATCGCAAAGCGAACGCCGGTGAACCGTTCGATCAGCGCCGCCGCGGTGAGCGTATGCTGGCTGGGCTTCACGGTCGAAAAGACCCCGCCCCCGGCCATCGCGAACGGCAGCAGCAACTGATCCTGCAGATAGGGACCGGCGAACGCCTCGCACGCCAGATAGCCGCCCATGCGGCCCGCCGCCGTCTTGGCAAGGCGTTCAGCGGGGATGCCGATCTTGCCGAAGGCCGACATGACCTCGGTCACATGGTCGAACTCCGCCTCGATCAGCAGGGCGTTGCCCGGCCCCTGCTCGGCGGGAAGCTGCCGCGTGACGAACGCCTCGGGCGGCCAGTCGGCCAGCGTCTTGGCCGCCATCTTCAGCTCGCGCTCGCCGACGTCGAACGGAATCCCCGCCAGGATCGCGGTCGCGCCGACGCGGCGGAGCGCGCCGCGCTCGACACAGGCGATCGCGCGCAGCGGCGCCGGGTCGATTTCGACCTCGATCCGCCCGCCGCCGCGCGGGAAAAAGCCGTGGCGCACCAGGCGCGTCGAGACCGTCGGCCCCATGCGGTTGATGACCGGCAGCAGCGTCCGTTCGATGAACTCGAACGGCGGCGCGGCCATCGCATGCGTTCCGCCTTCGATGACGATGCGCGACGGCGCGACGGCCAGCATCAGCGGCACCAATATGGTCTGCAGGACCAGCCCGGTGCTCCCCGCGGTACCGACCGCGAAATGATAGTCGCCGGGCGTCACGCGCCCGGGACGAAAGACGATGCTGCTCGACCCGACGGCCAGTCCGCTGCATTCGGCCGCGCCGATCACGCACGCGGCCTCGATCGCCGTCACATGCTGGCGCATCAACCCCGGCTTCTCACGTCCGCCGCGAATATTCTCGATCGTGAAAGGCTCGCCGGTGAGCAGCGAGAGCGCGCATGCATAGCGCAGCACCTGTCCGCCGCCTTCGCCTTCCGATCCGTCGATGATGATCATTTGTCTTCTACCAGTTCCAGAAACAGGTCTTCGGCTTCCGCCGCAAAGGCCTCGCTCGGCGGGCGGGACGGCACGTCACCGGCCCGCGCAAGTTCGTCGGCAATCAGGGCCTCAAGCTCGGGCACGCGCGCGATCAGTCCCGCTTCGCGGGTCTCGGCCTTCAACGCGACCAGCCGCTCGATCTCGTCGCAGAGCGATCGCGGCAGATCGGCCAGCGCCATCAACTGCTGCAATTGCATCGGCGGTCGCCGCGACGGATCGCGCCGCAGCACGCGGATCGCAAGCGCCGGGCGCAGCGCATAGAAATAGCGTTTGACCGCCACCTCCTTGTCCTGGGCCAGCCAGCGCGTCGTCGCCGTCCGGCCGAGGTTCGCATAATGGAGCGCATAGCTGTTCGGATCGAAATAGCGATCCTCCAGCGCCGCGATCCGCGCGACGACCGGATGCGGGTCGCGATACCGGATCGGCGATTCGATCCATTCGGACAGCACCGAATTATTGCGGAGCATCAGCCCCAGCGCCTTGCGGATATCCCAGCCGTTGAGGTCGATCTCGTCGACGATCGGCCGCTCGATCACGTCGCGCGCAGGACTGAGCGCCAGATAGTCGCGGCGCGGCCGGACATAGATGAAGCGCACGTCATAATCGCTGTCGGGCGAAGGAAAGCCCCACGCCCGCGACCCGGATTCGATCGCGAGCAGCAGGCGCACGCCCTCCTCCGCCTCGACTGCGGCGAGGCGGGTTTCGATTTGCTGCCGGATGGCGGGTTCAATGCTCATCTCTTCCAACTACTGCTCATAACACTCGGCGGATCAAGGCATCCACCAGAACCACCAGCCCTTTGCCTTGCGATCGTCCGACGTCGCTATGCCGAAATCGCCGTTCCCGAACTCAACTTCGGCAAAGGCGGCTCGCAAAGCGCGAAGCCGCTTATCCCCAAAGGTCAAGATGAGCCGGTCACCATCCTCATCCATCATCAAATCTCGGACAGTGGGGTCGAAGACGATCCGCATCGACGAGAAGCAATCCGCCTTGGGTTCGCCGAAGTTCGGAACGGCAGATATCGCCGCCGTCACCTGCGTGAGTTTCAGCGTCCTGTGACACGCGCTTCCGCCGCCCATCCGGTCGATGAGGTTACGGATCGAGCGGCACCCTGCAGGGTCACCTGTAAAATGCCATTCGCCCGCATGCTTGCTTTGCTTCGGATAGCGCCAGACCGAAATCTGGCCTTCCTGTCGCCATTCGGCGGCCCAGTCGCGCATGGCTCCCCCCTCCGATGGCGGCGTGAAGGGTCACCCCTTCACGCACACCACCTGCTTCAGCGTATGGACGATCTCGACCAGGTCGGCCTGCGCCGCCATCACGGCCTCGATCGGCTTGTAGGCCTTGGGCGTTTCGTCGATGACGCCCTCGTCCTTGCGGCATTCGACGCCCGCGGTGTCGGCGATATGCTCGTCGAGGGTGACGAGCTTTTTCGCCGCGGTGCGGCTCATGACGCGGCCCGCGCCATGGCTGCAGCTATCGAACGACTCCGGGTTTCCGAGCCCGCGCACGATGAACGATTTCGCGCCCATCGAACCCGGGATGATCCCCATCGTCCCCTTCGCCGCGCGCACCGCACCCTTGCGGGTGACGAGCACATTCTCGCCAAAGTGATTCTCGCGCGTCACATAATTGTGATGGCAGTTCACGGCTTCGGCTTCGGCCTCGAACGGCTTTGCGATCTGCCGGCGCAGCGCGGCGATGACAGCGTAGCGCGTGCGCGTCAGCAGCCTGTTGACATTGTCGGCCTCGGTCGAGGGATCGCCATAGTCGGTGTAGCCAGTCTGGATCTGGGTGATGTTGTTTCCCGACCAGCTGTACACGATATAGCTGACCTCAGGCGTGCCGGTCGCCGGGTTCGCGTTGTTGTGGTTCGCCGTGGTGACGGTGTCGAGCTTGTCGGTGCCTGCGGCGTAGCGATAGCCGATCTCGTTGCCGTCGGTATCGGCGAGCGCCGCGAGGCGGAACACCGACGCGTCGCCGACCGACACCTCATAGGTCTCGGTGATCCGGCTCGATCCGTCGGTCCACACCCAGGTCGCGCCCGACTTCACCAGCCGGTCGTGCGCCCCGTCGCCATCGGTCGCGATATAGGCCGACTGGCCCGCGTCCCAGCTGTACGTGATCACCGACCCGTCGCCGCCCTGGCGACGCACCGTGCTGCCCGCGCTGTTCAGCGTTCCCGTCAACCCGAAGACGCGCCGGGTCGAGGAGAACTGCCACTGGTCGCCATTGTCGCCGTCGCTCGCCTCGGCCAAGCTGTTGTAGGTGCGGCCGATCACCACGTCAGGGCCGCGCCCCACCAGGAACTCGTCCTGCTGCGCGATCAGCAGATTGCCCGTCGCCGCATTGACCGACACCGTCTCGCCGCTGCGACCCTGAACACCAGAGCCCAGGATCCCCGACGCCCCAAGCGTCGCACCCGAACCACGCGCAAAACCCGATCCCGATCCAACAAATATCGATACCATCGATCCACCCCGAACTTAGCTCCGGAAGGACGGAACGCACCAAATCCAGACAGCAATCCGGTAGCGCCCGTCCCCTTCTGAGGCTCCATCCGGCGAGGCGGAAATAAGTTTAGGGAAAAACGACGAACATGACCCGGAACGGCGAGGCGCATGCCGTGCGAGCTTATGCCGAAGCCGCAAGCGCGCGTCCTGCGCGTTCGCCATGTGGTGATGATTTGGAGAAACCAGTTGGAGGCCGAGCCGGAATCGAACAACTCAAGTTTTACGACCTAATTACAATTTGTTAATTCGCTACATGTGGCACCGGTGCCCCCAATTAGGCCCCGAGAATTTTTTCCTTCAAAAGCAATCGAACCGATTCCGATTACGGCGCAGCATCTTGATTTTCTCCCGGTCATTTAGACAAACGAGATAGTCAGGCCGAACCGCATCTGGATACCGTTTGATGATCCCGAGAGCCCCGCGCCGCATCTGCGGCGCGGGGCGAAAGCCTGCCTCAGTCGGCGGGGTTCCAGATGAGGGCGTAACCGTCTTCGCCATCCTGCCCGGCCGCGCGGCCGAGGTTCGCATAGAGCCGGCGCGGTCCGAACTCGGGAGCGGCGAGGCTCAGCGACACATAGGGCTCGCCCGATTGCTGTCCGGTACGGATCCAGCCGGCACCGATCTCGACGCCTTCGGAATAGACCCGGTAGTCGGGCTGGACGTCGCCGCTTTTCGAGCGGTTGGTCCGGATTTCGACCGCTGCGCGGATCGAGAGTGTCTTGAGCTGGCCCACGAAGCCTTTTTCGATGGTGCCGTTCACAAAGCCGATTGCTGCCATTGTTCGTCTCCTGATTGCTGCCGCGAGACCATCCCTGCGGCATGGGCAGACCAGAGACCGGCGCATGAGGCGCCCCGCGCACCCGAAGGGCCGCAGCGCAAGCGGAGGACGGGCGGCGGGCGATTATTTGGAGCCAAGCGGCCGCGAGGAGCGCGCAAAGCGCGCGGGGACATAATCGCCCGCCGCCCGTTGCGCGGGGCGCCGCGCCGGTCCAGGTCAGATGCCCGTCGCCGGGGATGGTGCTGTGGATGCCCGGTCTGGAGCCGAGAGATAGCAATCCGCGAGCGGAACCAGGAATTGGTCGGGATCCGCCGATATCGTCGATCCGATCCTGCCGTCGGCATCAACCGCCCGCATAGCGTTGAGATATCGCCGACCTGTGGTCCCAATCCGATGCATGGGACGGCACAGAATTTTATCATGGATGAGTATCGCAAGCTTTCCGTAGCGTCGAAGTCACTTTTCGCTGTTCTGCAACATCCGCGAAGCATATGCAGGACCCAGTTGATTCTGCCGCCGCGCGGGTAATGCGACCCACGCCCGCATCGGTAGCAGGGGGCGATGACCACAACCATCGTCGGGCGGCGCGAAGGGCTCTTCGCGTCGCCTTTTTATTTCCTCTTCTCTTTTCCTCTCTCCCATCCGCGCGCCGGAGCCGCTTGCGGCGACGGCGCGCCCAAATGAACAGAGCCGCGCCGGCCCGCAGGGTCGGCGCGTCACTTTCCGCGCGCGAAAAAGGCGGGCGACCGAAGCCGCCCGTCCTCCGGTCATGCTGCCAAGGGCTGCTCGTCCTCGCCCCCGGGTTCAGCCGCAGCGGGAACCGCAAGTTCGTGCGCAACCCGCCGCGCCGATTTGACGCTGCCGACCCCGCCGCGATCCGTATAGGCCGACGGCGGAAACGCCATCCATTGCGGCACCCACGGCTCGGCCTTGGCCCGACCATTCGCGCCTTCGAGGCAATCGGCGATGATCGCTTTCAGCGCCTTCCCCTTCTCACCGGCGTTCGCTGCCGCGACCTCCGGCCCCGCGACCTCGCCGGTGATGGCGAGCAGGACTTCGCGGTCGCGAAGCTGGTCGAAGAAGGCCGCGTCCGCCGACCAGTGCTGGCGCATGTCGGTGCCGAGATGGAGGCCGATCATCTCCACCGCCTCGCTTCCCGCCTGCAGCGTCTCGCCCATGACGATCGCGACAATCTCCATCACGACCGGATCGGGCAATTCGAGCAGCCGCGCGAACAGCGGGGCAAAAGGGGGACGATGGAGCGGCCTTCCCGTGACGGTGGGTGTCTCGGGTTCGAAGCCGAGCACGTCGAGCACCGCGCGCCGTTTGAGGTCGAATGCCGCTTCCGCCGAACAGCTCTCGACGCTCTCGGCAATTTCTTCCTTCGGCGCGCGCTGGCCCTCGATATCGACCCGCCATAGGTCGGCACCCGCGATGACATGCGCGAGCATCGCGCGCAGCGCGACCCCGCCATGGCCCGCCAGATCGGCGCGCACCGCCGCATGGCGATGGAGGTCGATATAGGCATTGAGCGGACCCGACACCTCGGGACGAACCGGCTTCGCGATCACCGCATCGCCCTCTCCATCCCCGCTGCCGCCCGAAAGCCGCTTCGCCTCCTTCGACGTGACGAAGCCTTCGTGGAAGGTGACCTCGCCGCTCTCGCGGACCTCGACATAGATACGCCCGCCCTTGCGCTTGCCCGCATGGGCATGATCCCACGACCGGAACCAGTCGCCGCGCGCCATGACGACGACATCGGACCATCCGGCGTCCAGATACTCGGCCTTGCGCGCTTCGATGGCCGCCATCTGCGCGGACCAGAAAGCATCGGCATCGGCGAAGAAACTGTCCTCGCCGAAGAGGTCGGACACGACCGCCGCCTTGGCCTCCGCGATATCGAACAGCGCGTGTTTCACAGCGATAGCCGTGCCGCCGAACAGCCACGCTTTGAGCTGATGGCCGGTCGGGCAATAGGCGCCCTCATCGTCGAACAGCGCGAGCCACGCCTTCTGCTGGCTCTTTGATGCCAGCGTGAGATGCCGAACCGTGCCCGCATCGATCTGGCCACTACGATAGATGGTGCGGATGCGCGGCAGCAGATTGCCGAGCGCCAGGATGCGCTTCACCGCGCGCGGCTCGAAACCGAAACTGTCGGCAACCTCCTCGACCGTGCGCCCCGCCTTCACCAGCGCGACGAACGCTTCCCACTGGCTGACCTCATCGGGCTGCACCCGCGCGAGATTTTCGAGCATCGACGCTTCGAGCGCATCGGCATCGTCGCCTTCGTCGAGAATGGCGCAAGGGATGGGCCGAACCGCCCCACCCTCGCGCGCGACAGCGCCGACGGCGGTGAAGCGCCGACGCCCCGCGACGATCTCGTAATGGCCTTCGGCACAATTGGGACGAACGAGCAGCGGAACCAGCACCCCGCGCGCGCGAATGCTCGGCATAAGGTCCGCGACGTCGGGGTCTTTCCCCTTCCCGCGCATGTTGGCGGCGGCGATGGACAGATTGCCCAGATCGATGAAATCGAGCTTCATGACTTTCCTCCTTCTCTTCAACCACACCCGGCCCCGGACGGCGGGGCGGGCGGCGAGAAAAAGCGACGGGACCGCGCCATAGGACGGCGCGCACCCGAAGGGCCGCAACGAAGTGGAGGAGCTGGGTCGGAAGGACCGGCTTGCGGGGCGTCCGAGCGGTCCCATAGCCGTGCGCCGAACGACACGCTGTCCGTGGCCGGCCGCCAAACAACGCCGCCGTGCTGTCAGCGCGGCGTCATCCTCGGAGAACAGACGCGCCCTTGGCGAAGCCGCAGGCGGGGCGGCATGCGTGCGGGCCTGTGCTTAGCCGCCGCCCCGCCAAGACCAGCGAGCCAAGAGCGCTGCGCGACCAACCGTGCAAACGCGCGACCTCTGGCGGCAGCTTGCCGCCAGTGTGCGCCCATTTGAGGCCGCGCTCGTTTTTCTCATCAACGTTTTTGGCCGTGTGTGGACGGCCCTCCGTTGGCAAGCGGTTTCTAGAACGATGCAGTTTGCTGGTTGGTGCAGCCATGTGTCCGGCCTGTAATGCGGCCTTGTCATGCGCCGCTGGCCATGATGCCTTTCGCGCGGATCGGGTCCCGACCAATTGGACGCACTCGAGGTGCACCGGCCAAAATGGGTTTTCCTGATCCGGCGGTTTCAACCGGCTTTGTGCATCAGCTCCTGTCTGCCCTTCCCAACCTCGGCGACGCCATGATCGGCGCCTGATCTCCTATGCGTGCGCGACCTGCGGTTCGCGGTAGTGCTCTCCGCTCGTCATCAGCGCCCAGACCATGCGGGCGGTTTTGTTAGCTAGCGCCACAGCTGCAACTTTCTTCGCTCGACGCTTCATCAGTTCGATGAGCCACGGCCGTTTGGTGCCGTGCCGCTCGGCATGGCGGATGACGGCCATCGAACCGACGACGAGCATCTGACGCAGATACTGGTTGCCCGCACGCGATATGCCGCAGAGCCGCTCCTTCCCTCCGCTGGAGTTCTGCCGCGGGACCAAGCCTATCCACGCGGCGAGGTCGCGGCCTGTCTTGAACAGACGCGGATCGGCGACGCTGGCAACAAAGGCGCTGGCAAGCAGCGGACCGATGCCGGGAATCTCCATCAACCGCCGCCCGACTTCTGTGTCGCGCGCACTCGCACGGATGCGCCGGTCGTTCTCGAGGATCTGTTCCTTCACGATGGCGAGCTGCACCCCGAGCATCTCCAGGCAGAGCCGGGCATCGGGTGGAATCCTCTCGTCATCTTTGTCGGCGACTATCGCCAGCAGGCGCTCGAGCCCAATGCGCCCCACCGGCGCCACGATCCCGAACTCCGACATATGGGCCCGCGTCGCGTTCGACAGCTGAGTGCGCTGGCGGTTGAGCATCAGGCGGACCCGGAAGCGGATTGTCGGGTTTTGGGTATCAATAATATAAAAACAGACACGGGATCCCTGACCGATCGCGTTGCCGATCAGCCGCCGGTGGTCGTCCCTTGGGAAGACCGGAGGGGGCAAGCGGTACCGAGGATTGGTTCGGTAGCGATCCATCCGATCAGGTTCGATACGTGGACGGGCAAACCGCCCCGGAAAACCATCCCGGTTGACGCGCGTTATCCCGGTGGACCGGCGTCGCCTCCAAATCGACAGGGCAATAATGATCATCGCTTTCGGAGCCGCGCTACCGCTTCTGTCCAAAATCGCCCGGCACTTCGCCTCGCGTTTATTTCCAGAGATAGGTCTCGGACGAGGGCCGGAGATGCGCGAACCGCTTCTGGACCTCGTCGAGAGGCAAGACCTCTGCCACACCGCCGGTTCGTGCGGGATCCTGCTGAACCTGCCGCTTGATTTCAAGGCGGGCAATCTGGTTGCGATGGACCTCGTCGGGTCCGTCCGCCAGCCGCAGCAAGCGGGCATTGGCGAAGGCTGCGGTCAGAAAATGGTCGTTGTTGGTTCCCCCGCCGCCGAACATCTGGATGGCCCAGTCGACGATCGTGCAGGCGGCGTTGGGCGCCGCAACCTTGATCATCGCGATTTCGGCTTTCGCTTCCTTGTTGCCCACCGTGTCCATCAGATGGGCCGCACGCAACGTCAGAAGCCGGGTCTGCTCGATCAGGATGCGCGCGTCGGCGATTCTTTCGAGCGTCACGCCGTGCTGCGCCAACGGCATGCCGAATGGCGTCCGGAAGTCCGCGCGGCGGCACATGCGTTCCAATATCCGTTCGCACATTCCGATCAGGCGCATGCAATGATGGATTCGGCCGGGGCCGAGCCGGCCCTGCGCGATTTCAAACCCGCGCCCTTCGCCGAGCAGGATATTGTCCGCCGGGACGCGGACATTGTCGAAGAGCACTTCGGCCGCGCGATCCGGTACGCCGTAGAAACCGAAGACCGGCAAGGGACGGATAACCTGCACGCCGGGTGTCGATTTCGGAACGAGGATCATCGATTGCTGACGGTGCCGGTCGGCTCCGTCCGGATCGGTCTTGCCCATGAAGATGATGATCTCGCAGCGCGGATCGGTAGCTCCCGTCGTGTACCATTTGCGCCCGTTGATCACATAGTCGTCGCCGTCACGGACGATCGAACTGGCGATGTTGGTGGCGTCCGACGACGCAACCGCAGGCTCGGTCATCGCGAAGGAAGACCGGATATCTCCGGCCATCAAAGGCTTCAGCCACCGCTCCTTCTGAGCATCGGTCCCATAGCGGAGGATCGTTTCCATGTTTCCCGTATCGGGCGCGGAGCAGTTGAAAACCTCCGGGGCCATGAGCGACCGTCCCATGATTTCGCACAGCGACGCGTATTCGAGATTGCTGAGCGGGGCGCCGCTTTCGTCCGCGGCGTGCCAGAGATTCCACAGGCCCTGGCGCCGCGCCTCGACCTTCAGTTCCTCGATAATCGGGAACACCGCCCAGGGGCCGAGTATTTCGGCCTGCCGGTAAAATTCGGCCTCGCCTGGATAGATGTGGGCGGCCATAAAATCCTCTAGTTCGGATTTCAGCCGGCGGACCCGATCAGACAATTCGTACATCAAGATTCCCCGGAAGCGGTATGATGGAACGGAAAAAAGGGGTGGCTGCCAATGCCAGCCACCCCCATTCAAGCCCCCTGGCTTAACTTTTATTTGCCGCCGAACGCGATCCGCACTTCAACCCCGACAGTCCGCGGTTCGCCGAGAAAGGCGAGGTTGTATCCAAGGCTGGCATCGAAATCGAGCGCGTTGGTCCGATAGGTTTTGTCGAGCAGGTTCTTGCCCCACAATGCAATCTCGACATTGGGTTCGCTGTTAAGCGAATAGGCGATGCGGCCCTCGAGAAGGCCGTAAGCCTTCTGGCTGGTCGATGCCTGGTCGATCGCCTGACCACGAAAGAAGACATCGTCCTGCCAGCGCCAGGCCGCATAGACGCTGAGATCGCCATTGCCGACGGGCGCGCTATACTTGCCGCTGACCGTATACTGCCACTCCGGGACCGAGAATGGCTCATTGCTGCGGTCGTTGCCGTTGGCTTCGACGAAACGCGTGTAAGCCGTATGCGTCCATGCCCCGCTCGCATTGAAGGTGAGTTCGGGGACTGGCTGCCACGTCAGCTCCGCTTCGCCGCCATAGATCTTGCCTTTGGCGGCATTGTTGATGACGGTAACGATCGTATTGTTGACGACGATCAGACTGCTCTTCTGGATGTCGCTGTAGTCGGTGTAATAGCCCGCCAGATTCAACCGCACCTTGCGGTCGAACAGATCACCCTTGAAGCCAATTTCATAGTCAGTCGCGGTTTCCGGGTCGAAGGGAAGATAGGGATTGGCACCGCCGC
Source organism: Sphingomonadales bacterium (assembly GCA_017309275.1). Taxonomy (GTDB): domain Bacteria; phylum Pseudomonadota; class Alphaproteobacteria; order Sphingomonadales; family Sphingomonadaceae; genus Sphingopyxis. The sequence goes on along the minus strand of JAFKLT010000047.1, from coordinate 21,151 downwards.
TGCTGCCGCCGCGCACATTGAAACCGCCACCACGAAAGCTGCTCGACGTCTTGGCATAGAGAAGAATGTCGGGCGTCGCCTGCCAATCGAGGCTGACGAGATACGATGGCTTCTTCGCGCTGAGATGGAACGGCGCCGAACAGACCGCCGGATCGGGCCGGACAATGATCGGGACCACACATCCGAGCGCGTTTTCACTACGGATATCGGCATCCTGAGTGACCTTCGTGTAACGGAAGCCGCCGGTGACTTTCAACGTGTCGGTCAGCGCGTAACTGGCCTGCACAAAGCCGGCATAGCTTTCGTTGGTGATATAATAGTTGGCGAAACTGGGGCTTGTCGCGCTGATCAGGCCAAGCTGCTTCGTCTGGCTGCCCTCCCATCCATGCTCGTGACTGTAAAAGCCGCCGGCGATAAGCTCGAGATCGCCGATGCTGGCGAGAAGCTGTACCTCCTGGGTGAACTGGTCGGAATAGACGAAGTTGCGCGGACGTACGATTTCGAACCGCGACTGATCATAATCCTGCTGATCGTTGCGCGCCGTGTTCCGATAGCCAGTGATCGACCGCAGCGTGACATCGCCGAGATCGAGGCTGACGTCACCCGAGAAGCCGTAAATTTCGAGATAGGCGAACACTCGCTCGACGCCGTTGGTGTCGAAACGGCTCCCGGCTGGAAACATGTCGGACTTGAGAAGATTATAGGCCGTTGTGTAGTTCGGAACGGTGCGCGTCAGACCGAGCTGCGCAACGGCCTGATTGAGCGCCGAGGCGAGTCCGTTCAGCGGTGCCCCGGTCGGGCTGAAGGCCAGCGGATTGAGCTTCGACACGCGCGAAACCGACCCGTTGGACGTCAGCTTGCTATAGTCAGCGGTCAGAAAGACGCTGAGGTTTTCGGTCGGCTCGGCAAGAACCGACACACGGGCTGCGCGATCATATTGGTCGCCGAGCTTCTGGCCGATCGCGTTGCGTCCATAGCCGTCCTTGGTTGCAATCTGGCCGGCGAAGCGGACGCCAAGAACGCCATCGATGACCGGGGCGCCCACGGCGCCGGTCAGTTGCAGCGTGCCGAGATTGCCCACTGTGCCCTGGAAATAGCCGCCGGCCTCCGACAGATCCGGTCGCTTGGTACGCAGCAGGAGCGCGCCGCCAGTGGTATTCTTACCGAACAGCGTGCCCTGCGGCCCTTTCAGGACCTGTATCTGGTCGACATCGAGAAACGCGGAGCGCAGTCCGATCTGGCGCGGCAGGTTGATTTCGTTGAGGTAGACGGCAACCGACGGATCGGTCACGAGGAGCGAATCCGCCTGTGTCTGCCCGCGTATCGCGATGTTCGCGGTGCTGGGACCGCCATTCCCGGTCGTGATTGACATCGCGGGAGCGAGACCCTGAAGGTCCTTGATTCCGCGCACCGACGAATCGGTCAGTTGCTCGGTGCCTACGACGGTGATCGCAAGCGGCACCTTCTGTACGCTTTCCGACACGCGCCGCGCGGTGACGACGATATCCTCAACGCCCCCCGTCTGCCGCTGATCAGCCGCTGCCGCATCCTGCGCCGCCGGTTCCTGACCATCCTCCTGGAACGCGAAAGCGGGCGTCGCAACCGACAGCGCCGTAGCAGACGCCGCAAGCAGCAGCAATTTGGATGTTTTCATGGTCCTCTCCTCCCAGATTATATTGTGTTCCGGGTTGCAGTCAAAAGCTTGCCGTCGGCGGTCTGTACTTAGCGGGATACGCGCCTTGTAATTCGCCGCTGCTTCCCAATCGCCGGGACTGCTCCCGGCGCCAGCGTCATATATTGAATGGCCGTCACAATCACAAACACCGATCCGGTCCGATTAATGCGCTTCGTTCAGCGCCGATGCAGAGACCGCATTGATCCCTCTTTCACCAGACGCAACGCGGCATTGATTGCGATCTCCTTTCACTTAGCATGGCACAGCCTATCGACAGGTGCGTCGAGCAAGCAGGCGCCCGTCTTCAGGCACCCGCGTCCTGGGCGCTCCTCGCCGCCGCAGCGACCGCCCGACCGAATGCATCCCGCGGATCGAAGAAATAAGGAAGATGGAATGACAAAACATGTCTTCATGATCATTACCGAAGCCCCTTCGCCGGAGGAGGAGGAGGCATTCGAGGCATGGTATCTCGGCCGGCATATGCCCGACGTCCTCGCAGTTCCGGGCTTCACGGCCGCGCAGCGGTACAGACTGGCGCCAGACCCAAAGCTTCCCGAGGCTCCGACAAAGTTCCTTACCATCTACGAGATGGAATGCGAGGACCGCGCAGCGGTGATGGCCGAGGTTCGCCGTCGCGCGGGAACGGCCCAAATGCCCTTGTTTCCCGGCGATCGGAAGTCCGCGCCAACGACGATATTTGCTGAAGCGGTTACCGACCGATTGCTGGCGCCAATGGCGGACTAACCTCCGCGCTATCGCCGAGGAGGAACTCGCGACGCCGGATGGCGGAACGCGTATTCAGGATCGGGCGAGGATGCTGATATGCAAGGCCTGCTCGCCAGGGATTTCACCCGCCAGCGTCTTGATCCCGCGCTCCAGGTCTTCGATCGGAAGGCTGTGCGTGTGCATCAGCCCCAGCGGCAGGCGCCCGCTTTCGACGACGCGGATCGCTTGCTGGGTGGCCCAATGCGCCGACGCGAGAACGCCGATCATCTTGATCTGCTTCATCATCAGCGCGTCGAGGGGAAATCCATCCATCAAGCGCGAATCTTTGAGTCCGCTCAGGACGATCCGGCCCTTGTTGCGTACCGCTTTGATCGCGTCATGTACCGGTTCGAAAACATAGGGCGTCGTGTCGCAGACGAGATCGACGCCGCTGCCGTTGGTAAGCTCTGCAACCCGTGCCGGTACGTCTTCATCCTCGACGATAAGAGTTGTGGTCGCGCCCAGCTGGAGCGCGATATCGAGCTTGAAGGCATCCGATCGCAAACCCGTGACGATGATTTGCGAGGCGCCCGCCTCGACTGCGGCGACAACGCAAGCTAGCCCGCGCTGCCCGCCGCCAAGAATCAGCACCGTCTCCCCCACCCGGAGCTCGCCATGCGCGAGCAACCAGTCATAGCCGGCCGCCAGCGGGTTGAAGAGCAGCGCGTCCTCGATCGATAGCCGGTCTGACACCGGGTATAATTTCGTGCGCGGCACGATCTCCATATATTGCGCGAAACCGCCCCACAGGCCGCTGCGCTCATGAAGCGAGCGAAAGCCGTAATAGAAGCTGTCGACGCATTTTGAATCGGACATGCAGCCAACGCACGTCCCGCACGGCGCGATACCGTGAACCGCGACCCGGTCGCCTTCCTTCAATCCCCAGCGGCGCGCGCCTTCGGCGTCAATCTTCGCGATGCGGCCCACCGTCTCATGTCCCGGAATGACCGGATAGGACATGATGCCCGCGCGCGCCGTCCCGCCATGATATTGCTTGATGTCGCTACCGCACATCCCGCAGCCTTCGACCGCGAGCAGCGCACCGCCCGGCGGCGGGTCGCCGGGCACGTCGAGTTCGCGAATTTCGATGTCGTTGTCGCCGACAAGTACGGCTGCTTTGGCCTTCAACGCATATCTCCTGCCTGCCGCGACATCGACCTCAACGTTTGGCGAGTTCGAAGCCAGCCTCTTCACGATCCCACGTCGCCGGGGTCCGACCTTCGTCGCGGAGCTGATATTTGAGCACACGGCCGACCGGGTTGCGCGGCAGTTCGTCGCGAAACTCGATATAGCGCGGTACTGCGAAATAGGGGACGCGGTCAGCGCACCAGCCGCACATCTCTTCTTCGCTGACCTTGCTCTCGCCCTGCAGCACGATCGTCGCTTTCACATCATCCTCGGCGCTCTCCGAAAAGACCGAATGGATCGCGACATCGACGATATCGGGGTGACCGCGAAAGGCGCGTTCGAGTTCGAAGCTCGAGATATTCTCGCCGCGCCGGCGCAGATAATCCTTTTTGCGGTCCACAAAATAGAAATATCCGTCCTCGTCCAATTTGCCGATATCGCCGCTGTGAAGCCACAGATTCTTCATGATCCGCAACGTTTCTTCGGGCCGTCCCCAATAGCCTTCGAACATGACGTGCGGATAGCGCGGGCGGATGACGACCTCGCCGGCAGTGCCGACCGGTACGTCATTATCGTCGTCGTCGACGATGCGCATCTCGAAACTCGGATCGACTTTGCCCGACGAGCCTGGCTTCGCGAAATCATCGTCGTGGAGGCTGGTCACCGGACTGGCTTCGGTCAGACCATAGACATTGCTTCCCGTCACCTTCACGCCGAACCGCGTGCGCCATTTTTCGCGCACTTCAGGCGGAAAAGGTGACCCACGGATGGCGCGCAACTGCCCGAAGCAACGCTTCTGTGCATCATTATCGGGCGCATCGGCGACGAAGGCGAGCATCGAGCCCAGCAAATTGGCGAGCGTTGCGCCGCTGCGTTCGATCTCGGGCCAGAAATTGGTGACGGAGAAACGTGGATAAAGGACACCGCGGCTGAGCGTCATCGCCGAGGCGAGCACTGTCGCGGCGAGCGCGTTGAGGTGGAAGAGCGGTAGCGGGGACCAGCTGATGTCATCCTTGGTGCGCTTACCGTTGATGACGGAATTGCGCGACAGGTTGCATACATAATTGTGGCTGACGATACAGCCCTTCGACGGGCCCGTCGTGCCCCCTGTGTAGATCAGCATCGAGATATCTGAATATTTGTTCGGATCGGCGATGGGATCGGTATTGCCGAGGATATCGTCAAACCGCTTGAGGTTCAGCCCCTCGGCAACGAGCGGCGCGTCGCCGCGCTGGACCACTGTATGGACCAGCGGCAACTCGTCTTTGATGAGCGCAAGGCGGCCGGCATAGTCCGGCTCGACGAACACGATCTCGACGCCCGCATCGGCGAACTGGTGGCGCAGATATTCGCCCTTGTAGGCGGCATTGACCGGGACGTAGATGGCGCCGATCTTGTTCGCCGCGAACCAGACGAGGACCGCCTCGACACTCGTGTCGAGAAGCGTGCCGACACGGTCGCCCTGCTTGACGCCGAGCGCCAGCAAGCCGTTGGCGAGGCGCGTCGAAGCTTCGTCGATCGCAGCATAGCTATATTGCGTCCCGCTGAAGTCGAGGAAGATGCTGTCGGGTGCTTCCTTGACGGCGTTGGCCAGAACACCTGTTACCGTCTGCTGGCGGGCCTTGATCGCGTTGGCGTCGGTCATGCTCTCTACTATCCTCAGGGCTTGCAATGGGGTCGCCGATGTCTAGCGACACCCGGCGCCCGACGACATGGCCAGGGCGCGAGTTTTGCGATGGTGTTTCACATAAATTGCCGCGATCGGGATGGAGGAGAGCCGTTCGGGCCAGTTTGCCCTTCCCCGATCGCGGCAGCCGGCGACCGCCGCGGAGTCAGACGGTCGACAACATTTTTTGCACATCGCCCGAAGTTATCGGCTTGCCGGGTTCCCATTTGGGCGCGAGCCCGCCGAGCGAAGCCTGCTCGGCCGTATCAACGCCCTTCGCAGCCGCCTGGGCCCGGAGCGCCCCGACCGTGCAGTTTTCGCGGCCGAGCAACGGAAAGGGATCGTAGCTGTAAAAGCGCATGGCATTGCCATGTGTGATCTTGTCGACTTCCTCCTTGGGCAGATCCTTCACGCCGCGCCAGACCTCTTCGGGTGAGAGCGGCCAGACGCAGTCCGAATGCGGATAGTCGCATTCCCACGCGATATTATCGATCCCGATCGAGTGCCTGTTCAGCAGCCCGAAATTATCCTCGATGAAGCACGTCAGGAAGTGCCGTCGGAAAATCTCGGTGGGGGTCATTCCGCCGAGATTGAGATTCGTCCAGGCACTGTGCTGGCGAACTGTGGTTTCGGCACGCTCAAGGAAATAGGGGACCCAGCCGATGCTACCCTCCGACAGCGCAATCTTGAGATCGGGAAAGTCTTTCCAGAAGGAGGCAAAGAGCCAATCGGCCGCGCTATTGGCGATCGAGATCGGCATCGAGGTGATCCACGAACTGATCGGCGAAAGGTCCGAAGCGTGGGCGGCGTGCGAACCCGTACCGATATGTGCCGAGAGAACGACCTTATTGTCATTGCACAGCTCCCAGAACGGCCGCCATTGCTCATCGTGCAAGCTCGGAAGGCCGATCATCGCGGGATTGTCCGGAAAGCTGCACGAATGCACGCCCAGCGCGATCATTCGCTTCATCTCGGCCATCGTCAGGTCGATATCCCAGAGCGGCAGCAGGGCCAGCGGGATCATGCGGCCGGGATAGGGCCCGCACCAGTCCTGAACGTGCCAGTCATTATAGGCCTGGATCGTCGCAAGCGCGAGGCCCTTGTCGTTCTGCTTCAGAAAGCGAACGCCGGCAAAACCCGGGAATTGCGGAAAATTGATCGACCCCAGAACGCCATTGACGTCCATGTCGTCGATTCGCGCATGAATGTCATATGTGCCAGCACGCAGATGGTCGAATGACATCGGCTCCATCCCATATTCTTCCTTGGGACGTCCCACAACGGCATTCAGCCCGAGACCGGAATTTTTCTTGCCTTCGATGACCCACGCCTGACCGTGCTCGGTCGTCACGACCTGCGGCTCCTGCCCCTTATATTTGGGCGAGATATGCCGGACGAACATGTCGGGCGGCTCGCAGACATGGTCGTCCACGCTTACAAGAATCATATCGTCGATTTTCATCGGTGCCTCTCCATCCATTTAAAGCTGATCATAGCAGTTTTGTGACGGGTCGTCACTATATAGAATCAATCGTAGCGGTCGATGGCGCGGTGCGCGGCTCCTCGAAGGCGAGCCACCGCTCGTCGCCGGCGGTCAGCAGATCGGGCCGCTGCGAAAAATCGAGCGAAGTCCCCTTTTGACGAAGCGCGAGCGGTGCGCGTTCGGGCTGCTGCACCCAGCACCCTCCGCGCGGCGCTGCGTGCGGTGCCCGGTCGAGCTCCTCGGTGCGGCCGCGGCCGTTCGAAATAAAGACAGCCCGACGCAGGACCAGCGCCGCCTCGGCCTGGTCTGCACCAAGACTGGTTCCCGCCCAGGCCGTGAACCCGCGCCCTAGCGCACGACCGGAATATCGGCCGGGCGCCTCGATCACACCATCGAGAAATCGCCAGGACAATATTTCCACATCATCGCGCCGCAAGGTCGCCCGTCGCGCGGCGCCTGCATCTCCATGATCTTCGACGAAGGCATGATATTTGCGGACGCCCGTGCCGCGCGCGGCCATGGCGATCGCCAGCGTAGCCAGATCGAACTGGTGCGTGCATTGCAGCAAGGCATCGTGATGCCTGAAGAACAGCGTCGTATCGTGAACCAGATGTTCGCCCACCAACGCTTCGAGCCGGCTTCCGGCCGCGCCGCAGAGAGAGAAAGGCTGTCGAAGCGCGTCGGCCTCGACGCCCGTTACGCGGTGACCGTCGTGCCGGATGGAAACCCGGAAATGGTGAAAATCGTCCTCGATCGCGGCGCGGACTTCGTCCGCGCCCGCCCGCAATCGGATGACTCGGTTGAGTCCGGATCCATCGCTTGCGGCGGGAAATGAATCGATGAAGCGGCCACCAGTCATTCTTGCTCAATAGGCGGTGGCGAGCGCGCGATGAAGCTGCGCGGCGGGGGGGATTGTCGCCGGACGGGCACCGACAAAGCATAAGTGCCGCGTGGCGGGGCCGGCGCAAAATCGCCATATTGGCAGCGGCAAAACTGACGGGGGCAAAAGACGTTGAAATTTGCGGGCAAGGTGGCTGTCGTAACAGGCGGCGGGCGCGGGATCGGATGGACCATAGCGCGCCATTTCGCGTCGCGGGGAGCGGCCATCGCGATTGCCGACATCGACGGCGAAGCGGCAAGCCATGCGGCAAGGGAACTCCAGCGCGAGGGGACCGATGCACTGGGAGTCACCTGTGACGTCTCTGACGAGGCGATGGCGTCATCCGCCATGGCGCAGATCTCGAGCACGCTTGGCGGGATCGATATGCTGATCAACAATGCCGGCCGACACCTGTTGCGCTATGCCGTGCCGATCACGCAGCTGCCAGTCGCCGAATGGCGCACCATGCTTGACGTCAATATCATCGGCATCGTCAATTGTGCGGCCGCCTGCCGCACCTCGATGCGCGAGCGTGGCGGCGGCGTGATCGTCAATATGGGATCCATCGCGGGGATCGCTGCCACGAACTGCTACGGCGTCTCCAAGCTCGCCGTGCGCGGGCTGACGGTCGGACTGGCCAAGGAATTTGCAGCCGACGCTATCAGGGTTTGCGGCATCGCCCCCGGACTGGTCGATTCCCCCTCGGCGATGGCCGAGATGCCGACCGAGCGCACCGCGTCCGTCATCCGCGATCTGCAACTAGTGCGGCGCCAAGGAACGATGCAGGATGTCGCCCACCTCGCCGAATTTCTCTGTTCCGACGAAGCCTCGTTCATCACCGGCGAGACGATCAACGTCAGCGGCGGCTTTCCGCTACGGCCGTGATCAAACTGGCCAGCTGGGCCATGCTAGGGCTTGTCCATGCCGAGAACCTGGCAAATCAGGAAAACTTCGGCATCGATGAGCCGCTTGCGCGACATGTCAGGCGAGGCGTGGCGAAAACGGATGAAGGAAGCCAGCCGCTCCATCGACCCTGACACGACCGACGCGACCGCGAGCGGCGGCGTACGCGCCGTCAGGTCCTTGCCCCGAAATTTCCCTATCTTCTCGGCGAGCGCAAAGAGAAGCGGGCCAAGCATTTTGCCGCGCGCGTCACGAAAACGCGCCTCACCCTCGTCCGCTGCAAGGTTGCGGATGCGTAGCAGAGCATAATGCTTGTCCCAGAAAGCGAGATATTCATGCACCAGATCGCGAACGCTCGTCTCCAGCCGATCCAGTGTTATGGCCCTGGCATAAGCGCCGAGATCGGGCATCTCCGCATTGGCCTCTTCGAGCAAAGCCAGCACGACCTCATCGACATCGGCAAAATAGATATAGAAAGTCGACGGCGCGACCCCTGCGAGTGTCGTCAGTTCCGACACCGTGATAAGACGGAGCGACTTCTGCTCGATAAGGCGCGCGGCGGCAGCGCACAGGCGCGCGCGCGTCACCTCCGACTTGAGCCGCTTCGAGCGGGCGGCATTCGCGCGGCGCACCGGTACGCCGTCGGGTTTGCGCGGTTTCTTTTCAATCAGGCTTTCGCTGGACACAATCTGTCTTCCCCGTTTCCCGCGCCGGTCCCCTTTCGTCGCAAGCCGCCCGCATGCGCTTCCGGACCCAGGCCCCACCGATGGCTGATGAATAGACCGAAGTCATCCCCGTGGGTTCCTATTATATTATCCTCGGCAATGGCAAATCACACCGCGGCGGATCGAAAGGCAATCGCGCCGGCGCCGTGGCCCCCGTCATGAACGGTGCCGGCCGCGATCAATTCTTCGGCTTCTTTCGCTGTCATCCCGATCTCGCTCATGACAGGCCGGCTATGCTCACCGACGTCTGGGGGCGGCAAGTCGCCGATGGCGGGACGCGCGCCAAAATGCAAGAACGCGCCAGGAAGATCGAGCCGTCCCAGTCGCGCATGCCGATAGGTCCGAACAAGTCCCAAGCGCCGGTTATCCGGATCGTCGAAAAAGGCATCGCGGTGATCCTGATGCGCCACAACCGCGCATCCTCCCGCAGCAGCGGCCATCGTGATCACCGATTCCATGTCGAGGTCTGACAGGCATTCCTCGAGCTCTTCCGCACAATCAGCGCCCGCCAGATCGCACAAACGGAAAAGCGCTTCGTCTTTTTCCGCAACCAGCGCGACCCATCCGTCTTTCACCGCATAAAGCCGGCGTCCGGGACCCACGCCCATCTGGCGGGCATCGAGCTGCGGCAGGGGTGAGAGCGCACCGTCATCCAGCATCACCGTCTCGCTGACCGTCATCACGCTCGCGCCAAGCAGGGATCCGGCCGCCGCCTGTCGTTGCCCGGTGCGGTCGCGGTGGTAAAGCGCCAGGAGCATGGCGAGCGCCGACGCCAGCCCCGCCTGATGGTCCATCATGCCGAAGCGATGCCACATCGGCGGATTGCCCTCGCCCGCCCCTTCATATTCCCAGCCCGACTGCGCCTGGAACAGTTGGTCATATCCCGGCCAATCCTTTCGCGGCCCAACCGGCCCATAGGAGCTGACATGGCAAAAAATAACGTCAGGACTGATCGCCATCACCTGATCGTTCGCGAGCCCGATGCGCCGCGCCGCCGGCATGCGGATATTGTGATGAACGATGTCTGCCCATCGGACGAGCCGTTCGACGACCTTGGCTGCCGCCGGCGACTTCAGGTCGAGCGCAAGCGATCGCTTGCCTCGCTGCGCCCCTAGAAACGCCCCTTCGACCCGGCGCATGACGTCGCCGCCGGTCCCCTCGATCTTGATGACGTCGGCCCCGAGATCGCCCAGGATCATAGGCGCGAGCGGCCCCGCGACGAAGGAACCGAAGTCCGCGATGCGGACACCCGTCAATGGAAGGGCATCATCGACCCGCTTGCGATCCGGCGTAAGGGCATCGTCCCATACCGATATCGGCGTGGTTCCAAGTCCCGGTGCCGCGGACCGGACGCGCATCGGCGGATCGACCGTACAGGGCACGCCGGGTTGCCGCGTCTTTCCCAGTTCCGGATCCTCGACATCGACGACATAGCCATTCGCCAGCGCCTGCTCATCGCGGTAGATCGCCCCCATCGGTACGTCCGCCTGCACCGGCACATCCGCACCCCACAGGTCGGCCAGCCATTCGGCGCTGGGGCGCGTCTTGAAGACATGGGCATTGGCGCCCCAGTTGACGCACGTATGGTTGCTCGGCCATCCCCGGTTGAGTTCGGCAATCCTGTCGGGCCCGAGCGCGTCGAGCGCGGCGCGCATCAGCGGCGCATCGTCGGGCGGCGCCTTGACGTGGATCCAGACGCCGTCGCCGCATTCGAACTGCGGCGAACGCATCCCCTTGTTCATGCTGTCGATCAGCGCCAATGATGCAAATTCCGCCCGGCGCCAGAGCATCGCGGTCGGTAGCAACGCTCCCTGCACGAGACTCGTCGAAACCGGCCCTGTTCCGCCGCCCCGGCCAGCTTGGATCAGGCGCGACACGACGCCGGTTGCGGCGAGATACGCCGCGCCCCAGCTTCCGAGAGGAAAGCGCAGATAAATGGGCCCGTCGCGCACGCCCCGCTGTTCGTCCATCAGTCCCGATTCGGCGAGGATGATCGTGTCGTCGACCGGACGGCCGGCGAGCGGATGGTTCGCCGGCCAACCGCCGATCGCCGTATGTATGAGGTGCGGATGAAGGTCCGCGAGCGAAGCTTCGTCCAGCCTGACGCGATGCTGGCGGTCCGCCGGCCAGTCGATCATCAGAACGTCGGCCGCACGCAGCAGGCGGTCGAGCGACCCGCGCCCACCGGCCGTCTCGATATCAAGGTGGACACTCTTCTTGCTGCGATTCCAGACGGCGAACGATGCGGCGCCGCGCGCGCCCCGATCCGCCTCGACCTTGACCACCTCGGCACCGGCTTCCGCGAGCAACAAACCGGCCACCGAAAGCGCCTGCCCGCCGGCAATCTCGACCACGCGAACGCCGCTCAGAATTCCCTCACCCATTTGCACCCTTTCCGCATTGGTCTTTGGCGAGTGCCGTTATTATTGAATAGGTATCATAAATATGGGGATTCGGAAAAGCCCCTACCGGCGTCGATGCGGTCGGCGGGCAACCGGAGTACCGGGCCGGTCAGAAAGGAAAGCAGGAGGAAACATGACGAATGACCTGTCGGGGCGGCGCGAGCTCATCACCGGATCGAGACGCAAAATCTCACCACGATCTAACAAAACCGTGGCAACCAGGTGCCGCGCTTCGAAGGCAGCGCTCGACAATCTGTCGCGCGGATTCGCGGAGGCGCTTGCGTGAACCGGAGGCGCCAAGAACGGTCGTTATCGGGGCAACCTGGCATAGAAATACGACAGTTATTCGTAAATGATCGAGCGATCGAAGCGGGCATAGCCTTCGAGCGGTGTGCCACGGCGCGCCGGCTGCGGCAGTCTCACGGCGATTTCCTTACCGTGGCGCCATTGATGCGAGCCTCGTCCGCGCTGCAACGCAGTTGGCCTAATAGTTACGCGTGCGCTGGCAAGGCGGCGCGAGCATGGTAGCCGGCGTTGCCGATGATGAGGATGGCCGATGACCGCGGACGGATATGTGACCGGCAAACACGTGTCCGAGACTGGCCGCCGCACGGCCGAAGCCGATGCCGACGGCTTGATCGCGGAGCTGATCACCTCACTCTCACTCGCCAGATCCGGAGCAAACAGGTTCCAGAGCGCGTCGCCTGCGAAGGCATGGATGCGCCTGTTCGGCGGCGAAGTCTTTGCCCAAGCCATGACGTCAGCGTCGCATACGGTCGGTGCCGATCGCATGCCCCATTCCATGCATGGCTATTTTTTGCGCGCGGGACGTCCCGACATGCCGATCGACTATCGCGTCGAGCGCGACCGGGATGGCGAGAGTTTTTCGTCTCGCCGCATCTCCGCGTACCAAGGTGACGCCCTGATCTTTACCATGGGGGCATCCTTTCACATCACCGAACCGGGCTATCTCCATCAGGATCAAATGCCCGATGTCGCGCCCCCGGAAGGCCTGCGCAGCGAGGAAGATATCCGGCGTGATCAATCCGCTGCGATGATCGACAGGGTTCGCGATTTCGCGCTGCGGCGGATGCCGATCGAGTTGCGGCCCGTGACGCCGCGGAATTTTATCGACCCGGCGCCGCGTCCGGCGATCCAGCATTTCTGGTTCAGACCCGTGGCTCCAGTGCCTGACAACATGCTGCTCCACCGCGCCTTACTCGCTTATGTCTCCGACATGATGCTGTTGAGTACGGCGTTGCTGCCGCACGGGGTCCATTGGTCGACAACGAAAATTCAGAACGCCAGCCTGGACCACAGCCTTTGGATCCACGCCCAGCCCGACTTCGGCGACTGGATGCTCTATTCGCTGGACAGCCCGTGGGCCGGCGGCGCCCGCGCGCTGTGTCGGGGACGGATATTCGATCGCACAGGGCAATTGATCGCGAGCGTCGCGCAGGAGGGGTTGCTGCGCCTCCACCAACACCAGGCTTCAGGGAGAACGAAATGAACAGGAAAACGACCGCAGGATTTATCGGCCTTGGCGACCAGGGCGCGCCAATCGCCCGCCGAATAGCCGACGCCGGATTTCCGCTCACGATCTGGGCGCGGCGGGAAGCCAGCACCGCGGCCTTTTCAGATACGCCAGCGAAAATTGCAGCGACGCCCGCCGCGCTGGCGGCCGAATGCGACGTTATCGGTATCTGCGTGGTGAACGACGCGGATGTGCGGCAGGTCACGATCGACTCCGGCCTTCTCGATGCCATGCGTCCCGGGTCGGTGCTTGCGATCCATTCGACGCTCTTGCCCGAAACCGTGATCAGCCTTGACGCCGCCGCGCGGAAGCACGGGATCCATGTCCTCGATGCTCCGGTGAGCGGAGGAAATAATGGCGCACAGGCCGGAACCATGACCGTCATGGTCGGCGGAACGGTCGAGGCGCTCGATCTGGCGCGGCCGGTCTTCGACAGCTTCGCGCGTCTTGTCGCCCATTTGGGACCCGTCGGGTCGGGACAATTGATCAAACTGCTCAACAACAATCTGGCCTATGCCAACGTCGTAGCCAGTATCGACGCGCTCGATCTCGCCGAACAACTCGGCATGGATCGCCATATCGCCATCGAAGTCATGAAACTCAGTTCGGGCGCGAGCGGCGGACTCGGAATCGTCGCCGACCCACGAACGTTCCGCAAGATCAGTGGCCCCGGCAGCAATCTGCCAAAAGACGTCCACCATCTCGGTGAGGTGGCCGAAGCGAAGGGGTTGGGTAATTCCCCTCTTCTCGCCGTGTCGCGTTCGGCACAAGCGAAGATTGCCGACCTCGCGCACAGGCTCGGTCAATCCTGAGGGTCTCATACTGACGACACGGCGATTGCCCAAAAGGCGTTCGTCGCCGCATCCCCCTTTCCAGACATGGGATCTTGACGGCAAAAAGGATTCACGATGGCTTTCAAGACACGCATCACCGAAATGCTGGGTATCGAGCATCCCATCGTCTAGGCGAGATGCAGAGCGTCGGCTAGGCCGAACTCGCCGCGGCGGTGTCGAACGCCGGCGGGCTCGATATTGACCGCGCTGACCAGCCGACGCCTGCGGCGCTCAGCGCCGAGATCGAGCGCTGCCGCGCGATGACCGACAAGCCGTTCGGCGTGAACATGACCGTCTTCCCGACGATCAACGCACCCGATTACAAGGCTTATGCCCAGGCGATCATCGACGGCAGCATCGAGATCGTCGGTGAGCGGCTCGCATCGCTGCGCGTATGAGGCCGAGCTCCTCTGATCGGGGGCCTCCTCGCCGGCCATCAACGGTCATTCCCGAGCTTGATTCTGGATTTGAGTCCATTTGCGCGACTTCGTGCGCTGCCATCCCGCGGCAGCGGCGGTGCCGCCATCGACCGGCAGGTTGATGCCCGTGATATAGCGCGCCATCGAGGAGCACAAAAATACGACCGCATCGCCGCACTCGATATCGACGCCTTCACGGCCGAGCGGGATCAGCCGGTTCATCGCATCTTCCGCCTCGGGGCTTCGATGGACCCAGGTTGATGGATCGACAGGACCGCTGCGATTCCCGCGCCCACCCGGGGTGATCGTGTGGTCCGGCGACACCGTATTGACGCGGATCGCCTCATCCGACAGCTCGAGTGCCATCGACTGCGTGAAGTTGATCATCGCCGCCTTGCACGCGGCATAAACCGCGTAGCCCGGCGCGGCGCGCGTGCCTTCGATCGAGGAAACCCCGACGATCGAACCACCGCGTCCGCCCTTCACCATGATCGGGATAACCGCCGAGGTGGCGGCGAGAAAGCTGACGAAGTTAATGTCGATATGCCGCCGCCAACTGCGCTCGCTCTGGTCGGCAAACATCTTGCGCGCGACGCCGCCGACGTTGTTGACCAATATGTCGATACGGCCGAACTCGCCCTCGGCATTTGCGACCATCGCCGCGATCTGGGCCGTGTCCATCATGTCGGTCGCGATCCCTAGGGCCTTCCGGCCCCGCTCGCGGACGCGATCGCAGACTTCAGCGTTGCGCTCTGGGAAAATATCGGCGACGACGATGTCGGCACCGAAATCGGCCAGCCGGAGTGCGCAGGCGCGGCCAATCCCGCCGCCGCCGCCGGTGATGATCGCGACCTGTCCGCTCAGATCAAGGCCGGTCTCGTTCATGGTGTGGGAAGCCCTGTCAGCGGCAAGAAAGCTGGAAGCGGACCAAAATTTTGCGGCGGGTCGGGCAATTCCCAGCGCAGCGGCGCGTGGACAGTTCGCCGGGCGAAGCGCCAGCCGGCCGGCGTTCGCACCATCTCATCCTGATAGACACCGAAGATCATCTCGAACGCGCCGCCCGTCGGCCGCTTGATCTCGCTGAACCACCAGCGCGCGGTTGCGCGGTCGCCATCGAGGTCGACCACCCCTGAATGGGTGAGCTGCATCAGGAACTCGCGTTCGACCTCGACCAGCCGTTTGAAGCGCTTGCGCAGCCTTTCGATGCCCTGCAGCGGTTCACCGGCGGCGGGTGAATGGAGGATGCCGTCCTCGGCATATACCGCCGCCATGCCTTCGCCGTCACGCCGGTTGACGGCATCGGTATAGGCCGCGGCAAGACTGCGGATCGCCAGTTCGTCTTCGGCTGCATTCACGGCCCTATCTCCTTTGATCACCCTTGGCTGGTTGTCATTTTGCGGCGAGCGCCGGGAATTTTCCATCGCTGCATTGAGGGGAAAGTCGTCGTCCTTCGCGCGACCCGCCCCTTTCCGGTCGACCGCGGGCGCGACGAATGTCCAACCAGGAAAAATGGAAATTCATGGGAGATTCGTGTGAGCAACGACAAGTTCGACTTGACGGGCAAGGTCGCCATCATCGTCGGCGGAACTCAGGGCATGGGCCTGAAGATTGCGGAAATGTTCGCGGCCAGCGGCGCGAAGATCATGATCAGCAGCCGGACCGCAGCTGACACCGAGGCTGTCGCCCAATCGCTCAACGAACGCTTCGGCAAAGGCGAAAAGATCGCTGCTGCCTGCGCGGCCGACATGACGGTCAAGGACCAGCTTCAGTCGGTCGTCGATGCGACGGTGGCCAGGTTCGGTAAGGTGACGACGCTGGTCGCGTCACCCACTGTGCGCCCTTTCTTCGGGTCGTCGCTCGACACACCCGACGAAGAGCTCGACGCCCAGTATCTCTATGTGTTCAAGAGCCGTTTCTGGATCGCGAGCATGTGTATTCGCGAAATGCGGAAGGCCGGAGAAGGGTCGATCATCTTCATCGGATCGGGATCGGCGTTCGAGGCGACGTCCGAGCGATCGGTCTATTCGTGCATCCGTGCGGCGGAGGCGAAGCTGATCCAGAATTTCGCCGCCGAGTTCGGACAGGAGAACATCCGGGCGAACATCATCTCGCCCGGGCTGATCGATTCGAGCGGCGCTCAGGCGTTGTTCCAGGATCCCGCCGTCACCAAAACCTTCACAGAACGGCTGCCGATGAAACGCGCCGGCACGACGCGCGAGATCGCGTCGGTTGCAACCTTCCTGGCAAGCGAGGCGAGTTCTTTTACAACCGGCGCCATCGTACCGGTGGACGGCGGCCGCAACCTGCATGCGCAGCCGAACAAACTCACCGACAAGTTCACGCCCGACAAGGACAACCGCCATCGCAGTTGATCTCGAATGACGGGATAACAGCCGTTAAGGGGCGGGCGCCAGCAGCGCCCGCCCTGATCACATGACGGCGTCGGCGCCGATGAACTGCGCTTTCTGGACGCGCTGGTCGCCGCCGATAAAATCGATCAGATGGGCGCGCTTGACGAAAAGATGCGCCTCGACCTCGGCGGTGAAGCCGATCGCACCATGGACCTGGATCCCCGTCGCGCCATTCTTGAGTGCAGCATCCACCGCGACGATGCGTGCCGCGAGCGCATGAAACCGCGATTCTTCGCTGTCCTTCGCGAGGATCACCGAAGCGAAGGAGACTTGGCAGGAGGCGACCTCGGCGGCGATCGCCATGTCCGCGCATTTATGCTTGATCGCCTGGAATGAGCCGATCGGTTTACCGAACTGTTCGCGGACCTTCGCATAGTCGACCGCCCCCGCCAGCGCCGCCTCTGCAAGCCCGGTGGCATAGGCCGCGATCAGCAGATTGGCGCGCGCATGATCGACGCCTTCCGTGACCGAAGACCAGCCGAGCGCCTTGCCGTCATCCAGCCGAGCGCGCATCAGCCGCATATGACTGTCCATGCTGAGCCGCGCGCTCCGGTCGGTAAAATCCTCATTGCGGAACAGGGCGATCGCCTCGCTGGTCAGCAGCAGCACAAATTCGGCCTCATCGGCCTCGATCAGATGGAACTCACCCGAAAACCTCCCGTCGCTGTGCTCGACGGCCCCGCGCGGCGTCGCTAGCCCGACAGCTGTGCTCCCGCCCATGATCGCTGCCGCGACATCGGGTGCATCGCGCGCCGCAAGATGGGCGCCAAGCGTCGCACCGAGCACGCCGATGGAGACGAGCGCGCGTCCGAACTCGATGTATGTCAGCGTCTCTTCGACCGCGGACAGACCGAGCCCGCCGCCGTCCTCGGGCACACCGAGGCCGAGGATGCCGAGTTCGGCCATCTTTGGCCAGAGCGCCGCATCGGGATTGCCGATCTGGCCGAACTTGTCGGGGCGGAGACGCTCGAGGGGCGCATTGCCGGCAAGAAAGCCGCGCACCATGTCGACGATTTGCTGCTGTTCTTCGGTAGGGAGCAAATTCATGAAAAATACCTTTATCGCGGCAGGCCGAGCACACGCTCGCCGATGATGTTGCGCTGGATTTCCGAAGTGCCCGCGGCGATCGTGTTGCTGTAGGTCCGCAAATAGGGGCGGATCCAGGGATCGTCGTCTGGCAGTTCGATCGAGTCCGGGCCGATGATGTCGAGCGCAATACGGCGGATCCGCTGCTGAAGCTGACTGAAAAAGGCGCGCGCGAGCGAAGCCTCGGAACCCGGCGGCGCGATCGCCGCGCGCGAAGCGATGCGGTAGGTCATGGCGCGAACGGCGGTGACCTCGGCCCGAAGTTGCGCCAGCCTCTGGCCGATATCGTCATTTTCCAGCGCACTGGTGCCGAGCCGTTGACGCGCCATATCGACCAGACGCTCGACGACCGCACCGTAGCGGATATTTTCGAGCATGCCAGCGGTGCCACGTTCGAAGCCGAGCGTCGACATGGCAACTTTCCAGCCGTCGTTCACTTCGCCGACGACGTTCGACAACGAAATCCGGACGTCGGTGTAGAAAACCTGATTGAAATGATGATGGCCCGGCGCAGTCATGATCAGGATCGGGCGCAGCTCGATACCCGGCGTTTGCATGTCGCAGATGACCCAGCTTATCCCTTTATGCTTGGGCGCGGCGGGGTCGGTGCGGACAAGCAGCTCCTGCCAGTCGGCGAGGTGCGCCGAGCTCGTCCAGATTTTCGACCCGTTGACGACAAGCTCGTCGCCGACGATCTCCGCCCGGCATTTCAGACCGCCGAGGTCCGACCCGTTATTGGGTTCCGAGAAGCCCTGGCACCAGGCGACTTCGCCGCTCAATATCCTGGGAAGATGGTATGATTTCTGCTCGTCGCTGCCGCGTGCCATGATCGTCGGGGCTGCATGGTTGCAACCGACGAACAACAGTTCGGCGTTGGGCCCGCCAGCCTTGGCATATTCCTCATACCAGATAAGCTGATGCGTCAGCGATAGTCCGCGCCCGCCATATTCGACCGGCCATGACACGCCGGCCCAGCCTCCCTCGAACTGTTTGCGCTGCCAGCCGAGATCGAAATCGCGCATGCCCGGCCCATCGGGAGGCCGGACCTCTCGCGGCACATTCGCATCGAGCCATTCGCGTGCTTCGGCCCGGAATAGTTCGTCCTCGGCCGTATAATCCAGATTCATCCTGCCTCTTCCCAAGCTGTCCGTGCGCCAGCGCACCCCATCTCCCTAACCCAACTTCGCCCGGTCAATTATGCGAAGTTCGACCGGCGCCATGCAGCTTGGCAATAACCAGACGCGCATCAGCCGTTATGCCATTCAGCGAATGCGGATGAACGAGGAGTGCGCCATGGGTTTGCTGAATGGTAAGGTAGCGATCGTGACCGGAGCGGGCGGCGGGCTCGGGCGGGCCTATGCCATGTTGTTGGCGCGTGAAGGCGCGAAGATCGTGGTGAACGATTATGGCGTGCCCTCTGCCGGCGGCGATCCGGTGTCGGACAGCGCGAATGAAGTGGTGCGGGAGATCGTCGCGGCAGGTGGCAGCGCTGTCGCGAATGCGGCCGACGTCGGAACCATGGCGGGCGGCCAGTCGATTTTCGAGACCGCGATTTCGGCTTTTGGCCGCGCCGACATTCTCGTCAACAATGCTGGGATCCTGCGCGACCGGACACTCGTCAAGATGGACGAGGCGGACTGGGATGACGTCATGCACGTCCATCTCAAAGGCACCTTCTGCGTCACGAAGCCGGTTTTTGCCTGGATGCGAGAAAATGGCGGCGGCGTCGTCGTGAACACGACGTCGACCTCGGGCCTCTCGGGCAAGTTTGGACAAGGAAATTATGGCGCGGCAAAGGGCGGCGTCTGGGGGTTTTCGAACACGTTGACGCTCGAAGGCCAGAAATACGGTATTCGCGTCTGGACACTCGCGCCCGCCGCCAACACGCGGCTGACCGAGGCCGTCACCGACGACGCTTACAAAGCCGTCTACACGACCGACCGGGTTGCCGAGGTTGTGTTGTACATGGTCAGTTCGCTGTCGGGCGACCAGACGGGCAAGACGATCGTCGCAGGTGGCGGCATCGTCCGCGAGGTGCGGCTCGAGCGCGGCCCGGCGCTCGTTCCCGATGCCGGTTTCTCGGCGCGCGCCTTGGCCGAAGCGGTCGAGAATGGCCTGGTCCTGTTGCCGCGCGACGAGGGCTCGCCGAGCCTGATGCGCGCCTGACCGGCCTAAGACGACGCGACCTCGCGCAGTTCGCGGCGCAGCTCGGCCTTCTTGATCTTTCCCGCCGGCGTCCGCGGCAGATCCTGCGCGAGGACGACGCGTTCGGGCGTCTTCTGCCGGGCCGCGCCAAAGCGCCGGAACGCGGCGTCGATGGCCGCCAGATCGAGGTCGAGGCCGGCATCGACGATCAAATAGGCACAGATACGCTCGCCGAGCCGCTCGTCGGGATAGCCCACGGCCGCAGCCTCGCGAACCCCGGGGATCCGGAGCAGCAATTCCTCGACCTCGCGCGATGAGATATTCTCGCCGCCGCGAATGATGATGTCTTTTTTGCGATCGGTGATGGCGAGGAGGCCCGCTTCATCGAGACGTCCGATGTCGCCCGACAGAAACCAGCAGCCCGGCAGCCAGGCGGCGGCGTCGATCGCCGGATCGCTATAGCCGAGGAACATGTCGGGGCCGCGCGTCACGACTTCCCCCTCTTGTCCTGTCTCGACATCGTTGCCCTGTTCGTCGACGATCCGGACCTCAACACCCGGCCGCAACCGGCCATCGGTCGTCATGCGGTCGTGCAAGGGATCACCGTCCGCGCCTTGCGTGACGGTCGGGTGCTCGCTCATCCCGTAGCGACGGAACATGTGGATTCCGGCGGCTTCGGCGCGCGCTACCAGCGACTCGGGGACGGTCGCGCCCCCGGTACCGCACGCGCGCAACGACCCCATGTCGCAGCCAAGCGCGTCCGCGGCGTCGAGCAGCGCGAGATAGTGAAAGGGGGTTCCCGCCGTGTGGCTTATGCGCTCTGCGCCGACATAGCGGGCGGCTGCCTCGGCATCGAAGGTTTCGAACAATATCGTTCGCCGCGCCCCCGCCGCATGCGCAAGCACGCCGAGCGCACCGGCGACATGCCCCGCTGGATAGGGTGACATGACGCGGCTGTCGGGGTCGTGATCGGGATAGCTTTGCCACACCTCGGCCAGGAGCGTGTTGGCGCTGTGCAGCACGCCCTTCGGATTGGCCGTCGTCCCCGACGTATAGACCATGAAGGCGGGGTCGTCGGCGCCGACGCTAGGCCAGA
>JAFKLT010000046.1 GCA_017309275.1 Sphingomonadales bacterium | reverse complement strand
TCGATCGACCCGATCGATCCTCGGCGGCGCCGCGGCGGCGCCCCGAATTGACTCGACACCTCTGGAAATAGGCCTAGCGTCGCGAAACAGAGGCTTTCTCCGCGACCCGGAAAGCCGACGGGGCTTCCTTTGGTCACGACCTCAGAGGATGGAGGGCCCTGTTCCGAAGCGGGGCCCTTTCCTGCATTGCGCCCCCCCGGACGGAGGCGGCCCGTCCCGTCAGCTGGTCAACTGATCAACTGGTCAGCAGCTTCAATCCCGATAGCAACAGCACGGCCGCAAGCGCGGGCCGAAGAAGATGGTCGGGCGCCCGGCTCGACAGGAGGCTGCCGACGATCACGCCGGGGATCGATCCGACCAGCAGGCTGCCGAGCAAGACCAGATCGACGTCGCCGTAAAGCCAGTGGCCCGACCCGGCGAGCAGCGCCAGCGGGACAGCGTGCACGATATCGGTGCCGACGATGCGCGATACCGGCAGGTGCGGATAGAGCATCAGCAACGCCGTCACGCCGATCGCCCCCGCCCCGACCGACGAGATGGAGACTGCCACCCCGATGAAGGCGCCCAGGGCTATCGTCGGGATCACGACGCGCCGTTCTCTCAGGGTGCCGCGTCGGCGCGCGAGGCGCACCAGCTGCGTCTGGAACAGCGCGGCGAACGCGGTCAGGATCAGCATGCAGCCCAGGAATATGATGATCAGATGCTCGGCGCGATTGCCGATCTCGCCCAGCCACTGCAGCGCGACGACCGATACGATCGCGGCGGGGATCGATCCCGCGGCGAGCCGGCGGAAAATGCGCCAGTCGACGGTATCGCGCCAGCCGTGCACCGTGCTGCCCACCGTCTTCGTCAGCGCGGCGAACAACAGGTCGGTACCGACGGCGGTCTTGGCATTGACGCCGAACATCAGCACCAGCAGCGGCGTCATCAGCGATCCGCCGCCGACGCCGGTCAGGCCGACCAGAACGCCGACGAGCAGGCCGGCGGTCGCGTGCATCAGGTCGACATGGCCGATCAGATATTCGGGCAACTCAACGCTCCTGACTTGATTCCGGCCGCGACGCCTGCCCTGCCGTACGTCGATCATCGCGTTGCCGGTAGGCGCAATCGCGCGCCTACCGGCAGAAAAATTACGGGTTCTCGATGACGACCGTCACCGCGCGCCGGTTCTTGGCATAGGCTTCCTCGTCCGAACCGACGGCTGCGGGCCGCTCCTTGCCATAGCTGACGACGTCCATCCGCCCCGGATCGACACCCAGCGTCGCCAGATAATTCTTCGCCGAATTCGCGCGCCGTTCGCCCAAAGCGATGTTGTAATCGCGCGTTCCGCGTTCGTCGGCATGGCCTTCCAGCGTGATGCGAACCCCCGGATTGCGCGCCAGCCACGCCGCCTGGCTCTGCAAAACCGCCATATCCTCGGCATCGATGTTGAACTGATCGAACCCAAAGAAAATACGGTCGGACAGGACCTTGGACAAGAAATCCCCCCGCACCCCCTCCCCTTCGCTGGGGCCGCAGCAGGTGGGGGGGGGTGGCAGGTCCTTGGGCGCCTTCTTTGCGCAACCCCCGACCACCAGCATCGCGGCCATCGCGCTCATCAAAATGGCGTTCTTCGTCATTCTCTTCCCCCTCTTGTGAAAGAACCGACAAGCGTCGGTTCCGGATCTCCTGCTTCGTCAGGAGCGCGTACGCGCCAGCACCTCTGCACTGGCATCTATCGACGCAGGCTCGCTGTCGCCGACCAGCGCGTAGGACATGTCGCCGCGGCGCCAATAAGCGACCGAGTGCGCCCCTTCGCGAACGGCGTCCGGGCGCTCGGGCGCGCCATTGCGTCCGCGCTTTGCAAACAGCGAAAGATGATCGCCGTCCCCGGTCTTGAGCGCCATCACCAGCGCGGGTCCGCGATCGGTCGGAAAGAGCTGGACGTCGGTCACCTTCCAATCGGCGGGCACTTGCGGAACCGAAATTTTCGTCGCGCGCCGTATCTCGCGCGCGTCGAATTTCGGCGCCTCAAGCTGCGAAGCCATGCTCGCCCGCATCCCCGCGACCAGATGGGACGTCAGGGCGTCGTCGACATAGTCGGGCGGTCCCGGGAGCATCACCAGCAGTGCCGCCGCGATTCCCGATGCCGACAAGCCCGCGACGGGCGCCCAGCGCCGCCAGCGGTGGCCCGGCAGGCGCGAGCCGGAGCGAACCCCGTCAAGCAACCGCGCAGGCACCGGCTCGTCATCGCCGGCCAGCAGTTGCAGCGCGCTCCGCTTCCCCAGATCGCCCATGACGCGCGCGGCGAGATCGGGGTGCTGACGCAGATAGTCCTCGACGGCGAAGCGCCCCTCGACGTCGAGCTGCCCGTCGATATAGGCGTCGATTTCCTGTTCAATCGGTGCGGCCGCCATCTCGTCCTCCCACGATACGCAGCGCCGGTTCGGCTTGCTGCTCGTCCTGTTGCCGTAACAAGGCGCGTGCGCGCGCTATTCGCGACATGATCGTTCCCACGGGCACGCCGAGCACATCGGCGCACTCCTGATAGCTCAGGCCTTCGATCGCCGTGAGATGCAGGACCGCGCGGTGATGATCGGACATCGCCGCAAAGCTGCGCGCAATCTCGCCAAGCCGTGCATGGTGTTCCTGCGACGCGTCCGAATGCGCGACCTGCGTTTCGGCGAAGCGGTCGTTGCGCCGGGCCTCGGCGGCCTCGCGCCGCGTCCCGGAAATGAAGACATTATGGACGATCGCGAGCAACCATCGCCGCCGGTCGCGTCCCTCCTGATAGGTTGCCTGGCGTTCGATCGCGCGGACCAGCGCATCCTGCACAACATCGTCGGCGTCGTCGCGGTCGCGCGTCAGCGATCGCGCATAGCGGCGCATAGCGGCGACGTCGTCGGCAAAGCCGCTGGGTTTTCCCCATCGGATCTTCATGCCGCGCATTGTCAGGCGACCTTCGCATAATGCAAGGCCGGATCGCGCCCGGCCAGTCGTTCATACGCGCAGGCCACATCAGCAAGAATGGCGTCCCAGCGATAGCGATCGGCGGCGACCGACGCGGCCTTGCCCAGCATCTGTCGCCGTGCGGGATTGTCGATCAGCGAAGCGGCAGCGGCGGCATAAGCCTGCGGATCCTGCGGCGGCACAAGCAGACCGGTGCGA
The DNA here is from genome assembly GCA_017309275.1 of Sphingomonadales bacterium. Lineage (GTDB taxonomy): Bacteria > Pseudomonadota > Alphaproteobacteria > Sphingomonadales > Sphingomonadaceae > Sphingopyxis. Next base: position 75,084 of record JAFKLT010000046.1, on the reverse strand, counting down.
CCATGATCGATCAGCGCCGACGCACTGTCGACGTCGGCCGACACCACGGCAAGCCCCGAAGCCATCGCCTCTAGATTGACGTTTCCAAATGCCTCGGTGACGCTGGGATTGACAAGGATGTCGGCGCTCGCAACCGCCTCGCCCAGTTCGCGACCGTCGAGAAAGCCCAGGAAGGTGACATTGGGAAGCCGTCGCGCAAGCCAGTCGCGCGCAGGGCCTTCGCCGATCACCATCGGACGCACGATATGGCCGCGTTCGCGCAGCGCCGCGACCGCGTCTGCAAAGACTCCCAGTCCTTTTTCAAGAACCAGACGACCGAAGAACAGCGGCACGATATCGTCCGGCGCATGTCCCAGATGCTCGCGAAAGGCCTCGCTACGCCGCGCCGGCGCGAATATCGCGCGATCGACCCCGCGCGACCATATCGACACCTTGTCCCATCCGAATTGCGCGGCAAGTTCGGCACGGATCGGCGGTGTGGGTGCCAGAATGTGATCGGCATCGCCGTAGAAGCGCGCGAGATAGTTTTCTACGGGACGGCGCAATATTCCGAGCCGATAATAGTCGAGATAGGTTTCAAAGCGCGTATGAAGACTGGCGACCACCGGAATACCGGCAGCGCGCGCATATTTCTGTGCCTGGCGGCCGAGGATATCGGGCGCCGACAGATGGACGACATCGGGCGCGAATGCGTCGAAATCCTGGCGGGCGGCCTGCGTGAATCCGAGGGCGAGCCGATATTCGGGGCGTCCCGGAATACACGCAGATCGAACCGACACGACGTCACCAACCGAAGCAAAAGCCTTTTGCGGCGCGGTCGGCGAATAGATCCGCACCTCGGCCCCTGCATGGTCCAGCAGAAAGGCGACCAAGCGGTTCAGCGCGCGGTTCGCGCCGTCGCGAACACAGTCATAATTTCCTGAAAACAGGGCGATGCGCAGCGGCCTGGACATGGCATCACGATGGGGAAAGACGGCGGGGAAAGTCTTCGTCATGCCGGGTGTACGCACCGCACGCAGACATTATTCCACTTCGCGGCGAATTCGACCGAAACAGGCTCCGCCACATGGGGAGGAGCCTGTTCGGCCTCAGGGTCAGATGCGCTTGGCGCCGGGCGTTCCGCACTTTGCGAACTGCCCCTTCGCATTCCGGCAGCGAGGTCCGGCGCCCGCAACCTTGCGGACGGATGCGGCGTGCTTGGCCGGAGCGCGCGTCGCGGCAGTCTGCATCGACGGCTTGGCGGCGGTTGCCGGAGCACGCGTGGCCGCAGTCTGCATCGATGGCTTGGCGGCGGCTGCCGGGGCACATTTCACGAAATGGCCCTGGGCGTTGCGACATTGAGCAGCCTGACCGGTGGCAGGCAAAGCGAGCATGGCAACGGCGGCCAGCGCAACAGCAAATCGGTTCATGACATCCTCCAATGTGGCCGGGATGGCCGATTGGGAGAATGGCAGAAGCAAACTTTGCGGAAGGTGGCGCCGGGGTTACAATTTGGTCAGCAATGCGATGCCTTCGGCACGCACCGGCCTGCGGCCGAATGGCGCAACGGCGTTTGCGCCAGACGCGTCAGGACGGAACCAGCCTGGCCCGCACGCCTTCGGCCTGGCGCATGATGTTGGCGACGAGTTCGGCGCAGGTGGGAATGTCGTGGATCAGCGCCTGGCTCTGGCCGCTGGTCCAGATGCCGCCATCGGTATCGCCGCCGGCCAGCACGTTTTCTCTGCCGCGTACGCCCGCCATCAGATGCTTGACGTCGTCAAAGGTCTTGGTCGGATCACGCTGAATCTCCGCGACTTCTTCCGACACGGCGTTGCGCGCGACACGCGCGGTGTTGCGTAGCGAACGACCGACAAGGACGGTGTCCAGTTCGGTCGCCTCGACGATGCGGCGCTTCACATTGTCGTGAATCTGCGCCTCGACCGTGGCGCAGAAGCGCGTGCCCATGTTCACAGCATCGGCGCCGAGCGCGAGCGCGGCAACCAGGCTGCGCCCGTCGGCCATGCCGCCCGAGGCGATAATCGGCGTATCGGGCAGCGCATCGACCGTCGCCGGCAGCAGCACGACCAGGCCAACATCATCCTCGCCCGGATGACCCGCGCATTCGAAGCCGTCGATGCTGATCACGTCGACGCCCTTTCGCACCGCAGACACCGAATGGCGGACAGAGGTGCATTTGTGGATGACCTTGACGCCCTCCTCCTTGAAGCGCGGCAGGTGATCGGTCGGCGCACGGCCCGCAGTCTCGACGATCTTGATACCGCTTGCGATGATCGCCTCGCGATAATCGTCATAAGGAATGGGATTGATCGACGGCAGCAGCGTCAGGTTCACGCCAAAGGGCTTGTCGGTCAGCGCCCGCGTCTTCGCGATCTCTTCGGCCAGCGCCTCTCCGCTGGGAAACATGTGCGCGGTGATGAAGCCCAGCGCCCCGGCATTCGCGACCGCCGCGACCAGCTCGCCATAGCCGACGCCCGTCATGCCTCCCATTACGATCGGGGTTTCGATACCGAACATTTCAGTGATGCGGGTCTTGAAGGCCATGAATTTATCCTTGTCGCAAATGGCGCCTTGAAAAGCCGCCTGGGGCCCCGGTCATCGAGGTCCGGACAATTCACGCCGTAAGACCTTGCCCGTCAAGGTCTTCGGTAGTTCATCGACGATTTCGACGATGCGCGGGCATTTGAAGGCAGCCATGCGCTCACGGCAAAAGGCCATGATCTCGTCTGTCGTGCAGGATACACCGGCATGCAGGCTGACGACCGCCTTGACGGTTTCGCCGCGATATTCGTCCGCCACGCCGACCACGCCAGCCTCCCGCACCGCGGGGTGGCTGTAGAGGAGGTCTTCGACCTCGCGCGGCCATATCTTGAAACCCGATGCGACGATCATGTCCTTCTTACGATCGACGAGGAAGTACCAGCCCGCCTGATCCCTGCGCCCCATATCGCCGGTCAGGAACCAACCGTCGCGAAACGCCGCTTCGGTTTCGTGAGGTTTTTGCCAATAGGACGCGAAGACGCTTGGGCCGCGCACCGCGATCTCGCCGACCTCCCCTTCCTCGGCGGGGGCTCCGTCCTCGGCGAGTACTACAACCTCGCTTCCGGGTATCGGCTTTCCCAGGGCCAGCGCGCCGCTGACCGAATCGACGGGCGACGCCGTACCGCCTGGCGTCGCGATCACGGGAGCGGTCGTTTCCGTCAGACCGTAGACATTGCGCAGCGAAAGCCCTGTGCTGGTGCCGATGCGCTCCGCAAGCGGCGGCGGAATCGGAGCGCCACCCGAAAAAAGGGCGCGCAGGCTCCCGATCGGTTCGCGCGCGAACCCCGGGCTGTCGATGAGCGCCGACAGCGCCGTCACCGCCGCGACGGTGAAGGTCGGTCGATGCCGTTCGACCTCCGCAAGGATGACATCGGGCTGAAAGCGATAGGCGAGCACCAGCGGACAAGCGGCGGCAATCGCCGCGCCGATATGACCACTGAGGCCGGTGACATGGAAGAGCGGCGCGGCTGCCAGCACGCCATCGTCGCAGCCCAGGTCCGCTGCGCGGCGATAGAAATCGGCACCCGCGCACAGATTGGCGTGTGAAAGCACCACACCCTTGGGTTTGCCTGTCGTCCCCGACGTATAGACCATCAGCAGCGGCCGTCGGGCATCGCGGTTCCGCGGCCGCACAGCCTTGCCCGTGCCGGCGAGGACAACGGCATCGAATATCGCCGCACCGTCCGCGATCGAGGGCTCTTCGGGCAGCAGGGGCGGATTTTCGCGTTGGCGATCGCTCGCCCTCACCACTACCCGGCGATCGACGGGAAAACCCGCCGCATCGGCGACCGCCTGAAATTCCGGATGGCAGACGAGCAGCGACGGCGCGCAGTCGTCGATCAGCCCCCGGAGCTCGCGCTCGCGGTACATCGGATTGATCGGTACCATGACGACGCCGGCCTTAGCCGCACCCAGAAAGGCGATGACGAAGCCCGGAACATTCTGCAGGCAGACGAGCATCCGGTCGCCCTCGCCCAGTCCCCGCTGAAGGAGGTAATCGGCGAATGCATCGCTATGCCAGTCGAGTGCCTCATAGCTGATCGTGCCATCGAAATAATGAAGCGCGGGCCGAGCGGACGAGGCGCACACCGCCGCATCGAACAGCGCCAGAAAGTCGTCCGCCTCTGCCATCAAGCCCCCGCCGGCGCATAGCCGAGGACGGCGCGGGCCTCGAGAAATTCACCGAAAGCATGCGCGCCCCACTCGCGTCCATTGCCCGACTGCTTGAACCCGCCGAACGGCGCGCTCATGTCGAATTCGGGATAGTTGAGATAGACCTGCCCTGCCCGCAGGCGCGACGCGACGGCGCGCGCCTCGTCCAGATCACCCTGGACGTAGGCGGCAAGGCCATAGGGCGTGTCATTGGCGATCTCCACGGCGGCATCGACGCCGTCATAGGGCAGAATCGTCAGCACAGGACCAAAGATTTCCTCGCGCGCGATCGCCATGTCATTGTCGACGTCGGCAAAGACGGTGGGCTTGACGTAATAGCCCTGCTCCAGCCCATCGGGGCGACCGGGGCCTCCCGCGACGAGCCGCGCGCCCTCGTCGATCCCGCGTTGGATCAACGACTGGATACGCGTCCATTGCACCTCGCTGACCACCGGCCCCAGCTTCGCGTTGGTCGAGGGTGCGCCGACGCTATGATCGGCGATCGCTGCCCGCGCGGCATCGATTGCCTCCTCCATCCGATCGGCGGGCACCAGCATGCGCGAGGGCGCGTTGCACGACTGACCCGAATTGCCCATCATCGCGCCGACGCCCCCGGCCACCGCCCGAGCGAGATCGGCCGAGGGCAGGACGATATTGGCCGACTTGCCGCCCAGTTCCTGATGTACGCGCTTGACCGTCGGCGCCGCTGCGCGTGCTACCTCGATGCCCGCGCGGGTCGATCCGGTGAAGGATACCATGTCGACATCAGGATGCTCGCTCAGCGCGGCGCCGACCGTTGGCCCGTCGCCATGCACCAGGTTGAAGACGCCGGCAGGCACGCCGGCCGCGTCGCACACCTCCGCAAAAATCTGGCCGGTAAAGGGGGCAACTTCGGACGGCTTGAGTATCATCGTACAGCCGACCGCGAGCGCCGGCGCGACCTTGCAGCTGATCTGGTTGATCGGCCAGTTCCAAGGCGTGATGAAGGCGCAGACCCCAATCGGAACCTTTTCGACCAGGGTCGCGCCATTGCGTTCCTCGAAACGATAGTCGCGCAGCACCTCGCGCGCGACCTGCAGATGCGCAAGGCCGAGCGGCACCTGAGCGCCGGCGGCAAGCCATGCCGGCGCCCCCATCTCCTCCCGCACCGCATCGGCAAGATCGCCGGCGCGCGCTTCGAAGGCCGCAATCAGGCTGTCGAGCAAGTCGAGGCGTTCGGCAACGCTGGTCCGAGAATAGCTTTCGAAAGCCTTTTTCGCCGCAGCGACCGCCCGGTCGACATCGGCGGCGCTGCCCATTGCAATCTGCCCCATCGGCCGCTCGGTGGCGGGGTCGATCACGTCAAGGAGGGCCTCGGTCGCGGGGTCGGTCCAGCGGCCGTCGATATAGAATTGCAGCGATTCACGCATGGTCGAAATCTCCCCGAAAATCAGTTTGGTCGAACGAGCATCTTCACTTGGTCGCCCCCGGCGATCAGCGCCGAAAAGGCATCGTCGACGTCGCCCAGACCGACCTGCCCCGTGACCAGCGGCCTGAGCCGCGAAGGATCGGCTGCGATCATGGCGAAGGCCTCGGCAAACTCGTCGGCCGAATATGCGAAGACGAAGCGTAACTGGATCGCCTTCTGGATCATCAGCGCCGGTTCCAGCATGTCTGTTTCCATACAGGTGCCGACGACGGTGATCGTGCTGCCGACCGGCGAATCCTCCGCGATTCCGCGCAGCATTCCGGGCTTGCCAACGCATTCGAAGGCGACCGCGCGCTTGCCCGCGCCGGTAGCCGCCGCAGCCACCGTATCCGACAGCCCGAGATACATCCCCTGCCCTCGCCACCAGCGTTCCTGCTCCTCACGGTCCGGCGCGATGGCAATATCGGCGCCCATGCGACCCGCCATCTCTCGCCGCGCAGCAACCGGATCGATCGCAAGGATCGGTCCCAGTCCGAGCGCGCGCAACCGTGCGATGACGAACAGGCCCACCGGTCCGCAGCCGTGCACGGCAAAGCAGCAGTCGCCGTCTCCCCCCGATTGCGCAACGGCATGGACGGCAACGGCTAGCGGCTCGGTCAGCGCCGCAACCTCCGAATTGACGTGGTCCGGCACGGCGATCAGCGCCGCCTCGTCGAGCAGCATCCGTTCGGCGAAGGCCCCGTTGAAGCGGTTCGAATAGCCGATCAGTTCGACCCCGTCGGCTCCTGTCAGAAAGGGCATGGCGACGACCCGCTGGCCCATGGGCAAGGATCGCCCGGTCGCGGGACCATGTTCGACTATCTCGGCGCAGAATTCATGGCCCATCACCACCGGCTGGTCCGGATCCATGAAACCGCGGAAACCGGCGCGGTGTAACAGGTCGCACAGATGATCGGCATGATCGCGGGCGTGCAGATCGCTGCCGCACACGCCGCACAGGATCGGTTGAACGATCACATGCCCGTTGCCAGGCTGCGGCTCGGGAATGTCCGCGACCCGCATCTTGCCCTGTTCGAGAAGCGCTGCCTTCACGACCCGTTCCTCCCATCAATCCAGCGGGATGTTTTCATAATAGGGAACCATGATTTCGGTCGGGCTTCCGTCACCGAGCATCGCCGACGTACCGGGCGCGACGACGTCAAGGTCCACGGTCACGTCGATACAGCCGGGTAGGCCGGAATCGAGCGCGCGTCCGATCGCGGGGCCGATATCCTCGAGGCGCGCGACCCTCTCGCCGTAACAGCCGAACCCCTTGGCAACCTCGTGATAGCGCACGTCGCCCAGCACCGAGATGGCGCTGTAATTTTCTCCATACAGAATCTGCTGGCCGTGGATCGACATGCCCCAGGCATTGTTGTTCAGCACCACCGTGATGATCGGCAGGCGCTGGCGGACCATCGGTTCGAATTCCTGCAGATGGAATCCGATCGCACCGTCGCCCGTCACCTGGATGACCGGATGTCCGGGTCGCGCGTTCGCGGCGCCGATCGCGAAACCCATGCCGATGCCCAGCGCGCCAAGCTGCCCATAGGTGCACACGCCGCCCGGGTGGTTGACCGCCGCGTGATAGGCCATCCACAGCCCCGTCTCTCCGCCCTCGATCACGAAGGTCGTACCGTCGGGCGCGGCCTCCGCAACCGCTTTCGCGGCATGATAGGGGTTGATACCACCGCCCGAGACCGCGACCGTGAATTCGCTGCCGATCAGGTGCGAAGCCTCGACCAGCGCCGCCCGCCAGCCGTGCAGACGCTCGGCGGGCGGCGTCCAGGCGGCTGCGACCGCGTCCGCGAAAGCGCCGACGGTCGCTGTGGAAACCAGATCGGGCTGGTGGATGCGTCCGAATTCCGCCGCATCGCTGTGGACCTGGATGATCTTCGCCGTCTCCGGGAAAAAGGCACGCGTGCGACCGGCAAGGAACATGCCGAAACGCGATCCGAGCATCAGGATGAGGTCAGGGGCCTGGCCCTGGGCGATAGCGACCGCAATGCTGGTCGGCTCATGAGCATAGGCGGGGTGGTCACGGCCGATCATGCCCATCGCGCGGCTTGTCGCCACGATTGGCATCCCCGTCCGGTCGGCAAGATTTCGTATCTGCTCCGGAACCGCTTGATAGCGTGCTAGCCCGCCCAGGACGATGACCGGCCGCTCGGCCTGTTCGAGCGCCGCGACGATACGCGCCAGATGTTCCGCCGTCGGCTGCGTGCTTTCGGGTGCGACCGGAAGCGGCAGCACCGCGGGCAGCCGCGCTGGCCGGGCAAGGACGTCGATGGGAAGCTCGACGAAGACCGGGCCCGGACGTCCGCCGCGCGCGATGGTAATCGCGTGCGCCAGCATATCGGGAATGCGATCGGGATCGGTAACACGGATTGCATGCTTGGTCGCCGGCCGCGCCATCGCAACCTGGTCGACACCGCCCTGAAGGATATTCAGGCCTTCCTCGCGCAGCGGCGGCGACCCGGCCATGAACAGCACGGGCGTCCCGTCGTGCAGCGCGTTCATCATGGGGGTCAGGGCATTGGTGAAGCCCGGTCCTGCGGTGATCATGCAAACGCCAAGGTCGCCGGTCAGCCGCGCCCACGCCTCGGCCGCGTGGCCCGCGCTCGCTTCGTGCCGCGTATCAACAAGGTCGATCCCATTGTCGAGAAACCCCTTGAACGCCGCATCGAGGTGGCCGCCATGAAGCGCGAATATCTTGCTGACGCCCGCAGCCTTCAGGGTTTTCGCGACGGCCATTCCGCCGTCGACCTTCGTTGTGCCGGAACCATCCGCCATCGTCTTGCCTCTCCACTTGTCCGCCGGCGCCGTGCCGTGCGGATCGATTCACGGCCTTGATGCTAGGAGAAAGCGCGACGCAGCGGCATTGACGGAAACTCGTCATCAGCGGCGCAGAAATAGTACGGTCCGCCCTTGTTTCCGGCATCCGCGACGTGGTAGCCTGACGGAATAACCGGCCACGACCGGCTGGATTGGGATTGCGCCGGCAACTGAAAGACAGGCCGGAACTTCGCAGGGAGAGCGAGGCAATGTCCGGGACGAGCGAATTGTTCGAATTCACACGACACGCCGTCGATGCGTGCAACCTTCATACGGCATCGATCTTTGTATGCGATCGCAGCCGGTCGAAGCCTGCGCTCAAATATCTGGTGCATGTCAACGTGCCGGAAGAAGCCCAGTACAGCTATATGCACGAGGGCGTCTTTTGCCTCGACCCGTTCACGGGGGACGAACTCGCCCCGATCCGACCAGAGAATGAACTGATACTCGGCCCCGAACTTTCGGCCGCGCGGCGAGGGAAATGCAGCGATTACTGGTCGTTTATCGACCATTATGGCATCGAGACCGTCGCGGCCTCGACCCATACCCTTGCTCCCGGCATGTGCTCGACGATCGGCTTTCATCACAGCCGCGGCCGCAAGCGCCACGGCGAAGTTCCGCTGGGCCAGCTCACGACGATGGCGCAGCAGCTTCAGGCGATGGTGGCAGCGGACATGCTGCAGATGCTCCTCCGCCGGCCCGAGGGCCAGATCGCCTGGCGACAGTCCATCTATGGCGTGAGCCCGCAGGCGGTACCGCAAACCACTCCGCTGTCGCCGCGCGAAACGGAAATTGCGGCGCTGATCTGCAAGGGGCGGCTGAACAAGGAAATCGCCTATCTGACCGGCTTGTCGGAATATACGATCGAGAATCACCTTCGGCGTATCTATCGCAAGTTCGGCGTGCGGAACCGCACGGCGCTTGCTGCCGCCATGGCGGACGAAACGTCGCACTAGGACCCCACCGGCTTAGGCCATAGACAGGCGTTGATAGGCGCCGATCTTTCGGCGCACTGACGGCTGGCTGCATTGCCCCACCGACAAGACTGACGCGACAAGACTGACGGGCGAAAGCAGCGCTTCCGCCCGTCACAGTGTGGGAGAGACCAGTGGAACGGTTAGAAATTGACCGCCAGCGTCGCACCAGCCCAGCGCGGCATCTGATAGACCGCCTCGCCTGAGTTGCCGACGCCTGAGATGTCGAACAGGTTGATGGCGCGGCGGGTGTTGAAGACATTGTTCACAAAGGCACTGATCGACCAGCGCTCGTCGGGCGCCTTGTATCCCACAAGGACGTCCGCAACGACCAGCGACGGCATTCGCGTCGACGGGTTGTTCAGGGAGTCGCGATACATCGAGGAGCGCCCGCGCGCCGCCGCCTGGGTGAACATCTCGCCGCCGAAGGCATCCCAGCTATAGCGGATCCGGGCCGAGCCGCTCCATTTCGGCGCGAGTGGCAGAACGTTATCGGACACGATCGGTACCGCGCCGGTAGGATTGTTGATATCCTGCACGCGCGTGTGGACGTAGCCGCCGCTGAGCGACAGATCGAGGCCAGTGACCGGCGTCGCCGTAATCTCGATCTCGCCGCCATAGACCTTGGCATCATTGTTCGTGATGACATTGGTGATGCCGATCAGGCTGGTATTCTGCATGTCCTGATAGTCGTAATAGAACAGCGCGCCGTTGATCCGCAGCGCACGATCGGCCAGCGTCGACTTGAACCCCACCTCATAAGCGTTGTTCACTTCCTCGCCGAACGGCCGCAGCGCGGCCGGCGTCCCGGCGACATTGCCGCTGATGAAGCCGCCACTCTTCACGCCGCGCCGATAGCCGGCGTAGAGCAGCACATCGTCGCTCGCCTTGAAGTTGAGCTGGATATTGGCGTTGACCAGCCCCTTCTTGAACTGCGCCAGATCGCCGTTCGTCGCGCGGTTCAGGACGGTGAAGCTTGCCGTCGGGTCGGCGAATATCTGGAGGCGCAGCGCCTCGAACGCCTCGATCGACTTCGGCAACGGGGTGTTGAGCGGCAGGTTGATCGTCAATGCGTTGACCGCGTTGATCACCTTGTTGTCGTGCGTGTAGCGCAGACCGCCGATCACCGTCAGCCGATCAGTCAGATCATATTCGGCTTGGCCGAAGACCGCAAAGCTCTTCAAATCCTGCTGATCGTCGAAGGCCTGGCCATATAGGGTGGTGCCGAACGGCGTCACCGTGGGGCCGAAGAACAGCGGCGATGCGGATGTGGTATGGATCCGATGGTTGAGATAGCTGGTACCAAAGGTCAGGCGGAACGGACCGTTGTCATAGGAGCCGCGTGCTTCGACCATCCAGTGCCGCGAGCGTGCCTTGTTCGAAAAATTGCAGAGTGGCAGCGGCGTGTGATCGCAATCCTCGATGCTGTACTTGTTCGACCGCAGGTAGCCGCCGACTACCGTGAAATCTAGCGTATCGGTCGCCCGAACCTTCATCGTCGCGAGGAAGTGGCGCATCTCGCTCGCGATCTCGCTCGCGCCGTCGGAATTGGTTTCATCGAGGCCGGGCGCGCCGATGCTTGCCGGGGTCTGTCCGAAGGCATCGGCCGGGATCGCATAGGTTCCGGGGCGACCCGCGATCTGCCCGACCGGATACATGCGCTCGTTGGTCGCCGTGACCGGCCCCATCTTGCCATATTCGCCCTTGAGCAGCAGCGAGAAGTCCGAGTTGGGGCTGTATAGCGCCTGGATACGACCGGCATAGAAGCGGCTCTGCCCGCCTCGCTGCCAGCTGGCATTGGGATTGACGTTGCGGAAATAGCCGTCGCCGGTGTCGGTCGAAAAGGCCGCTCGCAGCGCGAGCGAGGAACTGACCGGGACGTTCAGGAATCCGTCGGTTCGGATGGTGCCATGTTCGGCGATGGTGACCGCCGCGCGCCCCGATGTTTCGGTCAGATTGGGGCGGTTGGTGTAATAGTTGAGCGTACCCGCGGTCGAGTTGCGTCCCTGCACGGTGCCCTGCGGACCGCGCGCGACCTCGACGCGGGCGATGTCGAAGCTCAGGAAGTCCGCCTGCCCCGCGCCGATCATGTAGAATTCGTCGACATAGGCTGTGGCGGTCGCTTCGGTCGTATCCTGGAAATCGGGCTGACCGACGCCGCGGATCGTGATCTGCGTGTTGAAGCCAGGCGAGGCGTAGGACCGGATGATCTCGATATTGGGGGTTGCGTTGGCGACGTCGAGCGCGGTCGTGATATTGAGGTCGCGCATCTGCTCGCCGCTCAGCGCCGCGATCGAGATGCCGACACTCTGCAAATTCTGTTCGCGGCGATTGGCGGTGACGACGATGTCCTCGACCCCGCCCTGTGCCTCCGACGCCGAATCCGTACCCTGGGCCGCGTCCCGCCCATAGGCTGCGACCGGCGCCGACACGGCGATTGCGGCAACTGCCACAAGCAGCCTGCTCTTCATAATATCTCTCCCTCAAAAGGCCCCTCTGGGGCTCGTTTCCTTTTTAGCGTCGCCATCCCCGGACGGTCGATTGACGGAATGTCGTCAGCCGCGAAACGCGGACTCGGCCTGATCGAGATGGCTCGCGTCGCCCAATATCTTCGTGAAATTGGGCTGGCCGGTATGCGCCGTCATGCCGCCGTCGATCACCAGATTATGGCCGTTGACATAGGATGCATCGCTCGACCCCAGAAAGGCGACGGCCGCTGCGATTTCGGACGTCTCGGCCGCGCGTCCCATCGGCAGGATGCCACCATAGGCGGCCATGATGGCGGGATTGTCGAAAAGGCCGACGGCCAGCGGCGTCCTGGTCAGGCCGGGGCTGACGGCATTGACGCGTACCAGCGGCGCATGATCGATCGCCATCGCCCGCGTCAGGTTGATCACCGCCGCCTTCGCTGCATTATAGGCGGCAAAGCCATAGTCTGCGGCCAGACCCGAGGCAGACGCGACATTGACGATCGAACCACTCGTCTTTTCCAGATGCGGAATAGCAGTCCGGCTAGCCCAGAAGACCGACTCGACATCGACCGCCATCACCTCGCGCCAATGGGCGAGGTCGATCTGTGTTACCTTGCCGAAAGATCCCATGCCGGCATTGTTGACCAGCAGATCGAGGCGGCCGAACTGGCCGACCGTGGCTTCGATCAATCCTTCCAATCCGGGATTGTCGAGCACGTTTACCTCACGCGTGGCAATCCGTTCGGGACTGGCCAGGTCGTCGGCTACCCGCTTCGCCGCATCGAGCCGGATGTCGGCGATGACCACCACGGCTCCCTCGCTGTGGAGCCTGCGGACGACAGCCTCGCCGATGCCCGACCCGCCGCCCGTGACGATGGCGACCTTGTCCTTGAAACGCATGAATCGCTCTCCCTTCGAAAGGGAGTGCTCGCAGCATCGACCCCCGTCTGTCGATTGACGGAAATCCGCCCCCTGCGTCGGGGCAACAATTGATCATGTCGACCGGTGCGGTTCGGCACGAACCGCTAGTCCGTCAGGTCTTCAGAAAGTCGGCCTTCCGCCGCGCGAGAAAGGCGTCGATGCCTTCCTGCGCCTCCGCCCCTTCGCCCGCCGCGGCGATCGCTCTGGCCTCTGCGGCCAGATGCTCGGCCAGCGTGTGGGTATTGCCGATGAGCAATAGTTCTCTGGCGGCGCCTAATGCGCGGACGGGCCCCGCTGCCAGCTGCCCGGCAAGAGCCGATGCCTCCGCTGCCAGCGCCGCGGAAGGCGCGACGCGCGTGACCAGCCCGGTCTCGACGGCCTCCTCAGCGGACACGCGGCGGTTGGTAAGGATCATCGTCTGCGCCACGCGGGCACCGACGAGCCGCGGCAGAAGCCAGCTCATCCCGCCGTCGGGGGTCAAGCCGATACCGGTGTAGGCGGCGGTGAAATGCGCCGCGTCGGACGCGATCACTATGTCGCCCAATATCGCAAGGCTCATCCCGGCCCCGGCTGCCGGACCATTGACAGCCGTCACTAGCGGCTTGTTCATCGTCGCAAACGTCAGCACCGCTTCGTGCAGCACGTCGGCAAGCTCGCGAAGAAACGGACCGGCATTGTCGCCGGCATCGGCAAAAGCTCCGACATCACCGCCGACGCAGAACATGCGCCCCGCACCCGTCAGCAGGACACAGCGCACGGCATCATCCGAGGCGCAATCCGACGCGACCCGCGCAAGGTCCTGAGCAATGTCCATATCGATCGCATTGCCCTGTTCGGGGCGGTTCAGCGTGATCGTCGCGATCCCGCCCAGCTTTTCGACGAGAAGCTTGGTCATCGGCATGTCTCCATGGCTTCGCGCGCGAGTTTGGCCAGCCGCGGAAAGGCCGCGGCGCGTTCGCGCGCATGGGTGCTATTGGCGGTGCCGCGCAGCACGCGGCCCTTGATGCCGTGAAAGATCGCGGCGAGGCGAAAGAAATTGAACGCCATATAGAAATCCCAGTCGGGAATGCCGTCCCGCCCCGTACGCGCGCAGTAAGCGGCGATATAATCCGCCTCGGTAGGAAGGCCGAGCGGCTCGGGATCGGCGCTACCTAGTCCAGCGACGATATCCCCTGGCATGCGGTACATCGTCGCATGGTAGGCAAAGTCAGCGAGCGGATGACCGAGCGTCGACAATTCCCAGTCGAGCACCGCGACGACGCGCGGCTCGGTCGGATGAAAGATCATATTGTCGCATCGGAAGTCGCCATGGACGATCCGGCTTTCGTCGCCCTCCGGAATATGGGCAGGCAGCCATTCGACGAGCGCGTCCATGTCGGCATCGCGGCCTGCCTCCTGATCCTCCAGATATTGTTTCGACCACCGACCGATCTGCCGTGCGAAATAATTGCCCGGACGACCATAATCGCCAAGTCCGACCATATTTGGATCGATCTGATGGAGCGCCGCGATGGTCGCATTCATCGCGTCGAAATAGGCCGCGCGTTCACCCTGCGGAACGTCGCCGAAGCTTGCATCCCAAAAGATGCGTCCATCGACCATATCCATGACGTAAAAGGCGCTACCCAACACCGTCTCATCGTCGCAGACGCCGCGGATCGCCGGAACCGGTACCGCCGTGTCGGCGAGTGCGGCCAGCACTCTCGCTTCACGAAGCACGTCGTGTGCGCCCTTCAGCAGCGGCCCGGGCGGCTTACGGCGCAGGACATAAGATGCGTCGGCGGTCGCAAGACGATAGGTCGGGTTCGACTGTCCGCCGTTGAACTGCGCGACCGTCAGCGGGCCCGAAAAGCCGGCCACATTGGCGCGCATCCACTCGCCCAGCACCGCCTCGTCAAACGCGACGCGGACGTCACCCACGCCTTGGTTGGCCCCGGCGTCAGTGGCCATGTCCAGCTTTCCAGTCGCGTCTGATTTTCTTTGCAAGGCTCCATTTGTGAACCTCTGTGGGGCCGTCGTAGATGCGGAAGGCGCGTATTTCGCGAAAGACCTGTTCAACGATCGTCTTGTCGGTAACGCCGGTGCCGCCCATAACCTGGACGCAGCGGTCGGCGATGCGCATCAGCGCCTCCGACACCGCGACCTTTGCCATCGAACTTTCGACCGTTCCGAGCGATCCGGTGTCCAAAACCCCCGCGCACCAGTCGATCATCAGCTCGGCCTGTTTCAGGTCGATCATATTCTCGGCAAGCATGAAGCCCACGCCTTCGTGATCGATCAGCGGCTTGCCGAACGCTTCGCGGCGGTTCGCATAGTCGGTCGCGATCTCGTGCGCGCGGATGCACGCGCCAAGCCAGCGCATGCAGTGCGACAGGCGCGCCGGGCTGAGGCGGACCTGCGCGTAGCGAAAGCCTTCGCCCGCCTCGCCCAGCATCTGGTCGGCCGGAACGCGCAGATTGTCGATCGTCAGCGTCGCGTGCCCGCCGGGCA
Organism: Sphingomonadales bacterium; assembly: GCA_017309275.1. Lineage (GTDB taxonomy): Bacteria > Pseudomonadota > Alphaproteobacteria > Sphingomonadales > Sphingomonadaceae > Sphingopyxis. The sequence goes on along the minus strand of JAFKLT010000046.1, from coordinate 59,755 downwards.
TCGAACTGTCGATCGTGTTCGGCACATGCTCGATGCGGATCGCCGGATCGGGCAAGTCGACGAGGAACATGCACGCGCCCTGTTCGGCCTTCGCCATCACGATGCCGACCTTCGCGCCTTCGGCCCCGGTGATGAAGCATTTCCGGCCATTGATGACCCAATGGTTGCCGTCGAGGTGGCAGGTCGTCTTCATCATCGACGGATCGGATCCCGCGCCGCCGTCCTCGGCAGGCTCGGTCATGAAGAAGGCCGAGCGCCCGCGCCCTTCGACGAGGGGCTTCAGGAAGCGCTCCTTCAGCTCGGGACTGCCGACATGGCCGAGCAGATACATGTTGCCCTCGTCGGGCGCGGCGGTGTTGCACGCGAGCGGGCCGAGGGGCGACAGGCCGGTCTTTTGCAGCACGAAGGCCGTCTCGACCTGCGTCAGGTGGCTGCCGTCCGACAGGATATGCGGGGTAAGAACGCCAGCCGCGCGGGCCTTTTCCTTGAGCTCGTCGATCAGCTCGTCGGTCGGGCAGTCGTGATGATCGCGGCGCGGGTCGCTTTCATAGGGCGCGACGACATCGCGGACGAAGGCCTCGACGCGCTCGCCGATCGCACGGGCGCGGTCGGAGACGCTCATCGCGGCGCCATCCGGATTGCGCCGTCGAGACGGATCGTTTCGCCATTGAGCATCGGGTTTTCGACGATGGACTGCACCATACGGGCATATTCCTCGGGCTTGCCGAGCCGGCTGGGGTGCGGAACCTGGGTGCCGAGGCTGTCCTGCGCCGCCTGCGGCAGGCCCATCAGCATCGGCGTCAGGAAAATGCCCGGCGCGATCGTAACGACACGGATGCGGTGCTGCGCCAGGTCGCGCGCGACGGGCAGCGTCAGGCCGACGACACCGCTTTTCGAGGCGGCATAGGCCGCCTGACCGATCTGTCCGTCATAGGCCGCGACCGACGCGGTGTTGACGATGACGCCGCGCTCTTCGCCGAGCGGCTCCGCCGCCGCAAGGCGCGCCGCGAACTGCGCGATGACGTTGAAGCTGCCGATCAGATTGACCTCGACGGTGCGGCGGAAGGCGTCGAGCGGATGCACTTTGTTTTCCTTGCCGACCGTCTTGATCGCGGGCGCGACCCCGGCGCAGTTGACGAGAATGCGCGCGGTGCCGTGCGCGGCCTCCGCCGCATCGAGCCCGGCCGCAACGCTCGCCTCGTCGGCAACGTTCACCGCGGCAAACAGACCGCCGATCGCCGCGGCATGCGCCTGGCCGGCGTCCGCGTTGAGATCGAATATCGTGACCTTTGCGCCCCGTTCGGCGAGCAAGGCCGCGGTCGCGCCCCCCAGCCCCGATGCGCCGCCGGTCACGATGGCGGAAAGACCCTTGATATCCATGTCGATTTCCTTGTTCGGGTGATTAGAGCGAGCGCGCGATCACGAGCCGCTGGATGTCGGACGTGCCCTCGTAAATCTGGCAGACCCGCACATCGCGATAGATTTTGGCGAGCCCGAATTCCTCGAGATAACCATAGCCGCCGAGCGTCTGGATCGCGCCCGACACGACCGCCTCCGCCGTTTCCGACGCGACGAGCTTGGCCATCGATGCTTCCTTCAGACAGGGCAGCCCCGCGTCCTTCGCGCTCGCCGCATGAAGCACGAGCTGACGCGCAGCCTCCAGCTTCGCCGCGAGGTCGGCGAGCCGGAAGCCGACCGCCTGATGCTCGATGATCGGCTTGCCCATCGAGACGCGGTCGCGCGCATAGCCGACCGCAACCTCGAGCGCGGCCTGCGCCATGCCGACCGACTGGGCAGCGATACCGATCCGCCCCGCCTCGAGATTGGACAGCGCGAGCGAATAGCCCGCGCCCTCGCCGCCAAAGCGCAGATCGTCTTCGAGGAAGAGATTGTCGAACCGGATCGCGCAGGTGTCCGACGCCTGTTGCCCCAGCTTGTGCTCGACCTTGTCCACGACATAGCCTTCGCGGTCGGTGGGAACGAGAAAGCCGGTGATACCGCGCTTGCCGGCGGCGGGATCGGTGACGGCATAGACGATCGCCAGCCGCGCGATGCGTCCCGACGTGATGAACTGCTTGGCGCCGTCGAGCCGCCAGCCGCCGTCGACCCGGACCGCACGCGTGCGGATCGCCGCGGCATCCGACCCGGCATCGGCCTCGGTCAGCGCGAACGCACCGATCGCGCGGCCCGCGATGAGATCGGGAAGGAAGCGCGCCTTCTGCGCGTCGGTGCCGGTGCGCGCGAGCGCGCCGACGATCAGGCTGTTCTGGATGCTGACGATCGTCGACAGCGCGCCGTCGGCGGCCGCAATCTCCATGAGCGCGAGCGCATAGGCGACATAATCCGCACCGGCGCCGCCCAATTCCTCGGCAATGGTCATTCCCATCAGGCCGAGCGCCGCCATTTCCTCGAAAAGCGCGGGTGGAAAGCCTCCCGCCGCCTCATGCTCCATCGCATGCGGGCGAATCCGGTCCTGGGCGAAGTCTCGCACCGCATCGGCAATGGCCTGCTGCGTTTCGCTCAGAATCATTTACTGCTCCGGATATTATCTACTCATGAGTATATTGCATCCCGACGCGTAGTCTGTCAATCAACCCATGATGACATCGTCCCCCTTCCCCGACGGCGCACAGCGGCAAGCCGCCCGGCAGGCAAAGCGCGATGCGGTGCTGCTCGCGGCGGTGCGGATGTTCAACGCGCGCGGTTTCCACGCGACCTCGCTCGACGATGTCGCCGCCAGCCTCGGCATCTCCAAACCCACCATCTATCATTATCTTGGCACCAAGGATCAGGTCCTGCTCGAATGCGTGACGCTGGGGCTGAACCAGCTATTGGACGCGGTCGCGGAAGCGCGCGGCAAGCCGGGAACGGGCCTTGCCCGGCTGCGCGCCTTTCTGATCAGCTATGTCCAGGTGAATATGGACGATTTCGGCCGGTGCGTGATCCGCACGGGCGACGAGATGCTGTCGCCCGAAAGCGGCAAGCGCTTTCGGCACCTGAAACGCGAGATCGACACCGCGCTCCGCTCGCTCATTCGAGAGGCGATCGCGGACGGATCGATGGCGCCCGTCGACGAGCGGATTGCCGCCTTTACCTTCGCGGGCGCGCTGAACTGGCCCGCGCGCTGGTTCGATCCGGACGGTCCGAAAACCGCGGAGGCGACCGCCGAGCAAATGGTGGACCTGCTGCTCGGAGGCTGCACGCCGCGATAGGGTAGGCGCGCGCCATGGCGCCAGCACCTGTCAGGAAATCGGGGGTCAGGAAATCGGGAAATTCTCCGGCGGGATATCCTTCGACCGGGACCGCGCAGCCGACATGGCACTGCCGCCGGCGGCGAGCATGATGCAGAGGATCGCGAGACCCTGCGTCGCGGTCAGCACCTCGCCGAGCAGGAGAAAGCCGATCACCGCGCCCACGGCGGGCGAAGCGCTGAGCAGCAGGCTGAAGACATGCGCGGGCAGCCGCCGCATCGCCGCCATCTCCAGCGTATAGGGAATGGCGCTCGACAACAGCGCGATGCCCAGCCCCGCCGCCAGCACCCAAGGGGTAAACAACAGGGCGCCCGCCGACGCGACGCCGACCGGAACGGCAATCGCCGCCGCGATCGCCAGCCCCAACGCGACCGCATCCTGGCCGAGCGCACCCGACACGCGCTTTCCGCAAAGAATATAGAGCGCCCAACAAATCGCGGCGCCCAGCGCGAACGCAACGCCCACCGGGTCGAGCCGGCTGTCGGCGCGGATCGGCAGCAACAGCAGCAGGCCGGCGATCGCAACCGCCAGGAACAGGAAATCGCGCCGCGTCCGCGATCCCATCACGGCGACGGCGAGCGGCCCAAGGACCTCGATCCCGATCGCGATCCCGATCGGGATGCGCGCGATCGCCTGGTAAAAGCTGATGTTCATCACGCCCAGCACCGCGCCATAGCCGAGCAGCGCCGGCAACACGCCGCGCGGGATGCGTCGCCGCCACGGCCGGACGATCGCACAAAGGATCGCCGCGGCGATCGCGACGCGCAGCGCGGTAATGCCATACGCACCGATAACCGGGAACAGCAGCTTCGACAGCCCAGCCCCCAGGTTCATCGAGACGAGCGAGCCCCATGCCGCCGCGGCGCCGCGCAGCGTGTCATCGGTCGGGGAAAGTGCCTGAGCCTTGGTCATGCCGGGGCCATATCCTCACCCTTGCGGGTTTTGCGCTCTAAGAATGCCCGCTTTATGCGTTTTTCACTCACCGGTCCCGATCAGGCACGATCAGGGCACGATAACGGCGGTATCGGCCTTCACCCGTTCGAGCGCGATCAGCGAGCGGAAGCTTTCGACCTGCGCATTCTCCACGAACAGCCGGCGCGTCAGCGCCTCATAGGCCGGCATGTCCGACGTGACGATGACCAGCACGAAGCTGATCCCGCCGGTGACATAATAGCATTGCTGGATTTCGGGCGTATCCTGAAACAGCGCCTTCGCCCCCGCGACCGTCGCGGCATGTTCGTCGATCATCCGCACCTCGACGACCGAGGTGATCGTCAGCCCGACCACCGCCGGATCGACCAGCGCGACGTTGCCCCGGATGACCCCCGCCTCCTCCATCGCGGCGATCCGCCGCTGCACCGCCGCCGCCGACAGGTTCACCGCCTCGGCCACCTGGCGCTGCGGCATCTTGCTGTCGCGCTGGACGATACGCAGGATCGCCTTGTCGAAGGCATCCAGCATGCGACGGAGGCTTTTCGGGGTGCGCGACATGCCGCGACTATTTGCCTTATTATTCCGCCGCATCAAGCGCCGCTCTGCGGACGCGTGTCGAATTGTCCGGCTGCTGCCCGACGGCGCTTCGCACGACGATGGAAACAGGCGGAAATCCGCTCCGCCGCTTGCGGGTCAGGAGGCGGTGAGGAGGCCGAGCTGTTTTGCCACCACGGCATCGCCCTTCCACCGCAGCGCGATCGATCGAACCAGACCCGCATCGCCCCACCGCTCGCGCCGCTCCACCGCCTGGTCGAGCATCTTGAGCAATCCGGCCCGATCGCCGGCGACTGAGAGCAGGAAGCTGGGCCATGCGCGCAATCGAAGGTCGCCGGCGGCAAGGTCGGCCAGCGCCTGATCCATCAACACCTGATGCGCCCGCGTCTCGCCATCGGCCAGTGCCGCCGCGACCTCGTCGATTCTGCGCGCGAGGTCGGGGTTTTGGCGCAGGGCCGCGAAGCGTTGCTGCGCGGCGACGAAACCGGGATAGTCGCCCTTCGCAAGCCGGATGACGCTGAGGCAATCATGGATGACGGCGAAGTCGGAATGCCGGCGTTCGAGATCGGTCAACGCCGCCACCGCCGCCGCCTCGTCGCCCATCGACCATTGGGCCCACGCAAGATCGGTCTGGATCGCGACCGACCCCGGCAACAGCGTGCGCGCCTTGCTCAGCGACGACAACGCCGCCTGACCATCGCCGTGATCGGCCAGGATGTTGCCGAACCAGAAGTGGCCGTCGGCATCGTTCGGCGCGAGCGCGATCGCGCGATCGAAATAGCGCCCCGCCGCATCGAAATCGCGATCCCACCAATAAGCGACGAAGCCGTTCACGCGCTGCGCCGAAGCAAGCGAGGGGCTGAGCCGCAAGGCGTCGCGGGCGGCCGCGCGCGCTTCGGGAAAAGCGTCGGTATCGCTGCGGCTTCCGAATTCGCGCGACAGGATCAGCGCTTCGGCAAGCGCGGCATAGCCCGGGCCATAGCCGGGGTCGTCGCGGGTCACGGTGCGCAGCATCTCGATCGCGCGTTCGATCGAGCGCGTGTCGCGGTCGGCCACCAGGTCGCGAGCCTCCAGAAAGCGTTGCGCGACGGCGGGATTGGCGGGAAGGACGGGTGTGGCGGCGGCGACCGCCGCCGCGGGCCAAAGCGATGGAGCCAGGGCCCACGCTCCCCCGCCGACCGCAAAGACAAGCATGGCCGATGCCGCCGCTCTCGACCGCAGCCATGACGGCCGGGCGAGAGCGGCGGTCGACACCCGGTCCGCGGGTTTTGGGTCGCGCAAACTCGCGGCCCAGGCGTCGAGCTCGTGGCGCAGCGCGTATACCGTCCCCGTCTTTCCCCCCGGAAGGCGGTGGACAGGAAGGCCACGCTCGCGCGCCCAGCGAATCGCGGTGGTCCGATCGCGTCCGAAATGCGCGCCGATCGACTTCCAGCCGTCGATGCGGTCGGGCATGGACTTGCTGCCGGCTGTCACGGCCGGATGCGTCGAGCGACGAACGGAAACACGCGGACCCACCCCTTCTGCGCTGGCGGACGCCAAGGATCGATTGCGCGGGGCCTATGCGATCGGCCGGAGGCCTGCATCCATCATCTGTTTAGATGTCAGCGCGCCGCGACGATAAAGCGATGGGCGAACAGGCAAAGGTCCGGAAAGCCGGAGGTCTGCGTCTTGGCATAGATGCGATGCAAATGGCTGCGCGCCGTCGCGCGCGCGATGCCCAGCCGGTCGGCCGTGCCGATCATCTCGCCGTGCGTCAGCACATCCTGCAGCACCCGGGTTTCGCCCGGCGTCAGTTCATGCGCGGTTGCGATCGCGTCATAGGCCAGGCCCCATCGGCGATCGACCTCGGTCACGCTGACCGCGTGCGCGGGCCCGGGGCCGGCGCCCAGGTCGCCATAGCGATTGCGCGACAGCGACCGCGCGGCGAGCAGCAGACGGACCTTTCGGCCGTCGAATATGAATTCGTGCAATATCGGCTTGCCGTCGTGCGCCGCCCGCGCGAGCGCGCGTGCGAAGGCGGAGCGCGCCGCGGCCTCGATCGACCGGAAACCGGTCAGCCGGCCGATCTCCGGACCCAGGTCGAGAATGCGGCCGTCGTCGCCGAGCAGGACCAGCCCGTCGCGCGCGCCCTCGGCGGCTTCGCGATAGGCCGAAATAAGGTCGGCCTGCCCGATCCGGTGGCTCGACAGATAGACCGCGCGCCGCAGATGCGGGACCAGCGTCCGCATCGCATTGATATCGTCCGTATCGAACGGGGCGACGTCGCCGGTGCGCAGGATCGCGATCGTCGCGAACATGCCATCGCGCTTGATCAGGTTGGTCGCCAGATTGTCGACGATACGCTGCGGCGCGATATATTCGCGGTAAAACCGGCTCTCCTGCACCTCGGGCGACTGCAGCAGGGGCCGGGCCGGTCGGGGCTCTCCCTCCGGCGTCTCCATCAACGCCGGACGCAGGATGTCGAGCGGCGCATAGGTTTCGACATAGCTTTTGAGATAGGCGGGGTCGTTGCCATATTCGGCCTGGAACCCGGCGCCGCTGGCCCCGCCCATCCAGCCGAGGAATCCCGACTGCGCGCCGAAATGATCGACGATCCGCCGCAGCAGATCGGGGAACAGCCGCTCGTCGGCGGCGGCATCATAGATGGATTCGACTGGAAACACGGTCACTTGGCTATGGCGCACTGCAGCACGGGGCGCAATCCAAACCCGGTCCCCGCCGCCAGACGGGGACCGGGCCGGAGTCAGAAGGCGATCCGCAGCCCAGCCTTGATGCTGTGATCCTGTCCCGCCGACCCAATCACGCCGTCATAGCCGACGCCGACGCTGATCCGTTCGCTTGGCCGGAAGCGCGCCTCGATCGCGGCGACGCCGGCGTTGCGCGACTGTCCGGCCGCGAGGATCGAAAACGCCGGGCCGGTCGCGAAGCGGAGCTCGCTGACGGGCTCGAGCGTGCCGAAACCATGCTGCCATCCCGCCGAGCCGGCGACCGAAAAAGCCCCGACCGACGCCGTCTCGAACCGGAAGCCGAGGGTCGAGGCGGCGGCCTTTTCCTTCGCCTTCGCGCCGGTCAGCGCGGCGTTGCCGCCGGTTTCGGCAAAGCCGTCGGTCGTCGCGCGGATCGCGGCGATCTGGGCAAAGGGCTCGACATGCCCGCCGCCGAGGGCGACGCGATAGCTCGCCTCCGCGAAGCCATGGACCACCGATCCGTCATAGGCGCCGATCAATCGCTGCCCGGTGCCGGGAAAGGCGGTGACGCGGTCGGTGCCGATGTCATAACCCGCATAGCCGCCGCCGACCTTGAGCGAGACCCCGCCGAAGCGGCCCCCTGCATAGCCGAGGATATGGAAGCTCTTGAGCTTCGCCTCGCTCGCCCGCGCCGCCAGGGTCAGGTCGGTTTCGAGATAGGCGCCCGCGACGCCGACCACCGCATTGCCCCCGAACCCGAAATCGGCGCCGAGCACGCCGCCGATCGTGTCGCGATCGAGGTCGGCGGTGCCGCTCTTCCCGTCATTCTTGCCCCAATTACCGAACATCTGGCCCCAGACCGCCCCGCCATCGGGCGTGCGGAGCCGTTCGAGCACGGCATTGCGCGGCAGGCGGGTGTCGTCGACCATCGCGGTGCGAACGGCGGGGTGCACCTCGCCCGACAGCCCGTCGAAGGCAGCCTGCGCCGCGGCATCGGTGGGCAGCAACAGCGCCGCGACGGCGAGCGGGTCGGTTGCCGCCTGCCCATCGAGCGCCGCGCCGACCGCGACTTGGTTCGCCGTCAGCCCGGCGGCCGCGAATGCCCGCAGCCGCGTCATCTCGACGAAGATCGTCATCGGCGTGCTGCCTTGGCGATAACCGAGAAAGGCCGAGAGCAGCTCGTCGTCGAAGGTGAAGCTGCCCGTAACCCCGCCGGCCGATTCAAGAACGGTGTAACGGGTGCCGAGCGCCAGCGGCTGCGGATTGCTGATCTGCAACCGCGCGCCGGTGTCGATCGTCGTGGCGCCGTCGGCGACGAAGCGGTCCGATCCGCTGCCCCCCGCATCGACCGCGAGGATCGATCCGGCGGCGAAGACCGCGTCGCCGCTTGTCCGCACGATGTCGCCGAACCCGCCGTCGACCATGGTGATCGTCCCGCCGTTGACCAGCGTCTCCAGCCCCGAATAGGTCGTCGTCTCGGCCGTTCCCGCGGACACGCCGCCGATCAGGCGCCCGCCCGCAACGTTGATCAGCACATCGTCGGCGCCGCCGAAGACGTTGACGCCGCCGATGCTGTTCCACGTCCCGGCATTGGTGAACCGATGGCTCGCCTCGACGTCGGGAACCTCGGCGATGACGAAGGCGCCGCGCGCGGACAATGCGCGCTGATCCTCCGGCGGATTTTCCGGCTCCGGTTCGGGCAGGACGATCCCGGCATCCAGCCGGACCGTGCCGAGCAAGTTGCCGTTGTTGAATATCTCGACCGGCCCGCCCACGGTCTGGATGGCGAGGTCGGCCGACGCGCCCGAACGGTTGCGGATCGTGCCCATGTTGGTGAGCGTGAAGCCGCCGCCATTGTCGGCCACGGCATCGATCGCGGCGATGCCGCCCTCGACCAACCCGCGCACGATCACCGTCGCGCCGTTCCTGTCGCGGGTCTGGATCGATACGCCATAGTCGCTGCCGGACGCGTTGTTGACGTCGAGCAGGATCGGCCCCGCGCCGCTCACGGACAGACCGTCGCCGGACGCACCGGTGAGCGTGCCGGTCGCGACAAGATCGATCGCGCCGTCGCCTAGCGCGTTGATCAGGATGCCGTCGGTGGCACCCTCGACCGCGGCGAGCCGCACGCCGATGTCTCCCGTTGTCGCGCCTGCCGTGATTTCGACGCCGCGCCCGTCGCGACCCTTGACCAGCCCCGTCGCGGACAGCGAGATCGCGCCGGCACCCGAGTTGCGGATCAGGATGCCCGCGCGGCCTTCGACACCCGCCGCCGCGACGACGACCTCGCCCGCCCCCAGGCCGGTGACCACGTTGATGCCATTGCCGCTCACCTCCGCATCCTGCGGCCGGACGTTATTGCTGGTAACCTGGCCCAGCGCGGTGATCAGCGTGCGCCCCCGCCCCAGATTGTTGACGGTGATCGCCGAAGCGCCCGCCGTCACCGTGCCGCGCGTGGTGACGATCATGTCGCCCGCGGTCGGATCGTTGCCGGCCGAGATGCCCTGGCGGCCCGTAACCTCCAGCGTCCCGTCGATGGTGATGTTGATCGATCCCGTACCGCGATTGTTGACGTTGATGCCGCCGCCGACGCCTCGCACGTCATTCGCCTGGATCACGATGTCGCCGCCGGCCCCCGCGGTGCTGTGAAAGCCGAGGATTGCGAAACCCTCGCCATCGGTCGCGCTGACGGTGCCGGTCGAGGTGATACGGATCGCGCCGGTGCCCCCGCGATTTTCGACCCCGATGCCCGACACGCCGCCCGATGCATTGTTCGACAGGATGTCGATGTCGCCATTGCTGCCGGGCAAGGCGACGGCGGTGATGCCGGTGCTGGCGCCGGTAACGGTGCCGGTCGCCTCGACCCGGACACCGCCGGTGCCGAGATTGTTGAGGATGATGCCGGCCCGGCCGCCGCCGGTGACGTCCCCGGCGGTACGGATCAAGACGCGCGAGCTGCCGCCGCCATTGCCAACCGCGATCCCGTCACGCCCGCGCCCGATGATCGTCGACGCATTGGCATCGTCATAGGTGAGCGATCCCGCGCCGGAGATGACGAGGCCGTTGGCCGGGCTGTCGATCTTGAAGCCGGGCTGGGTGGTAACGGTGATCGCACCGCCGTTGGACACGACCTGCTCATTCATATTGTCGCCCGAGCAGGTGGCGGTGCCGCCGACTTCGACGACGCATTGCGCCGCCGCGGGACTGGCAATCGCAAGGGCAAGGCCTGCCGTCGCGCCGAGCAAGGCGGCGCGGCTGTGTCGCGCGGGAAAGATTGGTTTGGTCATCGATCATACCTCAAGGCTGAAAGAGCAGATGCGACCGGTATCCGGACGCATGCCGTCCCCCTGCCGATCGCCGCCGCTTCTGCGGCCCCCTGTCGACGCCGACCAAGTAGCAAGCTGTTGCATTTAGTGGTTTCGGATGGCGCGGTTCGGGATTCGAGGGCCGGCGGCCGTCGATCGCGGGACCGCTTCGGGCTTTCATGCGAGCGAAGAAGCGGTTAGGCTAAGTTGCAAAAGACAACCCGCATGCAGCGGGATCATCGGGAAAAGGATGATTGGACATGGCTCAGCACGACCTCGTCATTCGCGGCGGAACCATCCACGACGGTCTGGGAAGCCCGCCGCGCACCGCCGACATCGCCATCGACGACGGACTGATCGTCGCGGTCGGAGAGGTGCCGGGCAGTGGAGCGCGGGAGATCGACGCCAGCGGCAAGATCGTCACGCCGGGCTTCGTCGACATCCACACCCATTATGATGGACAGGTCACCTGGGAACAGCGGCTCGCGCCCTCGTCCGGGCACGGCGTGACGACGGTGGTGATGGGCAATTGCGGCGTCGGCTTCGCGCCTTGCCGCCCGCACCAGCGCGCGATGCTGATCGAACTGATGGAAGGTGTCGAGGATATACCCGAGGTCGTGATGGTCGACGGCCTGCCGTGGAATTGGGAGAGCTTTCCCGATTATCTCGACGCGCTGGACGACCGTCGGCTGGACATCGACGTCGCGGCGCAGATACCGCATTCGGCGCTGCGCATCTATGTCATGGGCGACCGCGCGGTGCGCCGCGAGGCGCCGACCAGCGATGACCTGGCACAGATGCGCGCGCTGGTCGCAGAGGGGATCGCGGCGGGCGCATTCGGCGTCACCACGTCACGCAACATGATGCATCGCACCAAGGCGGGCGAACTCGCGCCCAGCCTGCATTCGGACGTCGACGAACTTTGCGCGCTGATGGACGGGCTGGCCGATGCCGACGCGGGCGTGTTCCAGATCATTCCGGCGCCCGACGGCAATGCGGAGACCGAATTCGACATCCTGCGCACCGTCGCCGAACATGGGCGCCGCCCGCTGTCGTTCACGCTGCTCGACGTCGCCGGCCAGCCCGGCGGCGGATGGCGGCATATGCTGCAGGGCCTCGAACAGGCGGCCGTCGACGGCGTCGAGATGCGCGGTCAGGTGGCGCCGCGCCCGGTCGGCATGTTCTTCGGACTCGACCTCAGCCTGCATCTCTTTTCGGCGCATCCGAGCTACAAGGCGATTGCGCACCTGCCGCTGGCCGAGCGGGTGGCGCGGATGCGCGACCCCGAATTCCGCCGCCGGATCTTGTCCGAACAACCCCAGGACAGCAATCCCGTGACGCTGAACCTGATCGCGGCGTTCCGCGCGACCTGTCCGTGGGGCGATACCCCGCAATATGAACCCGCGCGCGAGGATCGCATCGAGGCACGCGCCGCAGCGGCGGGACAGTCGCTCGAAGACTATAGCTATGACCTGTTGCTCGGCGACGAGGGCCGCGCGGTCTTTTACCTTCCCGCCGCCAATTATTCGGGCGGCAATCTGGACAATGTGCGCGAGATGCTGGGCCATCCGAACACGGTAATGGGTCTGGCCGACGGCGGCGCGCATTACGGCCTGATCTGCGACGCGAGCTTCCCGACCTATCTGTTGCAGCGCTGGGCGCGCGATGCGGCCGATGATCAGCGCATTCCCCTGCCGCTGGCGATCGCCGAGCTGACGAGCAAGGCGGCGGCGACGGTGGGCATGGCGGACCGCGGCCGCATCGCCGCGGGCTTCAAGGCCGACATCAACGTTATCGACCTGGACGCGCTCAAGCTGCACGTCCCCCGCGTCGCCTATGATCTGCCCGCCGGGGGCAAGCGCATGCAGCAGAAATCGGACGGCTATGTCGCGACGATCGTGTCGGGTCAGATCACCTATCTGAACGGCGAACACACCGGAGCGTTTCCGGGCCGGCTCGTCCGGCGGGCCGACGCACGCCCGCTGGAACGCGCCGCCTGAACCGGCCGCAACGCCGGCCTCAATCCGGCGTCAGCACCATCTTGAGCGCCCCGGCATCGCGCGCATCGAACAGCGCATACGCCTCTGCCCCCTGGCTCAGCGGCAGGCGGTGGCTGACATATTTCTCCGGCTTCAGCCGCCCCGACTGCACCAGCGGAAACAGCGTCGGCAGTTCTTCCGGCACCGAGCAAGTGCCCGCGCGAAATGTCAGCCCGGCGGCAAAGAAACGTTCGAGCGGAAAGGCATAGCGCCGCGATTGCTGCACGCCGATCACCGACACGGTGCCGCGTGCGCGAACGAGGCGCAGCGCCAGGTCGACCGTCTCGTCGCGCCCGACGACCTCGATCGCGGCATCGAGCTTGCGACCCTTGGTCGCCTCGCGGATCGTCTCGACCGCTTCGCCCGGATGCAGCGCGATCGCGCCCGCCGCCTCGGCCAGCGCGCGCCGTTCGGCGACCGGATCGATCGCATAGACGACATGCGCGCCCATGACGAAAGCGCTCTCGACCGCCATCAGGCCGATCGGCCCGAGCCCGATCACCGCGACGCTGCTGCCCGGACCGACATCGCCATTGCGCACGCCGAACCAGGCGGTCGCGAGCGCGTCGGTCATCAACAGTGCCTGTTCGACCGACACGCCGTCGGGGATCAGCACCGCGTTGACGTCGGCGACGGGCACGCGCACCGCCTCTGCCTGCGACCCCTGCAGCTTCGCCGACAGGCCGTAGCAGGATCCCATGCCATATTCGCAGAGGTTGACGACCCCCGCCAGACACGCGCGGCACGAGCCGCAGCCGACCGCGGCGGGGATCATCACCTTGTCGCCGACCTTCAGCCGCGACACGCCGCGCCCGGTCTCGACGACCTCGCCCACCGCCTCATGCCCTACGCAAAAGCCGATATCCTCCGAAAAGCCGTGGCCGTGATAGATGTGCAGGTCGCTGCCGCAGATCGCGCAGGCCTCGACCTTCACGATCGCGTCGCGGTCCGACTGGGGCGTCGGATCATCCATGCTTTCATAGCGGATATCCTGCGCGCCATAATAGCGAAGGGCCTTCATGGGTTCGGTCTCCCTTCCCGCTTAGCGCCGGTTCGCGGCGACATATTCGGCGATCTTCTGCTTGCCGAGCTGCGACATATGCACTTCCTCGGGCCCGTCGGTGATGCGGACGTAGCGATTGAGCGTGAAGAAATAGGCGATCGGCGTATCGTCGCTGACCCCCATGCCGCCATGCGCCTGGATCGCGCGGTCGGAGACGGTCTGCGCCATCGTCGGCGCAACGACCTTGATCGCGGCGATCAAGTCCTTCGCCTGCTTGTTGCCGTAGCGGTCCATCGCGTCGGCGGCCTTCAGCGTCAGCAGCCGCGCCATCTCGACCTCGCAAAAGCTTTTCGCGACGTCCTGGCGGATGCTGCTCTGGTCGGCGAGCTTCTTGCCGAAAGCGACGCGGCTGTCGACGCGGCGCGCCATATGTTCGAGCGCGCGCTGCGCCTGCCCGATCGAGCGCATGCAGTGGTGGATGCGGCCCGGCCCGAGGCGGCCCTGTGCGATCTCGAACCCGCGACCTTCGCCCAGGATCAGATTTTCCTTCGGCACGCGGACATTCTCGAACCGCAGTTCGGACTCGCCGCCCGGCGAATTATGCGATCCGAATACCGTCTGGTGGCGGACCACGGTCACGCCCGGCGTGTCGCGCGGGACGAGAATCTGCGAATGCTGCGCGTGGCGCGGCGCATCGAAATGCGTCTTGCCCATCACGATGAAGATGTCGCAGCGCGGATGCATCGCGTTCGAAATCCACCATTTGCGGCCGTTGATGACATAATCGTCACCGTCGGGGATGATCGACAGCTCCAGGTTCGTCGCGTCGGACGAGGCGACCTGCGGCTCGGTCATCACATAGGCCGAGCGAATCTCGCCGTTCAGCAGCGGCTTCAGCCATTTTTCCTGCTGTTCGGGCGACCCGAATTTCGCGAGCACTTCCATGTTGCCGGTATCGGGCGCCGAGCAGTTGAAGACCTGGCTCGACCAGGGCACGCGGCCGAAGAGCTCGGCGAGGGGCGCATATTCGAGGTTAGTGAGACCCGGCGAGAATTCGCCATATTCATGCGGCAGGAACAGATTCCACAGCCCCTGTTCGCGCGCCTTTGCCTTCAGCGCCTCCATCCCCGGCCATTCCTGCCAGAGATTGGTCTGGTCGTGGACGAAGTCGTAATAGGCCTTCTCGTTCGGATAGATATGCTCGTCCATAAAGGCTTCGATCTGCGCCAGAAGCCCGGCGACCTTGTCACTATATTCGAAATTCATGTCTTGCCTTTCCTTAGAGCGAGAGCCCGCCATCGACGATGAGCGTGTGGCCGGTGACGTATGACGCGAGCGGCGATGCGAGGAATATCGCGCCGCCCGCCATGTCCTCCGGCGTTCCCATGCGTCGTTGCGGAATATGTGCGAGCGTGCCTTGCAGCCGATCGGGGTTCTGCGTCGTGACCTTGGTCAGCTTGGTATCGACAAGGCCGGGCGCCAGGCCGTTGACGCGTATGCCGTCGGCCGCAAAGGCCTGTCCCAGCGTCTTGGTCAGGCTGATCGCCCCCGCCTTCGACGCGGCATAGGCCGGGTTGCCGATATTGCCCGTCAGCCCCGAAATCGAACTGACGATGACGATCGAACCGCCGGCATCGGCAAGCTGCGCGCGGAACTTGCGCGCGCAGTGCATCAGGCTGTCGAGGTTGACGGCCATGACGCGGTCCCAACCCTCACGCTCGAACTCGCCGCGCCGGTACACCACCGTGCCCTGGCACAGGATCAGCGCGTCGAGACCGTCGAAGGGCAGCGGCGCGGAATCGATCGCATCGGGGTCGCCGACATCGACGCAGCTATACCCAAGACCGCCGAGGTCCGATCCGTCGGCGGGATCGTAATCGGCGGCGGACGGCCGCGTGCCCCAGACGTGCACGTCGGCGCCGCGCAGGCGAAAGCCGTGCGCGATGCCGTTGCCGATGCCGCTCGATCCGCCGACGACCAGCACTCGGCGGCCCGTAAAATCGGTATCATCTTTCATCGTCATTCCTTCAGCTGATGCGGCGCAGCGCGCGGTCGAACAGGTCGAGCGTATGGGCGTGGAGGCGGTCGCCGGTTTCCTTCGGCGCCTTGCCGGCGCAGGCGCGGGCGTGCGTTCCCTCCAGGATGATCCCCAGCTTGTAGCAGGCCAGCACCACATACCAGTCCAGCGCCGACAGATTGCGGCCGCTGACGCTCGCATAATGATCGACAAGCTCGCCGGGCGTCGCGAACCCTTCCCACGGCGTGATCGCGACGTCGGTCGCGCGTGGAACATCATTCTCGGGCCAGGTCGCGAGCAGCCAGCCGAGATCGAGCAGCGGATCGCCGATCGTGCTGAGCTCCCAGTCGACCACCGCCGCCAGGTCGCCGCCGTCGGGGCGCACCATGACGTTGGCCAGATGAAAGTCGCCGTGGATGATCCCGGGCCGAAACTGCGCCGGGCGATGCGCGTCGAGCCAGTCGGCGACGCGGTCGACCCCCGGGATCGCGGCGGGCCCCGGCCATCCGGCCAGGTCGGAATAGCTGGCGAGCTGCGCCTTCCATCGCCCCACCTGGCGTTCGAGATAATTGTCGGGCTTGCCGAAACCGTCGAGCCCGACGGCGCGATAGTCGATGGCGCCGAGCGCCGCGATCGCCTCGACCATCGACAGGCCGATGCGATGGCGCACCGCGGCGTCACCGGAGTGAAGCGCGGGTAGACCCTGCGTCGGATTAAAGCCCTCGACCGGCTCCATCAGGTAGAAAGCGACGCCCAGCACATCTTCCGTGCTGCAGGCCGCAACCAGCCTTGGATGCGGGACGGCGGTACCGTCGAGCGCGGCGAGCACGCGCGCCTCGCGGCGCATCGTATCGTTCGAGTTAGCGCGCGGAACCGGTGGCGGCCGACGCAGAACATAGGCCGCGTCGCCGCGGCGAAAGCGCATCAGGATATTCTGGGTCCCGCCCGACAGCAGGCGCGGCTCGGCGATCGGCCCTTCGCCGACGCCTTGCGTGTCCATCCACCCTTCCAGTGCAGAGAGATCGACCCCCTCCATCATCCTCGCCTTTTTCGTTTATCCATTTGGATAAATGCATTTGACGCGCTCTCCTGTCAATGGCAAATGCGGCGCATGGCTCGTGACCCGTCGACCGCGCATTCCGAGGCGCCTGCGCATATCAAGGCGGTGGCGCTCAAGCTGTTCGCCGAGCGCGGCGTGAACGGTGTCACCGTGCGCCAGATCGCCGAGGCGGCGGGGCAAAAGAACCATGCCGCGCTGACCTATCACTTCGGGTCGAAGGAGGCGCTGATCCGCGAAATGATCGTCGACGGCGCGCGCGCGATCGACGCGCGGCGCAACGCGGCGCTCGACCGTGCGAATGCGACCGGGGGGCCGCGGACGGTATCGGAGGTGATGGCGATACTGGTCGAAACCTCGGTCGACCCCGATCCGCCGGCATGGGGCGAATGCTACAACCGCTTCGTCGTCGGCCTGCAACTGTCGAACCGTGCGCTATTCATGGATGCGCTCGCGGGGCGGTGGAACTCCGGCTATCAGCGGTGCCTCGACGAAGTGCGGCGACTGATGCCGCATATGCCCGCCGACATTCTGAACCAGCGGCTGGTGTTCATGGGCGGCGCCATCGGCGGCATATTGGCGGGCCGCGAAACCGAGCTCGCCGACCGGTCGCGCGATCACCCGATGTGGTCGGACGCCCAGACGCTGGACCGCGTCGCCCAGGCGCTGGCCGCGATCATCGAAAGCTGACGTCAGCCGCGAAGCTCTGCCTTCAGTATCTTGCCCGCCGCCGACAGCGGCATCGCGCTGCGAAACTCCACCGAACGCGGGCACTTATAGGCGGCGAGCTTCGTGCGCAGATGCGCGATGATCTCGTCCGCGACTGGCGCATGTCCTGGCCTTGCAACGACGACGGCATGGACGCGCTCACCCCAGCGCGGATCCGGAAGCCCCACGACGGCGCATTGCGACACCGCGGGATGACCCGCGAGCACCGCCTCGACCTCGACCGAATAGACATTCTCGCCGCCGGTGATGATCATGTCCTTCAGCCGGTCGACGACGTGGATATAGCCGTCGGCGTCCATCCGGCCGACATCGCCGGTGTGCATCCACCCACCGCGCAGCGCCTCCGCCGTCTCGTCGGGGCGGTTCCAATAGCCGGTCATCACCGCCTCGCCGCGCGCGACAATCTCGCCGATCTCGCCGCACGGCACCTCGCGGTCGTCGGCATCGACGATCCGCGCCTCGATCGCCATCACCGCGCGCCCCGCCGAGCGCAGCCGGTCGGGATCGCGGTGATCAGCCGGCCTCAGCAACGAGATCGAGCCCGAGGTTTCGGTCATGCCATAGCCCTGAACGAAGCCGACGCGCGGCATCGCGGCGATCGCGCGATCCATCAGCGCGGGCGGCATCGGCGCGGCGCCATAATAGATATGTTCGACGCTGGAGAGGTCGTAGCGGCCGAACGCAGCATGATCGAGCACCGCCTGAAGCATCGTCGGCACCAGAAAAAGGTCGGTGACGCGCTGCCCCGCGATGGCGACCATCACCGCCTCGGCATCGAACGCGGGCAGGAAGACATGCCGGCCACCGCCCAGCAGACAGGCGAGAAAGCCCGAAATCGCACCGACGTGAAACAGCGGCGCGGTGTGGAGCATGCACGCGCCGGGGGCTGCATCGCCCGACCCCGCGAGGCACAGCGCATAAGTCATCAGCGCTCGGTGCGACAGCATCACCCCCTTGGAGCGCCCGGTGGTGCCGCCGGTGTAGAGGATCATCGCCAGATCGTCGCCGTGGCGCAGATGCTCGTCGGCTTCATCGGCCGCCGCCACCCAATCCTCGAATGCCGCGCCCGCCACGATCACATCGCGCAGCGCCGGGGCATCGCGGCGAATGTCGGGCAGCATCGCCTCGAACGCCGGATCGACGATGAGCAATTCCGCGCCGCAATCGGCAAGAGCATAGCCGATCTCGCCCGCCGTCCAGCGGGTGTTCAGCGGACAGACGATGGCCCCCGCCCACAAACCGCCGAACAGGCTGTCGACGAAAATGTCGCCGTTGAAGGCCAGCAGCGCGACACGATCGCCCGGCGCCACACCGGATTGCCGGAGAGCGCCGGCAATCTTGCGCACCCGCGACGCGGTCTCGCGCCATGTCCGCTGCCGCGCGCCATCGACGGTCGCGATACGATCGGGCGTTTCGCGCGCCGCCCGGTGCAGCGGCTGGGTGATGGCGAGGCCGGGCACGATCATGCCGATGCCGCGGCGCGCCGCGCCATCACCAGACGCCCCGCAGTAACGATGCCGCCGAAGTAAAGCGTCGCTGCCACGATCGCCGCCATGACATGCGCAAAGCTTTCGCCCGCCTGCAGCAGGGGAGCCGCCATCACGGTCAGATAGAGCATATAGGGCCGGTTGATCAGCAGCGGCAGCCAGCCGCGAAGCTGCGCATAGATCGCCGCGACGATCAGCGCGAGCACCGGCAGCACGCCGGCCAGCCCGCCCTGAACCGCGCCATATTGCAGCAACCACGCCGTCGCGGTCCCGCCGATCGCGCCGACGAGCAGCGGCGCGAGCGCCCCGCCCTCGACCCCATCGATGCTGCCCCAATACCAGAGCAGCAGGAAGCCGGCGTAAAGCGGCGTGAGCCCCAGCAGCAGCCCGAGCGCGATGAATCCCGCGATCAGCAACACGACGCCGCCGGTGACGATCGCGGCCATACCGCCGCCCATCGCCGGGGCAGCGCCGCCAGCGTCGCTCATCGCCACGGTTCCACGACGATCTTGACCTGATCGCCCGGCGACGCGAGCCGTTCGAACGCCGCCGGCGCATCGGCAAGCGCGACCTGATCAGTCAGGAAGGCGGTGCCGTCGATCGCGCCGTCGCCCAGAGCCTGAAGCGTCTCGGCAAATTCGTCGGGCGAATAGGCCCAGACGAAACTGAAGCGCATCTGCTTGTTGATGCCCAGCACCGGCAGGATGCGGTCATCCTCCATGCACGCCCCGACCACGACCACATGCGAAAGCGGCGGCGCCTGTTCGAGCAGCTTCTGCAGCATGCCCGGCACGCCGACGCATTCGAAAACGACAGCATCGCGCATCGCGCGGCCCGAAAGCTGCGCCGTGCCGAACGACGCAAGCGTCGCGGGCACGTCCAGCGCCTCCCAATGATCGTGCGGCGAGGTGGCGGCAGGATCGACGACGATGTCGGCGCCCAGCTTTTCCGCACGCGCGCGGCGGGCGGGGGAGAAGTCGGCAGCGATGATCGGGCCGATGCCGCGCCGCTTCAGCGCGACGATCACGGCAAGACCGATCGGGCCGCAGCCAATCACCATCGCGACCGACCCGGGTCCCGGATTGGCGACGGCGACCGCGTGCGTGCCCACCGAGAGCGGCTCCGTCAGCGCCGCGATCTCGGACGGAAGACCGTTCGGCACCGGCAGCAACAGCGCCTCGGTGAGCACCACGCGCTCGGCGAGCGCGCCCCGGTAACGGGTCGAAAAGCCGATCAGCTCGGCGCCGAGCGGACCAAAGGCGAAGGGCGTCGAAACGACGCGCGTCCCCGCCTTGAAACGCTTTTCGGTCCCGGGTCCATGATCGAGGATTTCAGCGCAGAATTCATGCCCCAGGACAAGGTCCTGCGCGGGGTCGATCGTGTCCGGCGCGCCGCAGCGGCGGCCGATCTCGACACCATGTTCCAGATGATGAACGGCATGAAGGTCCGAGCCGCAGATGCCGCAAGCCAGCGTCTTTGCCACCACCTGTCCCGCACCGGGCACGGCGTCGGGAACGTCGGTTACGGTCAGCGCGGCGCCGCGGCGGACCGCGGCGCGCATCGTCGCTCCGCTCATTTCGCGGCCGTCAGTTCGGTCGGCTTGCGCTGGCCCTGCCAGCCCGGCTTTTCCTTGCGCAGGCCGTCGACGATCTTGTCCCAGAAGGCGGCCGTATTGCCCTTGAACCGGATGTCGAAGCTGTCGGCGGTCCGAAACTCCAGCACCTCGACCCCTTCGGGCCCCGGCTTGTAGGTATAGGGCACGTCGGTACCGACGTAAAAACCGTCGCCGGGGCCCAATTCTTCGGTACCGAGCTTCAGCGAACCGGCGATGATATAATAGAGGCAGTCGGCATTGTGGCTGTGCAGCGGCAACGGAAAACCGCTTTTGAACCAGGCATAGGTCAGGCTCATCCCCGGCATCGAGAAGAGCAGCCGCACCTCGTTTCCGTCATCGGCGCCCTCGGCGGTCGCGCGCACGATGCCATCCTCGATGACCGGCGTCAGTCCGGCCATCTCCATGCACGAGGTTTCACTGTACGGCGGCGCTTCAGCGGCCCGATAGATTTGGAAGCTCGCATTCTTTGCAGTCATCGTCCTTGTCCTTTCACGCTTGGGCCGCAGCGGCCATGGCGTCGCGCAAATCGGGCTGCCCCGTGTGCGCCGTCAGCCCGCCGTCGACGGGGATCGCGGCGCCGGTAATGCCGCTCGAATCTTCGGAAGCGAGGAAGAGCGCGACGGCTGCGATCTCCTCCGGCCGGGCAAAGCGGCCCGAGGGAACGACGCGCTCCCATTCGGCGCGCAGCCCCTCGATCGCGTCGACGCCGCTGGTCAGCAGTGGGGTATCGACCGGCCCCGGGCAGATCGAATTCGCGCGGATATTGTCGCGCGCATGATCGATCGCCAGGCAGCGCGTATAGTTGATCACGCCCGCCTTGGCCGCATTATAGGCGGTGAAGCCATAGTCCGCCCCCAGGCCCGAGGCCGAGGCCGTGTTGACGATCGCGCCGCCGCCGCGCGCCTTCAGATGCGGGATGATCGCGCGGCAGGCATAGAAGACCGCGTCGAGATTGACCGCCACGACGCGCCGCCACTGTTCGATATCCAGGTCCGGTGTCAGCCCGTAATTGCCGATCCCCGCATTGTTGAACAGGATGTCGATCCCGCCGAAACGCGCGACCGTTTTTTCAGTGAGCGGCGCGAACGCATCGGCATCGGCGACATCGATCAGCTCATAGGCCGCCCGGTCGCCCAGCTCGGCGGCGAACGCGGCGGCGCGTTCGACATCGAGCTCGGCAATCATCACCGACCCGCCCTCGGCGACGAAGCGGCGCACGAACGCCGCCCCGATGCCCGAGGCGCCACCGGTTACGATCGCGGTCTTGCCTGCAAATCGCATGACCATGCTCCCTTAATAACGCCAGCCGAGCGAGATGCCGTACGTTGCAGGGCGGCCGGCCATGCGCCACGCGGTGTCGGCCTGGAACGTCGAGTTCCAGTAATATTCGTTGAAGATGTTACGCCCCCACAGCTGGACGCGGAACTTCCCATCCTCGGTCTCCACCCCGGCGCGCAGGTCGACGAGCGTGCGCGCATTGATGCGCAGGATCGCGGGGTCGCCGAAGGTCGAATTGGTCGCGCTGTTGTAGTTGACGTTGGTGCCGATCATGGCCTTCCAGCGATCGCTGACGGGCCATTTATACTGGACGTCGCCGGTAAGCTGCCACTTCGGCGTGAAGGGGAAAGCCGACCCCTCGAAATCGGCGAACACGCCGGTGCCGTTATAGCCGGTGAATTCGTCGATGCGGCTCTTCACATAGGTGCCCGACAGATTGGCCGTCAGCCCCTCGACCGGGCGCCAGTCGATCGCCGCCTCGACGCCATAGATGTGTGAAGTTGGGATGTTGACCAGCCGTTCGAGCAGCCCGAAGATCGGGTCGAGGATACGGCCGCGCACCTGTTTTTCCGAATAGTCGTAATAAAAGCCCGCGGCATTGAGCTGAAGCGTGCGGTCGGCCAGCGGCAGCTTGAACCCGGCCTCATAGGCGAGCAGCGATTCCTGCGTCGCGGGCAGGAAGCCCGTGAAGGACGACGCCGGCACCGTCGGGAAACCGCCGGCCTTCCATCCGCGCGAGACGTTCGCATAGACGATCGCGCGATTGTCGAACGTATAGGTCAGCCCGCCGCGCCACGAGATATTGTCCTGATCCAGCCGGTCGGTCACCAGCGAAGGCTGGAAGGCCGGGCTGAAGGTCAGGCAGCTTCCCGGTCCGATCGGGTTGATCGGCGGCGCACCGGTGAAGAGCTGCGTCAGCACGTTGAAGCTGAGGTAGGTGGTACCGTCAGCGTCATAGCCGCAACCGTTGAAGCTGCGTTCGTTGCGCGTGTAGCGGATACCGCCCTGCGCGGTCAGATTCGGCGTCAGATCATATTCGACGTTCGCATAGCCGGCATAGGTCGTCACCTTCTGGTTGGTGAACACCCCCGATACGGTCAGGATCGGCAAGCCCGGGATGATGACGTTGCTGCTGAGATCGTCGGTGTTGAGTATCTGCTGCTCGCTGGCTTTATCGTGCGAGTAATTGGCGCCAAGGATCCAGCGCGCGTTGCCGCTGGTCCCGGTCAGGCGCAGTTCCTGGAAAAGGCTTTTGACGCTGCCCGGCGTATAGCTGTCGAGCTGGCGCCACTGGGTCGCGTCGAGATCCTGCGTCGCGTCGGTATTGAATTCGAGCCACGAGGTGATCGAGGTCAGGCGGATATCGTCCGACAGGTCCAGGTCGGCACGCAGCGAGGCCTGATAGAAATCATCGTCGCGGCGCATCGGCGTCTGCGCCGACCAGTTTGCCGCGCGCGCATTGGCCGGAGCAAGCGGGGTCGCGAGCACATAGGGATAGGCGCCGGCGGGATTATACGGCGTGTGCGCGGTGAGCTGCGGCGCCTGGACGTCCGACCGGTCGCGCCAGCCGTTGACGTTCAGCGTCACCTCGAGCTCGCTGACCGGGTTCCACACGAACAGCGCGCGGCCCGAAAGCCGGCGCGCATTGCCCAGCTTGTCGTTGCGTGTGTAATTTTCTTGCCATGCGCCGCCTTCGTCGACCCGCGCGCTGACGCGAACGCCCAGCGTGTCGGTCAGCGGGCCGCTCACGAAGCCCGACAGTTCGAACGCATTGAAGCGGCCGAAGCTGGCGTCGGCGCCCGCCTCGAAATCGCTACCGGGCTTGGCGGAGATATAGTTGATCGCGCCGCCGGTGGCGTTCTGGCCGTAGAGCGTGCCCTGCGGCCCCTTCAGCACCTCGACGCGCGCGAGGTCGAGCGCGGCGCCCTGTGTCAGGATCGCAAAGGGCAGCGGCACTTCGTCGACATAGACGCTGACCGCGGGAGAGGCGGCAAGCGTCGATTCGTAAAAGCCGACGCCGCGGATCGTATAGACCGGGGTCGCAATCTGGCTCTGGGTAAAGGTCAGGCCGGGGACGATCTTAGCAAGGTCGGCGGTGGTGCTGATGCCCTGGGCGGTGAGCTGGTCGCCGCCGATCGCGGTGATCGACATGGGGACCGAGTTCAACGATTGTTCGCGGCGCTGCGCGGTGACGATGATCTCGCCATTATTGTCGGCCGGCGTGCTTTCGGCACTGTCGTCGCCACCGGCGCCCGCCGTTTGCGCCATCGCGGGCGCGGAAACCATCAACGCGGCAAAAGTTACACCGGCACACAGCCGCGCCGCAAATCCCTTGGACATCTCACTCTCCTTTTTGGGGCCGGCTTATGGTGCCGACTCCCAGCTAGGAAATCAGATTGTCCAAAAGTAGTCAAGTCTAACTAATCAATGGTGACTAATTTAATTCTACGGCGCGTCGCGCGCCGCCAGATTGACGCAAAACCGCCGATGTCGCTCCTTCATCCGTTCGATCGCGGCCAGGATCATGGGGCGCGATTGGTTCACGCTATGCTCGATGATCAGGCCGCGAACGCTCGCGATCAGCAGCCAGCCGTGTGGAACCAGCGCCTCGGCGTCGGTGAAACCCGCCTCGCTCGCCAGCTTGATGAACTCGTCGTGGATCTCCTGTTCGACCCGGCTCGTGATGGGCTGCAATCCGTCGAGCAGTTCACGGTCCCAGCGCGCCGCCAGCAGGATGTCGGTCAGCGCCAGCCCCTCCGGCAGCGAATGCGTTTCCCACGAAATCCGCGCATAATCGGACAATCGCTCAAAAGGATCCTCGATCGCTTCGGCCATGACGCGGGCGGCGTCCATCACGCGGCGCATCGCCAGTTCCGCCGCCGCCACCATCAACGCGACGCGGTTGGGAAACTGGTGCAGAACCGACCCGCGGCTGAGGCCGGCTTCGGCCATCACATGCTCGATGGTCGTCGAGGTGAAGCCCGCCTGCACGATGCATTTGATCGTCGCGTCGAGGATTTTCTCGCGCGCGTCGATTCCCCGCTGCGTCAAACGCCGTGGCCGCCCGGAAACGGGATCAGATATGACTTCGGTCATCCGGCCATTTGGCCACGACTCGTTTAAAGGTCAAATCCGTTAAGGACCGAAATCGGGGCGGGCCGTCACGACAGCGGGCGATTATATAGTTCGGTCGCTCCCGGATATTCGCTGCCGTCGTCGGCGCCGACCTCGCGGGAGATCAGCGCGTTCACCATCGCGCTCAGCCGCAACAGGTTCCGCTGCTGATCGGGGCGCGCGGCCAGATTGACCAGCTCGTTCGGGTCGGCGTGCGTATCATAGAGCTCCAGGTCGTTGTTCCGCGACAGCTCGCCCCAGTTGCGGGGTTTGTGATGCTGCGCCGGCGCGAAATAGCGCGCGAATTTCCAGCGGCCGTCGTGCACGCCGCGATGCAGCCGGCGGCGGGTCAGGTCGAACCGTTCGGCGAACGGCGCCGTCGCAGGCTGACCCGCGCGCGGCGCCCAGCCATAGCCGACCGCATAGTTGAACAGATGCCCGCGTATGTCGCGTTCGGTCCGCGCTCGCGGATCGGCAAGCAACGCGCTCACGTCGATACCGGGAAGGTTCGGATAGCGGTCCCTCACCCACCCCTGCTCCATCCCCGTCAGCGCGAGCATCGTGGGGGCGATGTCGACCGCGCTCATCAACCGGCTCGTCGTGCGCCCGCCCGGCACATCGGGGTGCACGATGATCATCGGCACATTCGTTTCCTCACGGTATATCGTGCCGCCCTTCTGCCGCATCCCGTGGGCACCGGCGCGCTCGCCATGGTCGGAGGTGTAGACGATGACCGTATTGTCCATCTGCCCGCTCGTCTCCAGCGCCCACAACAGGTGCAGGATGCGGCGGTCGACGTCGCGGATGCAGTTGTAATAATAATTGCGGAACCGGCGCCAAGACGCCTCGTCGCCGCGCTGCATCTCGCCATAGGTGCGCTCGTTGGACGCGGCGATCCCGCGATGCGCCTCGGGCTTCGTCGACAGGTCGTCGCGATAATAGCTTTCGGGCAGTTCGAACCCATTGTCCTCGGCATAGAGCGGGTCGCCGGGCTCGCGCCGCAGCGGGCCGAGCAGATAGGGGTGCGCACGCGACGCCGTCTGCTTCCCCGTCGCGTCATAGAACATGATGTCGTGCGGATTGAGCAGGCCGACGACCATGAACCAGGGTTTGCCGCCCGCCTTGTCGCCCGTCTTGAAATCGAGGATGCTGCGCGATGCGTCGGCGGCGATATAATTGTCGTGCCGGAAACCGTCCCAGGTCAGGCCCACCGCTTCGCCGTCGAAACCATAGTCGGCGAAGCCATAATCCTCCATCGCGCCTTCCGTGGGCGGATAGATCGGACCCGACACCTGGTTCCAGTTTCGCTTTTCGTTGATCGGCGAAAGGTGCCACTTGCCCTTGTAGCTGGTGTAATAGCCCGCGGCGCGCAGCATGTGGCCAAGCGTCGGGAGGTCGGTCGGCAGGACCGGCGTGTCGGAGGTGCCGGAGTTGAGATAGATGCCCGTCCGCTGCGTGTGCTGCCCGGTGAAGATCGTCGATCGCGACGGGCTGCACGGCGTCGTCTGGACATGATAATTTTCGACGAGCAGCCCCCGTTCCATCAGCTTGCGATGGCCGGGCAGCTTTTCGAGCAGGCCCTTCGGAAAGCTCGCGATGCTTTGTTCCTGATCGGTCACGATCATCAGGACGTTCAGCTTTCGCCCGTCGCGCGCCATTCCGGTCGCGGGAAGGCCGGAGGCGGCGAGCGCGCCGACACCCCCAACCCCGCTCACGAAACTCCGCCGATCGATCGACCAAACCATCGCCTATCCTCCTAGCGCTAGACGCCCGCGGCGCGTCTTCAGAACCGCAGCACGCCTTCCAGATTGATCGTGCGCGGTGCGTTGATCATCACCACATGGCTGTTGCCGCCGAGCAGCGGCGTGTTGAACGCCTGGCTGAAGGTGACCTTGTTGGTGAGGTTGCGCCCGACGAGCGCCAGTTCCCACGCGCCGCTCTCGGCCCGGACGGCCAGGCGCGCGTTGAACTTGGTATAGCCGGGCTGCGCATTCAGCGGGTTCAGGTCGCCCTGAAGATAGGACAGCGACGTATAATCCGCCGATCCATTCGCCGCGAGGATCAGGCTGTCGGTCAGCGGCAGGTCCATCTGGACGAACCCCGCCAGCTTCCACTCGGGCGCGCGCGTCAGGCGAACCCCGGCAAGGTTGTTCGTCGCGGGCGTGCAGGTGGACGGCGCGTTGTACAGGCAGGGACCGCCCGGATAATCGTCATATTCGGCGTCGAGATAGGCGCCGGTCGCCCCCAGGCTGAACACACGGCTCGGTCGATAGCGGGCTTCGACCTCGACACCCTGCGCGGTCGCCTTGGCGGCGTTGCCCGTGATAAACGCGGTGCCGTTGTACGACGACACCTGCAGATTGGCGAAGCGCGTGCGGAACAATGCGATGTCGAGGTCCAGGCGGCGGTCGAACAGGCGCATCTTGGTGCCGATTTCCCAGGCGCGGGCACGCTCGTCGTCGAAATCGAACCGGCCGTTGCCGTTCTGGATGTTATAGAGCAGCAAGCCGTCGTTGGACAGGAAGCCGCCGCCCTTCGTACCCGTCGCGTAGCTGGCATAGGCGGAGATTTGCCGGCTAAATTCGTACCGCAGGCGCAGCGAATAATCCCACAGCTTTTCCGTGCGCTTGCCGCTGATGTCGAAGTTCAGATTATTGGCGGGAATGCGCGGCCCGACATTGACGCTGGTGCCGCGAGCGCGCTTCTTTTCATAGCTGTAGCGCAGGCTGCCGCTGAAGGTCAGACCGTCGATCAGATCGGCCTCGACCGAGGCAAAGGGCGACATCGACCAGGAGGATTGCGTAAAGGCGCGCGTCCCGGTGGCTTGCGGCAGGGTCGTGCCGACCAGATTGCCGTTATAGTTCACGAGCTGCAGAATATCGAGATTGGCGTCGGTATAGGTCGCGCCGAACGACAGGTTCACGCCCGCCGCGACGTCGCGCGCGATCCGCAGTTCCTGAAAGATCTGGTCGCTGCTTTCGGCCTGCAGCGTGTTCAGCAGGTTGATCGGCCCGGGGATGGTGTTGAACGTCCGTTCCGAATCCACCCATTGATAGGCGGAGAGCGACGTGATTGACCATTCGCCCGGTTTCCAGGTGATCGTCATCGCGCCGGTCCGCGATTTGGTGATGTCATATTCGCGCGGCGTCGCGCGGCTGAAGCGCCAGAAGCCGGGACGATCCTGCGCCGCCGCGCCGCCGCTTGCGTTGCGGATGATATTGCACAGGTTACAGTTGGCGTTGCCGATATTGTTGTAGACGGCGTTCGATCCGTCGACCTCGTTCCGGAACCCCTCGACCTTCAGCAGGACCTCCAGATCGTCGGTCGGCTCCCACAACAATTGCGCACGGCCCGAGAGATATTTCGAGCCGCCGTCGTCAAAGCCGGTAAGACGGTTCTCGATATATCCGTCGGCCCGGCCCGTCGCGCCGCTGACGCGAAGGCTCAGTGTGTCGCTGATCGGTCCCGACAAAAAGCCACTGAAGTTCACGCCGCCTTCGGACAGTTCGGTGCCGGCGCGAAACTCGGCTTCGAAATCGCGCGTCGGCCGGCGGGTGACCATGCTGATCGCGCCCGCATTGGTGTTCTTGCCGAAAAGGGCGCCTTGCGGGCCGCGCACCACCTCGATGCGGTCGACGTCGAGGAAGGGCACCTGCAACGAACGCGCGCGGCTGGAATAGACGCCGTCGACGAACAGCCCGACCGACTGTTCGAACGCCAGATTATTGGCGCCGGACCCCAGCCCGCGGATGGTGATCGCGTAATTGCCGTTGGTGTTGTCGATCTGAAGATTGGGAACCGAGGCCTGAAGATCGGTGAAGAGCCGCTGGCCCTGCTGCTCGATCACCGCGCCCGTCACGACGCCGACCGAAATGGGAACTTCCTGAAGCGTCTGGGGACGGCGGGTCGCGGTGACGATGATGTCGTTGCTGTCGGCCGCGTCATTTGCGGCGTCGCTGGCCTCCTGCGCGAACGCGGGATTCGCCCCGGCCCAGATCAGGCTTCCGGCGAAAGCCGCCGCCATCAAACCGCTCTTCTTCTTCATTCCTGCCTCCCGACTGATTCTGATTTATGTATCAACTGATATATTTTGGAAGATAGAAAATCAATAGTATTCTAAGTATTTTTAAGATCATGATTTAATGTGATTTTTCACATATTTGCCAAAAGACGCGCTCCTGCGCTAGGCAGGACGGGCGCGCGTTGTTCTGAAACAGGGAGGCCAAATTGGCGACAAATTCGTCCGACTCGCTTCCCCAGCCGGGCCGCGATGGCGTCACCACGGCGTCGCGCAAGGGCGACTTGTCACGCCAGCGTATTCTCGATGCGGCGCTGGTCGAATTCGGCAAATCCGGTTTCCGATCGGCGACGACGCGCGCCATCGCCGCGCGCGCCAACACGACCCTTCCCCCGCTCAAATATTATTTCGGCAGCAAGGAAGGTCTGTATCGCGCCTGCGCAGAGGAAATCGTCGCGCGCTATGCGCGGGCGACCGCGCCGGCGGTGGAGGGCGCGCAGCAGACGATCGGGGACGCCGAGACGGCCCGCGCCGCGCTCAAGGAGCTTATGCGGGCCTCGGTCGAGTTCATCCTCGGCAATGAAGCCTATGCCCTGGGCAACGGAATCATCGCGCGCGAACTGGCGGAGCCCGGCCCCGCCTTCGACATTTTCTACGACCGCCTGTGGCTTCCGGGTATCGAACGCAACGCGCGCCTGATCTCGCGCATCAAGTCCGAACCCGCCATATCCGAAGAGTCACGCCTTCAGGCCATTTTGATCGTTTCAAGCATTCCGTCGTTCCAGACCCGGCGCCTCGTCGCGCAACGGGCGATGGCGTGGCAGGATATCGGCGATGCCGAACGGCAGAGGCTGACCGACGTGCTGCATCAACAGATCGACCGCATGTGACGCCCGGTCAGACCCACGCCCCGCTCGCGTTCGACCGATACCCAAGCGCGCGATAGGCGGCGTCGATCAGGCGCTGCGCCCGCTCGCCCACCATGACGCCCGCCCCCATGCGGTTCATCGTATAGCCGAACCCGATGCGCGTTCCCGGATCGGCAAATCCGATCGATCCGCCGAAACCGACATGGCCAAAGGCTTCCTCCGACATCAGGAGCGTGCAGTCGACGAGTTCCGGCTGGCTGCGATTGTCCGTCGTCTTCATGAAGCCCAGCCCGAAGCGCATCGGCATCAGCAGCGTCGCGTCGAGGTGGCTCGCGCTGGCCGTCCGCCCCATGCGCGCGATGGTATCGGCGTCGAAGAGGGTGCCGTTGGCAACCGCCGAATAGATCGTCGCCAGACCCTTCGCATTGGTCATCCCGTTGAGCGACCCGATCTCGACCGGCCAATAGCGCGGATCGTTGCAATCATAGCCGCCGTCGTTGGTCATCATCAGCGTGAAAGGCGCCGCGGGATCATTTTCGATCGCATGGTTCGCGCGCGACTTGCCGCCGAACAACGGATCGGTTGGATAGATCATGGGCGCGACCCGATGATGCTCGCTCGCCGGCAACCCCAGCCAGAAGTCCGCACCCAGCGGCCCTGCCAGTTCGCTGCGTATATAGTCGCCAAGCGGCACGCCGACCGCGCGGCGGAACAGACCGCCCAGCGTCCAGGCATAGGTGTGGCCGTGATAACCGTGCCGGGTGCCCGGGACCCAGAAGGGGCGCTCGCGCGCGACGCGGTCGCACATATAGTCGAAATCGGCGAAGCCTCCGGACGGAACCGGATCGCGCAGCGCGGGAACGCCGACCGAATGATCGAGGATCATCGCGACGCTGGCGTGCTCTTTCCCCTCGCATGCGAACTCGGGCCAGTATCGCGCGATGGGTGCGTCCAGATCGATATGCCCGCGCGCCACGGCATGATGCGCGGCGACCGCCGCAATCCCCTTGGTACTCGACCAGACGATCGAGATCGTGTCTTCGCCCCAGGCCTCGCCGTCGGGGGCCTTGCGCCCACCCCACAGATGCACGACCGGACGGCCCTCGTGCAGGATCGCGAGGCTTGCCCCGACTTCTCCCTTCGTCTCGAAATTGGCGGTGAAGATATCGGCCAGTTCGGCAAAGGCCGGGTCGACATGCCCCTGCACGACGCCCGCGTCGGTGCGGCGCTCGATCCATTCCGTCGTCATGTAACTCTCCCGTCCAAGGCATCATCCGGCCGCATCAGCGCAGGTCGGCGCCCGCGAAGCCCTGCGCCTCGCGCCAGTCGGTGACCATGTCGACCCAGGCAAACAGGCCGCCCGGATAGACGGTGTCGGTCAGCCCCTTGCCGCGTTTCACGGGCATCCCCTCATTGTTGAAATAGCCCGGCGTGCACGACGCGTGGAATTCGACATCCGCGGTGCGCGCGGCGACGATGTCCTCGACATAGGCGTCCTCGGCTTCGGTCGTTGCCTCGATCTGGTCGAACCCTCGTGCGCGGACCAGTTCGATCGTCCGGGCGATATGCCGCCCCTGCCGCAGCATCATCTCGGTATAGTTGATCGTCAGTCCGACATGCACGGTCCCCATCAGGAACAGGTTCGGGAAACCGTGGATAAGGACGCCGTGCAGCGACCGCGCGCCGTCCCGCCAATGATCGCGCAGCGTTACCCCGCCGCGGCCGACCAACTCATAGCCCTTTCGCTCGGACAGATCGCTCGCGAAGCCGGAGGCAAAGATGATGGCATCCGCGGGATATTCGACGCCGTCGACGACGAAGCCCTTTGGCGTGAGGCGCTCCAGGCCCGCGGTCCCGCTCACGTCGACCAGCTCGACATTCTCGCGGTTGAAGGTCGGCAGATAAAGATCGTTGAAGGTCGGCCGCTTGCAGAAATAGCGATACCAGGGCTTCAGCAAATCCGCCGCCTTCGCGCTGCCGACGGTGCGGTCGATGCGCGCGCGGATTTTCTCCATATAGCGCAGGTCGGCGCGTTCGGCCGCCTCTGCCGCCGCGTCGGCCGAAGCGTCGCTTTCGCCTTTCTCTCCGCCATAGACGCTCGCCAGTTCGGCGGTCGCGTGGGTCCAGCCGTCATCGACCAGATCCTCATCCTGCTTTCCGCCAAGGACCAGCGTCGAATAGTTGAGCATCCGCCGGTCCTGCCAACCGGTTTCGAGCGACGCCGCCCAGATCGGGTCGGTCGGCTTGTTCAGCCGTTCGCCGACCACCACGGGGGTGCGCTGAAGGACATAGAGGTGCTCGACCGACGGCGCGATATACGGCACCAGTTGAACCGCCGAGGCGCCGGTGCCGACCACCGCGACGCGCCTGCCCTCCAGCTTCGTGCAATCCCCTGCATGACTGCCGCCGGTATAGTCATAGTCCCAGCGGCAGCTATGAAAGACGTGCCCGTCGAAGTCATCGAGCCCCGGCAGATCGGGCAGCCGCGGCTGATCCTGTCCGCCGCCCGCCATCACCACGAAGCTGGACCGGATCGTGTCGCCGCGATCGGTCTTCACCGTCCAGCGATCGGCGTCGGACCAGCGCACGTCGGTGACGCCGGTATGGAACAGCGCGTCCTTATAAAGGTCGAAATGCGTCCCCAGCCGCTGTGCATGTTCCAGGATTTCGGGCTGGTGCGAATATTTCTCCTTGGGAATATATCGCGTCTCTTCGAGGAACGGCAGGTAGATATAGGATTCGACGTCGCACTGTGCGCCGGGATAGCGGTTCCAGTACCAGACGCCGCCGAAGTCGCCCGCGGTGTCCATGATGCGGATCGGACCGATGCCGCATTTGCGCATCTCGATCGCGGCGATCAGTCCTGCAAAGCCCGCGCCGATGATCACGACATCGACCTGTTCGCTGCGCGGTTCGCGTTCGATGCGCGGAATATAGGTATCGCGAAGGTCGATCGCGATCCCCGTACCCGGCGTCTGATACGCCGTGCGGCTGCCGCTGGAGCTGCGCTTGTCGCGCTCTGCCTTATATTTCGCGCGCGCCCATTCGAGGTCGGGTCCGTCGGCGGGCGGCAGATCGTCGAGCATGGGGAGAGACCTTTCTTGGCTTGAAACGGGCGGCCGCTCAGGCGTCGCCGCCGAAGTGGCGCGACAGGAAGGCGCAGGCGCGGGCCAGCGCCTCGGCGCCTTCGGGGATCGCTGGGAAGAACCAGGGCCAGACATGGATCATGCCCGCGCGCAGTTCGACATCGACGTCGACGTCGGCGTCGGCCAGCGACTTGGCGAGGTTGAGCGCGTCATCCATCAGCACCTCGGCGGTTCCAACCTGGATGAAGACCGGCGGGCTTCCGCGAAAATCGGCGAAGGCCGGCGAAACGCGCGGGTCGCTGACCGGGATATCGCCCGTGTAGAGGCTGGCCATCTTTGCCAATTGATCGATACTCGCGAGCGGATCGGCCGTGCGTTTCAGCGCACGCGACGTGGCCGTGTCCGACAGGTCGGCCCAGGGCGACATGCAATAGATGCTCGCCGGCAAGGGCTGCGTTTCGCGGAGCAGTTCGGCGAGCAGCGCCATCACCAGCCCCGCTCCCGCGCTGTCCCCAACCAGCGCGACCTTCTCGCCGCCCGCCGCCGCGATCAATTCGGCATAGGCCAGCTTCAAGTCGTCGAGTCCGGCAGGATACGGATGTTCGGGCGCGAGCCGATAGTCGATCACCGCAACGCGGCTGTTCGTCTGGCGCGCGATTTCGCCGCCGAGGTGCCGGTGCGAGTCCAGCCCGCCGATGCAATAGCCTCCGCCGTGCACCAGCAGCACGATGTTGCGCGGCGCCTCCGCGACCGTCAGCCATTCGGCAGGCCGCCTGCCGAGCGTCGCCCTGGATACGCTGACATCGTCCGGCAGCGGAAAGGCGTCGCCCATCGCGCGGTAGGCCTCGCGCATCTCGGCGATATCGGTCGGCATCGGCGAGGCGAACAGCTGTTCGACGAGCGCCTTATAGGCATCACTGGGCATGCTGTGCTCCCTTTCGCGACGTCATGCGGCCGAATGCTCGCGCACCATGTCGAAGCCGCGGTAGCCCTGCTCGACGGTGTCGCGGCACGTCTGCAGGAAATATTGCTGGCCGAGCGTGTAGAGCAGCATCTTGCGCCGCCCCCGCCCCTCGATGTTGTGGTTGATCCCGGTGAACCAGCTGTTGGTCCGGCCCGCCAGCAACTGGTCGGCCTGGTCGAGCACCTGGTTCGTCCAGTCGTCCTCGGCCGCCTCGGTCGCCTCGCAGCGGGTCAGCGCGCCGCGCTCCATATGCCCGATCAGGTCGGCGATGAACTCGACATTCTGTTCGGCGCAGCGCGGGACGTTGCAGAAGGTCGCGCCGCTGTGCGGCCCTACGACCATGAAGAAATTCGGGAAGCCGTGGCTCTGCAAACCGAGGAAGGTGACGGGTCCGTCGTCCCATTTTTCCCTCAGCGTCAAACCGTCCCTGCCCACGATCTCGATCCGGTCGAACGCCCCGCGAACCGCGTCGAAGCCGGTGGCATAGATGATGACGTCGAGCGGAACGAAGCCGCTGGCGAAGCGCATCCCCTCGGCCGTGATCTCGACCAGCGGGTCGGTGTTGACGTCGATCAGGTCGACATTCGGCTGGTTGAACACCTCATAATAGTTGGTCTCCATCGGGACGCGCCGCGTGCCGAAGAGATGGTCGGTGGGGATCAGCTTCTCCGCCGTTTCGGGATCGGTCACACGCGACCGTATCTTCCGCGCGAGAAAGTCGCTCGCCAGCCGCGCCGCCCTTTCGTCGACCGCCAGGTCGATGAAATTGCTCAGCCAGAAGGCAAAGCCGCGCTC
Source organism: Sphingomonadales bacterium (assembly GCA_017309275.1). Classification (GTDB taxonomy): domain Bacteria; phylum Pseudomonadota; class Alphaproteobacteria; order Sphingomonadales; family Sphingomonadaceae; genus Sphingopyxis. The sequence continues at coordinate 24,953 of JAFKLT010000046.1, read as the reverse complement.
GCCATATTTCTGCTCGTAGAACGCCTCGCGCTCCGCATCGCTCACCTCGAAGGTCGTGCGCGGGTCCCAATTGTGCACGAAGCCCGCGTCGCTGCTGCGGCAGGACTGGAATATCTCGGCATAGCGCGCCTTGATGTCGGCCATCTCGTCGGGCTCGATCGGCGCGTTGCAGAGCGGCTTGCACCAGTTGGGCTCCTTCTGGACGACGGTAAGGTGCCCCGCGACCTTCGCCATCTCCTGAATGACCTGCACGCCCGTCGCGCCGGTCCCGACCACCGCGACGCGCTTGCCCGCCAGGTCGATGCCGCCGCGCGGCCAGTCGGACGTGTGGAAATGCGCGCCCTTGAAACCGTCGCGCCCGGGAAAGTTCGGGATGACGGGGATCGACAGGATGCCGACCGCGGTCACCAGATAGCGCGCGCTGGCTTCGTATCCGTCGTCGCAGCGCACGGTCCAGCGCCCTGCCTCTTCCTGCCAATGCGCCGAGACGACGCGCGTGTCGAAGCGGATATCCCTGCGCAAGTCCAGCTTGTCCGCGACGCGGCGGAGATAGGCAAAGGTCTCGGGCTGCGGGGCGAAATGCTCGCTCCAGTCCCATTCCTGCAGCATCTCGTCGTCGAAGGAGAAGCAATAGGAATAGCTTTCGGAATCGAACCGGCATCCGGGATAGCGATTCCAGTACCAGGTCCCGCCCACCTCGCTCCCGGCTTCCAGGACCTGGACCGTCAAGCCGATCTGGCGCAGCAAATGCAGTTGGTACATGCCGGACATGCCGGCCCCGATGACGATCGCGTCCACTTCAACCATGTGATCTGACTCCGGCGCTCGAAAAAACGTCCCGGCCGGCCACGCGGCCGGGACAGAGGAGGCCCTAGAAACGGAAGCTGATGTCGATGCCGTAGGTGCGCGGCTCGCCGGGCACGGCGAGGTTGTAACCGCCCGCGGTGCCCAGGCCGATTCCGCCGACGAAATATTCCTTGTCGAAGATATTCTTCGCAAAGAAGGCGGCAGAAATCCCCGACCCGCCGATATCGCCCAGCCCGATGCGCGCGTTCACCAGCTCATAGGAGGGAAGCTTCGTCCCCGGTGCGCCGCTTTGGCCATAGTTGGAAAAATAGAGCGACGATTGCGCATAGATATCCAGGCGCGCGCGCAGTTCGCCGATATCGCCCGCAAGCGGCGCGGTGACGTCGATATAGCCGCTGCCCGAATATTTGGTGACGTCGGCAAAGGTCGTGAAATCGATGAAGGTGCCGAACAGCGTCTGCTGCGTGTCGCCGCGATATTTCGGATCGGTATGGTTGAACGACCCGCCGATCACGACGCCCGGCGCGACGGTGAATTCGGCGTCGAACTCGACGCCTTGGAATGTCGCACCGTCGGCGTTGACCGTCGCACCGCCCGGCCCGACATCGGGAAAGGTCAGATAGGCGATGCGCTGAATGCCATCGACCCAGCTCTTGTAGACTGCAAGATTGGCGCGGGTCCGGACGCTGCCGAGGTGGCCGTTGAACTTGGCGCCGAATTCGATGTCCTCGATCTTCTCGGGATCGAAGCTGTTGCCGCCGAGCTCAGCCGGCGCATTCACCGGCGGTGCGTTGTAGTTGAAGCCCCCGCCGCGCCAGCTGCCGCGATAGGTGCCGTAAAAGAACAGCGTCGGGGTCGCCTGATACTCGAGGCCGATTGTCCAGCTCGGTTCGCTGTCCTTGCGCTTCTCGACGACGCCTGCCGGATAGAAGGGCGCAAAGCCCGACACTTCGGTGAACCGGTTCTTTTCCTGGGTGTATCGGAAGCCGCCCGTCATGCTCAGCGTATCGGTGAACTTGAACGAGGCCTGCGCGAAGCCGCCGATACTCGAGATATCGAAATCGCCCTCCAGCCGGTTGCCGAGCGGCAGGCTGCCGCCGAAGACCGGGCCCAGCACAGGGTTCGCGGCCGGCCCCAGATTGAAGTAACGGAACGTCTGGCCGCTGGTGCGCTTCTCGTTCGAATAATAGACGCCCAGGATATAGGAAAGACGATTGTCGAACGCCTCGCCCGACAGCTGCAATTCCTCGGAGAAAGACTTCACCCGGTTCCGCGTCTGCACATATTCGTAAAAGGGAAACGGGCTGCCGTCCTGATCGAACAGCGAGAAATTGCGGTTATAGGAATAGCCGACGATATTCTTGATCTGCGCGCTGTCGGAAACATCGATCGACGTCGTGTTGATGATGTATCCGTTCCTCGCGTTGAGACCGGTGGGGCCATCAAGATAGGTCGCGCGCGTGCCGAGCGACCGCTGAAGACCGACATAGTCCAGATACCCTCCCGCCGGAGTGCCGGGATAGGCGGCCATCAGCGCGGCATAGGCGCCCGGCCCCGCAAGCGTATCCAGGATGGGACTGTAAAAGGTCGGAACGGTCGCGGCGAGCGCCTGCCCGTTCGGGCCGACCGATCCCGGCGCGTTCGCCGAATAGGCGAGGATCGGGTCGCCATTGCCTTTCGAACGGCCATATTCGGCGACGAACTTCGACTCAATCGAGTCTCCGATCTCAAAGCTCAGCGACGCGCGCACCGACCAGCGATCGACGTTCGCGAGCCGGTCGCCGTTGACGAGATTGCGAACGAACCCCTTGCGCTGATCGACCTGTCCCGCGACGCGAAGGCCGGCGCTGTCGCCCAGCGGCACGTTCAGCATCCCCTCGCCCTGCCACGCGCCCAGATTGCCGACGCGGCCGCGGGCGAACCCCTTGAACGCATCGAATTCGGGAGCCGCGGTCGAAAACAGAACCGCGCCGCCCGTCGTGTTGCGACCGAACAACGTCCCTTGCGGGCCCTTGAGCACCTGAACCGAACTCAGATCATAGAGCGAGCCCGCGCTCAGCGCGTTGGTCTGGAACTCGTTGACATAGGTCAGCACGCCCGGCTGCGACACGCTGAACGCGTCGATCGACTGGCCGCGGATCGCATAGTTGAACTGGCTGCTGCCCTGCGTCGAGCGCACGATCAGGCCGGGCGTCGCGGTCTGCAGGTCCGCCTCGGAATTGATGCTGCGCGTTTGCAGCGCGTCGCTGGTCAGCACGGCGACGGCCACCGGCGTCCGGCTCAGCCCCTCCTCGCGCCGGCGTGCGGTGACGACGATATCGCCGTCGGCCGCATTGATCGACGAGCCCGCTTCCTCCGCGGGCGCCTCGGCCCCCGCATCCCCTGGCTGCGCGCTCGCCGTGGCAGGACAGGCAAGGCACAGCGGCAGCATGCTACCGGCAAGCAGATATTTGAGACGACGCGATACATTCCGATTCATAGCCGGTTCCTCTCCCATCGATCGTCGCGCTTCGGCGACTTCGTTGGCCACTCCCATTGCGGCCGATGCTCATTTTGAGCCTTTGTTGGGAGACATGTTTCTCGATGTTTGCGAACCTGTCAATGCATTTTTGGGACGCATCTTTCGATATTTGCGTTCATTACACGACAATTGCACGAAAATGCTTGAGTTGCGGCGGTGTTAGCAGCATGGCTCGGCAAGGCATGGCGCATCGAGTGATGACGCGGGAACGGGGACTATGGGCTCAAAGAGACGGCTGGACTCGGTCGATCGACAAATCATCGCGATGCTCGCCCGAGCGCCGCAGACGTCGAATCGCGACATCGCCGCCCAGCTCGGCGTCGCGGAAAGCACGATATCGGTCCGCGTCGACGCGCTCATCCGCGACAAGGTGATCAAGCTGTCGGTGCAGCAGAATATCGTGAAGGCCGGCTATGGCGTGCTCGGCTGGATCGACGTGAGCTGCGCCTTCGCCGACGCCGAGCGGATCGCCGGCGAGATCAGCTCGATCGAGACTGTCTTCTCCATCTCGCTCTTCTTCGAAAACCCCTTCCTTCAGGTGATGGTCTTCGCCCGGAGTGCCGCCGACCTTCGCGAGCTGGTCGAAAAGCGGATCGGAATCATCCCCGGCGTCGATGCGATCGCGGCCGACGTGTCGATCGGTGAAGCGTGCATCAAGCAAGGGATCGCGTCGCTATGAGCAACAGCTACGTCCCCGACGCGATCGATCGTCAGATCATCGACATGCTCCACGACGACGGGCGCGCAAGCAATCGCGCGATCGGCCGCCACCTCGATCTTTCCGAAGCTGCCATTCGCAAGCGGCTGAAACGGCTGACCGATTCCGGCCTGATCACATATGGATTGCTCATCGATGTCGCGGCAACGAACATGCAGGTCTTCGGCTGGATATATGTCGAGGTCCATCCTGCCCATCTGGGCACCGCTTACAAGGCGATTGCGGGAATGGATCGCTGTTCCGGCTGCGCGATGAAGACCGGCACATATAATCTCCTCGCCCATATGTACGCCAAGGATCAGCGCGCGATGACGGCGACGATCGAGGATATCTATCGCATTCCGGGCGTAGCGCGCGTCACCTTCCGACAGGTCAACAAATATCCGGCGCATCGGCACGAATTCATCGTCGACACCAGCGAGCATGAGTTCCGGAGCTGGCACGGCGGGGTCGTTCACTCGGACACACCCTAGCCCGGCATCGGCTCCGGCCACCGGAAATCCTGCAGATGAGCGCCGTCGATCCGCGCCCTGACCGAAGCCCTTAATAGACTTTCTCTATCATCTATGAAGTAGATCGATTTGACCCCGGGCCGCCGCGGGAGCAAATATATCCTCGGGAAGAGGATTGCCGTCGATGAAGTTGGATGAAGCAAAAGCGCTTGTCGAGGAGTGGTTGCGGTCCAACGGGCGCGCACGGAACGGCTTGCTGCCCCTGCTCCATCACCTGCAGGACGCGATAGGATATATCGATGACGCGATGGTGGCGGAGATTGCGTCGGCGCTGAACCTCAGCCGTGCCGACGTTCACGGCGTGCTGACCTTCTATCATGACTATCGCCGCAAGCCTGCCGGACGCCATGTGGTGAAACTGTGCCGAGCCGAAAGCTGCCAGGCGCGCGGCGGCGCAGCGATCGAGGCCGCGGCCGCCGAATTGCTGGGCGTCGCGATGGGCGAAACGCGGCACGACGGCCAGGTCAGCCTGGAGGCGGTCTATTGCCTGGGGCTGTGCGCGATCGGTCCCAACGCGCTGGTCGACGGACGGCCGATCGCGCGGATCGATACCGCTGCGCTCGACCGCATCGCGGCGGACGTCGCCGCATGACGCGCGTCTTCATCAGTGCGGACATGGCCTCGGTCGCGCTCGGCGCCGATCAGGTTGCACAGGCGTTCGTCGACGCCGGATGCGAGGTGGTTCGCACCGGCTCGCGCGGATTGTTCAGCATCGAGCCGCTCGTCGAGGTCGAAACCGCCGACGGCCGCATCGGCTATGGCCCCGTCGCGGCGGACGAGGTTCGGACGGTGCTGGACGGCGCACATCCGAACCGGCTGGGCGACGTCGCCGCCCTGCCCTTCTTCGCCGCGCAGCAGCGCTTCACCTTCGCGCGGTGCGGCATCGTCGATCCGTTGAGCATGGCCGACTATGCCGCACACGGCGGCTGGACCGGGCTCGACATCGCACGAAGCGCCGATCCGCAGGCGGTGGTCGACACGGTGAAGGCAAGCGGTCTTCGCGGGCGCGGCGGCGCCGGCTTCCCGACGGGCATCAAGTGGCAGACCGTCCTCGATGCGCCGGGCGCCGAGAAATATATCGTCTGCAACGCCGACGAGGGCGACAGCGGCACCTTTGCCGACCGCATGCTGATGGAAGGCGACCCCTTCTGCCTGATCGAGGGCATGGCGATCGCCGCGCACGCGGTCGGGGCGGGCCACGGCTATATCTATATCCGCAGCGAATATGCTTTCGCGGTCGAAACGATGCGCAAGGCGATCGAGCTGTCGGCGGCAAGGATCGCGCCCTTCACCCTTGAGGTGCGTGTCGGGGCGGGCGCCTATGTCTGCGGCGAGGAAACGGCGCTGCTCGACAGCATCGAGGGCAAGCGCGGGCAGGTCCGCGCCAAGCCGCCGCTCCCCGCGCTGGCCGGTCTCTTCGGCAGGCCGACGGTCATCAACAATGTGCTCAGCCTCGCGGCGGTGCCCTTCATTCTGTCGGCGGGGGCAGAGGCCTATGCCGATGTCGGTTTCGGCCGCTCGCGCGGCACGATGCCGGTGCAGCTTGCGGGCAATGTCAAGAACGGCGGACTGTTCGAGGTCGGTTTCGGCATCACGCTCGGCGAGCTGGTGAACGACATCGGCGGCGGCACCGCGAGCGGCCGTCCCGTGCGTGCGGTACAGGTCGGCGGGCCGCTCGGCGCCTATTTCCCGCCGTCGATGTTCGACCTGCCCTTCGATTACGAGGCTTTCACGCAGGCCGGCGGACTGATCGGCCATGCCGGGATCACCGTCTTCGACGACAGCGTCGACATGGCGCATATGGCGCGGTTCGCGATGGAATTCTGCGCGGTCGAAAGCTGCGGGAAATGCACGCCCTGCCGCATCGGATCGACGCGCGGGGTCGAAATCATGGACCGGATCATCGCGGCGCGCATTCCCGAACCCGCTCCGCCGACGGCGCGCACGGGCACGCTGGAAAAGGCGCTCTATTCGCGCTCGCCCGACCGCATCGACGTTTCGCCCGGCGCGCAGACCGCGCTGCTTCGCGATTTGTGCGACACGATGAAATATGGCTCGCTCTGCGCGCTGGGCGGCTTCACTCCCTATCCGGTGCTGAGCGCGCTGGATCATTTTCCCGAAGACTTCGGCGCGCCCGCGCCGATCCCGCAGGCGGCGGAGTAAGCAGATGACCTTTACCCGCGAAACCGATCACGGCACCCCGCCTGCGCTGGCGACCGGGCGCAATGTGACGCTGACGATCGACGGCGAAGCGGTCACGCTGCCCGAGGGGACGTCGATCATGCGCGCGGCCTCGCTGACCGGCACCGCGATCCCGAAGCTTTGCGCCAGCGACAATCTGGAAAGCTTCGGTTCGTGCCGTCTTTGCCTTGTCGAGATCGAGGGGCGCGCCGGCTATCCGGCTTCGTGCACGACGCCGATCGCAGAGGGCATGGTCGTGCGCACGCAGACCGATCGGCTGAAGCAGCTGCGCCGCGGGGTGATGGAGCTTTATATCTCCGACCACCCGCTCGACTGCCTGACCTGCGCCGCCAACGGCGACTGCGAATTGCAGGATCAGGCCGGCGCGGTCGGGCTGCGCGACGTGCGCTACGGCTATGACGGTGCGACCAACATGGGGCAGCCAAAGGACCAGTCGAACCCCTATTTCGACTTCGATCCGTCGAAATGCATCGCCTGTTCGCGCTGCGTGCGCGCCTGCGACGAGGTGCAGGGCACGTTCGCGCTGACGATGGAGGGGCGCGGCTTCGATACCAAGGTTTCCCCCAGCCAGGGACAGGATTTCCTGTCGTCCGAATGCGTGTCGTGCGGCGCGTGCGTCCAGGCGTGCCCGACCGCGACGCTGATCGAGAAAAAAGTGGTCGAGACGGGCACCCCCGACCGCGCGGTCGTCACCACCTGCGCCTATTGCGGCGTCGGCTGCACCTTTCGCGCCGAGATGCGCGGGCAGGAGCTGGTGCGGATGGTCCCCTGGAAAGAGGGCAAGGCGAACCGCGGGCATAGCTGCGTCAAGGGCCGCTTCGCCTGGGGCTATGCGCAGCACCAGGACCGCATCCTGAAACCGATGATCCGGTCCAGCATCGACCAGCCGTGGCGCGAGGTGAGCTGGGACGAGGCGATCGCCCATACCGCGCGCGAGTTCCGCCGCATCCAGGACCAGTACGGCGCGCGCGCGATCGGCGGCATCACCTCCAGCCGCTGCACCAACGAAGAGACCTTCCTGGTCCAGAAGATGATCCGGCAGGGCTTCGGCAACAACAACGTCGATACCTGCGCGCGCGTCTGCCATTCGCCGACGGGCTATGGGCTGAAGACCACCTTCGGCACCTCTGCCGGGACGCAGGATTTCGACAGCGTGATGCAGGCGGACGTCATGCTCGTCATCGGCGCCAACCCCACCGACGCCCACCCGGTTTTCGCGAGCCGGATGAAGAAGCGCCTGCGTCAGGGCGCGCGGCTGATCGTCGTCGATCCCCGCCGCATCGACCTGATCCGGTCGCCGCATGTCGAGGCCGACCATCACCTGCCGCTGCGTCCGGGCACGAATGTCGCGGTGCTGACCGCGATGGCGCACGTCATCGTGACCGAGAAGCTGTGCGACGAGGCCTTCATCCGCGCCCGCTGCGACTGGGACGAGTTTCAGGACTGGGCCGATTTCGTATCCGAGCCCGCCCGCTCGCCCGAAGCCACCGCGCCGCTCACCGGCGTCCCCGCAGAAGAGCTCCGCGCCGCCGCGCGCCTCTATGCGACCGGCGGCAACGCCGCGATCTATTACGGCCTCGGCGTCACCGAACATAGCCAGGGCAGCTCGACCGTCATGGCGATCGCCAATCTGGCGATGGCGACCGGCAACATCGGGCGTCCGGGCGTCGGCGTGAACCCGCTGCGCGGCCAGAACAATGTCCAGGGCGCGTGCGACATGGGCAGCTTTCCGCACGAATTCAGCGGTTATCGCCACGTCTCCGACGACGACGCCCGCGCAATGTTCGAAAGCGCATGGGGCGTAAAGCTGGACAGCGAACCCGGCCTCCGCATCCCGAACATGCTCGACGCCGCGACCGACGGGACATTCAAGGGCATCTTCATCCAGGGCGAGGATATCCTCCAGTCCGACCCCAACACGCACCATGTCGCGGCGGGCCTCGCCGCGATGGAATGCGTCGTCGTGCAGGACCTGTTCCTGAACGAAACCGCGAACTACGCGCATGTCTTCCTGCCCGGATCGACCTTCCTCGAAAAGGACGGCACCTTCACCAATGCCGAGCGCCGCATCCAGCGCGTGCGCAAGGTGATGGCGCCGCTCAACGGCCATGCCGACTGGGAGATCGTGCAGCTGCTTGCGCAGGCGCTCGGCCTCGACTGGAAGTACAGCCACCCGTCGGAGATCATGGACGAGATCGCCGCGCTGACCCCCACCTTCGCGGGCGTCCACTACGACCGACTGGACGCGGAGGGCTCGCTGCAATGGCCCGCCAACGAAGCCGCGCCCGACGGCACGCCGACGATGCACATCGACGGCTTCGTGCGCGGCAAGGGGAAGTTCGTCGTCACCGACTATGTCGCGACCGACGAAAAGACCGGGCCCCGCTTCCCGCTCCTGCTCACGACCGGCCGCATCCTCAGCCACTATAACGTCGGCGCACAGACGCGGCGCACCGCGAACACCGCCTGGCATCCCGAAGACCGGCTGGAAATCCATCCCGTCGATGCCGAGAATCGCGGGATCAAGGACGGCGACTGGGTCAGCTTGCGCAGCCGGGCGGGCGAAACCACGCTGCGCGCACTGATCACCGAACGCGTCGCACCCGGCGTCGTCTACACCACCTTCCACCACCCCGACACTCAGGCGAACGTCATCACCACCGACTATTCGGACTGGGCGACCAATTGCCCCGAATATAAGGTCACGGCGGTCCAGGTCGGCCTGTCGAACGGCCCGTCGGACTGGCAGGAGGATTATGCCGAACATGCGCGGCAAAGCCGGCGCATCATTCCGGAAGCCGCCGAATGACCGACGAGACAGAGGGCGCGATGTCGACCGGCGACCGGCTGGTCTACATGGCGAATCAGATCGCTCGCAATCTGGCGGCACAGGGCCAGGCGGAGGCCGAGGCGATGGTCGCCGATCATATTCGCGCCTTCTGGGATCCCGGCATGCGCGCCCGCATCGTCGAAATCGCGCGCGAGCGCCCGTCGGCCCTGTCGCCGATCGCGGCGGCGGCGATCGGCCGGATCGCGGCCGCCGCCTGACCATGTCGGCCGCCCCCCACAAATTCGTCCGCACGACCCCGGACGGCGGGCAAACCGCCGTCGATCGCGAGCTGGCGGAGGAAGTCCCCGTCGCGCTCGAATTCAATGGCATCGGCTATGCCGTGCTGATGGCGTCGCCGTCGGACCTTGAGGATCTGGTGGCGGGCTTCCTGCTGTCGGAGCGGCTTCAATTCGCGGGCGATCCGGTGCCCGGCGTCGCGCTCCACCGCACCGAACGAGGCATCGTCGCGCGCGCCAATCTGGCGGCCGACCGCGCCCATGCGCTTCTCGACCGGGTCCGGCACCGCGCCTCGGATTCGTCCTGCGGGCTTTGCGGGATCGAGAATATCGAACAGGCGATGCGCCCGCTGCCGCCGGTGACGGCGCCCTGCACCGCCGACGATGCGGCGGTCTTCCGCGCGCTGGACGCACTCGGCGCGCATCAGCGGCTCAATGCCCGGACCGGCGCCGCCCATGCCGCCGCGCTCGTCGACGCCGCGGGCACGATCCGGCTGGTGCGCGAGGATGTCGGGCGGCACAATGCCTTCGACAAGCTGATCGGCGCGATGCGACGCGACGCGCTGGAGTGGGAGGGCGGCTTCGCGCTCCTCTCGTCGCGCTGTTCCTATGAGCTGGTCGAAAAGGCCGTGCTCGCCGGCTGCCCGATGCTCGCGACGATCTCTGCCCCGACCGGCCTCGCGGTCGAACGCGCCGCCGCCGCCGGCCTGCCGCTGCGCACGCTCGCCCGCGCCGACGCGATGCTGGCGACCCCGGCGCCTCGCTAAACCGGGCAGGGTTCAGAGCGCGAGTATATCCGCCCTGACGCTGTCGAACTGCGCCGCGACGTGTCGCGCATAGGGCAGCCCGTCGCTGCTGATCGAAAGGCGCCGGTCGTCCCAGCTCACGACGCCCATATGCTCGAACCGGGCGACCGCCGTCCGGACGGCCTCCATCTCGGCCCGGTCGACCGTCATGCCGCCCGCGCACAATATGTCGCGGATGTGCGCGGCGCGGCGCTGTTGGGCGGGATCGACGCGGACGCCGCGCGCGGCGGCCAGCCGGCCCTCGCCCACAAGGTCGCGATAATGGCCCGCGCGCTTTTCGTTCTGGACCAGAAGGTCGGGAAACTTGCTGATCGAACTGGCCCCCAGGCCGATCAGGACCGGCGCATCATCTTCGGTAAAACCCTGGAAATTGCGGTTGACCCGCCCCTCGCGCGCCGCCGCCGCCAGGGCATCGTCGGCCCGCGCGAAATGGTCGAAACCGATGGGAATATAGCCCGCGTCGGTCAGCCGCCGATAGCCGAGCTGCGCCTGTTCGAACCGAAGGCGCTGGTCGGGCAGGTCGGTCGCGTCGATCTGTCGCTGCCGCGGGATCATGTTCGGCAGATGGGCATAGCCGAACAATGCGATGCGGCTCGGCGACAGGCGGATCGCCTCGTCGAGCGTCGCGTCCAGGTCGGCAAGGCTCTGCATCGGCAGGCCGTACATCAGGTCGAAATTGATCGCGTCGATGTCGCGCAGGCGCAGCGCGGCGACGACGCGCTCGATATGCGACAGCGGCTGGATGCGTCCGATCGCCTGCTGGACGTGCGGCGCAAAGGTCTGCACGCCCAGGCTGACGCGCGTGACGCGCGCCGCCGCCAGCACGAGCGCCCACTCGGCCGAAAAGCCGCGCGGGTCGAGTTCGATCGACACTTCGGGATGATGCGCGTCGAACAGCGTCAGCATCAGGTCGAGCAGGCGCACCAGTTCGACCGGCGCGATCGCATTGGGACTGCCGCCGCCAAAGGCGATCCGCTGAACGCGCCCGCGTCCGCCGAGGCGCTTTGCGACGAGCGAGATTTCCGCCCGCAGCGCCGCCAGATAGTCGGCCAGCCGCTGCTTCCGTCCCGCCGCGCCGGTGTTGCATCCGCAATACCAGCATATCTGTTCGCAAAAGGGGATGTGGACATAGAGCGAGATCGGCGTCGCCGCCTCGACGCGGTCCAGCGCACGGCCATAATCGTCAGGGCCGACGGCCTCGGTAAATTCCATGGCCGTGGGATAGCTGGTGTAACGCGGCACGGGCCTGGCGAGCAGATCGGGGTGATAGGACCACATGACCGCTTCCTACGCCCCTGCCGCCCCCGCGACATTGACCGGGATCAACGTCCGGGCCTCAGCAACAGCCGCGCTTGCCGCCCGACCGCTTGCCGCGCCGTTCGGTCACCGCATGACAGGCCTTCGCGCAGTCGCGCCGCTGGGCGGGATCGGCGGGGTCGCCCGGCAGCATTATCCGATGTGTACCGCCGCCGCACAGCGGGACGACCAGCATATGCGCCTCGACCGCGACCGGCGGCTGCGCCAGCGCGGCGGCGGCAAGACCCAGGGCAAGGGCGCGCGGGCTCATGGCGTCCCGTCCTTTTCATCCTCGACGAAAATCCGCAGCGCGGCGCCGTCCAGGTCGTCGAACTGCCCCTGGCGCAGCGACCAGAAAAAGGCGGCAAGACCCAACAGGCCCAGCCCCAGCGCGATGGGGATAAGAAGGATCAGGCCGTTCATCGGATCGCCCTCTTCAAACGCAGCGCGTTGCCGACGACGATCAGCGACGATCCCGACATGGCGATCGCCGCGACCAGCGGGGTCACCATTCCCAGAAACGCCAGCGGTACCGCGATGACATTGTAACCGATCGCCAGCGCGAAATTCTGCCGCACGATCCTCTGCGTTTTCCGCGCCATGCGGATGCTGTCGACCACCGGCATCATCCGGTCGCCCAGAAAGATGCAGTCGGCGGCATTCTTGCCGACGTCGCTGGCCGAACCCGGCGCGATCGAGGCGTGCCCCGCCGCAAGTGCGGGGCCGTCGTTCAACCCGTCGCCCAGCATCAGGACCCGGTGCCCCAGCGCCGTCTGGCGATCGATCGCGGCCAGCTTGTCCTGCGGGCTCATCGCCGTCTGCGCGGTCAGGCCCAGCTCGCGCGCGACGGGCGCGACGGCTTCGGCCCGGTCGCCGGACAGGATCATCGCATCGATCCCCTCGCTCCGCAGCGCCTCGATCGCCTGCCGCGCATCGGGGCGCAACTGGTCGGCAAAGCCGATCGTCGCGACCGGGCGGCCGTCGACCGCCAATTCGGTCGCCAGCGCGTCGCCCAGCCCGGTCGCGATCGGACGGCCCAAAGTCACGATGCTGTCGGCCCAGCGCGCCTCGATCCCGAAGCCGGGGGTTTCGCGCAGCCCGGTCACTTCGGCGGGGCGGACGTCGCTCGACTGCAGGCCGCGGGTCAGCGCCTCGCTCAGCGGATGGCGGCTGGCCTGCGCCAGCGCGAGGATCAGCGACTTGATCCCGATGTCGAGCTGGTCCAGCCCGATCGCCTCGGGCCGGCCAAGCGTCAGCGTGCCCGTCTTGTCGACCAGCGCGCGGTCGACCTCGGCAAGGCGTTCGAGCGCGGAGCCGTCCTTGATCAGCACGCCGCGCCGCATCAGCTCGCCCGCCGCGACGATCTGCGCCGCGGGCACCGCCAGCCCCAGCGCGCAGGGACAGGTGATGATCAGCACCGCCGCCGCGATCAACAGGCTGTGGTGCCAACCGGCGCCGACGATCATCCATCCGGCGAACGCCATCAGCGCGAGGCAATGGACCGCCGGCGCATAGAGCCGCGCGGCGCGATCCGCGATCCGGACATAGCGCGACTTGCCCTGCGCCGCCTCGCCCATCAGCCGCGCGATGTCGGCCAGCGCGGTGTCGGCGCCCGTCGCGGTGACCCGCACGCGCAGCGGCGCGTCGAGGTTCAGCGTCCCCGCATGGACGCGGTCGTCGACATGGACCGCCTGCGGCGCACTTTCGCCGGTCAGCAGCGACAGGTCGATCTGGCTGACCCCGCCGACCACGACGCCATCGGCCGCCAGCCGCTCGCCAGCCGCGACCAGCATCACCATATCGGTCTCGATCGCGGTCGCGTCGACCCAGCGTGTCCGCCCGTCGCCTTCGACGACCATCGCGCCGGTGCCCATGTTCTTCAGCAGCGCGGTGACGCCGCCGCGTGCGCGGTCGCGCATCACGCTGTCGAGCCAGCGGCCGCAAAGCAGAAAGAACAACAGCATGACCGCGCCGTCGAAATAGGCGTGCGGGCCGTGCGTGATCGTTTCGAACAGGCTCATGACGCAGACCAGCAGCACGCCGATGCTGATCGGGACGTCCATGTTGGTTCGCCCGTGGCGTACCGCCCGCCACGCCGATCGGAAGAAGGGCCGGCCGGCATAGGCGACCGTCGGCAGCGCGATCATCGCCGACAGCCAGTGGAACAGGTCGCGCGTCGCGCCCTCCGCGCCGGACCAGACCGACACCGACAACAGCATGACGTTCATCATCGCGAACCCGGACACGGCAACGGCGCGCAGCAGTTCGCGGCTGCTCTCGGCGCCGCCGTCGGCCTCGTCGGGGCCCTTGCCGATCGGGTGCGCCTCGAAACCCAGCGTCGTGAAGGCGCCGATCAGGTCTGGGATCTCCGCGTCGGGGACGCACGACAGATGGACGCGCTTCTCGGTGAAATTGACGCGCGCGGTGGCGATCCGCTGGTCGCGTACCAGCCCCTGCTCCAGCTTGGCTATGCAGCCTGCGCAGCGGATGTCCGGAACCGAAAAATCGCGGTCGATCAGGGCGGCGCCGCTCATTTCAGGGCATCCCGATAGCGGGCCTCGTCGGCGCCGCGCCGGATCGACAGGTCCAGCCGCCACCGCCCCGCCGGAACCGCCTCGGTCGTTCGGAGGCTGCCGTCGGCGGCCGGCACGAAATGCAGCGCGCGCGGTTCGACGCGGCCGAGCGGATGGCTCAGCGTCGCCTTCACCGCCAGGCCGGTCAGCACCGCGTCGCGCTGGCGCACGACCAGCCGCACATGACGCTCGGCGTCGAGGGCGACCGATCGCTCCCACCCCAGTCGCTCCTGCGCGGCGGCGCGCGCGAGCCATTCATTATAATGCTGGCTGGCGACATAGCTGTTGTCGACCACCGTGCCGCCAAAGGTCGACGACGCGAGCCGCGCCATCGTGAAATTGACCGTGATCACCACCGCGAAAAAGGCGACGAGGATCGCCGTCATATGGCGCCCGGTGAAGGCTTTCGGATACGACTGTCCACTCATGCTCATGTCTCCGGTCGATCGAACTGGATCGTCTCGCTGTCGCCGCGCGGATCGCCGTCGAGCCCGCGCGTCGTGATGGTGAAATCCTGCCGCGCCCCGCTCTCGCTCTCGCCTGCGCCCGGCGCGGCGATGAACAGTTTGACGCGCGTCACGCTGTCGGCGGGAAGGGTCATTTCCAGCCGCTGCCCCGCTCCCTCGCGCGTGCCGGCCTCGGTCCAGAGTTCGGCGCCTTTCAGCCCGCTCACGGCGACCGAAACCCGGCGCGGGCGTGCTTCCATGTTGCGCAGCTTCAACGTGTAATTGTTGCGGATATGCCCATCGGAAAGCTGGACGTAGAGCGGGCTGCGTTCATGCTGCACCGCCAGGTCGAGCCGCGTCCGCTGCCCCAGCGAAAACAGCATCGCCAGGCCGATCGCGCTCCAGATCGAAAAATAGATGACCGTCCGCGGATGCATCAATGTCTTGCGGATCGGCTTGGCGGTCCCGCCGGCCTTTTCGGCGGCGACATCCTCCAGCGTGCAATAATCGATCAGGCCGCGCGGGCGGCCGATCTGCTCCATCACATTGTCGCACGCGTCGATGCACAGTGCGCAGGTGATGCAGCCGATCTGCGGCCCCTGTCGGATGTCGATCCCCGTCGGGCACACCGCGACGCACTGGTTGCAGTCGATGCAGTCGCCGAATGCGCCCGGGTGCGCCATCGCGCGCTTGACGCTGCCGCGCGGTTCGCCGCGCCAGTCCTTGTACGTCACCAGCAACGATTTCTCGTCCATCATCGCTGTCTGGATGCGCGGCCAGGGGCACATATAGACGCACACCTGCTCGCGCATGAAGCCGCCCAGGATAAAGGTCGTCGCGGTCAGGACCGCCACGGTGCCATAGGCGACCAGCGCCGCCTGTCCCGTCCAGAAATCGTGCGTCAGCGTCGGCGCGTCGGCGAAGTACATGATCCACGCGCCGCCGGTCCAGAAGGCGATGACCAGATAGATCAGATATTTGGCGGTGCGCTTTGCGACCTTCTCGAGCGTCCAGCGCCCTTGGGCGAGCCGGATCTGCGCGTTGCGGTCGCCGTCGACCAGGCGGTCGACATGCTGGAACAGGTCGGTCCAGACGGTCTGCGGGCACGCATAGCCGCACCACGCGCGGCCGACCGCGCTGGTGACCAGGAACAGCCCGATCCCCGCCATGATCAGCAGGCCCGCCACATAATAGAATTCGTGCGGCCAGATCTCGATCTGGAACATATAGAAACGGCGGTTCGCCAGGTCGATCAGCACCGCCTGGTCGGGCGCATAGGGCCCGCGATCCCAGCGGATCCACGGCGTCCCGTAATAGATCGCCAGCGTGATCCCCATGATCGCCCATTTGAAGCGGCGAAAGAAGCCGTCGACCTTTTTCGGATAGACGCCCTTTCGCGCTTCATACAGCGACGCGCGGGATATGGGCTCAGGGTTGCCCATCGACCTTCTTCCCATCGGCCGGGGCCAGCTTTTCGCCGCCGCCGAGCGAATAGACATAGGCCGCCAGCATCTTGATCGTCACCGGATCCAGCCGGCTGTTCCAGCGCGGCATCACGCCATTGCGCGGCTGGGTGATCGTCGCGGTCAGGCTGTCGCGGTCGCCGCCATAGAGCCAGATCGCATCGGTCAGCTTCGGCGCGCCGACCGCGCGGCCGCCCTGCCCCGCCGGCCCGTGACAGACCGCGCAGTTCGCCGCGAACAGCGCCGCGCCGCGCGCCGACGAAGCGCCGGGCCTTTCCTGCCCGCTGATCGTGCGGACGAAGCTGACGACGTCGGAGATCTGCGCCGGCTCCAGGATGCCGTCGCGCCCGAACGCCGGCATCTGGCTGGTCCGCGTTTCCTTGTGGTCGGGGTTCCGGATGCCGTGCGTGATCGTATATTGGATCGTCGCCAGGTCGCCGCCCCACAGCCAGTCGTCGTCGGTCAGGCTGGGGTAGAGCTTTTTCACCCCCGCGCCGCCCGCGCCGTGGCACTGGACGCAGTGCACGCGGAACGCCGCCGCGCCGCCCTGCACCGCCGCCTGCATCAGTTCGGGCCTGGCGGGCAGCTCGGCGATGTCGGCGGCCGCGATCGCGTCGAGCGTCGGCGCGCGGCGCCGTGCGTCGGCGGCGAGTTCCTTTTGCAGCTCGCCGCGGCTCGACCAGCCGAGCACGCCCTCGGTCGCGCGGTCGACCATCGGCCACGCGGGATAGAGGATGACATAGCCCAGCGCCCACACGATCGTCGCGTAAAAGGTCCAGAGCCACCAGCGCGGCATCGGCGTATCGAGTTCCTCGATGCCGTCCCATTCGTGGCCGACCGTGCTCGTCCCGGTGGCGTCGTCGATGCGCTTCCCTCCGGCGGAGGCGGGAAAATCCTTGGTGTCAGCCATGCTCGTCGTCCTTGAAGATCATGTTCGCGGCATCCTCGTTGCGCTGCGCGGCGCCCTTGCGCAGCGGCCAGGCGACGAGGGTCAGGAACAGCAGGGCCATGGCAAGCAGGCCCCAGCTGTCGGCGAAGTGACGAAATGCGTCATAGGTCATCGCGCCTTCTCCGCCGCCGGAGCGGGCGCGGGTGCCGCCGATGCAGGCGCGGGCGCAGCCGCCGCCGCATCCGGCGCGTGCGCCTGTTCCTGCGCCGCCGCCTTGTCGACGTCGACCAGCGTGCCCAGCATCTGGAGATAGGCGACCAGCGCATCCATTTCGGTGATCCGCGACGGATCGCCGTCGAAATCGCGCACCTGCGCCTTGGGATAGCGTTTCTGCAGGTCGCCGGCCCCGGCTTCGGGGTCGGCCTGCGCCCGGATATCCTCGTTCGCCTTGGCGATGTCGGCCTTCGTATAGGGGACGCCGACGCGATAGAGCGCGGTCAGGTCGTTCCGCATGTCGCCGGTCTTGAGCTCGCGCTCGGCCAGAAAGGCATAGGGCGGCATGATCGATTCCGGCACCACGCTGCGCGGATCGGTCAGGTGCGCCCGGTGCCATTCGTCCGAATAGCGCCCGCCGACCCGGGCCAGGTCGGGCCCGGTCCGCTTCGACCCCCATTGAAACGGGTGGTCGTACATGCTCTCGGCCGCCAGGCTGTAATGGCCATAACGTTCGACCTCGTCGCGGAACGGCCGGATCATCTGGCTGTGGCAGGTATAGCAGCCCTCGCGCATATAGATGTTGCGGCCCGCCAGCTCGAGCGGGGTATAGGGACGCATCCCATCGACCTTCTCGATCGTGTTGTCGATCCAGAACAGCGGCGCGATCTCCACGATGCCGCCGATGGTGACGGTCAGCAGCGCCAGCGCGCCGAGCAGCGTCACATTGCGTTCCAGCTTCTTGTGGCTGAAGCCCTTTTCGGCAGGTTGCGTAGCCATGGTGCGGGCTCCTTATTCGGCGGGCACGGGCGCGAGCGGACGGTCCGTCGCGGCGCTATAGGGGGTTTCGGTCATCGGCTTTTCGTCGCGGACCTTGCCGGCCAGCGTCGCCCAGACATTGACGATCATGACGATGAAGCCCGCGAGATACAGCGCCCCGCCCGTCGCGCGGATCAGGTACATCGGGTGCATCGCGGAGACGCTTTCGGCGAAGCTGTAGACCAGATAGCCGTCGGCCCCATATTCGCGCCACATCAGGCCCTGCATGATGCCCGCGACCCACATCGACGCGGCGTAAAAGACGATCCCGACGGTCGCGAGCCAGAAGTGCCAGTTCACCATCCGCAGGCTGTACAGGCGCGGGCGACCCCACAGGCGCGGCACCAGATAATAGAGGCAGGCAAAGGTGATCATGCCGTTCCAGCCGAGCGCGCCGGAGTGGACGTGGCCGATGGTCCAGTCGGTATAGTGCGACATGGAGTTGACCCATTTGATCGACATCATCGGGCCTTCGAAGGTGCTCATGCCATAGAAGGCGAGCGCCATCACCATCATGCGGATGATCGGGTCGGTGCGGATCTTGTCCCATGCGCCGTTCAGCGTCATCAGGCCGTTGATCATCCCGCCCCAGCTCGGCATCCACAGCATGATCGAAAAGACCATGCCCAGCGTCTGCGCCCAGTCGGGCAGCGCGGTGTAGTGCAGGTGATGCGGACCCGCCCAGATATAGAGAAAGATCAGCGACCAGAAGTGGATGATCGACAGGCGATAGCTGTAGACCGGGCGCTCGGCCTGCTTCGGCACGAAGTAATACATCATCGCCAGGAAGCCCGCGGTCAGGAAGAAACCGACCGCGTTATGCCCGTACCACCATTGCGTCAGCGCATCCTGCACCCCGGCAAAGGCGGCATAGCTCTTGGATCCGAAGATGCTGGCCGGCATCGACAGATTGTTGACGATGTGCAGCATCGCGATCGTGATGATGAAGCTCAGGTAGAACCAGTTGGCGACATAGATATGCGGCTCGCGGCGCCGGACGATCGTGCCGACGAAGACGACCAGATAGGCGACCCAGACGATGGTCAGCCACAGGTCGACATACCATTCGGGCTCGGCATATTCCTTCGCCTCGGTGACCCCCATCAGATAGCCGGTCGCGGCGAGAACGATGAAGAGCTGATATCCCCAGAACACGAAGCGCGCGAGCGTCGGAAAGGCCAGCCGCGCGCGGCACGTCCGCTGCACGACGTAAAAGCTCGTCGCGATCAGCGCGTTGCCGCCGAAGGCAAAGATGACGGCCGACGTATGGAGCGGCCGCAAGCGTCCGAACGTCGTATATTCCAGGTTGAAGTTGAGCGCCGGAAAGGCAAGCTGCAGCGCGATGAACAGGCCCGCGGCCAGCCCCGCCGTGCCCCAGAACAGCGTCGCGATCACGCCCCAGCGGATCGGATCGTCGTCATAGGCCCCCTGGTCGGCGGGCATCCGCAGCAACCCGCGCGCCATCGCGCCATAGTCGGCGCGCGAAATCGTCGCCCACAGCATGGCGAAACAGGCAAGCGCGACGATGACCATGTGCACGGCAAAGGGTGCGTCGACCGCAGCCGCCGCCATCACCAGCGCCAGAAGGGCCAATCCCATCCAGCCGCCCGCCTTCGTAACCAGACCGTCCATATCGCATGTCCCCGATTGGCGCAGCGTCGAAGCTGCACTCTTCCGGGCCGCTCTTGGCGGGGCGGACGGGCAAAAACATTGACCGGGATCAAAGATTAAATTGCGCGCGGTCAATGCCGGGCGAAAGCCGCCGGTGCAGGGAAGCTCCCATCAACGGAGGAGCAATACCCATGAAAAAAGACTATCTCTCCCTCATCGCTCTCGCCGCCGCCATCGCGATTCCCGGGCAGGCGGCCGCCAAGGCAGGCGATGTGCAGTTCAAGATTTTCGCGACCTATGTCGCCCCCGACGGCAAGATCCGCGACGTCAAGCTCGACGCGATCGGCCTGCCCGCCGGGACGCAGGCAAAGGCCGACGACAATATCACCCCGACCGTCGCGATCGAATATTTCGTCGCCGACAATGTCTCGCTCGAAACGATCGCCGGGGTGACGCAGCACGACGTGAACGGACGCGGCGCGCTGAACGGCGCGACGCTCGTCTCCGATGCCAAGATCGTGCCCGCGACGCTCACGCTCAAATATCATTTCGGCAAGGATGGCGGCATCCGCCCCTATGTCGGCGCGGGGCCCAGCTATTTCATCTTCATCGATGAAAAGCCGGGCGCGACGACGCGGGCGCTCGGCGCGACGCGGCAAAAGATGGGCGACAAGCTCGGCGCCGCCGTCCAGGCCGGGATCGACATTCCGGTGAACGCCAGCGGCCTGGCCGTCTCCTTCGACGCCAAGCGCTATTTCCTGCGCCCGACCGCAACCTGGTACGCCGGAACGACCGAGGTCCTGAAGACCCGCCACACGCTCGATCCCTGGGTGATCAGCGCCGGCGTCGCCTTCCGCTTCTAACCTCCCCACTGGCGCCGATGGCCGATCAGCCCGCCATCTCATGCAAAGCCGCGGGGTCGTTGATGACGATCTCGCGGCGAGAGGGCAGACCGATCATGCCATCGGCGCGCATTTTGGTGAGCTGGCGACTCGTCGTCTCGATGGTCAGGCCCAATATGTCGGCGATCTGCTGACGACCGAAAGGCAGCGCGAACCGCGCCCCGGCGCCCGCGCCGCGTCCCCCGTCCGTCAGCCGGTCGGCCATCTCGATCAAAAAGGACGCCACTTTTTCCGACGCCGACTTTCGGCCGAGCAGCAGCATCCAGTGCCGCGCGCGATCGAGCTCGTCGAGCGTCCGCAACAGCAGCCGCTGCTGAAGATCGGGATGGTCAGCGGCAAATTCGTCGAACAGATCGCGATTGAAGACGCACAGCTCGGCATCGCTCATCGCGCTGACGCTATAGGCGCTTTCCCCGCCGAAGGGGCGCCCGATGAAATCGGACGGAAACACCAGCCCGACGATCTGTTCGCGTCCGTCGGATGTCGCGGCGACGAGTTTCAGCACCCCCTCGATCACATTCGCGACGACCGGCGCCTCGTCGCCCTCCCACAACAGCGTATGGCCCGCCTTGATGCGCTGGCGGCGCCCCATCCTGCCCAGCAGGGCCAGTTCGGGGGGATTGAGCCCGGCGCAGATCGCCCGGTTGCGGATGATACAGGCAAGGCAATCGCTCATGGCCCGGTCCTGGCATGCGAATGAGTCACGCGGCTGTCCTGACGATCGCCAAAAGGAATCAGCGCGAAACGGATGCGGCCCCGGCATCCGCGCGGGTCAGCCGGGCGACCGCGTCGACCAGCACATGCTCGCGCAGCGGTTTTTCCAGCACCATCGCGAACCCGGTCTTCAGCGCCCGCGCCGCCAGATCGTCGGCATTATGCGCCGAAATCAGGATCGCCGGCCGCGTCCACCCCTGTTCGCGCAGGCGCCGCAACAGGTCGATCCCGTCGCGATCGTCGAGGCGATAGTCGATGACCGCGCAATCGGCGCTCCCGACCTCCGCGTCGCTCAGCATCGGCCCCCCGGCGGGAAAGGCCCGCGCCTCGAACCCGCGCCCCTGCAGCAACAGCAACAGCGAGCGCCGGACCGCCGGATCGTCTTCGACGATCCATATCTTCGGCGGGGCGCCTAAGCGTTCTTCGCGGGCGGCGGGCATGGTCAGCCCGCCATGTCCGCAACCGCGACGCGATCGTTGATCCGGATCGCGCGGCGCGACGGCAGGTCGACCAGGCCGTCGGCGCGCATCCGCGTCAGCTGGCGACAGGTGGTCTCGATCGTCAGGCCCAATATGTCGGCGATCTGCTGACGACCGAAAGGCAGCTCAAAGCCCCCTTCGGCGTTCGTCCCGTCCACGTTCGGCAGCCGCTCCTCCATGTCGAGCAGGAAGGTCGCGACTTTTTCGGACGCCGATTTGCGGCCGAGCAGCATCATCCAGTGGCGCGCGCGGTCGAGTTCGTCGAGCGTGCGATGCAGCAGCTTCTGCTGCAGGTGCGGATGCCGCTCCGCAAATTCGTCGAAGCTCTTGCGGTTGAAGATACAGACCTCGGCATCGGTCATCGCCGTGACGCGATAGGGGCTCTGCTTGCCGAAGGGGCGGCCGATGAAATCGGACGGAAAGACCAGCCCGACGATCTGTTCGCGCCCGTCCGCCGCCGCGACGACCAGCTTCAGCACGCCCTTCAGGACGTTGGCGACGGTCGGCGCCTCGTCGCCTTCCCAAAGCAGCGTGTGGCCGGCGCGAACGCGCTGGCGGCGTCCCATCTTCCCCAGCTCGGCGGCTTCGTCGGGATCGAGGCTGGCGCAGATCGCGCGGCAGCGCACGGTGCAGGAGGCGCAGTCGCTCATGGCCGGCCTCGCGCGCTATCGTCCGTCAGGGATGTCTGGATCATCATGCCGCCGATGATAGCGGCACGCGGCGCGCGCGTGATTACGCAACAGTACGTATGTGCCGTCTCCGTCGGGGGCGTCCGCCCTGCCCGGTCACTGGGCCTGCATTCCCAGCCCCGCGGCAAAGGCCAGCCGCAGCGCGTCCGAAAGGCTGCGCACGTCCAGCTTGGCCATCAGATTGGCGCGGTGGACCTCGACCGTGCGCGGCGAAATACCCAGGTCATAGGCGATCGTCTTGTTGGGCAGGCCTTGCGCCAGACCCTCCAGCACCTCGCGCTCGCGCGGCGTCAGGCTGGCGATCACCACCTCGGCCTCCGCCGCGCGCCCGGCCGCGCCGTCGGCCGCCGCCATGCGGGCAAAGGCCGCCTCGATCGCGGCGATCAGCACGGCCTTTTCGAACGGCTTTTCCAGAAAATCGACCGCGCCCGCCTTCATCGCCCGCACCGCGATCGACACGTCGGCATGGCCGGTCAGGACGATGACGGGCATGGTGCAGCCACGGTCCAGCATGGCCTGCTGCACCTCCAGCCCGTCCATTTCGGGCATGCGGACGTCCAGCAGGACGCAGCCTTCGGGCGCATCGCGCAGGTCCTTCAGAAAGGCGACGCCGCTCGGCCAGGTCTGCACCGCATAGCCCGACGTCTTGAGCATGAAGCCCGCCGATCGGCGGATCGCGTCCTCGTCGTCGACGATGTGGACCAGCTTCTTATCCTGCATCATGATCCTCCGCCTTTGCGCTGATCAGCGTGAAATGAAATTCGGTGCCGCCGCCGCTGTGCGGTTCCATCCATATGCGGCCGCCGTTCGCCTCGACGATCGTGCGGCAGATCGACAGGCCCAGCCCCATTCCCTCCGCCTTCGTGCTGACGAATGCGGTGAACAATTGCTCGGCGACTTCGGGGGCGACCCCCGGCCCGGTGTCGGACACGACGACGCGGACGAAACCCGGCTGATCGGGCCGGCTCGTGACCACAAGCTGCCGTACCGGGCTGTCCGCCATCGCCTCGACCGCGTTGCGGATCAGGTTGATCAGCACCTGCTGGATCTGCACCTTGTCGACCAGCACGGGCGAGGCATAGGGATCCAGGTCGAAGCGCGGTTCGACGCCTTTTTCGCGCGCGCCCATCAGCCCGAGCACCGCCGCCTCGTTGATCAGCAGCGGCAGCTTCTCGATCGTCTTTTCGACCTCTCCGCGCGCGACGAAATCGCGCAGGCGGCGCACGATATGCCCCGCGCGCAACGCCTCCTTCGCGGTGTCGTCCAGCGCCTCGCGGATCATCGGCAGGTCGGCGGGGTCGAGATCGGCCAGCAGGTCGCGGACGGCCTCGACATAATTGGCGACCGCGGTGATCGGCTGGTTGATCTCGTGCGCCAGCGTCGACGCCATCGTCCCCATCGCGCTGACGCGCGAGACGTGGATCAGTTCGGACTGCAGCGCCTCCAGCCGCGCTTCGGTCTGCTGGCGTTCGGTCAGGTCGCGGATGAAGCCGGTGAACAGCGGATGCGTTTCGCCCGCCGCCTCGCCGATCGACAATTCCATTGGAAAGGTCGATCCATCCTTGCGTTCGGCGAACACGACGCGCCCGATGCCGATGATCCGCTTTTCGCCCGTCTCCAGATAGCGCTTGATATAGGAATCGTGCCGCTCGCGATCGGGCGAGGGCATCAGCCGGCTGACGTTCGCGCCCAGCAGCTCGGCCTCGCTATATCCGAACAATCGCTCGGCTGCGGCGCTGAACGATACGATATTCCCCTGGTCGTCGATGACGACCATCGCGTCGGGGACGGTCGACAGGATCGAACGCAGGTGGCTTTCCTGCGACCGCAGCGCCTCTTCGGCGGCGCGGCGCGCGGTGATGTCGGACACCACTTTCGCGAATCCGCGCACGCTTCCGTCGGGGTTGCGCAGCGCGGTGATCGAGACGTCGGCCAGGAACTCCGACCCGTCCTTGCGCACGCGCCAGTCCTCGCTCTCGAACCGTCCTTCGCGCGCCGCGCGGGCCAGATCGGCGGCCGGCTTTCCGGCGGCGATCGCGTCGGCGGGGTAAAAGGTCGACGCGTCGCGGCCGACGACCTCCGCCTCGCTCCATCCCTTCAGCCGCTCGGCCCCCTTGCTCCAGATCGTCACCCGCCCGCCCGCGTCGAGCAAATAGATCGCATGCCCCTCCGCCCCGTCGACCAGCAAGTGCATGTCCTTGGACAACAACCCCCGCCACCAAACCAC
>JAFKLT010000115.1 GCA_017309275.1 Sphingomonadales bacterium | reverse complement strand
GGCTTCCGCGCAGTCCTGCAAAGGTGGCGGCCAGGTGCCGCTTGATGTCGCGAAAGGAGGACTGGAGCGCTTCGGGGCCGGACAAAAAACCGTGAGTGCCGCCGAGGATGAGGTCGATGGCAAGGCGCTGCGTCGGAGCCCATTTGAACGGGTTGTTCTCCGTGCTTCCGATCGTCGTGCGCGTCATCTGATAGTGGCTGCGTGCCTGGTCGCGCTCTTTCATAAGATCGCCTACTCCGAGCACCATCTGGCGATAGACGCCGCCGACCCGGCGCATGATCTCTGCGGGATCCTCCGTAGCAAGGAGCGAGGCGTCGAGGCCGGCGCCTTCGCAAAAGGCGTCGAGTAGCGACCCGCTGGTGACGGGAGGGGGGGGGCGACCCTCATTGTCGGGCCGGTCCTCCCAATCGACCGGAACGCCGATCGCATCGCCGAGCGGTGGCATGAGAACCATCGTCCGCGTTTCCTGACCCGCGATCTCGGCCTGCGGTGCACGGCAGGCGACGATACGGAAATCGCCGAGGCGGATCGCGAAAGGCAGGATAACCGGGATGTCGTCATCCTGAGGCAGCCGCTGCCCGGTCGAGGCGTTATAGACCCCGTTACTGCCCAGCGATCTCAGTATGAGCTCGTCACCCTCGGCCCTGAATTCGCAGTGCGTTCGCGAAATCGCGCTTTCGGGATCGACGATCGTCCAGTCGGCGTCGCGGTCGCGGCCGACGCGGAGAGTCCCTTGGCGCAGGAGCCGGGCATCGACCGGGTGAAGGTCGTCCTTCTTGTCGAAAAGCTGCAGCATGAACATGGCAGTCTCCTCAAGCGACCTGGCGGATGGACGCAGCGGCATCCTCGGGCCCCGAGATCCGCGTCGCGATCATCGAGGCTTCGAGATCCTGGGGCCGCTCGGCAAACTGGGATTCTGCCGCCGCAGCCGCCTTGTTGAACGCGTCGAACGCAGCTCCGAATTCGTCGCCCCGCCGGTGCGAAATGCGCAGGGCGAAACGCGCCGATGCAGCCTCGTCGAGGGCGCCGCGCAGCCGCGCAAGCGGCCGTGTGACGGCGGCGCCGCTGAAATATCCCGCGGCGGCGACCGTCAGCAAAACCGTCAGCGAAAGCGCAGCAAGCAGGAAGCGGGTATTTGCCTTCGCCGCGGCAAGCGCGTCGGTGCGGATGACGATATCGACCTGACCATAGTTGCCGCCCGCGTATCGAATAGGCCGGACAAAGCGCATGCCGTCTTCGAGCTGTGCGCCGCGGTAGCTGACGGCCGTGTCCGCTCGGGTTTCGATTACGCTGCCGCCGGAGGCAGCCGCATAGCGCTTCCCCAGTTGCGCGGCATCGCTCGAAGCGCGCACGACGCCTCGCGCATCTATGACCGCAATGCTGCGGATCTCGCGGTCTTCGCTCGCGCTCTCGACGAACGCCTGAACCGCGCTCCAGTCCTGCTGATCGGGCGGCAGTGCGGCGTTATCGACCGCGGTTACGCCTGCGTTGCTGGCAACAAATGCCGCAATCGTCTGTCCCGATGCGACGGCCATCTCTTCGAAAGCCCGGCCTTCGCGCGAGAGGATCATCGATCCGCACAGTGCCAGCGCGGCGAGGGTTACCGATACAAGCAGTATGGGCAGCTTGAGTCGCAGCGAGAGTCCGCGACGCGTGACGGCCGTGTCTTCACGCGCGGCCATCTCGCGCTGCAGGGCATTCCGCACCGCCTCGCCGTCGGCAAAGCGCTGGTCGGCCTTCTTCGCAAGCAACTTGTCGATCACGAAGCGCAGGCCCGGCGGGCAATCTGCAGCCGACTTCTCTATGGGTTCGACGCGCTCCTGCGCGATTTGGATCGCGAGGGTCGCAAGGCCGATACCGGGAAAGGCCACTTTTCCGGTCACCATCTCGTAGAGGACGATGCCGAGCGAGAAGAGGTCCGAGCGATGATCGACCGGAAGGCTCAGCGCTTGTTCCGGGCTCATGTAGCGCGGCGTCCCCACCATCTGGCCGAACTGCGTTCGTTCGAGTTCGCCGCCATCGCCGCCGCAGGCAGGATCGTCGATCCGCGCTACCCCGAAGTCGACGAGCTTCGCGGTGCGGCCGTCGCTCGAGAGCAAGATGTTGGACGGCTTCACGTCGCGGTGAACGACCCCCGCGCGATGCGCATAGGCAAGCGCGCCTGCCAGCTGCTGCCCAAGCTGCAGGACGCGCTCATAGGGCATGCGGCCATGCGCCTGAAGCACGGTGTCGAGCGGCTGGCCTTCGACGAGTTCCATCGCGATAAAGGCGCCGCCGCCATCCTCTCCGACCTCGTAGATCGTCGCGATATTGGGGTGGCTGAGCGCGCCTGCGGCCCGCGCTTCCCTCAGAAAGCGGAGATTGAGCGCCTCGTTTCGTGCATATTCGGGTTTCAGAACCTTGATGGCGACGTCGCGTCCGATCCCGGGATCGATCGCGCGGTACACGTCCGCCATGGCGCCCTCGCCGAGGCGCGCTATGACCTGATAGCGTCCGACGCTCTTCAAAGTGGACCGATCTTGCTCGATCTTGGGCAAGGGGAGGTGGACGGTCATTTCCGGGCCCTCACGGTAGCGGCGATGCGCTCGGCGCGCGCGAGATCGGCCTTGATAGCGCTGTTGCCGGGGTCGAGGCTCGAGGCCTGACGAAGAAGCTGGACTGCCTTTGCCGCCTGGCCCCGGTTCAGCTCGGCGAGCCCCCGCGTCCTGAGCTGCCGTGCGCCGGCGGGATTTGCCGGCGCGGCCGCTGCTGCAGGGGCGAGGGGTCGTTCGGGTGCGGCCCGTGGCGGCTTCGGACTTGCCTGCGGCGCGGTCTTCGGGGTCGGGCGGGGCGCCGCTTGCGGCGGACTTCCCGGAATACGAAGCGTCTGGCCGGCCGCGATGCGTGTCGGGACGTCGATGCCGTTGTACCGTGCGAGCTGATAGGTCAGCAGGCGGTTCCCGAGGTGGCGCTCGGCGATTGCTGCCAAGGTGTCGCCGGGCTTCACCGTATAGGGAAAGGACTTCGGCCCGAGCAGGTCGACCGGATCGCGCGTCACGGAATCCCTGAGCATGGCGAGAGACGGGTTGTGGGGATCGCGCTTGAGTGCGCCTTTGATAAGCTTGCGCGCGGCGCCGGTGTCCCCACGGTCCAGCAAAGCGGTGATGGTCTCGATCGACTGGGCGCTGTCGATCGGCGTCGACGGCAGGGCCGGCCGGGGCGCTGCGGCGCATCCCGAGAGGAGGATCAAGGCGGCAAGCAACGGCCCCGAAAGCGCTCGGCGAAGGTCAATCCTGATGGGATGGGGGGTCACGCGGTCAGCCTTTCGGGTTGACGCCCTGCAGGGGCGATACGGAGCATGTCGGCGAGACGAGAGGTGTCGCGCACGAAGTTCAGGAAATCGGCGGCCGGTAATGGCCTGGAGAAGTAAAAGCCCTGGAAGTGGCGGCACCCTTCGCCGAGGAGCCAATGATATTCTTCGGCCGTCTCGACGCCTTCGGCGAGCACCTTGATGCCGAGGCCCTGGCCCAAGGTCAGGATGCTTCGGCAGATCGCCTGACTGTCCGGCCTGTTTTGCACATCGGTCACGAACTCGCGATCGATCTTGATCTTGTCGAAGCCGAGCTGGCGAAGCGTGCTGAAACTCGAATAGCCCGTGCCGAAATCATCGATAGAAATCCTGACGCCGAGGGCGCGGATTTCGTCGAACATTCTCGCAACCCGCGCATCGTTGGCGCTGGCGACCGATTCGGTCAATTCGATCTCGAGTGCGCTAGATTCCAAGCCATGATTGTGGAACATGCGCGCGAGGAATTCGGTGAACTTTGCGCCATGAAGCTGGTTTGCCGAAATGTTCACGGCAACCCGGAGCGGGCCCGGTCCAATCCCGGCCCATTGGCTTGCTTCGCGGGCCGCGCCGTTCAGGACCCAGAGGCCGACATCATCCGCCAGTCCCGCGGCCTCGACGACGGGTATGAACACTGATGGAGACACGGCGCCGCGTTCCGGGTGGTTCCACCGGATCAGTGCCTCGGCCCCCGTGACGCACTGCCAGGTGGCGTCGATCAACGGCTGGAACAGAAGCTCGAACTCGCCCCGGCCTACAGCGCCGCGCAAATCCTGTTCGATGCCGTACCGAAATTCCTCCTGCGCGATGGCCGCGGGCGTCAGACCGAAATTCCCCGCACCGCCATCGCGCAGGATCGCGAACGAGGCGAGGGTCTGCGTAAGAAGCGTGTGCGGAGAGTCGCATTTCTCGAGCGCAGCGCAGCGCGCGGAAATTATCGGAACGATGTCCTGCGTGCCCGCCGTTATGACGCTGCCCAGCGCATAGACGAGCGCATCAATCTCGCCGCGTGCGGCATCGTCCGCTATATCCTGACCATACCAGATCGCGAACTGCGCCCGATCGACATGGGCAACGAAGCGGCCCGGTGGGAGCATTCGCACGATCCTTCGCGCGGTCGCTGTCAGCACATATTCCGCAAGATCGGGATTGAAACCCGCCAAACGGTCGAAGTCGGCGATTTCAATAGCGCCGATCATGCCGGCGCGCTCGCTGGTCATTAGTTCGAGGAGCGGCTCGCGGGTGGGGAGGCCAGAGATCGAATGGCGTTCACTGAGTCGCCTTTTCATTGTGGCAAGCGCCAGCTCAACACTCGCCGCATTTTCGGCGAGCCGGTCAGATATCTCCTCTTTCCGGCCGGCCGCCGACATGGCTTCGAAGCGCCGTGACAGGAGCCAAAGGCGTTGATCGTGTCGCCAGGCACTACCGAGCCAGCCCAGAGCGACCGCGCTCGCGATGATTGCCACGGGCAACAGGCCCGCCGCCTGCGAGTGGAGCAAGCAGACTAGCGACACGAATAGCATCGCTATAGCTGTACGCCGCGCCAGCGTAGCAAAAGGAACTCTCTCCGCGACCATCCGGCCGTCGTATTTTCCAAGAGATACTAAGTTCTTAAGCAAAGCGTCGGGCTTGTCCCGCAGCGAGACACTTAGTTGTGAAGGGCGCCCATGCGAGCGGTGCATGAAATCCTACGCGTTTGAGAGACTCTTTAGGCACGCGGAAGCGCCGCAGAGTACGTCCCGACGTGCCCGTGAAGGGTCTAAGACTTAACTTGGGTTATGACGATTTTCTGGAGGGTCGAGGGCCATTCAGACGCAGGGTCTCGAGAGAAAGCTCTCACAGGTCCGGGGGCTATCTAGTGAATGTCGGCTATCTTGCATTAAAGATCACATGCGGTCAGTCCGCAATTGATGACGTGGACGGCTCTCCAACCTCCTGCGGTATGATCTGCGGGATGAGCTGGAAGGAGAGCTACGATGGAGAAGATCGCAACGGTCGGGTTGGATATCGCGAAGTCGGTGTTTCAGGTTCACGGTGTTGATGCCTCG
>JAFKLT010000045.1 GCA_017309275.1 Sphingomonadales bacterium | reverse complement strand
CCTGCGCGGCCAGCCAGCGCAGCGCCGCCTCGCTTCGCTTCGCGGCCGCGACGGGCGGCAATCGTTCGAATAGCGCGTGGAGCAATATCCCGCGCTCGACCGCCGCGGCGCGCGCGGTTCCCTGCGGCGGCACCGCGACATCGTCCTCGCCCAACGCCGACGGGGCGAGCGGGCGCGGCGGGCGCGCCTCCTCGGGTGCGGGCTTCCGTGCCCAATCGGGCAGCGCGAGCGTCGGCGCCGCAACCTTCGCCGCCTTTTCCTTCTTCGCCCATTTGCCTGGATTGGCGCGATGGACGCGGCGCTGGCCCCACATCGGCCCGGCGTCCTCCCATGCGCGCTCCATGCCCGCCAGCACGGTCTCGACCGCCGCGTGCCAGCTCGTCTCGGGGATCGTTCGGTCGGCCTTCTTCGTCACGCCCGCGACGACCAATATCTCCTCGGCGCGTGTCATCGCGACATAGAAAAGCCGCCAATGCTCCTGCGCCGCGGCCAGCGCCGCCGCATTATAAGCGTCGGCCAGCTTTCCGTGCCGCTCGTCGGCGGGCACCGCGAACACCGGCAACTTGTCCCACGCGGCAACGTCGACGGTGAACGGCCGATGCCCGATCCCGGCATCGTCGGTCGCGTCGGCCAGGATCACGATCGGCGCCTGCAGGCCCTTCGATCCGTGCACCGTCATCACGCGCACGACGTCGCTGCGCGCCTCGGTCTGGCGCTTGATGTCGACCGCGCTCGCCGACACCTGCGTCAGAAATCCCAGCAGCGACACCGTCTCGCGCTGTTCGAAGGCCAGCGCCTGGTTCAGCAGTTCGTCGATCGGATCGCGCGCCTCGCGCCCCAGCCGCGAATAGAGCCGCCGCCGCCCGTCGATCGGCCCCGACAGCACGCTTTCCAGAAAGCGAAACGGCGTGGTGAAATCGGCCATGCCGAGCAGGTGGCGCAACGCCGACATCGCCTCCGCCGGAACCGATTCCTCGGTCGCGCGCAGATGCTCCCACAAAGACGCGCGCCCGCGCCCATGAGTGCGATCGTACAGCGCATCCTGCGTCCATCCGATCAGCGGCGAGACGAGAAGCGCCGCCAGATTCAGGTCGTCGAGCGGCTGGACGGCAAAGCGCATCGCCGCGATCAGGTCCTGCACCGCCAGCGGCTGGGTCAGCGCAAAGCGATCGACGCCCGCGACCGGCACATGCAGCGCCTGCAACCGCGCGACGATCCGCGCCGCCAGGTCGCGGCGGCGGCGGACCAGGATCATGATGTCGCCCGGCGACACCGGCCGCCCGTCCTTGCCGTTGGCGATCCAGTCCTGCACCTCCGCCGCAATCGCGCGCGCCAACCGCATCGAGGCGGGATCGGATGCGGGCGCGCTCGAATCGCCCTCACCCTCCGCGCCCTCCGCACCATCCTCCTCGGCGGCGGCGTCCAGCGCCTTGCCGACCGGCAACGGCTGCCACAGTTCGACCTGCCCGGCATGGGTCGACCGGAACGGACGGTGTGGCGGCTCGTCGCCGTCCAGCCCCATCGCCTCGGTCCCGCCC
Organism: Sphingomonadales bacterium; assembly: GCA_017309275.1. Taxonomy (GTDB): domain Bacteria; phylum Pseudomonadota; class Alphaproteobacteria; order Sphingomonadales; family Sphingomonadaceae; genus Sphingopyxis. Next base: position 80,570 of record JAFKLT010000045.1, on the reverse strand, counting down.
GCCGCCAGCCACGCATCGACCACCGCCAGCACCGCCGGGGTCGACCGATAGTTCGACACCAGGTCGACCTGCCGGAACGGCTGGCCGCCGATCTCCCCCATCGCGTGGAACATGTCGCGCGCGGTCGCGAACGCCTTGGGCTCGGTCCCCTGAAAGCCGAAGATCGCCTGTTTGCGGTCGCCGACGGTGAACAGCGTGCGCAGCCGTTCCTCCTTCGCGCCGATCCCGGCGAAAAACTCCTCGGCCATCGACAGGATGATGCCCCATTGGCGCATGTTCGTGTCCTGCGCCTCGTCGACCAATATATGGTCGGTGCGCTGGTCGAGCTTGAAGCGCACCCATTCGCCGAAACTGCTGACGCGCAGCAGCGATCCCGCGAGCGCGATCAGATCGTCGAAATCGGCGAGCCCCTGCTCGCGCTTCGCCAGCGCATAGCCCTCGGCAAAACGGCTCCCCAGCTTCCACGCCGCCGCCAGTTCGTCGGCGACGCGCATCGCCGTCGCGGTGCCGGTCAGTTCGCGCGCCGCATCGACGATCCGCACCGCGCTGTCGGCGCAGTCGGTCATCTTGCCCTTGTCACCCGCGAAATCAGCGCGCAGCTCGCCCTTGCCGGTCAGGAAACAGCCGAGCAGCTCGCCCAGCATCGCCGCGCGCGCGGACGCATCGGCGATCAGCCAGCCGACCATCACGTCCGAACAGGCAAGCCCCGTCTTCGTCCCCCAGTTCGCCCCGCTGGTCGCGACCGCGCGGACGGCATCGTCGGATATGGCACCCGCCGCCAGTTCGACCGCGATCCACGCATCGGGATCGCCGCCCGGCAGGTTGAACGCCGCCCGCAAGTCGTGCGACGACGGGGGCAGCGCGGCGCGCGGGCCGCCGAACGCAGCGGCGCAGCTCGACAGAAAGGCCAGCGCCGATTCCTCCACCACACGCCGCGAGAGCATCGCCGCCGCGTCGCCCAGCATCGCGCGATCCGCGTCACCCTCCAGCAGGTCGGCCAGCACGCGCCGCTGCAGCGCCGCCGCCTCATCCTCCTCGATCGCGCGAAAGCCCGGCAACAGCTTCGCTTCGAGCGGAAAGCTCGCGAGCAGCGTCTGGCAAAAGCTGTGGATCGTCTGCACGCGGATCGCGCCGCCCGGGCTGTCGATCACCGTCGCGAACAGCGACCGCGCGCGCGTCACCAGGCCGGGCCGGTCCCATTCCAGCCCCAGCGCGCGCAGGTCCAGCCGCAGGTCGCCGTCATCCATCCGCACCCATGCCGCAAGCCGCTCATGGATGCGGTGCGCCATTTCGGCCGCGCCCGCCTTGGTAAAGGTGATGCACAGGATCGCCTCGGGCGACACGCCGTCCAGCATCAGCCGCAGCACGCGCGCCGACAGCACCTGCGTCTTTCCCGTTCCCGCCGACGCGCCCAGCCACACATGGCTTTCGGGATCGGCGGCGGCGCCCTGTCGCGGATCGAGCGTGGCGAGGCCGGCGGCTTTCGTCATCAGCTCTCCTCGCCCCGGCCGAACCATTCGTCGCGGCGCATCAGCTGGTCATAGTCGCCATAGCCCGCGCCCTCGCCGGGCATGAAGGGCGCGTCGCCCAGCAGATAATGCGCCGCCAGTTCGGACAAGGCGTCGGCGGCATGATCGATCGCCTGCTCCGCGCTCTTGAGGGTGCTTCGCGAACCATAGGTGTTCGATATCTTGCCCGCGCCGCCCGCGCGGCGATCGGGGCGCAGGCTCCAATATTCCAGCGCCGCGACCGGCGCAGCGTCGATTCCCACCATCCCGCCCTCGCTCGCGATCAGCCCCAGCAGGCCAAGCTGGTTGTCGAGCTTGTCGGATGCCGCCTTTGCGCTCGGCGCCCCGCCCGATTTGTAATCGACGATCGCCAGGCGGCCTTCGGCATCGCGGTCCAGCCGGTCGGCCTTGCCGTACAATGTCACCCCGTCGACGACGATCTCGCCCTGTGCCTCGACCGCCAGCGGCGTGCGGCCCTCCGAATCCCAAAGCTGCCCTGCCGCCCAGCGCAGCGCGGGTTCGATCCGCGGCAGCCAGAAGGCGCGCGCGATCGCGTCGAGCGCCGGGTCACCGCGCAGCGCCGCCAGTTCGGCCTCGAACCCCGGGCGCGTCGCGCCGCCGCGCACCCAATCCTCGAACAGCTTGTGCACCCGCGTTCCGCGCCAGCGCGGATCGGGCGCGGCGCTCAGCGGGTCGAGCGGCGACAGGCCCAGCATGCGGTCGGCATAGAAAGCGAAGGGATCGCGCGCGAGCTTGTCGACACCGGTCACGCTGATCTTGCGCGGACGATCGGCGGCGGGCGGTTTGGGCGCGGGCCTTCCGACCGGCGTGACGGGCTGCGCAGGTGCATCGAGTTCGGCCGCGAGCCGCGTCAGCGCCAGCCCGCCCGGCGCGGGTTCGGGCAGGTCGCCCGCCAGTGCCGCGAGCCGCAGCCAAAAGCGCGACGCGACCGCCGGATCGCCGCCGCTCCGCTGCGCGCGCGTCACGACGATCTCCCGCCCGCCCAATGCACTGGCGAAATCATGCGCGGCCATCCCCTGCTGCCGCTCGGGCGCAGGCAGGCCCAGCAGCCGCCGGATGCCGGGTGCCAGCCACGGATCGGGCTGCGTCGCCGCAGGCCAGCGTCCCTCGTCCAGCCCGCCCAGGATCATCAGGTCGGCGCGCTGCAGCCGCGCCTCCAGCAGCCCCCAGATGAACAGTCGCGGATGCCCGCCATAGGGCGGCCGCACGCTCGCCTTTGCCAGCAGTTGTTCCAGCATTTCGGGGAAATCGGCCGGATCGATCAGCGCGGGTCCGTCGCCCCGCGCGAGCGCCCATTGGTCGAACAGTTCGGCGAGCATCCGCCCCGCCGGTCCCGCCCAGACGGCATCGCCCGTCAGCCACTCGACACCCTTTTGCAGCGCCGACAGCAAAGTGGCGGGCGGCGCCGGGGCCGAGAATGCCGCCAGCGCCTCGCCCAGTGCGGCCGACAGCGCGGCCCACCAGGGTTGCAATTCGGTCGCGCGGCCATGCCCGCGCGCCTTGGGGTCGGCCGCGCGCGCCGCGATCCGCGCGCTCACGCCGTCCCATCCGGGCGTCAGCCCAGGCTCGCGCAGCGTCAGGTCCAGGCGCCGGACCTGGTCGAGCCACGCCGTCCGCCCCTCGCCCTTGCGGACCAGCGGATGACCGAGCAGCGCAACCAGCGCGACCGGATCGAAATCCGCCGCCAGCCGCGCGAGCAGCAACAGCAGCGCGCCCGGCGGCGTCCGCGCCAGCGGCTGCCCGGCGCTGTCGTCGACCGAAACCCCCCAGCGCGCGAGCGCCGCCGCCACGCGCTCGGCCAGGCCGCGATCGGGGGTCACCAGCGCCGCGGTGCGCCCCGGCGTCTCGATCGCCTCGCGCAGCAGCAGTGCAATCCCCTGCGCCTCCTGCCCGTCGTCGGCGAACACCGCGCCCGAAATTCCCGCCGTCGCCGCCGACAGGTCGCCCGCCGCCTGCCACTGCGCGGTGTAATCGGCGGGCGCGAAGAGCAGCGACAGAAAGGGCGCGCGCGCCGCGGGTCCGTCGAAGGGCGAATCCGCGCTCCATTCGCGCACCTCGTCGCGGCTCACCCCCATGCGGTCGAGCAGCAGTTTCAGATGATATTGCGGATGCGTCTCCAGCGGCCGCCGGGCAGCTTCGGGATCGGGCCGCGTCGGCCCCAGCGCGTCCCACTCGGCGGCCGCCATGCCGCAATCGACGCCGGGCAGCACGACCATCCCGCGCTCCATATCGGCGACCGCGCGCAGCAGCCGCGCGATCGCCGGCGCCGCGGTCGTGATGCCTGCCGCGACGACGAATCGCTCGGGCGGCGCCGCGCGCCATCCCGCGGCCACCCTGTCGAGCAGGCGATTGCGCCGTTCGGCCCGGTCGATCGCGCCCGTCCGCGCAAGCACGGCCGGCCAATGGTCGACGAGCAGTCGCAACCGGCCCAGCGACGCCTGCCAATGTTCGGCAAAGGCGCCCAGGTCCAGGTCGACCAGCGCGGCAACCCGCACCTCCTCGTACCGAAGCTGATCGATCACCCGCGCCAGCCCCTCGGCCAGCAGAAACGCCGCAGCGCCCTCGATCGGCGCTTCGCCGGCGGGGGTATGCCGTTCGATCAGCTCGGCCAGCAACAGGTGGCGCCGCAGCGGATCGATGGCGGGCGGAAGCGGATCATCGTCGATCGCGTCGAGCGCCAGCGCCACGCTTTCGTCCAGGTCGGCGTCACCGATCACCGCGAAGCGCGGCATCAGCAATCCGGCACCCCCGGCGCGCACGAACGCCGCCTGCACCGCACTGCGCGCGCGATTGCTCGGCAACAGCACGACCCCCTTGGCCAGCCCCAGCGCGCCATCGGCATGGCGATCGACGATCCCGGCGACGAGCGCATCGGCAAAGGCCCGGTGGACCGGGATGGAAAAGATGGCGGGTTTGCCATCAGCCATGGGTTCTACAGCCCGTCATTGCGAGTGCAGCGAAGCAATCCCGAACGGTTTGCGCAACTGTCGATTGAGCCGCTGCGCTCGCAAGGGCCGAAATCGAAGATCAAACCTCGCCGAGCGCGGCTTCGGTCGGCGCGATGGCGGCGGGGGTGCCGACGTCGAACCATTGCCCCATGTGCGACAGTCCATAGAGCCGCCCCGCCGCGATCGCGCGGTCCCACAGGATGTTCGTCGAAAAGGCACCATCGGGCGCATCGACCAACAGGCGGCGCGAGACGAGCTGGATGCCGGTATAGACGAAGGGCGCGATCCGCCCCGGCTTGCGCCGCGACAGCAGGCCGGTGGGATCCATGTGGAAATCGCCCTTGCCGCCGTGCCCCGTCGCGCTTGCCTGGCGAATGAGCAACAGCAGCGCGTCCATCTTCGCATCGTCCCAGTGGCGCGCCAGATTGGCGATGCTGTCCTGCGGCCCGTCGGTCCAGATATTGTCGCTGTTGACGATCAGGATCGGGTCGCCGGTCAGCAGTGGCAGCGCCTTGACCATCCCACCCCCGGTTTCGAGCAGCTGCTTGCGCTCGTCCGACACCGCGATGGTAAAGCCGCGCTTCTGCGCCGCCAGATGCGCTTCCAGCGCGTCGGCCAGATAATGGACGTTGACGACGACATGGCCGATCCCCGCCGCCTCGATACGGTCGAGGCTGTGGTCGATCAGCGCCTTGCCCGCGACGCGCACCAGCGGCTTTGGCCGCGTCGCGGTCAGCGGACGCATCCGCTTGCCGATCCCCGCCGCCATCACCATCGCGCTTTCGATCTTCACACTCACAACCATGCCTCCGCCCGCTTCGAGGCGGGGATATTGGCGTCGAACCATTGCCGGACCGGGACAAGCGCGGGATGCGCCAGGTCGCGTTCGAGCAGCCCCCACATGCGCGGCTGAAACTGTCGATATCCGGGCTTGCCGTCGCGCTTCCATAGCCGGACGAAGACCCCCAGGATGCGCGTGTTGCGCTGCGCCGCCAGCGCCCAATAGGCGGCACGAAACAAATCACCCTGCCCCGTCGCGGCGACGTAGCGGTCGAGCATCGCCGCCTCGACCGACGGCGTCACGTCGCGCCGCGCATCCTCGAGCACGGAGGCCAGGTCATAGGCGGGATGGCCGACCAGCGCGTCCTGGAAATCGAGCAGGCCATAATGGGCGATGCCGTCGCGACCGCGCACCAGCATGATATTCTCGGCATGGAAATCGCGCAGCACGGTGACGCGCGGCAAGCCGTCGGCCTCGATCGGCGCAAGGACCGCTGCCCACGCCGCGCGAAAGCCGTCGCGATCGACCTCCAGCTCCAGTGCCGGGCAATACCAGTCGGTGAACAGCATCACCTCGTCCAGCCATTGCTCCAGCCCGTGCGCGGGCAGGCCGTCCATCGCGGGCCGCGCGTGCAGATGGACCAGCAGGTCGGTCACCCCTGCATAATAGTCCGCCTCGGCATGCGGCTTTTCGTCCAGTGTCTCGCGCAGCCGCACATCGCCGAAATCTTCGATCAGCAGCAGCCCCTGTTCCAGGTCGCGCGCCAGGATCGCCGGCGCGGTCAGTCCCTGTTCGCACAGGAATTCGGCGACTGCGATAAAGGGGCGCGGATCCTCGTGCGGCGGCGGCGCGTCCATCAGCACCGCCTGCCGCGATCCGTCGACGACGCGAAAATAGCGGCGGAACGAAGCATCGCCGGCAAGCGGCAATATCTGTGCGTCGCCCCAACCATGCGCGGCCAGAAAGGCCGGGGCGTGGGCGGGCGGAATCATCGGAGCGGCCATCGCGCCTCCCAAGCCGCCGACACCTCGGCTGTCAAGACGCGCGCGTCGCCCTGCCCCGAAATGCGAAGCGTCAGCGCGTCGGGCCAGCCCTCGCCGCCCAACCGCTCGGGCCATTCGATCAGCAGCGCGCCGTCATAAAGATAATCGTCGAGGCCCAGTTCGATCAGCTCGTCCTCGGCCTCGATCCGGTACAGATCGACATGCGCGATGGGCAGGTCGACCTCGGGCGGGGCGTAGGGCTGGACGATCGCGAAGGTCGGGCTGGGCGCCTCGCCGGCAAGCCCGCGCTGTTTCAGCATCGCGCGCGCCAGCGTCGTCTTGCCCGCGCCAAGGTCGCCCGACAGCAGCACGACGTCGCCGGCCGCCAGCACCTCGCCGATCGCCGCGCCGATGCGTTCGGCCTCTTCCAGCCCATAGTCGTATTGGCGCGTCATGCGCCGCGCGGCAGGATGATGCGGACCAGCGTGCCCTGACCCTTTTCGCTCATCACCTCCATCGTCCCGCCGTGCGCCGCGACGAGCTGGCGCGCGAGCGCAAGGCCGATGCCCCCGCTCTGCGTGCCCGCCTGCTGTCCCTTGGTGATCGCCGTGACCGTATCGGGCATCCCCGGACCATTGTCGGACACGACGATCTCGACGCCCTTCGCGTCGCCGTCGGCGTGAAGCAGCACGCGCCCGCCCGTACGCCTGGTCGGCGCGGTAAAGCGGATCGCATTGTCCAGCAGGCCCGCGACCAACCGCGACAGGCGCGGCGCGTCGCCCTCGATCGTGCCGAGCGCCGCCGAAAGCTGGCCCGCCAGCTCGATCTTCTCGGCGTCGGCAAAGCCCTTGGCGTCGGCCAGCGCCTTTTCGAGCAACGCGTGCACGTCGACCGGCGCGCGCTCGACCGCAAGCGTCCCCGCCTCGCCCTGCGCCAGGTCGAGCACATCGTCGATCTGCCGCCCAAGCACCCCGACCGAATCCATGATCGCGTCGACATAGGCCTTCGCCGGTGTCGGCAACTCGCCCGCATAGCCCGCCTGCAGCATCTCGCCGAAACCGCCGATCGACGTCAGCGGGGTGCGCAGCTCATAACTCATCCGCGACAGGAAGGCGGTCTTGACCTTGTCCGCGGCCTCCAGCGCCTCGTTCCGTTCGCGCAGCGCGCCTTCCATCTTTCGGCTCGCGGTGATGTCGAGCATGATCAGCAACGCATTGCCGTCGGGCAGCGGGATCGACGCGAAATCGAAATGGCGGCCGTCGGCAAAACGTACCTCGCCGACGCGCTGCGTGCGTTCCAGCGTCGCGGCACGGATCACCTCCTGCACGATGCTGATCTGGTTCGGCTTTGCCAGCCGGTCGGCCAGGCCGCCCATCAGCACGTCGACGCGCGGATGCGCCGCGAGCATATGCTCCTCGACATTCCACAAGCGGCGGAAACGCTGGTTCCACAAATGCAGTCGGCCATCGGGCGCAAAGACCGCGATCGCCTCGAACAGATTGTCGAAGGTCGCGGTGCGGACGCGAAGCAGCGTGTCGCGCGCGCCGGCCAACTGCACCTGTTCGGTGCGATCTTCGGCGATCAGCAACAGGCCGCCGTCCGGGGTCGGCTGCGCGACGACGTGCAGATGCGTCCCGTCGCGCAGCAGCCATTCCTCCTCGCAGGCGTCGGCGCGCGCAAACCAGTCGACATGCGCCTGCCGCCATTCGGGATAGTCGCGCACCTCGGGCGTCCGCCCGCCCTCGCGCCACAGGTCGAGCAACCGGGCAAAGGACCGCCCCTCCGACACATCTTCCGCCGACAGATCGAACAGCCGCCGGAACGGCTGGTTCGCGAATACCAGCCCCTGATCGGCGCCGAACTGCGCGACCGCCGCCGACAGCCGGTCAAGCAACTCGCGCTGGGTGTTCACGAAACGGCGGTGCGCGCCGCGTTCGCTTTCCAGCTCCTGGATATCGATCGCATAGCCCGCGATCCCGATGACGCGCGCGCCCTCGGCCGCCAGCGGGACGTCGACGACGCGCATGATGCGGCGCTCGCCCTCGATCGTCACCGGCACGGTGCGCTGTTGCGCCGATCCCGCGGTCCGTGCCGCTTCGGCGGCGTCGCTCGCGCTGACCCCCGCGATCGGTTCGCAAAGCTCGGTCCCGGCATCGATCACCGCAGCGGCGCTCTTCGCCTCGACCGCACGGACATAGGCGGTGTTGACCAGCGCCAGGCGCATGTCGGTCTCGCGGAACCACATCGGGAAGGGCGCGGCCTCGATCAGTCCCGACAAGGCCTCGAACGCGGCCATCGCCTCGTCACGCTCGTGCCGGGCCTGCGCCAGCGACTGTTGCCCGTCGGTCGCGTCGCTCATCCACAACAGCACGCTCCCTGGTCCGCCGACCGCGGGCGGCGCGGCGGCTCCGTGAAAGACGATGGTGCGGTGGCTGCCCTGCGGCTTCAGGCTGAGAACGAACGGCTTGGCGCCGCGCTGCGCGCCCAGGATCGCCTGGCGCAGTTGCTCGTGCCCCGGCTGGTCCAGCCCGGCGCCCAATCCGCGCAATTCGTCAAAGCTGCGCGGCCCCTGCTCCAGGCCTAGCCAGCGGCCCAGCCGCTCGCTCGCCTCGATCCGCCAGTCGGCGCGCACGACGATGGGAAGCTGCGGCGACGCCTCGACCAGGCTCGCCAGCCGTTCGGTCTGTCCGGCGACGAAGGCCGAGCGGCGCTGCATCGCGATCCCGCGCAGCGTCGCCCACAATCCGGCGAGCAGCCACAGCGCGGCGAACAGGCCGATGGCGAACAAAAGCCCCGGGGAAAGCGCGCCGCTCATCCCGTCTCAAATCCCCGCATGTCCGGCTGTCCCGCGCGCATGATCGCATGCCCTAAAGGCGATGGAGTCATGTTTCAATCGCATGTCATGGCGAAACGGCGCGTCTCATCCTCCGATGAGCGCGCCGTCCACAGTTTTCGTCGCTCCCGGCCGAGGCCGGGAAGCGAATCAGTAGCGATAATGGTCGGGCTTGAACGGGCCCTCGACCGGCACGCCGATATAGTCGGCCTGCTTCTGCGTCAGCTTCGACAGCTTCACGCCCAGCTTTTCGAGGTGCAGCGCCGCGACCTTTTCGTCGAGGTGCTTCGGCAGGACATAAACGTCGTTGCCGTACTGCTCGCCCTTGGTGAACAGTTCGATCTGCGCGAGCACCTGGTTGGTGAAGCTCGACGACATCACAAACGACGGGTGGCCGGTCGCGCAGCCGAGGTTCACCAGGCGGCCCTTGGCCAGCACGATGATCTGCTTGCCGTCGGGGAATTCGACCAGGTCGGTGCCCGGCTTGACTTCGGTCCACTTGTAGTTGGCCAGCGCGGCGATCTGGATCTCGCTGTCGAAGTGGCCGATGTTGCAGACGATCGCCATCGGCTTCATCGCCGCCATATGCTCGGCGGTAATGACGTCGGCGTTGCCCGTCGCGGTGCAGAAGATGTCGGCGCGCTGGACGGCTTCGTCCATCGTCACGACCTCATAGCCTTCCATCGCCGCCTGCAGCGCGCAGATCGGGTCGATTTCGGTGACCAGGACACGCGCGCCGCCGTTGCGAAGCGACGCGGCCGATCCCTTGCCGACGTCGCCGAAACCGGCAACCGCGGCGACCTTGCCCGCCAGCATCACGTCGGTGGCGCGGCGGATCGCGTCGACCAGCGATTCCTTGCAGCCATAGAGGTTGTCGAACTTCGACTTGGTGACGCTGTCGTTGACGTTGATCGCGGGGAACGGCAGCTCGCCCTTCTTCGCGATCTCGTACAGGCGGTGCACGCCCGTCGTCGTTTCTTCCGACACGCCCTTCAGCGCCTTGACGGTCTTGGTCAGATAGCCGGGGTTCGCCGCGACGAACGCCTTCAGCGCGCGCTGGAATTCGACTTCTTCTTCATTTTCGGGAGCGGGCAGCGTCGCGCCGGCTTCCAGCTTCGCGCCCCACAGCGCGAACATGGTGGCGTCGCCGCCGTCATCGAGGATGATGTTCGCGGTCGTGTCGCCCCAGTCGAAGATGCGGCCGACATAATCCCAATAATCGGCCAGGCTCTCGCCCTTCACGGCGAACACCGGCGTCCCGCCCGCTGCGATCGCGGCGGCGGCATGGTCCTGCGTCGAAAAGATGTTGCAGGTCGCCCAGCGGATGTCGGCGCCCAGCGCGGCAAGCGTTTCGATCAGCACCGCGGTCTGGATCGTCATGTGCAGCGAACCGGTGATGCGCGCGCCCTTCAGCGGCTGCGCGGCGCCATATTCGGCGCGGAGCGCCATCAGGCCGGGCATTTCGGTTTCGGCGATCGCGATTTCCTTGCGGCCGAAGTCGGCAAGGCCGATGTCGGCGATCACATAGTCACGGGTGTCGGCGGCGAGGGTAGCCACGGTTTTTCTCCAGTCTGGCGAGTACGACCGCAGGCGAGCGGCCACGAAATTATGTTGCGCGCCCTAGCCGAAAGCGCGCCCGCGATCAAATATAAAGTTTTCTTTATATCTTCAAGACCGGGTCGGCGCGCAGCCGCGATTTCGGCACGACTCAGCGGCCGGAAAGCAGGGGTGGCCGAAAATAAATTTTGGGCAGGCGCAATTGTTACAGCCGGGGCTTCGGCTGTGTGACAAAGAGTCGCGAACGCCAAGATTATGAAAATCCTGACTTATAATGCGCCCTAGCGAATAGCCTAATTTGTCTTTGTGACACCAGTGTTACAAAGCCCCCGAAATATTGACTTTTCCAAGGGTCAGCGAGAAAATCGGCTAAAGTTTTCGGGGAGATACGAGAGATGAAAAAAATTCTGCTTCCGCTCGTCGCACTGGCTTTCGCGACCCCTGCCGCGGCGCAATCGATCGTCGTGAACGGCGCGGAGGAAAGTGATTCGACGCCGCTTTCGGTCGCCTATGAAGAGCTGAAGGCCGGCCGGAACGAGGCCGCGGTCGACAAGCTGACGCACAGCACGCTCGATCGCGACGATCCGTCGCGGCTGATCAACCTCGGCACGGCCTATGCCCGCCTCGGCAAGACCGCCGACGCGCAGACGGCGTACAAGGCCGCGATCACCAGCTCGATCCGTTACGACGTTGAACTTGCGAACGGCACCTACATGGATTCGCGCTGGGCCGCGCGCACCGCGCTCGCCAATCTCGACCGGGGCAAGCCGCTCCTCGCGCTCGCGCGCTAGGCCTCGCCGCCCTTCGTGGTCAGCAGGCGGGCGTCCACTCCCGCCTCCGCGAACGCCGCCTGCCAACGACTGGTGGGCGGCGTTTCGAATATCAGGGCATCGCTGCCCGGCGTGACGTGCCAGCCATGGCGCACCATTTCCTCTTCGAGCTGCCCCGGCGACCAACCGGCATAGCCGAGCGCGACCATCCAGTGTGCAGGGCCCCGCCCCTCGCCGATCGCGCGCAATATGTCGTGCGAGCTCGACACCATCCAGCGGTCGGCGACCTGCACCGCGCCTTCGCCGCCCCAATCGCGGCTGTGGATCACGAAGCCGCGCGTCTGTTCGACCGGCCCGCCCAGGAATACAGGCTGCTCCAGCGGCTCGTCATGGTCGATGTCCAGCTGGTCGAGCACCGCGCCCACGGTCATGCCGTCGATCGGATCGGCGATGCCGATCCCCATCGCGCCCTCCTCGTCGTGGCTGATCATCGCGATCACCGCATGCTCGAAGCGGGGATCGCCGATGCCCGGCAATGCGAGCAAAAGCTGGCCGGTGAACCAGGTAGGCGCAGTCTCCATGACTCCACAATGCCGCGCAGGGTCAAAAGGGTCCAGCGCCTATTCGCGGAATCGACACGCGCGCCGTTCCACGCCTTGACTTGGGGGCCTTGCGCCCCAATGTCGCGTCCGACGAAAATCCCCTCGAGCGAAAGGATGCCTCAATGACGATCCAGACCGGCGACAAGCTTCCCGAATCGACCTTCGTGAAGGTCACCGAAAACGGCCCCGAACAGGTGAACACCGCCGATTATTTCAAGGGCCGCAAGGTCGCGCTCTTCTCGGTTCCCGGCGCCTTCACCCCGACCTGCTCGGCCAAGCATCTGCCGGGTTTCGTCGAAAAGGCCGAAGAGCTGAAGGCGAAGGGCGTCGACGAAATCGTCTGCACCGCGGTCAATGACGCGTTCGTGATGGGCGCCTGGGGCAAGAGCGCGAACGCCGGCGGCAGCGTGACGATGCTCGCCGACGGCAACGGCGCCTTCGCCGACGCGGTCGGCCTGACGATGGACGGCACCGCCTTCGGCATGGGCAAGCGCGGCCAGCGCTTCTCGATGATCGTCAACGACGGCGTCGTCGAACAGCTCAATGTCGAGGCGCCCGGCGAGTTCAAGGTGTCGAGCGCCGACCACATGCTCGAACAGCTTTAAGGAACGGGAGGGGTGGCGCGATGGCGCGCTTCCCCTCCGTTCTTCGCCACCCCGGACCCGATCCGGGATGCCGAGTGGAAAAGGCCGCGGGTCCGCCCCCTTCCCTTTTGTCACATTTTCGTGCAACAGCGCCCTGATGACATCAGACGCATCGAACGATCAGAACATCGCCGATCCCACCGCTCTCGTTGAAGGGATCATCACCGAACTGCAGGACCGCTTCCGCACTTCGGTCGCCAACCTCAAATCCGCCATCGCCGCCTATGTGCACGATCGCACCCTGCCGCCGGCCGACGCCGCCGCGACGGGGCTGTTCGACTATCCGGCGATCCGCCTGACCACGACGGGCGAGCAGCGCGAGGGACAAAAAGGCCATAACCTGTCCTTCGGCCGCTTCGAGCGCGCGGGCGAATTCGTCACCACGGTGACGCGCCCCGACCTTTTCGCCGACTATCTCCGCGACCAGCTCACCCTCCTCGCGCGCCATTACGACCTGACGCTGGAGGTGACGCGGACGGGCCAGCAGATTCCCTTCCCCTATGTGCTCGACGCCAGCGACGGGTCGGACATGGGTGGGGTCACGCCGCTCGAACTCGCGCGGCATTTTCCGACGACCGAGCTGGCCGACATCGGCGACGAGCTGGCCGACGGCCTGTTCGGTGCCGATCCCGCCGCCGCGCAGCCGCTCGCGCTGTTCGACGCGCTGCGCACCGACTTCTCGCTCGCGCGCCTCCGCCACTATACCGGCACCGCGCCCGAACATTTCCAGCGCTATATCCTGTTCACCAACTACCACCGCTATGTCGACGAATTCGTCGCCTGGGCGGGCGCGCAGGTCGGGCAGGGTCGCTACACCGCGCTCGCCGGCGCCGCGGGGCTGTATGTGGACCAGCCGGGCGTCAACGCCAGCGCGCTCGTCGCCGACAGCGCTTGGCGGCGGCATCAGATGCCCGCCTATCACCTGATCGCGCCCGACGGCGGCGGCATCACGCTGGTCAACATCGGCGTCGGCCCGTCGAACGCCAAGACGATCTGCGACCATCTCGCGGTATTGCGGCCCGAGGCGTGGCTGATGATCGGCCATTGCGGCGGCCTTCGCCCCAGCCAGCGCATCGGCGACTACGTCCTCGCGCACGCCTATCTGCGCGACGATCATATCCTCGACGCGGTGCTGCCGGTCGAAATCCCGATCCCGCCGATCGCCGAGGTGCAGGTCGCGCTCGCGACCGCCGCCGAGGCCGTCTCGGGCACCAGCGGCGCCGACCTGAAAAAGCGGATGCGCACCGGCACCGTCGTCACCACCGACGATCGCAATTGGGAATTGCGCTACACCGACAGCGCGCTGCGCTTCTCGCAGTCGCGCGCGATCGGCATCGACATGGAATCGGCGACCATCGCCGCGCAGGGCTATCGCTTCCGCGTCCCCTACGGCACCTTGCTCTGCGTCAGCGACAAGCCGCTCCACGGCGAACTCAAGCTGCCCGGACAGGCGAACCGCTTCTACGAAGAGGCGATCGCCGCGCATCTCCAGATCGGCATCCGCGCGTGCGAGACGATGCGCGACGAGGGCGCCAAGCTGCACAGCCGCAAGCTGCGCGCGTTCAACGAACCGCCTTTCCGTTGAGCGGGTCGCCGGCCCTGTCGCGCTCGGTCGCGGGCCGCGTCGCGATCGTCACCGGCGCGGCGAGCGGCATGGGCCGCGCGACCGCGCTGCTGCTGGCCGGCGAAGGCGCGAAGGTCGCGGTCACCGACCTCGACCTTGCCGCCTGCGAAGCCGTCGCCGCCGAGGCCGGGGCGAACGCCAAAGCCTTCGCGCTCGACGTCGCCGATGGAGAGGCGATCAAGCGGGTGGTCGCCGACATCGCGGCACATTTCGGCGGCATCGACATCCTGATCAACAACGCCGGCGTCTCCAGCTTCGCCCCGCTCGACGCGGAAGACGAATATGAGGCGATCTGGCACCGCGCGATCGCGGTGATGCTGACCGCGCATCAACGCATGGTCCGCGCCGCCCTGCCCTGGCTTCGCAAGAGCGACGCCGCGCGTATCGTCAACATCGCCTCGACCGAGGGCCTGGGCGCGACCCCCGGCGACACGCCCTACGTCGCCGCCAAGACCGGCGTCACCGGCCTGACGCGCGGCCTCGCGGTCGACCTCGGCAAGGAGGGCATCACCGTCAACTGCATCTGCCCCGGCCCGATCCGCACCGGCATGACCGACAAGGTGCCCGATGAGGACAAGGCGATCTTCGCCCGCCGCCGCACCGCGCTCCGCCGCTATGGCGAACCCGAAGAGGTCGCGCATGTGACCCTCAGCCTAGTCCTGCCCGCCGCAAGCTACATCACCGGCGCGGTGATCCCTGTCGACGGCGGACTGATGGCGCGGAATGCTTGAGGACTTCCCGGCCAGTTAGTTTAGCTTCCCGTCGAGCGGGGTGAAGGGCGGGCCACCTTGCATCACGAAGCCGATCTTCGCGCTCAAATGGACTGGAAGCGCCTTAGCCAATTTCCCGCATTCGGCGTCCGATAGCGGAGGAAATATCAGGCAAACAAAGCCGTGGTCATCCCGTTCGACCTTGGCTGGATCATATCCCCGCTCGCGGACATAAGCCACAGCTTCTGCCTCATTCTCAGGCTTCACAGCGAATCTGATGGGAGTCTTTCCGGTCATTCGGCCAGTGTGCCATTGAGCAAAGCTTCGGGCAATCGAGCCTCTCCATTATCGTCATCCCGGACTTGATCCGGGATCCACAACGACGGCGCGGCTATGGATCCCGGATCAAGTCCGGGATGACGAGGTAGATGACGAGTTAAGAGTCCTCCCTGTCGCGCAGCGATGGGGAGGTGGCAGCGCGAAGCGCTGACGGAGGGGCCAACGGCGCGACGTCGTCGCCCCTCCACCATCCGCTCTGCGGACGGCCCCCTCCCCACGGCTACGCCGCAGGGAGGATCAGGCCTAGAGCCCCAGCAACCCCTCACAATCGTCCCACAGCTTCGCGCATGCCGCATCGTCGCGCGCCAGCGCCGACGGGTCCAGCCGCACCAGCGCCGGGTTGCGCACCGCCCAGTAATCGCCATGCGCCTCGGCATAGGCCGGCGCCGCCGCCAGCGCCGCGAGATATTCGCCGGACAGCGCGATCGTGCTTTTCCGGTCGCGCTTCATCGTCAGCGGCAGGATCAGGCTGACCAGCGACGACAGGATCTTGCCGCTCGCGCGCGCCAGCCCGGTCCACGGCACATAGCCGGGGTCAAAGCTCATCGCGGCCAGATCGGGGCGGCGGCGCGCCAGTTCGCGCGTAGTCATGATATTGGCGAGCTTCGACGAGCTATAGGCGCGGAACGCCTGCGCCTGATCCTTTTTCGGCAGCGTCGGGTCGCGAGCGGGAAAGGCCAGCCACTCGGCATTGGCGTGTGCGGGCGGCGTGACGAGGGTCTTTTCCTCGGGATCGTGCGTGCCGCTGCCCGTCAGGATCACGCGCGCGCCGGGCGCCAATTGCGGCAGCAGGCGGTGGAGCAGCCGGAAATGCGCGAGCTGATTGACCGCAAAGGTCCGCTCGAAACCTTCGGCCCCCGTCTCCAGCTTCGCGGTCTGCAGCCCCGCGTTCAATACCAGCGCATCGATCGCCGGCCCCTTTGCCACCGCTTCGGCGAAGCGGTCGACCGCTGCGAAATCGTCGAGGTCGAGCGGCAGCGCTTCGGCACGCCAGCTCGCCTCGACCGCCTCGGGACGCCGCGCCCCGATGGTCAGGCGATGCCCCGCCGCCGCCAGTCGCTCCGCCGCATTGGCCCCGAAACCCGACGTCGCGCCTGTCATCACTATATGCATCGCCTACGATCCTCTTTTGGTTGGTTGACCAACCAAATAGCAACGGCGCGGCCGATGTTCAACATGCTTTGCGCGCGCCCGGCAAAAGCCGCGGCGCCCGAACCTCGATCGCGTGGACATCGCCCGACGGGCGGGAGGTCAGCCTTCGCCAAGTCCCGCGCGCAGCCCGACCGCCCATTCGGTCAGCGCCTCGCGCATCGGAAAATCGGGCTGGGTCAGCCATGACAGCATCAGCCCCTCGAAGGCCGCCTTGGTCATGCGCGCGCGCAGCCGGTCGCGGTCGTCGACCTCGCTCCGCCCCGCCCCCGCGGCAAAGACCATCGCCAGCCGGCTGCGCACCGCGGCATTGCCGACCTCCAGCCGCTCGGCCAGCCGCGCATCGTTCATCGCGCGCGCGCCCAGCGCCAGCCGCACCCGGAAAAGATCGCGATTGGCATCGAGCGTGGCGGCGGCAAAGGCGACATAGGCATCGAACAGCCCCGCGCGCGGCGTCGCGGCGATCAGCGCGTCGATCTGTGCCATATAGCGCGCCGAGGCGCTTTCGATCGCCGCTTCGAGCAGCGCATCCTTGGTCGCGAAATGATAATGGAGCAGCCCCGGATTCACCCCCGCCTCGGCCGCGATCGACTTGACGTTGGCATCGGCCAGCCCGTCGCGCGCGACGACACGAAATGCAGCCTCGATCAACTTGTCGCGCGTTCCCGGTCCGCCAATGCTCTTCTTCGTCCCCATGCCAGCGCGATAGGCCATGCGGGCAGGCTTGGGCAAGCTGGGCTCGCATGCCATCGACGAAAGGCGCACTTGCCAGATCCTCCCCATCGCTACGCGACAGGGAGGATACAGCCCCGCCCGCTCAAACCGCCGCGGTCGTCCGATAGCGCGGCGCGAGGTCGCGCTTCGACAGGTTCGGACCCATCGCCAGCCGCGCCGCCTCATGCGCCTGCCACTGCGCCTCGTCGGCCAGCGGCGGGATCGTGACGCTTTCGCCGCGGTCGAGGCCGAGCAGCGCTGCGTCGACCAGATCGCCAGCGTCCATCACCATCTCGGCCGGAAAGGCGTCGACATCCTTGCCCGACCGTTCCCAGATTTCGGTGCGCGTGGCGCCGGGCAGCACCGCCTGCACATGAAAGCCCTTTTCGCGCCCCGTCGTTGCCAGCGCGTGGCTCAGGTTCAGCAGAAACGCCTTCGACCCGCTATACACGCCTTCGAAACTCTCGGGCGCGAGCGCGAGGACCGAGGCGATGTTGACGATCGCGCCCTTGCCGCGCGCCCCGAACGCCTTGCCCGCCGCGATCGCGAGCCGCGCGGCGGCGGTGATGTTCAGCGCGATGATCCGCTCGATATCGGCGGCGCTGTTGTCCAGCGTTCCCCCGTTCAGCGACATGCCGGCATTGTTGACGAACAGCGTGATCGCCGCATCGTCGATCAGGCGCTGCTCGATGCGCGTCACATCGTCGCTCCGCGTCAGGTCGGCGGCGATCACGTCGACCGCGACCCCCGTCGCGGCGCGAAGCCTCGCCGCAAGCTCTTCCATCTGCGCCGCGTTGCGCGCGACGAGGATCAGGTCGTGCCCGCGCTTGGCTAGGCGGTCGGCATAGACGGCGCCAAGGCCGGTCGAGGCGCCCGTGATCAGGGCCGTTCCAGTAGGGATCATGACATTCTTCCTTGTAGGCGGCCCGGGGAGCGAGTCGCTTGCAAAATGATAGTGACTGCCCCATATGCTTTCAATGACCGCACCGGAAGAAAATTCGGGGACCTGCCCCGTCGATCGCGGGCTGATGCGCGTCGGCGACCGCTGGAGCATATTGATCCTCCGCGACATCGACCGCGGCCTGACGCGTTACGACCAGATCCGCGCCAGCCTGGGCATCGCGCCGAACATATTGGCGCGCCGCCTGTCGGCACTCGTCGCGGCGGGGCTGATCGAAAAGCGGCGCTACAGCGCACGGCCGCCGCGCGACGAATATCTGCTGACCGATGCGGGGCGCGACTTCCTGCCGATCCTCGCGGCGATCGGGGCGTGGGGACGCAAGCATAACGGCCAGGGCGCGCTCACACGGCAGATCGACGTCGAAACCGGAAAGCCAATCCGCCCGGTGGTCGTCGACGCCAACACGGGCGCTCCGCTGGGATCGCGCCCGCTACGGTTCGACTACCCCGAATAGCCCTCCCCACAACCCTCGCCGTGGCGGGGAGGCGGACCGTCACTTGTACATGTCGGCCCGCAAATTGATGCCGTGCTCGATCCACACCTTCAGCGCGCAGAGCATCTGCGACCAGCCCTGGCAATTGCCATAGGAGGCGCCGAGCGCGCCCTGATTTTCGCGCCAGCCCTCTTCGGCGATCTCGACCAGCGTCCGGCCGTCGTCCAGGCCCGTGAAGCTCATCGTCACGCGCGTGCGATAGTCGGCGTCCTTCAACTCGCCGCCCTCGACATTCGGCGCCTCGCCCTCGTTCGCCTGCCATTCAAGGACGATCTTCTCGTCGGGCACGACCTCGATCACATGGACGGGAAAGGCACCCGGAAAGTCGTGGAAATCCCACGTCACCGTCGCCCCGGTCTCCAGCCGCCCCTTGGCGCCGCCGGTCGTGAAATAATGCGACAGCTTCGCGGGGTCGGCGACCGCCTCGAACACCTCGCGCACCGGCTTCGCGATCCGCGCCGCGACCCTGAACTTCAGCTCCATGCTCACTCTCCGCTTGAGTCGCATCCTTTTATGTTATATTTATATAACATGTCAATTCACGACCAGTTCGACGCAACTTTCAAGGCGCTCGCCTCGCCGATCCGGCGACAGATATTGGACGATCTGCGCGACCAGCCGCTCACCACCGGCGCGCTGTGTGGCCATTTCGCCGACATCGACCGCTGCACGGTGATGCAGCATCTGAAGGTGCTGGAGGATGCCGGGCTGGTCATCGCCGAACGCCGTGGCCGCGAACGCTGGAATCACCTCAACGCCATGCCGATCCAGGATATCCACGACCGCTGGATCGGCCCGCACGCCGCCGCTGCGACGACGCGGCTCGCCCGGTTCAAACAGGCTGTCGAGGCGCTTCCAGGGGAGGACGCCTAGGGCTCACGGCGCAATGCAAAAGGCCGGAGCATCGCTGCCCCGGCCCTCGCATCTTGTGTCCGTGCCGCCGCTTACCAGCCCGACGGCTTGCCCTTGTTCTGCTGGTCCAGCCATTTCTTCAGCGGCGCGAAATATTCGGCCATCGCCTTGCCCGACATTTCGCGGCTGCCCGTGAACGCCTGCAGCGCATCGGGCCACGGCTTCGACGCACCCATTTCGAGCATCGCGTTCAGCTTCGCGCCGACGTCCTTGTTGCCATAGAAGGAACAGCGATGGAGCGGTCCCTTCCATCCGGCCTGCTTGCACGCGGCCTGATAGAATTGGAACTGCAGCACGCGCGCCAGGAAATAGCGGGTGTAGGGCGTGTTCCCCGGAATGTGGAATTTCGCGCCCGCATCGAACGCGTTCGCCGGCCGCTCGCCCGGCGGCACGATGCCCTGATATTGCTTGCGCAGGTCGGTCCACGCCTTGTTGTAGTCGGCGGGCTTGATCGATCCGTCGAAGACGCCCCAGCGCCAGCGGTCGACGAGCAGACCGAAGGGCAGAAAGGCGACCTTGTCCATCGCCTGCCGCAGCAGCAGCCCGATGTCCTTGTCGGCGCTCGGCACCTTCGATTTGTCGAGCAGGCCGATGTCGACCAGATATTGCGGCGTGATCGACAGCGCGACGAAATCGCCGATGGCTTCGTGGAAACCATCGTTCGCGCCGTTCAGATAGAGGAACGGCTGCTTGTTATAGGCGCGCTGATAATAATTGTGGCCAAGCTCGTGGTGAATGGTGACGAAGTCGTCGGCATTCACCTTGATGCACATCTTGATGCGGATATCGTCCTTGTTGTCGACGTCCCACGCCGATGCGTGGCACACGACTTCGCGGTCGGCGGGCTTGGTGAACTGGCTGCGCTTCCAGAAGGTTTCGGGAAGCCCGGCAAAGCCGAGCGAGGAATAGAAATTCTCGCCCGCCTTGACCATGTCGAGCGGCCCCTTGCCCTTTTCGGCCAGCAGGTCGCCGATGTCATAGCCAAGGTCGCCGGTGCCCGCGGGCGCGACGAGCGGATAGATATTCCCCCATTCCTGCGCCCACATATTGCCGAGCAGGTCGGCGCGGATCGGGCCCGTCTTGGGCTGCACGGCGTCGCCATATTTCTCGTTCAGCTTCCAGCGGACATAGGTGTGCAGCGCGACATACAGCGGCTTCATGTCCTGCCAGATCTGTTCGGTGACCTTGGCGAACTCCTCGGGCGGCATGTCGTATCCCGAACGCCACATCGCGCCCGTGTCCGCAAAGCCCAGCTCCTTCGCGCCATCGTTCGCGATGCCGACCATCTTGGCATAATCGTCCTTCATCGGCGCACCGACATTATTGTGCCAGCTCGTCCACATCTCGGCGAATTCGGCGGGTGTGCGCTTCAGATTGCCCATCTCGGCCTCGATGTCGGAGCCGGAGATTTCCTTGCCGTCCAGCGTGCCGCGGCCCTTGCCGTATTTCGACTGCAGGTCGGTGGCGATCCGGTTGAGCTCGGTCGCGGCGCCCGGCGTCGTCGGCGCCGGCAGAACGATGCCGGTCCGCAATATGTCCAGCTTGCGCTTGGTGTCGGCATTCAGGCCCGGAACCGCCATATATTTGGCGGCCTCGAGCGCATATTTCACCGACTTTTCGGTGCCGACCGCGTTGATCCGCGCCGCCATCGCGTCGGTATCCTCGGTGATATAGGTCGCATTGACCCAGTTCACCTGGCTGGCCTCGACCGTATAGTCGAACAGGTCCTTTTCGACCGAGGCGATGAAGGCATCGGCATCGGCGGCGGTGGGGGCGGCGGTGGGGGCGGCGGTAGGGGCCGCAGCGGGGGCGGCATTTTGGTCGGCCTGCGCGGCGGCCGGCGCCGCAAGCGCGAGCGACAGGGCAAGCGACAGCGTCGAAATCATGGCTTTCATGGGGGTGCGTCCTCTGGATATTCTGATGCGCTCTGTGGCGCGATGGCGCGTAATCTGGACCTAGCCGCCGATGCGGTCAAGCCGCGAGAGCCGCCGGGATCAAGCCGCCAGAAACGCCGCCATCGCCTCGCCCATTTCGGGCTGCGTCACGCTCGACATATGCGTGCCGGGGATCGTCGCAAGCCGCGCGTCGGGCAGTACGGCGGCGAGTTCCTCCGCCGATCCATTGTCCTGATCCTGTTCGCCGCAGACCAGCAGCGTCGGCATCGTCAGCGCGCTCAACATCTCGGGCGTGGTATCGGTGAAACTGTCCAGCAGCAGGCTCGCCGCGACGCGGTCGATCTTCATCGTCTTCATGAACTGGATCGACAGCCAGGTGTCGTCGCCGCGCTTCGCGGTTTCATAGTCCGCGATGACGCGCTGAAAGAACTGCCCGCGTTTTGCCCAGCCGGCCAGCCCGGCCAGCCCCATTCCGCCGAGGATCAGGCGCCGCGGTCGCATCCCAGCGACAACGGCGCGCGTGCTGGTCCGCGCACCCAACGAAAAGCCGCCGAGGTCGAAATCGGACAGGCCCAGATGCGCCACCAGGTCTTCCAGATCGCGGACGAGCACATCGGCCGGATACTGCTCCGGCTCGTGCGGCGCGTCGCTCGATCCATGGACGCGCAGATCGGGCATGATCACGCGAAATCCTTCGCGCGCGATCCGTTCTGCCGTGCCAAACTTGATCCAGTTGACCTCGGCGTTCGAGAACAGCCCGTGCAACAGCACAACCGGGCGTCCCTCCCCCATCTCGCGCCACGCCAGCCGCACGCCGTCGCGTGCCTCGAAAAATTGCGGTTCGGTCGTCATGCGCCGCCTATGCGCTCATGCCGCGCGGTTGGGCAAGGCCGATCAGCGCGGCTGCAGCCCCTTCTGCTCCATCCGCCATTTCGCCATTTCGATCCTGTCCTGACCAAAGAAGGGTTCGCCATCGAACACCAGCGTCGGCACACCCCAATGGCCCGCGATCTCCAGCGCGACCTGATTCGCCGCAATCTCATTGTCCAGCGCTTCGGCATCGGCCTCCGCCTCGGCATCGAGCTCGGCCAGGTTCAGGTCGGCGCGACGCGCGGCGCCCGCCAGATGATCCCCCAGGTGCCAGTCCTGCGCGCCGCCCCAGATAAGCTGTGCGGCTTCGTGCGCGAACGCCAGGCTCTTGCCGCGCCGCGACGCGGCCTGGCCCAACCGCGTCAGGCGATAGATATAGGGCTGCTCGGCCGCGATCTCCCGCGTCATGACATTCTGGACGATCGGATCGGGCCGCGGGGGACCGAAGGGAATTCCGTGGAACTGCGCCACGCGGATCATGTCGCGCATCGTATAGCTCAGCCAGTTCGGATGGTTGCGCTCGAAAAAGTCGGGCTGGCGGATCGCAAGCGGATAGACCGGCCGCAGATTGATCACGACATCATGGCTCGCAGCCAGCGAGCGATAACGGCCGATAGCCAGGTAGCTGTACGGCGAGCGAAAGGACCAGAAGAGGTCGGCGTGCAAAGTCATGACACTCATCCTGCCAAAAAACCCGCGCCGCGCAAGCGCGCCACGGAGAATTTTAACACCAGATCAGATGTTTCGCAGATGCAGCAAAGCATCAATTGAATATAGTAGCAATTGCTATTATATGTGCTGCCATGAGCGAGACGATCGGCTTCCTGCTTAACGACAGTGCACGCCTGTTTCGCCGCGCCTTCAACGCGCGCACCCGCAGCAGCGGCATCACCGCGCTGCAATGGCGGCTGATCACCTATCTGAAGCGCCACGCCGGCATTCGGCAGGGACCGCTCGCCGAACTGATCGAGGTCGAACCGATCACCCTGTCGCGCATGGTCGACCGGCTTGCCGAGGCCGACCTTGTCGAACGGCGGCCCGACCCGACCGACCGCCGCGCCTGGCAGCTCTACCTGACCCCGCGCGCCGCCGACCTGCTCAACGAAATGCGCAGCGTGGCCGAACAGCTCACCGAAGACGCGACCGAAGGCCTGAACGCCGACGAACGCGACCAGCTCATCGCGCTCGTCGAGCGCGTGCGCGCCAATCTCTCCCGCCGCGAATGCCAAAAAGAGACCGCCTGATGGACCAGCTCTCCCCTTCCCGCCCGAAAGCCGAAGACGCGGCACCGGCGCGCGCGCCAAAGGCCGATCCCGTGCCGCCGCCCGTGTCAGCGGCCGAGGGCGATCCGCAGGCCAGGCCGAGCTGGCGCACCCGCATATTGATGTTCGGCCTTCCCGCGGTGCTGATCGCCGTGGGTGGCTGGTACTGGCTGACCAGCGGCGGATCGGTGTCGACCGACAACGCCTATGTCCAGATGGACAAGGTTTCGATCGCCGCCGAAGTCGGCGGCCGCATCACCGAAGTGGCGGTCAAGGACGGCCAGATGGTCAATGCCGGGCAGCTGCTGTTCCGCATCGACGGCGAGCCTTACGCCCTCAATGTCGCGCAGGCGACGGCCGCGATCGACGCCGCGCAGGTCGAGGTCGGCAATCTGTCGGCCAGCGCCAACACGTCGGCGGTGGACATCGCCGCCGCCCGCGAAGATGTCGCCTTCGCGCAGGTGAATTTCGAGCGTCAGGCGGCGCTGATGGAAAAGGGCTTTACCACCAAGGCCGCCTATGACGCGTCGCGCCATGCCGTGACGCAGGCGCGCGAACGCGTCCGTCAGGCCGAGGCCGCAGCCGCCGAAGCGCGGACGAAGCTCGCTGCCGGCCCGTCGAGCGGCGTCAATCCACAGGTCGAGGCCGCCAAGGTCCAGCGCGCGCAGGCGCAGGTCAATCTCGGCCGGACCGAGGTGCGGGCGCCCAGCGCGGGCCGAATCGCGCAGTCGGACCGGCTGCTGATCGGCCAGATGATGGTCGCCGGGCTGCCGGCGGTGACGATCGTCGATACGCAGCATCCGTGGGTCGAGGCGAATTTCAAGGAAACCGACCTGGCCAACATGCGCGTTGGACAGCGCGCCGAGATCAGCTTCGACGCCTATCCCGGCGTCCGGATCCGCGGCCATGTGCTGACGATCGGCGCCGGGACGGGCAGCGAGTTTTCGGTGCTGCCGGCCCAGAACGCGACCGGCAACTGGGTCAAGGTCACGCAGCGCGTCCCCGTCCGCATCGCCTTCGACGAAAAGCCCTCGCGCGACATGATCGCCGGCCTGTCGGCGGACGTTCGGGTCTTTACCTCGGACAAATAGGGCATGCCGAGCCGCGCCCTTTCCCGCCGGTCGCCCGCGGCGCCGGTCGACGACTCAATCCCGCTGCACGAGCAGATTCGCTATCGCGGCCTGCTGACGGTGGCGGTGATGGGCGCATCGATCATCCAGATCCTCGACACGACAATCGCCAACGTCGCGATCCCGCACATGCGCGCGGCACTCGGCGCGACGAGCGAGACGGTCAACTGGGTGCTGACCAGCTACATCATCGCCGCCGCCGTCGCGATGCCGATCACCGGCTGGCTCGCCGACCGGATCGGCCGCCGCCGCCTGTTCCTGGGCGCCGTCACCGGCTTCATCATGGCCTCGATGGCCTGCGGCGCGGCGCAGAATCTGGAGGAAATGGTGATCTTCCGCTTCCTCCAGGGGATCAGCGGCGCGTTCATCGGCCCCCTCAGCCAGTCGGTGATGCTCGACATCAATCCGCCCGAACGCCACGCCCGGGCGATGTCGATCTGGGGAATGGGCATCATGATCGGGCCCATCATGGGACCCGTGCTGGGCGGCTGGCTGACCGAGTCGGTGAACTGGCGCTGGGTCTTCTACGTCAACCTGCCCGTCGGACTGGTGACGCTGGCGCTGATGTGGGCGCTGCTCCCCGCCACGAAGACGCGGCAGCGAAAGTTCGACCTGTTCGGCTTTTCGATGCTCGCGCTGGGCCTCGCCTCGCTCCAGCTCATGCTCGATCGCGGCGCGCAAAAGGACTGGTTCGACAGCACCGAGATCTGGATCGAGCTCGGCGTGTCGGTCGCCTGTCTCTGGATGTTCGTCATTCACCTGGTCACCGGCCGCGAGACGCTGTTCAACCGGCAGATGCTCCGCGACCGCAACCTGGTGACCGCGATGGGCTTCATGATCGTCATCGGCATCGTCATGTTCGCGTCGATGGCGCTGCTCCCGCCGATGCTGCAGAATCTGTTCGGCTGGCCGGTGATCGATACCGGCTGGGTGCTCGCGGTGCGCGGCGTCGGTATCCTGATGTCGATGTGGGCGGCGGGCCAGTTGCTGGGCAAGGTCGACGCACGCTGGATGGTCGGTACCGGCCTGTTGGTCGCCGCGCTTTCGCTCTGGCAGATGAGCCACTGGTCGCTGGAGATGGGCATGCAGCCGGTGATCGTCAGCGGCCTCGTCCAGGGAATCGGGATGGGGCTCGTCTTCATTCCGCTCAACACCATGGCCTTCGCGACGATCCCGCCCCAATATCGCACCGACGGGTCCAGCCTGATGAACCTGCTGCGCAGCATCGGCGGATCGGTCGGCATCTCGATCGTCACGACCCTGCTCGGCGCGAATATCCAGCGCAGCCACGAGGATATGGTCGCCCATATCACAAACAGTTCGACGAGCCTGCTCGATGCCTCGACCGCCGACCGCTTCGGGATCGTCGGCGACACGGCGATGGCGATGGTCAATGCGGAGATCAACCGGCAGGCGGCCATGGTCGCCTATATCGACGATTTCTGGCTGATGATGTGGGTCACGCTCGCGGCGCTGCCCCTCGTCTTTCTGCTACGCCCGCCAAAGTCCGACGGACCAAAGGCGTCGATGGCCGAAATGGGCCACTGACGCCTTAGCGAAAGAAGCAGTTCGCGCCGGCGAACAGCGCCTCGATCTTTGCCGCTTCGCCCGGCTCGGCGAACATCCCGCCGACGGCATTCTCGCCGCTGCCGATGCTGAATTCCTCGCCCAGCGTGCTGTCCTCGACATCGATGATCGACACCGATTGCTTCGCCTTCGCGCGGGTCGTGCCGATGCCGATGCCGCTCATCGTCGAATATTCCGAGGCGCCATTCTCGTTGCCCAGGAACCAGCCGACGAACTTGCCGTCCTGAAAATTCAGCGTCATCGCGTCGAACCGCGTAAATTCCATCGGCCCCGCGCCGCATTCCTCGTTGGTGCTACGGTCGTCGGCCTTGCCCTCGACGCGCGCCAGCGCCTCTTCCGCCTGCGCACGCGGAATGCCGAAAGCGAGCAGGCTGGTCTTGCCGCTGGTCTTGTCAACGAAGCGCAGCCCCTCGCCGTCGAGGCTGATCGCCGTCGTCGCGGCAGCCGGACCATCGGCCTTTGCCTCGGGCATCGGCGGCGCATCGACGGTGTCTTCGCCAGCGGCCGGCTTGTCCGCAGCGGGTTTGCACGCCGCGAGCATCGCCACGAGGGCCAGGGTCGCCAATTTCCGCGCCGCCAGTTTCCGCATCGTCTATCTCCTGCCTCTGCCTGCGAACGGCATGATCAATATCGCACCCAATGCCGCGAGCGCCATATCCTTTTGGGCGTCCCAGATGTCACCCTGCTGACCATTATAACGATCGGCGGTCTCGCCCGCCGCAACGATCGTCAGCAGCCATTCGAAAATCTCGTAGAGGCACGAGATGGCCAGAACCCAGCCGAGCGCCGCAAGCGCCGCGCCGCGCGGCTCCAGCCCGCCCCAGCGCCGAGCCACCTCCGCGACCGGCACCACCGACAGCGCGCCGAAGGCGAAATGGACCAGCCGATCATAATGATTGCGGCCCCAACCGAAGGTCTCGGACAGGGTCGACCCGGTCACCGCGCGCGCCCAGTCGTCGTAAGGGACGTTGCTATAGGCGTACCGGCCGCCGAGCGTATGCAGCGCCAGGAAGACGACGATGCACGCCAGCGCGGGCGTCGACAGCGGCCAGCGGCGCAGCAAAGCGGGCGAGGCGACAAGCAGCAGCATCGTCGGGAGGTGCTGCAACAGCGCGACCTCGGGATAGGGCTGGTCGATCTGCGCCGCCAGCAGCAGCGCCAGCAACAGGCCGAGCAGGAGTCTTTGCACCTCGGGACGCGCCGACGCGTCGGTCATCGACCAAAATCCGCAAAGGCGGAAATGGCGGAAAACTGCGCAACTTCACTCGAAAACGCATAAATCGCACGGGAGGACGGGGCTTGCATCATGCCGGTCAGGCTAGGGCAGCAATAGGGTGCAGGACAGCGATTTTCGATGCGTCACCAGCGCAGCGACATGCAGCTCAGTCCGGCGTCGATGCGCGCGATATGTTCGGTCGCCATCGCGCGAAACGGTACGCCCCGCGCCGCGAGCAGTGCCTGCGTCGCCAGCCAGCGCTCGCCGATCAGCACCGTGTCGCGCACGCGCAGGATATTCGCCGCCCCCTCCTCGCCCAGCGGGGTCAGCACGACCTCCAGCCCGGCGAATTCGGGGCAATCGCGCATCGCCGGAACCGCGAGGACGGTACCCGCGTCGATCAGGCTGCACCCCGTCTTGAAATGCAGCACGCTCGCGGGCGTCTCCGCAATCTCGGCGCGATGGCCGATCCGTTCGAGCAGGCCCGCAAGCTCGGTGGCGCCCGCGCGGTCGGTGCGGTCGGACAGGCCGATGATCACGCGGTCGGCAAGGCGCAGCACGTCGCCCCCCTCGACATGCCCCACGGTCATTTCGAGCAGAACCGGATGACGTGCGGCGAGCGCCTCGCGGATATGCGCAACCTCGCCCGCGCGGCTCGACGCACCCGGGCGCAACAGGATCGCGCCTTCGGGAAAGGTCAGCGCGACATCTTCGGTGAAGAGCGCGTCGGGATAATCGTCGAGCGCGGGAAGGACTTCGACCGACAGCCCGAGCTCGCGGAGCGTCGCGACATAAGCCGCATGCTCGGCGGCAAGCGTGTCGAAATCGGGGTCGGGTCCGCCGCCGGCACGGATGCCGTTGACGGCCGAAGGGGCTGGGGCGCGGCAGAGCGCGTGCGAAAAGGCGAAGGGACTGACCATCCCTCCTCTTATCCGTTCGCATCGCGCGAAGTCGAGATGCTCTTGCGGAGCGCACCCGCGACGGGTGCCTCGACTTCGCTCGACACGAGCGGGTTTACCGGGCCGATCAGCCCTTCTTCAGGTGCCGGCGGCCCAGCAGTTCGGCGATCTGAACCGCGTTCAGCGCCGCGCCCTTGCGCAGGTTGTCGCTGACGCACCAGAGGTTGAGGCCATTGTCGACGGTGCTGTCGTCGCGGACGCGCGAAACGAAGGTCGCATAGTCGCCGACGCATTCGACGGGGGTGATATAGCCGCCGTCCTCGCGCTTATCGACGAGCATCACGCCCGGCGCCTCGCGCAGGATGCGCTGGGCGTCCTCGGCCGACAGCTCATTTTCCATCTCGATGTTGATCGCCTCCGAATGGCCGACAAAAACGGGGACGCGGACGC
The DNA here is from genome assembly GCA_017309275.1 of Sphingomonadales bacterium. Classification (GTDB taxonomy): domain Bacteria; phylum Pseudomonadota; class Alphaproteobacteria; order Sphingomonadales; family Sphingomonadaceae; genus Sphingopyxis. The sequence goes on along the minus strand of JAFKLT010000045.1, from coordinate 51,712 downwards.
AGGTCGCGGTCACCTTGATCTTCGGGTCGAGGATCTTCTTCGTCTCGACGACCATCTTCCATTCCTCCTTGGTCGAACCATCGTCGAGGAACTTGTCGATGTGCGGGATCACGTTGAACGCGATCTGCTTGGTGAACTTGTTGATGTCCTTTTCGTCGCCGACGAAGATCTGGCGCGTCTGGTTCCACAGCTCGTCCATGCCCGACTTGCCCGCGCCCGACACCGACTGATAGGTCGACACGACGACGCGCGTGATCTTCGCCGCATCGTGCAGCGGCTTCAGCGCGACGACCATCTGCGCGGTCGAGCAGTTCGGGTTCGCGATGATGTTGCGCGCGGTGTATCCGTCGATCGCCTCGGGGTTCACCTCCGGCACGATCAGCGGCACGTCGGGGTCCATGCGATAGAGCGACGAGTTGTCGATCACGACGCAGCCGGCGGCAGCCGCCTTCGGCGCGTGGATCGCGGTCGCGTCGCTGCCGATCGCGAAAATCGCCATGTCCCAGCCGGACCAGTCGAAATTCTCGATATTCTGGCATTTGACGGTCTTGCCGGTATCGCCGATCTCGATCTCGTCGCCCTGGCTGCGCGACGATGCGACCGCGGCCAGTTCGGCAATCGGGAATTCACGCTCGGCCAGGATGGCGAGCACTTCGCGCCCGACATTGCCCGTCGCGCCGGCGACAACGATACGATAACCCATTTACTCACTCCTCAGCGTAAGAACTCGGTTGAAAACGTAGGTCAGTTAGACTTTCCAGCGGAAATGGCCGGTCAGCGGATGGTCGAACAACGCATCCTCCTCGCGGGTGCCCCCGCCGATGTTGTGGATCACGAGCGGCGTGCCCGTGGTATTCTTGCGGTCGGACACGATGCCGGTGTGCGGCAGCCGCCCGTTCACCATCTGGGTGAAGATGTCGCCCGGCCGCCAATCGGCCGGCTTGTCGGTCACCGGAACCGCGGCGCCCTGTCGCCGCCAGAAGGCCGCGAGATTGGGCACGCGCCGATGGTCGATATTCCGGTCGGGCCGCCCCAGACCCCAATTCTTTGGATAAGCCCCAAAATTGGCGCGCATGTCGGCGTTTACAAGACCCTGCAGATCGAGCGCGAGCGCATCGCGAAACGCGCGGATCACGACGTCGGTGCAAACGCCCTTCGCCCGGTCGACGTCGCCGTTCGGAAAGGCGAGCACCGTATAGGCGGGATCATAGCGCAGCGTGACGCCGACCTGCCCGCGCGCCGCGGCGACAAGGCGCTGCGCATTGGTCGCCGCCATTGCCCCGCCCGACGCGCCGAACGCCCCAACGGCGATCGCCGCGCCGATGAAGGCGCGCCGCGTCGGTTGGAAAAAAGGTGACGGCTGCGACAAATTCGTTTCGCCCAAATGAAAACGACCGGCTCTGCCTGTTGGCGGAACCGGTCGTTTTTGAAAGCTGTTTCGGCTTTATGGAGGAGTAGCTCTCCTTAGCCTTCGCCGGCTTCCGACCGGTATTCGCGGCGTTCCGCAATACGCGCGGATTTACCAGTTCGGCCACGAAGATAGTAAAGCTTCGCACGACGAACGGCGCCCTTGCGGACGACGGTAATCGAATCGATGTTGGGCGAGTAAAGCGGGAAGACGCGCTCGACACCTTCGCCGAACGACATTTTGCGCACGGTGAAGTTGGAGCCCATGCCCTTGTTCGAGCGTGCGATGCACACGCCTTCGAAATTCTGGACGCGGGTGCGTTCGCCTTCGACAACCTTCACGCCGACTTTCAGCGTGTCGCCGGGACGGAAGGTCGGAATGGTCTTTGCCGCCTTGGCAATTTCTTCGGCTTCGATCGTCTGGATGAGGTTCATGTCCTCTAGTCCTTTTCTTTTCGCCGCGCGCCAGAGGCAGGTCGGTCCCGAGCGCCCTCGTGGCGCTCCCAAAGGTCCGGCCTGCGTAACCGTGTATCGATCTCAGCCTGTTGTTTCCGCCAGGCGGCGATCTTCGCATGATCCCCCGATCGCAGCACTTCGGGGATCGTGCGCCCTTCCCATTCGACGGGTCGGGTATAGTGCGGATATTCGAGCAAACCGTTTTCGAACGATTCGTCGTCCCCGCTTGAAGCCGCGCCCATTACGCCGGGAAGCAGCCGAATGCAAGCGTCCAGCAGCAATAGCGCCGCCATCTCGCCGCCCGACAGGATGATGTCGCCCATCGACACCTGTTCGATGGGACGCGCGTCAAAGATACGTTCGTCGAATCCTTCGAACCGGCCGCACAGGATGATCGCCCCCGGCCCCGTCGCCAGCCGCCGGATGCGCGCCTGCGTCACCGGCGTCCCGCGCGGGGTCATCGCCAGGATCGGCAGGTCGGGATTCGCCGCCGCCGCATGGTCGATCGCCGCCGCTAGGACGTCGGCCTTCAGCACCATTCCCGCGCCGCCGCCCGCGGGCGTGTCGTCGACGGTGCGGTGCCTGTCGGTCGCGAAGTCGCGGATCTGCACCGGCCGGCACGACCAGACCCCGGCGTCGAGCGCGCGCCCCGCCATGCTGTGCCCCAGCGGACCGGGGAACATGTCGGGATAAAGCGTCAGCGGAACGGCGGCGAAACTCATGGCAGCGGCTCCCATAGCGGCTCGGGAACGCGCTGGCGATCCTTCTGAAGCTCGGCGTGCAGCCACTCGCGGAAACGCTCGATCTTGCGGACCCCTACGCGATTCTCCCGCTGCACCAGCCAGATGCCGAGGCCCGAGGCATGATAGGTCTCGAACGGCTGGACCAGGCGGCCGCTCGCCAGATCGGCGTGCCAGAAGAGCGGCGTCATCATCGCGATGCCGAACCCCGCCTGCACCGCGCTCGCCTCCTGCAACTGGCTGTCGAGTTCGATGCCGCGGTCGGAAGGCACCGGCGCGGTCGTCACGCCTGCGGCGACGAACCAGTCGGCCCACCAGCTGTCGTTCGGCGCGAGCCGCTGGACATGCAGCAGGTCGGCGGGCTCGCGGATGGCATGCTCCGCCAGGAAGGTCGGCGAACAGATCGGCGCGACATATTGGCGCAGCAGGAAATCGGCGCAGGCCCGGCCAGCGACCATTGCCGATGCGGATCGCGACATCGACATTTGACGCGTCGAAGTCGATCAGATGATTGCTCATCGACATGCGCACGGCCAGGTCGGGATAGTCGAGCTGGAACCCGCCGATGCGCGCGCTGAGCCAGGTGCCGCCGAAGCTGGTCACCGCGTTGATCGTCAGCACGTCGGCCTCGTCGCTGTCGAGCGCGGCGAAGGCGTCACCCATCGTCGCGAAGGCATTGCTTACCGCGGGCAGCAGTCGCTGCCCCGTGTCGGACAACCGCACCCGCCCCTTTTCGCGCACGAACAGCGCGCGGCCCAGGCGATCCTCCAATTGACGTACCTGATAGCTGACCGCCGCCTGCGTCATCCCCAACTCTTCGGCCGCGCGCGAGAAATTCTGGAGCCTTGCTGCCGCTTCAAACGCCCGGATAGCGGCAAGAGGGGGGAGTTTCGACATATCGATCTTATAAGCCTGCCTTATGATATGCACCAGAGCTTTTGTTGGCTTCGCGGCGCGGGGAGGCGCATTTGCAGGGCATCGAACGGAAAGGAGAAAAGCGATGATGGAAGAACATTTCATGCGCGGCTGGAACCACGGCCACGACCGCCTGAGCGCCGATCTCGATCGCGGATTCAGGAAGCTCGGCACCGCGCTGCGGCGCTGGGCAAAGCTCGTCACCACGCGCCGCACCCCGGACGCGGACGCGGAGGCAGGTTTCAACCGTTCGGCGGCGGTCATCCGCCCCGGAAAAAGGGCAGTCCCGGCCCGCGCGGCGCGGCGACGCTGACCAGGGTCGGTCGCCGCTTCGCGCCCAGGCTCTCCGTCAGGATCTGACGGGGAGCCTTTTGGCGTCGCCCACTAGGGCACATCCTTCGGCACGACGCGCAGGCGCAGCGCCTGGATCGTCACCGGGTTCGTCGGCGCCAGCAGCAGCATGCCGTCGAGCCTGCCCTTTTCGCAATCGAGACGGAACGCCGCCGCCATCGCGCCCTTTGGCGCCAGCGGCTCGTCGGCGGGACAGGCCCCGACCTCTGCCTTAAGCCGCGCGAATTCCGCTGCCCAGTTCTCCGCTGAGCGATCCAGCAGGAAGTTCATCGCCAGCCGGCCGTTCAGCGGGTCGAGATTGCCCGCCGCATAGGCCGCCTTCGCCGCGGCGTACATTTCCGCCACCGCCGGCGACACCGGCTCCGCGCGTGCGTGCAGCAGCCCGGCCTTGCCCATCGCCACCGCCGCGTCCCACGCGGGCGCCGACGGTCCGGCATAGGTGCGGTTCGACAGCGCGAAGACGCCGACGCCATAATCGGGCATCAGCATCACATGGCTGCCATAGCCCGGATAGCCGCCGCCATGCGCCAGCGTCAGGCCCAGGTCGCAATCCTGCGCCACGCGCCAGCCCATGCCATAGGCGGCCGCCTGCTTGCACGCGGTCGCGCCGCTCGATCCGATGCGGTTCGTCACCGAAACGAAGTTCAGCCCCTGCGCGATCTCGCGCACCGTCGCGCGCTTGATCGGCCCGGTGTCGGGATCGTCGCGCGCCGGCCAGGCCGACAGCAGGAAGGCGACCCATTTGGCATAGTCGTTCGCGCTGACCTGAAGCCCGCCCATGCTGTTGAACGCGCCGTCGACCATCTCGGGCTCCGCGGTCCAGCGCTCATTCTCCCAGCGATAGCCCAGCGCATAGCGCGCCTTTGGCGCGTGCGGCGCGTCATAGCCGCTGCTCGTCATCCCCAGCGGCACCAGGATCGTCTGCCGCACATAGTCGGTATAGGCCATGCCCGACGCCTTCGCCACGATCCGGCCGAGCAGCGCATAGCCGAAGTTCGAATATTCGTGGCTGCTCTGCGGCACGCGACTGAAGGGCACGCCCGCCGCGATCATCTGGGTGAAGTCGTCCTGCGGCAGCACCTGTTGCCGGTCGCCCCACGGATCGTCGGTGACGAAGCCGCCGACGTGCTGCAACAGGTCGCGGATGCGGATGCGCGGGCTGTCCTTGGTGGGATAGGTCCAGCCCTTCATCTCCGGGATATAGTCCTCGGCCAGATCGTCGAGCCGCAGCTTGCCCTGATCGCGCAGGTGCAGGATCGACAGCGCAGTGAAGGCCTTGGTCATCGACGCGATGCGAAAGAGCGTGTCGGGCGTCACCGGCCGCTTGCCGTCGATGGTCTGGACGCCCAGCCCCTTCACATAGGCGAGCTTGCCGTCCTTCACGACGCCATAGACGACGCCCGGAACATGCTGGTCGGCCTGGAATTTGGCAAAGAGCGCGTCGATCTCCGGCGCCAGTTGCTCGAGGGTTTTTGGAGCGGCGTCCTGCGCCGCGGCGGGCGCCAAAGCCCCCAGGAACGAGCCACCAAGCAACAGGCCAAAGACAAGAGCCGACTTCAAGCGCATCACGATCCTCCCGGGCGAACCGACGCGACATGCCCCTGCACGTCACCCTGGGACTTGATCCGGGGTCCCGCGCTTGAGGTCAACCCGCTTTGCCATTGCGGCGGCAAGGCAGACCCGGGATCGGAATCCGGGAAGGATGGAGCAATCTAGCTGTCGGCTATTCGACGAACGCCGCGTCGACGGTGACGCCATTCTCGTCCCATGCCGGAACCGCGCGCGCGTTCATCGGCACCATGAAGCGGACGGGCTTCTTGCCGGCGTCGCCCGGCCTCTCGATTTCCAGGATGTCGCCCGCGCCGAAATTCTCGACCGCGGCGACATGGCCGATCGCCTGGCCGTCGCTGGAAACGCACGGCAGGCCGATCAGGTCGTGGTGATAATATTCGCCCTCGCCGAGCGCGGGCAATGCCGAGCGCGGGACGGTCAGCACGGTGCCGCGCAGCGCCTCGGCCGCGCTGCGGTCGGCAACTTCGGCAAAGCTCGCGACCGCGCCCTGGTTTGCCGGGCGCACCGACTTCAGCGTCAGCGTGCGGCCGCCGGCATCGAAAACGGAAAAGGCGCGGAGAGCCTCCGCGCCTTCGCCGAACAATTTGAGGCGCACCTCGCCCCGCACCCCATGCGCGCCGGCGATGGCGGCAAGGGTGACAGGGCGATGGGCGTCGGCCAAGGCTTAGCCTTCGGCCTTTTCTTCGCCTGCTTCAGCAGCCGGAGCTTCTTCGGCAGCCGGAGCTTCTTCGGCCACCGGGCCGCCTTCGGCGACTTCTTCGGCGATCGCGGTCGCGTCTTCGGCGGTCGCGTCGGCCGGGACTTCCTCGGCCACGGCTTCGGCAACGGCTTCGGCGGTTTCTTCGCTCTTCACCGAACCGGTCGAATCCGATTCAGCGGCTTCGGGAGCAGCAGCTTCCTCGGCGGGAGCTTCGACTTCCGGTTCCGGAGCGGGAGCCGCAGCGGCTTCCTTCGCGGCCTCTTCGGCGTCAGCCAGCTTCTGGGCCTTTTCTTCGGCGCGTTCCTTGGCCTTCTCACCCGGTTCGGCCTTCTTCGGGTTGTTGCGGACGGCGCGTTCCTTGACACCGGCGGCGTCGAGGAAGCGGGCAACGCGGTCGGTCGGCTGCGCACCGACGCTCAGCCAATGGGCCGCACGCTCACCGTCGAGCTTCACGCGCTCCGGATTGTCCTTGGCGAGCAGCGGGTTGTAGCTGCCGATGCGTTCGATGAAGCGGCCGTCGCGCGGGCTGCGCGAATCGGCGACGACGATCTTGTAATAGGGGCGCTTTTTCGAACCGCCGCGCGAAAGGCGAATGGAGGTAGCCATGATTAAGTCCTTCTTTCTAATTCAATTCAAACCTGGGTCTTCATAAACTCTGTGTCGCGGCCTTCGCCGGGATGACGGCCTGCTGGGCCCTCACTTCTTCTTGTTGATCAGATTGGCGAGGTCGGGCGGGATCGCCCCGCCGCCGAGGCCGGGAAGCCCGCCAAGGCCGCCGCCGCCCATGCCGCCGCCGCCCATTCCGGGGATGCCGCCGCCCTTGCCGAACAGCGCGCCGAGCCCCTTGAGGCCGCCCATCTTGCGGATCTTCTTCATCGCGGTGGACATTTCCTGGTGCATCTTCAGCACCCGGTTCACCTGCTGCACCGTCGTGCCCGATCCGTTGGCGATGCGAATCTTGCGCTTCGCGGTCAGGATTTCGGGCTTGGCGCGCTCCTTGGGGGTCATCGACCCCATGATCGCATCGAAATGGATCAGCATCTTGTCGTCGGCGCCGCTCTGCGCCATCGCCGCCTGCGCCTTTTTCAGGCCGGGGATCATGCCGGCGAGCGCGCCGAGGCCGCCCATGCGGCGCATCTGGTTGAGCTGGGTGCGCAGGTCGTTGAGGTCGAACTGGCCCTTGGCCATCTTCGCCGCCATCGCCTCGGCCTCTTCGGCCTGGATCGTCTCGGCAGCGCGCTCGACCAGGCTGACGACGTCGCCCATGCCCAGAATGCGGCCCGCGATACGCGAAGGCTGAAACAGTTCGAGCCCGTCGAGCTTTTCACCCGTGCCGGCGAACTTGATCGGCTTGCCCGTGACCGCGCGCATCGACAGCGCGGCGCCACCGCGCGCGTCGCCGTCCATGCGCGTGAGCACGACGCCGGTCAGCGGCACCTGGTCGGTAAAGCGCTGCGCGACCTGCACCGCATCCTGGCCGGTCAGGCTGTCGACGACGAGCAGGGTTTCGGCCGGGTTCGCCGTCCGCGCCACCGCCTGCATCTCGTCCATCAACTGCTGGTCGACGTGGAGACGGCCCGCGGTGTCGAGCATCAGCACGTCGAAGCCCTGCAGCTTCGCGGCCTGCAGCGCGCGCTGCGCGATCTCGACCGGCTGCTGGCCGGCGATGATCGGAAGCGTCGCGACATCGATCTGGCTGCCGAGGACGGCAAGCTGTTCCTGCGCGGCGGGGCGATTGACGTCGAGCGACGCCATCAGCACCTTCTTGCGCTCCTTGTCCTTCAGCCGCTTCGCGATCTTCGCGGTCGTGGTCGTCTTGCCCGACCCCTGAAGGCCGACCATCATGATGATCGCGGGCGGCGCGACATTCAGGTCGAGTTCGGCGGTTTCCGAACCCAGCATCTCGGTCAGCGCGTCGCTGACGATCTTGACCACCTGCTGACCCGGCGTGACCGAGCGCAGGACATTCTGGCCGATCGCGAGTTCGGTGACCTGATCGACGAAGCTGCGCACGACGGGCAGCGCGACATCGGCCTCGAGCAGGGCGATTCGCACTTCGCGCATCGCCGCGCGCACGTCGGCCTCGGTCAGCGCGCCGCGACCGCGGAGCTTTCCGAAAACATCGCCAAGCCGATTGCTCAGACTGTCGAACATGCGCCTTTTCAACCCTTCCGACGACCGCAACGCAAAACACGCCGGTGAGCGAAACCTCGCCAACCAGCGGCTATCCGTGGACAGACTTTTCCGTCGCGGATGTCTTGTTCGCCCGGATGCAATATGCGTCCGGACGCGGCGCCTTTACGCAAAAGCGGGCGGAAACGCAAGCGCGGCATCATGCGCCATTTAACGCAAATTTCACCGCTAGCCGCCAATATCGTGCCGATGGTGGGGAATGAATATATGCTAGCCGAGCCGAAACCTCGAAATCGGAGCGAAGATGCCAAGCGCGACGTCGTCGCCGGGGGTATCGTCGTCGCCGCGATTCTGCTGTTCGTCGGCACGGGCGGCACCGTGATGCAGGCGGTCGTCCAGACGCTGATCGGCATCGGCGGCGGCCCCGACAAGGCGTTGTCGGCGGCGGTGATCCTGAACGTCGCGCTGATCCTGTTCGGCTGGCGCCGCTATGAGGATCTCAACCGCGAAATTCGCGAACGCACCGAGGCCGAACAGCGCGCGCGCTATCTCGCCGACACCGACCCCCTCACCGGCTTCCTCAACCGCCGCGCACTGCTCGCCAGGGGGCAGCAACTCGTGGCCGAGGCGACGGCGGCGAAGCGCCATGTCGCGCTGTTCCTTCTCGACCTCGACCATTTCAAGACGGTCAACGATATCCACGGTCACGCCGCCGGCGACCGCGTGCTGCAGGTCGCGGCCGAACGCATCAACGGCGTGCTGCCGCCGACAGCCACCAAGGCGCGCCTCGGCGGCGACGAATTCGTCGCGATGCTCCAGTTCGAACCCGGCGCCCGCGCGAACATCGACGCGATCGCCGCCGAGCTCGTCTCGACGCTCGAGGCGAATGTCACCCATGATTCGCAACAGATACGCATCGGCGCCTCGCTCGGCATCTCGCTCGCGACCGAGGCGAGCATGACGATGGAAACGATGGTCCGGCAAGCCGACATCGCGATGTATCATTGCAAGGACGAGGGCCGGAACCGCCATATCTGGTTCGAACAGGGCATGGAAATGGCGGTGCAGGTCCGCAACCAGATCGAAAACGGCATCCGCGACGGCATGCCGCGCGGCGAATTCATCCCCTATTTCGAACCGCAGGTCGATATCGCGAGCGGCCGCCTGATCGGTTTCGAAATGCTGATGCGGTGGGAATCGCCCGAATATGGCCTGATCCCGCCCGAACGCTTCATTCCGGTCGCGGAGGAAAGCGGCCTGATCGGCGAATTGTCGCTGCAGGTCATCCGCAACGCGATGGAAGTCGCCAAAGGCTGGGATCCGTCGGTGATGCTTGCGGTCAACATCTCGCCGCAGCAGCTCAAGGACCCCTGGTTCAGCCAGAAGCTGACCAAGCTGCTGGTCGAGGTCGGCTTTCCCGCCAACCAGCTTGAGGTCGAGATCACCGAAAGCTCGTTGTTCGAAAATCTGCCACTCGTCCGCTCGATCGTCACCAGCCTCAAGAATCAGGGCGTATCGCTCGGCCTCGACGATTTCGGCACCGGCTACAGCTCGCTGTCGCACCTGCGCGCGCTGCCGTTCGACCGGATCAAGATCGACCGCAGCTTCATCGCCGCGATGCGCGGCAGCACCGACGCGCAGGCGATCGTCGTCGCGATCGTCCGCCTGGGCGAAAGCCTGGCGATGCCGATCACCGCCGAGGGTGTCGAGGACGAGGCGACCGCGATCGAACTGACCCGGCTCGGCTGCTCGAAGGGACAGGGCTGGTATTTCGGCCGCGCCGCCTCGGCAGAGGATACGGCGCGCGTCCTTGCCGACCGCGGCTTGCTCCGCGCCCCGGTTCAGCCGCGCAGCGGCCCTCCCGCCGGCGACGAGGAACCGCTGCGCAAGACGGCCTGACCGCCCCACATCGCTAGACTTCCCGCCTGCGCGCCCTTACATGCGCGAGCTATGGCGGATCGCTTCACCAAGATGCACGGCCTCGGCAACGACTTCGTCGTGATCGACGCGCGCGAGCGCGGCGTCGAGATGACCCCGGCGCGCGCGCATGCGATTGCGGACCGGCGGTTCGGGATCGGCTGCGACCAGCTCATCCTGCTCGAACCCTCGACCAAGGCCGATGTGAAGATGCGCATCTTCAACGCCGACGGCAGCGAGGTCGAGGCATGCGGCAATGCGACGCGCTGCGTCGCGACGCTGCTCGGCCAGCCCGCGGTGATCGAGACGCTGGGCGGCATGCTGCGCGTGACGCCTGCCGACGGCGGCGCGGAGGTCACGCTCGGCGAACCCGTGTTCGACTGGGAGCATATCCCGCTCGCGATGCCGATGGACACGCGCGACATGCCCGTGGCCTGGGACGAGCTGGAGCATGGCGCCGCGGTCAATGTCGGCAATCCGCACATCATCTTCTTCGTGCCGGAGGCCGATGCCGTCGCACTCGACGAGATCGGGCCGCGGATCGAAACCGACCCGCTCTTTCCCGAGCGCGTGAACGTCAATGTCGCGAGCCTCGACGGCGAGAATCAGCTTCAGCTTCGCGTCTGGGAACGCGGCGTCGGCCTGACGCAGGCGTGCGGAACGGGCGCGTGCGCCACCGCGGTCGCCGCGATCCGCGCCGGCATCGTCCAGTCACCCGTCACCGTCTCGCTGCCCGGCGGCGACCTGATGATCCGTTGGGCGCCGGGCGAGCCGATCGTCATGGTCGGCGCCGCGACGCGCGTCTATGAGGGCGAGACCGATTGGGCGCAGTTCGGATGAGCGCAGCCCTCGCCGACCCGGTCGAGGTCGTCAATTTCGGTTGCCGGCTCAACATCGCCGAGGGCGAGGGGGTTCGCACCGCCGTACGCCGGGCCGGCGCGCGCGACACCATCGTCTTCAACAGCTGCGCGGTGACCGACGAGGCGGTGCGACAGGCCCGCCAGGCGGTCCGCCGCGCGCTGCGCGAGCGGCCGGGCGCCGACGTCGTCGTGACCGGATGCGCCGCCGAGCTGGAGCGCGACAGCTTCGCCGCGATGGGCGCGCGCGTCGTCGCGAACGACGCGAAGGGCCGCAGCGAAAGCTATGGCGGCGACGCCTCTCCCGCCGCGCCTTCCTATACCCCCGCCCTTTCGGGCGCCGACCATGCGCGCGCCTTCCTGGGCGTCCAGACCGGCTGTTCGCACAGCTGCACCTTTTGCGCGACGGTGATGGCGCGCGGTACCGCCTGGTCGGCGACGACCGAGGCCGTCGTCGCGGCCGCGCGCTCCGCCGTCGATCGCGGCCAGCGCGAGATCATCCTGACCGGGGTCGACCTCGCCAGCTATGGCGACGATTGCGGCACGACGCTTGCCGAACTGGTTCAGGCTTTGCTCGCGCTGCCCATCGAGCGCCTGCGTCTCTCGTCGCTCGACCCCGATCGCATCGACGATGCGCTGTTCGCCCTGCTAACGCAGGAAGCGCGCGTGATGCCGCACGTCCACCTGTCGCTGCAGGCGGGCGACGACATGATACTCACCCGCATGAAGCGCCGCCATCGCCGCGCCGATGCCGTCGCCCTGACCCGGCGCCTGAAGGCCGCGCGTCCCGAAATCGCCATCGGCGCCGACCTGATCGCCGGTTTTCCCACCGAGGATGAAGACATGTTTGCAGGCAGCATGGCCCTGATCGACGATTGCGACATCGTTTTCGGCCATATCTTTCCCTATAGCCCGCGCGCCGGCACGCCTGCCGCGCGCATGCCGCAGGTCGGCCGCGCCATCGCGCGCGATCGCGCCGCCCGGCTTCGCGAGGCCAATGCCGCCCGTCGCGGCGCCTGGCTCGACGCGCAGGTCGGCCGCACCGCGTCGATGCTCGTCGAGCGCGACGGGCTGACCGGCCATGCCGCGAATTTCGCCGCGCTGACGCTGGCGACGCCTGCCGAGCCCGGCCGCATTCTAGCCGTCCGCCTGGTCGCCCGCGACGGCGACCGCCTGATCGCCGAAAGCATCGCGGCATGAGCGGGCTCAGCTGGAGCGAACGGCTGCTCGGCGGCCTTAAGCGCACGTCGGAGCGGCTGGGCGAGAATCTGTCGGGACTGACCGGCAAGTCGCGCCTCGACGATGACGACCTCGACCGCATCGAGGACGCGCTGATCACCGCCGACCTCGGCCCCAACATGGCAGCGCGCATCCGCGACCGCCTGTCCGAACGCCGCGACATCGCAGCCAACGGAACCGACGAACTGCGCAAGGTCGTCGCCGAGGAAATCGCGACAGTTCTCAAGCCCGTAGCAGAACCCTTGGAAATCGACGCTTTTCCGCGCCCGCAGGTCATATTGGTGATCGGCGTCAACGGGTCAGGCAAGACGACGACGATCGCCAAGCTGGCGCATCTGTTCCAGGAACAGGATTATGGCGTGATGCTGGTTGCCGGCGACACGTTCCGCGCCGCCGCGATCGGACAGCTCAAGGTCTGGGCGGAGCGGCTGGGCGTCCCCATCATGACCGGCCCGGAAGGCGGCGACGCTGCGGGGATCGTGTTCGATGCCGTCAAGAAAGCGACCGCGACCGGCATCGACGTGCTGATCGTCGACACCGCCGGGCGCCTGCAGAACAAGCGCGAGTTGATGGACGAGCTTGAGAAGATCAAGCGCGTGCTGGGCCGCCTCAATCCCGCGGCGCCGCACGACGTCGTGCTGGTGCTCGACGCGACGACGGGACAGAATGCCCTGTCGCAGATCGACGTGTTCCGCGAGGTTGCAGGGGTCACCGGGCTGGTGATGACCAAGCTCGACGGTACCGCACGCGGCGGCGTCCTCGTCGCCGCGGCCGAACGCCACGGCCTTCCCATTCATGCGATCGGCATCGGCGAGACGATCGACGACCTCCGCCCCTTCGACGCCGACGAAATTGCAGGCATCATTGCCGGAAACATCCGATGAGCAACCAGATCGAACAGCTTCCGGGCGGCCCCGAGCCCGTCCCCGCCCCGCCGCCCGCCAAGCATGGCTGGCTGAACTTCGCGATCGATTTCGGGCCGCTGCTCGTCTTCTTCCTGACCTATAAATTCACATCCGGAGGCCAGGGCGCGTTCGCGGCAACGACGGGCGCGATCAAGGGCACCGTCGCCTTCATGGTCGCGATCCTCATCGCAATGGCCGTGTCGAAATGGAAGCTGGGCAAGATTTCGCCGATGCTCTGGATGTCGGGCGTACTCGTCATCGGCTTCGGCGCGCTGACCATCTGGTTCCACGACGAGCGTTTCATCGTGATGAAGCCGACCATAATCTATGCCGCCTTCGCGGCGCTGCTGCTCGGCGGATGGTGGTTCAAGCGGCCGATGCTGAAATATCTGCTCCAGTCGGCGTTGGATGGGGTGACGGAAAAGGGATGGCTATTGCTGTCGCGCAACTGGGGGCTGTTCTTTGCGGCGCTCGGCATCGCCAATCACGTGATGTACGAGCTGATCCAGGCGGGACGCATGAGCTTTGACCTGTGGCTGACGATCAAGGTCTGGGGCGTCACCGCGCTATCGTTCCTGTTCACGATCAGCCAGTTGCCGGTGATGCTGAAGAACGGGCTCACGATCCCCGAAGAGGCGACCGCCGACAAAAGTTGAGTCCGGCCCCCGACGCTGCCATAGCAGCGTCATCGGCGCCGGGTCGCACCCCGACCGGACAAAACGGGCGCCGCACAACCGAGGGGGAATGCACATGGACAAGTTTTTCGGAAATCTGCACGCCGTGCTGGGCGCGGGGCTGATCCTCGCAATCGTGCTGATGCTGGGCCTCAATGGCCAGAATTTCGAGGATGGCATCGCGGCGGGCAACGCGATCCTGCGCTGGCTGCATACCTTCTTCGGCATTTTGTGGATCGGCCTGCTCTATTATTTCAACTTCGTCCAGATTCCGACCATGCCCAAGATTCCGGCCGAGCTGAAGCCCGGCGTATCGAAGCATATCGCGCCCGCCGCGCTGTTCTGGTTCCGCTGGGCGGCACTGATCACCGTGCTGCTGGGCCTCGCCATCGCGGGTCACGCCAAATATCTGGCACCCGCGCTTGGACTTCAGGACCCGTACAAGCTGATCGGCGTCGGCATGTGGCTGGCCCTGGTGATGGCGTTCAACGTCTGGTTCGTGATCTGGCCGAACCAGAAAAAGGCGCTGGGTATCGTCGAAGCCGACGATGCGACCAAGGCAAAGGCCGCGAAGACCGCGATGATCTTTTCCCGGACCAACACCCTGCTGTCGATCCCGATGCTCTATGCGATGGTGAACTTCAGCTAAGCCGGACGTTCCCCTCCCGCTTGCGGGAGGGGATATCGGCTCATCCGCGGCTCATCCGCCGTTGATCGCCGCCTTGTGGAGGCGGCCGTTGTGCACATAATGTGCGACGCCCATCTGCATCCCGGCAGCCTGCGCATAGTCGATCTCGCGCACGCGCCGGGCGGGCGATCCCGCCCACAATTCGCGATCGGGAATCTGCTTGTTCTCGGTCAGCAAGGCGCCGGCCGCGAGCATCGCGTCGCTGCCGATGCGGCACCCGTTCATCACCGTCGCCTTCAGGCCGACGAACGCCCGGTCGGCAAGCGTGCAGCCGTGCACCATCGCCAGATGGCCGATCAGCACATCCTCGCCGATGATGGTCGGAAAGCCGTCGGGGCGATGCGGCATCGGGCCGTCGCAATGCACGACGCTGCCGTCCTGAATGTTCGACCGTGCGCCGACGACGATGTGGCTGACATCGGCGCGCAGCACGCAATTATACCAGATGCTGACATCCGGCCCGATCGTTACGTCGCCGATGATCCGGCATCCCGGCGCGATGAAGGCGCTGGGATCGATCCGCGGAGTCTTGCCGTTGATGCTGACGATGCTGACGTCGGTAAAGGTCATTCGCGCTTTCCAATCAGGTGGCCCCACAACAGGACCGGTAGGGTAGAGGCATAATCGTCCGTCCAGCGTTCGAAATGCGGCTGCGCCCGCAGCGGCACCCAGGCGCCGTCCTCGTCCGCCTTCGCACGAGGCTGCGTTCCGCCCGTCAGCTGGTCCAGCCGCTGCTGCGTCGCGCTGAGCGCCACCCAGTTCGAGCCGGTCAGATTGCCGAAATCGATACGCTGCGGATCCTTGTCCGACGGCGAGGGATCGAGGCGGATCGCCGCGCTCCACCCCCGCGCCTTCGCCTCGGCGGCGAGCACGGGCTCCAGATCGAAGAAACGGTTCGAGATATGGATCAGCAGGATGCCGTTGGGCTTGAGCGCGCGGGCATAGATGCCGATCGCTTCCTTGGTCAGCAGGTGCAGCGGGATCGCATCCGACGAAAAGGCGTCGATGACCAATATGTCGAACTGCGCCGGCTGCATTTCTGCAATCTGAAGCCGCGCGTCGCCGAGTACGATCGGCACGTTGGGCGCACATTTGCTGAGGAAGGTGAATTTCGACGGGTCGCGCGCGATCCTCGCCATGGCGGGATCGATCTCGAAGATCGTCCAGGCCTGACCCGGGCGGCGGTAACAGGACAGCGTTCCTGCACCGAGTCCGACGATACCGACCGCTGCATTGGGGCCCGCCAGCTGTTCGGCCTTGTCGAGTGTCAGCCCGACGCCCGAGCGGTGACCATAATAGGTGGTCGGCTCCAGCTCGTCGCCCTTGTCGGTGCGCTGCAACCCGTGCAGCGTCGTGCCGTGCGCAAGCCGGCGCTGGTGGCGATAGGTGTCGTCGGTGACCGTGTAGACACCGAAATAGCTGCGCGTCCGCATGCCTTCGGTGCTGCTCTTCAGCGTCTCCGCACCGCCCACGCCGAGCATCAGCAGGCCAAGCGCGATGATATAGGCCCAGCGCCAGGCGATGACGAGCAGCCCGACCGCGAGGATAAGGGCCGCCCACGCACCATTGGCGCCGTTGAACGTGCCGTCCCAATTGACCGCGAGCGAATAGCTGGCGAAGGCCGCAAGCAGCAGGAGCAGGACGACGATCCGCAGCGGCCGGTCGATCTTGAACCACTCGTTCCACGGCAGCAGCGCGGGAAGCGGCATCAGCATCGCCGCCGCCAGCACGAGGATCGGATGTTCATAGACCCAGTCGAACAGCAGCGGTGCGATCAGCGCCGCGAACAGCCCGCCGAGCACCCCGCCCGCCGACATGATCAGATAGAAGAGCGTAAGATAGCGCGGCGAGGGACGCAGATGGTGTAGATAGTCGTGCAGCGCGGTCGCGACGACGAACAGCATCACCAGGCTCATCAACGCGATCAGCATCGTCCCGCCGCTGGTGCTGAGCAGCGCCTGCCCGCCCGCAATCAGCAGCACCGCCGGCGCGATGACGCGGAAGGTGCTCTTGATGGATTCGCTGTTCGAAAAGGCGATCGAAAAACTGAGAAGGTAGAGGCCGAGCGGCAGCACCCACAGCAACGGCATCGCGACGATGTCGGTGGTCAGATGCGTCGTCGTCGACAGCATCAATCCCGACGGCACCGCCGCGATCAACAGCCAATGAAGTTGGCGGCGTAGCGTCGGGCGCGGTTCTTCGGTGGATTTCGCGGCGTCATCATGGATGGCGTGGCTGTTCCAGCGCGCGGCGGCGCTCGCCGCGACGACGAGCACGAGCAGCGCATAGCCTGCGGTCCAGCCCCAACTTTGCGTCGCGAGCGGCATATTGGGTTCGACGAGCGCCGGATAGCTGATCAACCCCGCAAAGCTGCCGAGGTTCGAGGCGGCGTAAAGATAATAGGGATCGCCCGCGCGCGGATCGGCGGCGAACCAGCGCTGCATCAGCGGCGCCTGCGCCGAGACGACGAAAAAGACCGGGCCGATCGAGGCGAGCAGCAGCAGCGGCACCCACAGCGCCTCCTGCCCCGGCGCGGGCGAGCCGATCTGCGCGATGCCGAGCGGCAACCACAATGCGGCCACCAGAAACAGCGCGAGATGGATGGTCGCCTGACGGCGGATTTCGAAGCGGCCGAGCCAGTGCGCATAGGCATAGCCGCCAAGCAGCAGCGCCTGATAGACGAGCATCGCGCTGTTCCAGACCGCCGGCGCGCCGCCCAATTTGGGGAGCACCATGCGCGCCACCATCGGCTGCACCTGGAAAAGCAGGAAACTGCCGACCAAGATGGTCAGCACGAAAAGCCAGCGCCGCGGTCCCTGCGTCATTTACCCCCCAAAGTCATCCGTCCAAAAGCCGCGCCGCGTGAAGCGCATGATAGCTGAGCACGCCCGACGCGCCCGCGCGGCGGAAAGCCAGCAGCGTTTCGAGAACCAGCGCATCACGGTCGCCCGCCCCCGCAGCGGCGGCGGCCTCGATCATCGCATATTCGCCCGACACCTGGTACGCATAGACCGGCACCGCGAAATTATCCTTAGCGGCGCGTACGATATCGAGATAGGGCAGGCCCGGCTTCACCATCACGCTGTCGGCGCCCTCGGCCAGATCCTGCGCGACCTCGCGCAGCGCCTCTTCGGCGTTGGCCGGGTCCATCTGATAGGTCTTCTTGTCGCCCTTCAGCAGCCCGCGCGAGCCGACCGCATCGCGGAAGGGGCCATAGAAGGCCGACGCATATTTGGCGGCGTAGCTCATGATCTGGACATGGCCGAAGCCTTCATATTCCAGCGCTTCGCGGATCGCGCCGATGCGGCCGTCCATCATGTCGGACGGAGCGATGATGTCCGCCCCCGCGCGCGCCTGGTTCAGCGCCTGCCCGACAAGGACCTCCACCGTCTCGTCATTCAGGACATAGCCGCTGTCGTCGATCAGGCCGTCTTGCCCGTGGCTGGTATAGGGATCGAGCGCGACGTCGGTGAGGACGCCGATGTCGTCGCCGAGCGCATCCTTGATCGCAGCGGTCGCGCGGCACATCAGATTGTCGGGATTCAGCGCCTCTGCGCCGTCGTCGCTGCGCCGGTCGGCCTCGGTATAGGGAAAGAGCGCAAGGCAGGGGATGCCGGCGGCGACCGCCTCCCGCGCGCGTTCGACCAGCAGATCGACCGACCAGCGCGAGACGCCCGGCAGGCTGGCGATGGGTTCCTCGACGCCCGATCCGGCGCAGGCGAACAGCGGCCAGATCAGGTTCGACGGGGTGAGATGCGTTTCGCGGACCATCGCCCGGCTCCAGCCGGTACGACGCGTGCGACGCAGGCGCAGGTCAGGATATGCGGCGTGTGTCATGCGGCGTGCATAGCGACGATGGGCCGCAGGGCAAATGGATATTGGCCGCGCGGCCGCGCGGTCAGAGACCGTCGCCCGCCCGTTTCGATGCTACGTCGGCAAGCGAGCCGAGCTTCGGTCCTGCGGCGGGCTTTACCGCCACGGGGCTCATCGCGGCACCGGGCGCCACCGAGGTCAGCTGGCGGATCCGCGCGCGGAAATCGGCGAGCGCCTTGCCCTCGAGCTGCGCGCGGCTGATGAAGGTCACCGACAGCGGATTCACCGCAACGCCGTTGCGATAGACCTCGTAATGCAGATGCGGGCCGGTCGACAGGCCGGTGGAGCCGATATAGCCGATCACCTGGCCGCGCGACACATGCTGCCCCGGGCGCACCGCGATGCGGCTCATGTGGCCATAGCCGGTGCCAAGCCCGGCGCCGTGGCTGAGCTTCACATAATTGCCGAAGCCGCCTGTGCGGCCTGCGATCGTCACCAGGCCGTCGCTGACGGCATAGATCGGCGCGCCATAGCCGCCGCCGAAATCGACGCCGCTGTGCATGCGCTTGTACCCCAGGATCGGGTGACGGCGCATGCCGAAGGTCGACGTGATGCGGCCGTTGGTCGGACGTCCGACCCCGCCGCGCTGTTGCCCGACGCCCGACGCCTCGAACCATTGCAGGCGGCCGTCGACATTCCATTCGATCATCGACAGCTTGGGCTGGCCGTTCCGGATCAGGCCGGCATAGAGCAGCTTGCCGGTCTCGCTCTCGCCCGTCTCGGCGCGGCGATGATCGACGATGATGTCGAATTCGTCATTGGCGCGAATGTCGCTGCCGACCGAAATCTGGCGGCCGAGGACACGCAGATAGGATTGGATCGATTCGGGCGAAGCGCCCGCCGCGCGCGCCGAGCGATACAGGCTGTCGCCGACCCGGCCACGGATACGCAGCGGCGTATTGTCGACCGCGATGGGGATGCGGCGCATCACCAGCCGGCCGTCGATCCGCTCCATCTCGATCCGAAGGTCGAAGCGCGCGCGCATCGACAGCGCGTCGACGGGGCGCGGCATAGTCCGCGCCGCACGGCGGCCCAGGATCAGGTCGATGCGCGTGCCCGGCGCGATGTCGGCGAGCGGGACCGCGCCCGACACCTGGCTCGCAAGCGCCTGCGCATCGGCGCTTCCGACGCCCGATCGTTCGAGCAGGCGGGAGAAACTGTCGCCCGCGCCAAGCGTCGCGGTGAGTTCGATCTGCGGACGCTCCGGAGTCTGGGTCAGCGGACGGACCGCATCGGTCGCCGCCATATGACGGCCGGTGTCGCCGCCATAGGCGATCGGCACGATCATCTGGGCCCGCGCTTCGTTGAAATCGGCGGCGTCGAGCGCCGGGGCACCCCCCTGCCGAAGCGGCTGCATGCCGGGGAAGGTCGCGATGGCGGCGCCGCAAAGCAGCGTCAGCGTCGCAAGACCGCGCCACCATTCGACCGAACCGATATTGTCGCCGAGGTCGGGAACGAGGTCGAGCGTCGCAAGCCGGTCGCGCCACGATGGACGCGGTTCGGCATCGGCACCCGCAGGCCGCAGCGGCAAAGCCTGCGCCATCGAAAGCGCGGCCGCGTTGCCGGACATACCCCCAATGGGCTCGTGACGCTGAAACAAAAACGCAACCCCCGCTCGACGGAGCCCCTTCAAGCCCTGCCGTCGAATGATTTTCCGAGCGTCGGTCTGTAAAGAAAGGTCGTTAAAGTCAATTTAATGGCCTGTCGGGCGGCTCTCGTTGCGGCGGGCCGTGGCGGGGCCACGCCATGATGTGCCGGACGGCAGAAAATGGGGGATATTCGCCTTGGTTCGACGATCGGCGGTTGCGCGCCGCCCGCGACCATGCCAGCGTGAGTCGAACGACAATGACGTCATCCTCTTCCACCCCGGTCAAGGCTGTCCTTGGCCCCACCAACACCGGCAAAACCCATTTGGCGGTCGAGCGTCTGACCGCCCATACCAGCGGGATGATCGGCTTTCCGCTGCGCCTGCTGGCGCGCGAGGTCTATGATCGTGTCGTCGCGATCAAGGGACCGGCGCAGGTCGCGCTGATCACGGGCGAGGAACGGATCATGCCGCCCGAGGCCCGCTATCTGCTGGGCACGATGGAGGCGCTGCCGGTCGATCGCGACGTCGCCTTCGTCGGGATCGACGAGGCACAGCTCGGCGCCGACCCCGAACGCGGCCATGTCTTCACCGACCGGCTGCTGCGCGCGCGGGGCCGCGAGGAGACGATGATCCTCGGCTCCGCCACGATCCGCGGCCTGGTCAAGGGGCTGGTCCCCGAAGCCGACATCATCACCCGCCCGCGCTTCTCGACGCTGAGCTATGCCGGGACGTCGAAGCTGTCGCGGCTGCCGAAACGATCGGCGATCGTCGCCTTCTCGGCCGAGGAAGTCTATGCGATCGCAGAGATGCTGCGCCGCTTCGCGGGCGGCGCCGCGGTCGTCATGGGCGCGCTCAGCCCCAAGACGCGCAACGCGCAGGTCGCGATGTTCGAGGCCGGCGAAGTCGATTATCTCGTCGCGACCGACGCGATCGGCATGGGGCTCAACCTCGACGTCCAGCATGTCGCCTTTGCGAGTCTTCAGAAATTCGACGGCCGCCGCCTGCGCCGCCTGACCATATCGGAAATGGCGCAGATCGCGGGGCGCGCGGGCCGGCACCAGCAGGACGGCAGCTTCGGCACCATCGCGATGCCGCAGGGCGGGATGACGCCCGAGGAGATACTGGCGATCGAGGGCCATCATTTCCCGCCGCTCTCCACCCTCTTCTGGCGCAACCCGACGCCGCGCTACGACAGTCTAGACCGCCTGCTCGCCGACCTGGCGCAGCCGCCGACGCAGCCCAGCCTGCGCGCCGCGCCCGAAGCGGTCGACCTGGCCGTGCTCAAGCATCTGGCGGGCGACATGGAGGTGCGGATGCGCGGCGGCGAGCCCGAGGCGGTCGAGCGCCTGTGGGACGTGTGCGGCCTGCCCGATTTCGAACAGCTCGGCGCCGAGCATCACAGCCGCACCGTCTTCAAGCTGTGGCAATGGCGGACCAGCGGCGACGGGATGATCGACCCCGACTGGTTCGCGCGGCGGCTGGCGCGGCTCGACGATACCGAGGGCGACATCGAACAGCTCGCCAGCCGGATCGCCGCGGTGCGCACCCTTTGCTTCATCGCGCAGCGCGGTGACTGGATCGCCGGCGGCGCAGGCTGGACCGAACAGACGCAGGTGCTCGAATCGCGGCTTTCCGACGCGCTCCACGCGGCGCTGGCGCAGCGCTTCGTCGACCGCCGCCTCGCGCTGCTGCTCCGCGATGCGGGGCAGCGCCACGCCGCCCTGCCCGTCGCGGTCGGCCCCGACGGCACCGTCGCGGTCGACGGCGAGGCGATTGGCACGCTGAAGGGCTTTCAATTCAAGGTCGACGCAAAGGCACGCGCGAGCGACCACCGCATGCTGCTGGCCGCGGCCGAAAAACATCTGCGCAGCGAGCTGGCCCGCCGCGCCGCCGCGCTCGCGGCGGGCGAGGACAACGGCCTGGCGCTGGTCAGCGAGCCCGGCACGGCACCGCGCCTCGCCTGGCACGGGCATGTTGTCGCGACGCTGACGCGCGGGCCGACGCTGGTCCAGCCGGCGATTCAGATCGACGCGTCGCTCCGGCGGCTCGAACCGCAGCAGGTGCAGGCGATTTCGGAGCGGCTGCAGGCGTTCGTCGCGCAGCAACTCGCGCGCCACGCCGCCCCGCTTGCGGCGATGGGCGAGGCCGCGGGCGACCTGTTCACCCCGCCGCGCGTCCGCGCGCTGCTCGCGGCGCTCGTCGACGGCGGTGGCACCGCGAGCCGCGCCGCGGTCGAAGCCCAGCTCACCGCGATCACCGCCGACGAGCGACCGCAGCTTCGCAAGCTCGGCCTGACCATCGGCTCGCTCGACATTTTCCACCCGACTCTCCTGAAGCCCGAGGCGGTGCGCTGGCGCGCCGCGCTGATGGCCGCGCAACAGAGCGCGACGATTCCGGCGCTGCCGCCGCAAGGCGCGGTGACGCAGAAGACCGGCAGCCACGCCGGACTGGTCATCGCGGGCTTCCGCCGCTGCGCGAACGGCTGGCTGCGCATCGACATGGCCGAAAAGCTGGCGCGCCAGGCGCATGCCGCGCGGATGCAGGCGGCCGCGCCGCCGACTTCCCCGCTCGCCGGCCGCGACGAACATCATCACGACGATCATGGCGACGACCATGCGCCGCACGCGCCGGGCTTCGTCATCGACCCGGCGCTCGCAACATCGCTCGGCCTCGACGAGGAAACGCGCCGCGCGCTGCTCGGCAGTTTCGGCTTTCGCGCCGTCGGCGAGCCCGCGCTCCAGCGCTGGCGCTGGTCGGGCTTGAAAAGCGCCGATCAGCGCCAGCGGCGCAAACGCGGCAAGAAGGCGCCGGCCGCAGCGCAGCCCGCCACCCACGGCGACCGGCCGCAACTGCCGGCCAAGCAGGCCAAGCAGGCCAAGATGCGGCGCGGCAAGCCAGGCACGCCGACCAAGCCCGCCGAGGCCAGCGCTCGCTCGCCCCGCACCGACCGCGCCGATCGCGCCGTGCGGAGGGGCCCGTCGCCGAACAGCCCCTTCGCCGGACTGGCGGCCCTGCTCGCGGACGCCCGGAAAGACTGATGACGAGTCCGGGCGCGGCGGGAAGCATCCGGCTCGACAAGCTGCTTTGGTACCTGCGCTTCGCGCGCTCACGCGGGCTGGCGCAGGCAATGGTCGCGGCAGGTCATATCCGGCTCGACGGGCGCCGCATCACCCGCGCCTCGGCCGCGGTCCATGCCGGAGCGACGCTGGTGCTGCCGGTCGGCGAGCGGATCGAGGTGATCCGCCTCCTGACCCTGCCGCTGCGTCGCGGCCCTGCCCCGGAAGCCCAGGCCTGCTACGTCCGGCTCGACACCGAAAAGCCCGCCGCCCCCAGTTGAACTATCGACCGGCGAGGAAAAGCTGTCGCCCCGAATCCCGTTGGTCCGCCTAGAAAATGAAAGTGATTCGCAACAGTCGCTTTGCGTTGACGCGCCGCGT
Organism: Sphingomonadales bacterium; assembly: GCA_017309275.1. Taxonomy (GTDB): domain Bacteria; phylum Pseudomonadota; class Alphaproteobacteria; order Sphingomonadales; family Sphingomonadaceae; genus Sphingopyxis. The sequence continues at coordinate 28,260 of JAFKLT010000045.1, read as the reverse complement.
GCGCGCGGCATAGAGGCGGGGCAAATCACCGTCCGGACGGCAAGGGTGCCGCCGCGACCAAGGGAGCCAGAACCCATGACCTATGTCGTCACCGACGCCTGCATCCGGTGCAAATATATGGACTGCGTTGAGGTGTGCCCCGTCGACTGTTTCTATGAGGGCGAGAATATGCTCGTCATCAACCCGAACGAGTGCATCGACTGCGGCGTGTGCGAGCCCGAATGTCCCGCCGAGGCGATTCTACCCGACACCGAGAGCGGCCTGGAAAAGTGGCTGGAAGTGAACAGCAAGTTCAGCGCCGAATGGCCGAACATCACGGTCAAGAAGGACAGCCCCGCCGACGCCGACGAATTCAAGGGCGTCGAGGGCAAGTTCGAAAACCTCTTCTCGCCCGAACCTGGCGAAGGCGACTGATCGCCAACCGAGACAAGTTTACCGGGGCGGGACATCCCGCCCCTTTTTTTGCCCCCTTGAAACCGTCCGGCTTGGCGACGATGTAGGATGGCAGAGGGGCAGCCCGCCGGTTCGCGGCGAGGCATCCCGGAATCATAAGGACGAAATTCAGATGATCGACCCGCTCGCCGCCCTTGTTCCTGTCGTCGTCGAACAGACCAGCCGCGGCGAACGCAGCTTCGACATCTTCTCGCGCCTGCTGCGCGAGCGGATCATCTTCGTCACCGGCGAGGTCGAGGACAATATGGCCTCGCTGATCACCGCGCAGTTGCTGTTCCTGGAATCGGAGAATCCGAAGAAGGACATCTTCATGTACATCAACTCGCCGGGCGGCGTCGTGACGGCGGGCATGGCGATTCACGACACCATGCAATATATTCGCCCGCGCGTCGGCACCTTCTGCATCGGCCAGGCCGCGTCGATGGGCAGCTTCCTGCTTGCCGCCGGCGAGCCCGGCATGCGCGTCGCGCTTCCCAACGCCCGCGTGATGATCCACCAGCCGTCGGGCGGCGCCCGCGGCATGGCTTCGGACATCGAAATCCAGGCGCGCGAGATCCTGCGCATCCGCAAGCGGATGAACGACCTGTATGTGAAATATACCGGCAAGTCGTTGAAAGAGATCGAAAAGGCGATGGACCGCGACACCTTCCTCGAAGCCGAGGAAGCCAAGGAATTCGGCCTTGTCGACCATGTCTTCGGCTCGCGCCCGCCTGCCGATGGCGAAACCGGTGCGGCAACGCAGAGCGAGGGCCCGACGCCCTGACGAATGGCGCCGCGACCGACGGCAAAGGACTGGTAACCGCGTTTCTTGACGCCCCCTTTGCCGCGACGCGCTATTCACCGAGATTGTCCCAATGTCACCCAATTGCCATATTGTAATTGGGTGACCGCGGGCTAGGATATTGACGGCAGCTCCCCTTCGGGCCTGCCAGAGGATTGAATATGACCAAATTGAGCGGCTCAGACAGCAAGAGCACCCTTTACTGCTCCTTCTGCGGCAAGTCGCAGCACGAAGTCCGCAAGCTGATTGCCGGGCCTACCGTGTTCATCTGCGACGAGTGCGTAGAGCTTTGCAACGACATCATCCGCGAAGAGATCAAGGGCGGGGTTGCCGCGCGCAAGGACGGCGCGGTGCCGACGCCGCTGGAAATCTGCCAGCATCTCGACGCTTATGTGATCGGCCAGAACAAGGCGAAGCGCGTGCTGTCGGTCGCGGTGCACAATCACTACAAGCGCCTCGCCAACAGCGGTCGCGGCGAAGATGTCGAGCTGGCGAAATCGAACATCCTGCTCGTCGGTCCGACCGGCAGCGGCAAGACCCTGCTCGCGCAGACGCTCGCGCGCTTCCTCGACGTGCCCTTCACCATGGCCGACGCGACGACGCTGACCGAGGCCGGCTATGTCGGCGAGGATGTCGAGAACATCATCCTCAAGCTGCTGCAGGCATCGGACTATAATGTCGAAAAGGCGCAGCGCGGGATCGTCTATATCGACGAGATCGACAAGATCAGCCGCAAGGCGGAAAATCCGTCGATCACCCGCGATGTGTCGGGCGAAGGCGTGCAGCAGGCCCTGCTGAAGCTGATGGAAGGCACGACCGCCTCCGTCCCGCCGCAGGGTGGCCGCAAGCATCCGCAGCAGGAATTCCTGCAGGTCGACACGACGAACATCCTGTTCATCGCGGGCGGCGCCTTTGCCGGCCTGGAAAAGATCATCGGCGACCGCCTGCAGGGCAAGTCGATCGGTTTCGGCGCGCATGTCGCCGGCCCCGACGAGCGCCGCGCGGGCGAAACGCTCAAGCAGATCGAACCCGAGGATCTGTTGAAGTTCGGCCTGATCCCCGAATTCGTCGGCCGCCTGCCGGTGATCGCGACGCTCGAGGACCTCGACGTCGACGCGCTGGTCAAGATTCTGGGCGAGCCCAAGAACGCGCTGGTCAAGCAGTATAAGAAGCTGTTCGACCTGGAAGAGGTCGCACTGACCTTTACCGACGACGCGCTGATCGCGGTCGCCAAGAAGGCGATCGAACGCAAGACCGGCGCGCGCGGACTCCGCTCGATCGTCGAGGCGATCCTGCTCGACACCATGTTCGACCTTCCCGACCTGACCGACGTCGTCGAGATCGTCGTCGACAAGGATGTCGTCGAGGGACGCAAGGATCCGGTGCGCGTCTATGCCGACAAGGCGAAGGAGGCGGGCGACGCCGCCTGAGTCGCGGCGTCCACCCTCTCCCGCCGGCTAGCGCCCACCGCACTATGTTGCATTGCAGCAACAGTTGCCTGAAAAAACGCATCGGCCCCTGTGGATAATCCGGGGGCCTCGACGCAAATTCGCGCTTTTTTGACCTTTCGCTGATCCCCGGCGCCTTCGCGGCTTGCACTGTCACAATTGCTGTCACAATCGTGCCACATGCGGGCTTCAGGGGCGCTCGCAGGTCAGGCGCGCCCCTCTGCCGCGCGCCTGCCGATTGCCACTACCAAGGGGACAACCTTATCATGACTCTACGTAACACGCTCGCCGCTGGCGCCGCGCTGCTTCCGCTTGCGCTGCTGTCCACGCCGGCTTTTGCCCAGTCCACGGGCTCGGTCGACTTCGACGAGGAAATCGTCGTCACCGGCGCGACCGCTTCGGACGTCGCCGGCATCCAGTCGCCCGACACGTCGAAGGCCAAATCGGTCCTTGGACAAGAAGTGATCGCCCGCCAAAACCCGGGCCAGACGATCCTCGACACGATCAACCTCGTCCCCGGTGTCAACTTCACCAACAACGACGCCTATGGCTCGTCGGGCGGTCAGCTCACGATCCGCGGCTTTTCGGAAGATCGCATCAGCCTGACCTTCGACGGCGTGCCGCTGAACGACTCGGGTAACTATGCCATCTATTCGAACCAGCAGCTCGATCCCGAACTGATCGAACAGGTCAACGTCAACCTCGGCTCGACCGACGTCGACAGCCCGACCGCCGCGGCGACCGGTTCGACCGTCAACTATCGCACCATCACCCCGACCGAAGATTTCGGCGTGCGCCTTTCGGGTTCGGCGGGTGAATATAAGTTCTTCCGCGTGTTCGGCCTGATCAACACCGGCGAGTTCACGCCGTTCGGCACCCGCGCTTTCCTGTCGGCCTCGTCTTCGTCGAACGACAACCCGTTCAACAACTACGGCCGCGTCCGCAAGAAGCAGTTCAACGGCCGCATCTGGCAGCCGATCGGCAGCAACGGCGACTTCGTGTCGGTCGCGGGTCACTATAACGAGAACCGCACCAACTTCTTCGGTTCGCTTCCGCTGCGCCTCGACGCCAACCGCGTCGTCGGTTCGGGTTCGGGCAACCGCTTCCCCATCGACAGCGACGAGCGCGAATATAACATCAACTATCCGTGTCAGACCGACGTTCCGCAGGCCGGCGTCCAGGACGTCACGAACACCTGCGGCACCGAATTCGACCGTCGTTACAACCCGTCGAACACGGGCAACATCCGCGGTTCGTCGAAGTTCACGCTCGCTGACGGCGTCGTCCTGACGGTCGATCCCAGCTATCAGTATGTGAAGGCGAACGGCGGCGGCACCGTCACCGGCCGCGAAGGTTTCCGCACGATCAACGGTGTGAACTACACCGGCTTCATCGGCGGCAACTATTATTTCGGACGCGACCTGAACGGTGACGGCGACATCCTCGACACCTGCCGCAACGCCGCGACCGCCGGTCAGGCTTGCAGCTCGACCGCGTCGGCAACCAACACGCCCTTCGCCGGCGTGACGCTGCTGGCTCCCAGCCAGACGCAGACCCATCGCTATGGCGTGATCGCCAACCTGCGCTGGGACATCAACGATGCGCACACGATCCGCGTCGGCTTCACCTATGACCGCGCCCGTCACCGCCAGACCGGCGAACTGATGCCGGTTCAGCTGAACGGCGAACCCTTCGACGTGTTCCCGGTCAACAACCCGCTGGTCGACGCCAACGGCGTCGCCGTCCAGAAGCGTAACCGCCTGTCCTATGCGATCCTGACCCAGGTTTCGGGTGAGTATCGCGGCGAATGGGCCGACGGCAAGCTGGTCACCACGCTCGGCATCCGCGCTCCGTTCTTCAAGCGTGACCTGAACAACTATTGCTTCACCACGGCTGAAAACGGCAACGTCGACTGCCTCAGCGCGGCGCAGAATGCCGGCTACGCGGCCGCCAACCCGACCAACTCGATCGGGCAGCCGCTGCAGGGCCCGCAGCAGCGCGTTCTGAAGTATGACGACATCCTCCCGAACATCGGCCTGATGTTCAAGCCGAACAACCAGATGTCGATCTTCGCGAACTATTCGAAGGGTCTGCAGGTTCCGGGCACGGACTCGCTGTACAACGCGTTCTTCTTTGCCCCGAACACGGCTTCGGCGCGTCCGAACCCGGAAACGTCGGACAACTTCGACCTGGGCGTTCGTTACCGCACGAGCAAGATCCAGGCGCAGGTCTCGGGCTGGTTCACCAAGTACAACGATCGCCTTGCGTCGGCGTACGACCCGGTTCTCGACCGCAACGTCTATCGTAACCTCGGCCGCGTCGACAAGTACGGCATCGATGGCAGCATCGCCTATCAGCCGATTTCGAACATGTCGCTCTATGTCTTCGGTTCGTGGATGAAGTCGGAAATCAAGGACGATATCCAGTCGGGTAACTGCACCGCCATCAATCCGGCCATCGGCTGCACCGCCGTCGGCCAGCCGCTGCTCATTCGGACGGCCGGCAAGCGCGAAGCCGGTGCCCCCGAATACAGCTTCGGTGGCTCGGTCCGCGGCACGCTCGGCCCGGTCGAACTCGGCATCACCGGCAAGCGTACCGGCGGTCGTTTCATCTATGACACGAACCTGCCGATCTACGCTGGTACGCAGGCTGCTCCGACGATCGTCTATCCGGCCAAGACCAACGCCTATTGGCTGGTCAACCTGGATGCGCGCATGAGCCTGGAATGGGCCGGTCTGAACGACAAGACCTTCTTCCAGCTGAACGTCTACAACCTGTTCGACAGCCTGTATGTCGGCAAGTACACGACCAGCCTCAACCAGGGTAACGTCCTTGGCGGCGGCGTGTTCACCGCCGCACCGGCTTCGGTTCCCTTCGCCCAGATCGGCGCGCCGCGCACGATCAGCGGCACGCTGACCGTCGGCTTCTAAGCGCCAGACGACCGGTACGAAATCGGGCGCGGGAGGAAACTCCCGCGCCCTTTTTCTTGTCTGGAAGAAATGAAAATGGCGGCGGAGCGATCCGCCCGCCGCGATCAGCCCGCGGCGAGGCGACGGGCGGTGTCCTGTACCAGCGCGATCATGTTGGGGACGCCCTGCGTGCGGTTCGACGAGAGCTGGCGCGTCAGATCGAAGGGCGCGAGCGCGGCGGCGACGTCCATAGCAGCCACCTCGGCGGCGGGCTGGTCCTGTACCGCGGCGAGCACCAGGGCGACGATCCCCTTGGTGATCGCAGCATTGCTGTCGGCCAGGAAGTGCAGCCGGCCATCGTCTTGCGGCACGGGATAGACCCAGACGCTGGCGCTGCATCCACGCACCAGCGTCGCGTCGGTCTTCAGCGCGTCGGGCATCGGCTCCAGATCGCGGCCAAGCTCGATCAGCAGGCGATAGCGATCGTCGCCGTCGAGAAAGTCATATTCTTCGAAGATGTCGTCGAGGCTGCGCATGGCGGCGCCCCTTGCATGTTTGCGCGCGCGTGGGAAGGCCCTGAGACGAGATCGGCCCGCTTCCCTGTCGGCCCCGGGACGGCGGGAGGCTGACAGGGGAGCGGGCCGATGCCGGCACTTGCGGAAGGAGCGACTAGAGGTCGACCCCCGCAGCGATGGCTTCAAGCTTGCGCAGCCGTTCCTTGAGGTCGGCGATCTCGATGCGCGATCCGGCGTGCGGCACCGCGGGGTCCTGTGCCGGCAGATGTCCGGCGGCAAGTTCCTCGCGCTTGAGCTGGATCCAGTCGCGCCAGCCGCGAAGCGCCGCGAGGCTGACGATCATCAGGGCGCTCAGCGCGACCGCCGCGGTGACCAGATTGGTGGCAAGATCAGAAGTGATGGCGGCCATGATCAGGCTCCTTCTTCGTCACGAAACTCAGGGGTGGGACCGGTCGCGCAGGCTCTCGATCTCCTGATCGAGCGAGACGGCACGATTGTTGTCGGTCGCAATGCGTTCGAGCACCTGGATACGGTCCTTGAGCGCACGGATTTCGGCCTGCAGCGCCTTGGTTTCGGCATCGTTGGCGGTGTTGCCGACGAAAAACTCGTTACCGTGACGGTCGCGCCGGATGCCGTGGCGGGCGCGGACGATGCTGCCGATCGTCACGATCAGAACGATGCCGATGACCATTTCAAAGGGGTTCATGGGGCGGGCTCCTTTCGGTCTTGTCTTGTCAGTTCAGCGGCGCGTCGCGCAGCTTCTCGATCTCGGTCGACACGTCGATTCCCTTGTCGGTAACGATGCGTTCGAGAACGCGGACGCGCGCTTCGAGCCGTTCAGTCTGCGCCGCATATTGCGCGGCCCTTTCGGCGGTCATTTCGGACTGCTTCTCGATCATCTTTTGCTGATGCTTCGACCAGATGGCGAAGCCGCCGAGGATGAAGGGAGCGAGCGGGATCAAAATCCAGATGGCATCACCCATGACAGGTCTTCCTTAGTTTGCAGGGCGCCGCAGCGCCTCGATCTCGTGGCTCAGCCGGTGGCCCTCGTCGGTGACGATGCGCTCGATCACCGCAAGGCGATCCTTCACCGAACCCAGTTCGGCGCGCAGCTGGGCATTTTCCTGGCTGATCAGCTTGACGCGTTCCATCGCCTCGTCGCTGGTCTTCGGATAGATCGGCTTGCCCCAGCTGTTTTCGAGCGGATAGCCGTTCTTGACGCGCAGCCAGGTGGTGAAGACCCACCCGCCGACCCCGGCCAGGCCGACGATCGCGGCGACGGGGGCGATGGTATTCAGAACGTCGAGATTCATTCTATCTATCCTCTCAGCGCAGGCGGTCGATCTGGTCGGCGAGCTGCGCCGCCTGGCCGTTGGTTTCGGTCGCGATGCGTTCGAGCACCGAGATGCGTTCCTCCAACCGGCCGATCTGGCCTGCCAGCTTGGCATTGTCGTCCGTCAGCAGAGCGATTTTTCGATCAGCGTCGACGTCGGTTCGATGAACCGTGCCGCCCCATTCATTCTCAACGGGATAGCCGTGCTTCGCGCGGATCCAGGTGGTGAACATCCAGCCGCCGATCGACAGGGCGATGATGGCGAGGACGAAGGTGGAGCCACCGAAATTCATTGTAAGTCTCCCTGTTGTCCCGGGGCGGCCTGGCGCCCCGGAGTGCCACCCCGATCAGCGCAGCGCGTCGATTTCGTCGGCGAGGCGGCGGTTGTGGCTGGTGTAATAAAGTTCGATGTCGGCGAGCCGGCGGTCGATGTCGCGGAAGCGCGAGCGGATGTCGCGGGTCGAGGCGCTGGGGTTCGAGCGAACGCCCTGCCAGAACTTCGCTTCCTCGCTCGAGCCATAGAGCGCGAACGGCTTCGGCGTTCCCATCCAGGCGACCATCCAATAGGCGATCAGCGTCCAGGGGAAGCCACCCATCAGGGTGAGGAGGACCGCACCGACGCGGACCCACAATACGTCGATACCGCTATAGTCCGCGATCCCGGCGCACACACCGCTCCACTTGGCGTTCTGTTTGTCGAGGTAGAATTTTGTGCGGCTGGCAGACATCTTCAGTTCCTCCGGCTCGTGCTGTTGTTTTCCAGTTGCGCCAGCTCTTCATCGCTCCGCACCGCAGGGCGGAAGTCGGGATGGTCGGCGCTGATGATACGTTCGACGGTGTGCAGGCGATTTTCCAGCCGGCGCGCCGTATCGTACAGTTCGTCGAGCAGCTGCTCGTCCTCTCCGGTCAGCGTCTTGGCCTGCTTCCACTTCGTGATGTAGTGGAGGATCAGCCAAGGCAGACCGAGGAAGAGGGTGCCGATGACGATCGGGACGATGATGATCTCTTCCATCGGTCCGGCTCCTTAGTTCTTGCCCTGCGCCGCCTTCAGCGCGGCAAGTTCTTCGGCAACCTTGTCGGCCGCCTGCAGTTCGGCGAATTCCTCGTCGAGTGACTTCTTGTAACCGAGGCCGGCGGCTTCGGCGCGGCCCTCGGCCTCGTCGACGCGGCGTTCGAGGATTTCGAAGCGCGAGAAGGCATCTTCGACGCGGTCGCCGTTGGTCATTTCGCGAAGCTTGTAGCGATTCTCGGCGCTTTCGAGGCGGTTCGCCGCACTCGCCTGACGCGTCCGCGCTTCGCTGAGCTTTTTCTGCAGCTTGGCGATATCGTCTTCATAGCCCTTGAGCGCATCGTCGAGGACGGCGATCTCGGCCTTCAGCTTCTCGGCCATCTCGCCGGCCTTCTGCTTTTCGACGAGCGCGGCGGTGGCCAGATCTTCGCGGTCCTTCGACAGCGCGAGTTCGGCCTTTTCCTTCCAGCTGTCCTGCAGACTGTCGAGCTTGGCGATGTGACGCCGCATTTCCTTCTGGTCCGCGATCGTGCGGGCAGCGGAAGCGCGGACTTCGACGAGCGTTTCGTTCATCTCGAAGATGATCTGGCGGATCATCTTTTCAGGATCTTCCGCCCGGTCGAGCAAATCGGTGACGTTGGCGGCGATGATGTCGCGGGTTCGTGAGAAAATACCCATTTGGAAACTCCTGTCGAAAACTTGGTCCAGTAAAATGCTGGTGCCGGGGCGGGGCAAGGGGGGAGAGTGCCCCGGCACCAGTGTTCGGTCAGGCCAGTTGGCTGACCGCCGGGGTTGCTGCAGCAGCGCCGTAAAGCGCCTGAGGCTGGTCGATCACGCCGACGAAGATGGCCAGCGCTCCGACCGCGCTGAACGCGAAGGTGGCGGCCTGGGCAAACATCGTCTTCATGGTTCTACCTTTCTCTTATCGCTGCACCGGAGCGTGTTGCGCCGGTTCGTCTCAATCTTTGCAGGAGGCGTGCCAATTACCGAAACTGGCGGAAAAGCGCCGATCTTCACTCGCAAATCGCATTTCGCCGCGATTTGGCTTGCCAATCAGCGGGAAATTTTGCCAATGATTGGGAATGGAACGCGAAACGCAGTTCATCGGCCAGTCGGCGGCCTTTCAGGACGCGGTCGATCGCGCGAGCCAGGCCGCGCTGCTCGACCGGCCGGTCCTTGTCATCGGCGAACGCGGCACCGGCAAGGAATTGATCGCCGAGCGCCTCCACCGTCTGTCGGCGCGCTGGGACCGCCCCTATGTGATCCTGAACTGCGCCGCGATGCCCGAGACGCTGATCGAATCCGAATTGTTCGGGCACGAAGCGGGCGCCTTTACCGGCGCGACCAAATCGCGCGCCGGACGGTTCGAGGAAGCCGACGGCGGCACGCTGTTCCTCGACGAACTGGCGACGATGTCGATGGGCGCGCAGGAACGCCTGTTGCGCGCGGTCGAATATGGCGAGGTCACGCGCGTCGGCGCGTCGCGCCCGATCCGTGTCGACGTGCGAATCGTCGCGGCGACCAACGAACATCTGCCCGCACTGGTCGACGAGAACCGGTTCCGCGCCGACCTGCTCGACCGGTTGTCGTTCGAAGTGATCACCCTCCCTCCGCTGCGCGCACGCGAAGGCGACATCGAGGTTCTGGCCACCTATTTCGGCCAGCGGATGGCAGCGGTGCTCGACTGGGACGAGTGGCCCGGCTTCGGTCCGCGCGCACTCGCGGCGATGGAAGGGCACGACTGGCCGGGCAATGTCCGCGAACTTCGCAATGTGATCGAGCGCGCCATCTATCGCTGGGCGGATCCGACACGGCCCGTCGACGCCATGAGCTTCGACCCCTTTGCCAGCCCCTGGCAGCCCGCGGCGCGAAAGACGGCCGCGGCGACCGAAGCCGCAGCGCCAGCGAAGGCAGGCGACGCGGCGCCCGCGCCGACCCCCCATGCGGTGCAAACGGGAGCGGTCAGCGACCTGCGCGCCGCGGTCGATGCGTATGAAAAGCAGATATTGTCCGACACGATGGCGCGGTGCCGTTTCAACCAGAAGGTCGCGGCCGAAGCGCTGGGGCTGAGCTATGACCAGATTCGCCACGCGCTGAAGAAGCACGGACTGAACCAGTAACCACCCCCATCACCGTCACCCCGGACTGGATCCGGGGCCGATTCGGCAGATGGTGCATGATCAGTCCGGGGCGGCGAAGGCCGCTATTCGCCCGGCAGCTGGTTGCTGAGCGCCTGGATGACGGCATCCTGCGCCGACGCGGTATCGGCAAGCCGTTCGCGCAGCGCATAGACGTCGGGCAGACCATCGACGGCTTCGTCGATGCTGCGTTCCAGATACAGCCGGTCGATGTCGGCGAGCGCGGCGGTAAGCGGCGCACGGGCCGCGATCAGGCGCGAGATCGCCTGCTGCGCGACCACCCAGCGTTCGCTGGCGATCGGCGCACCCGCGGCGGCGGAGACGAGCGACGCGGTCGTCCCGCGTTCGGCGGCAAAGGCCTGTTGCGCGGCGGTGCCGTCGGCATCCCAGCGCGCGAGGCGGCCCGCAAGGTCGGCGGGCAACGGCCCCGGCGGCGTAACCGCGACGCTGGGCGGCGCGACGTCGAAGCGCCCTTCGACCGGACGCTTGGCCAGCGAGGGCGCAGCAGCCCCGCCACCCACCGCGCCGGCGCATGCCGACAACGACAGCCCGGCCATCAGCAAAGGAAAAAGGAGCGCGCGCTTCATCACCGACCCTGATATGAGCGCCGGCGCCTTGCAGCAAGTGCCGAATCGGCGCAGCGCCCGCCGCACGCACCGCCCCGTCCTTTTTCCTTAAAAAGCACGGAAATATGCGGTTGACAGCTTCAGCATTGAACGCTAGTGGCGCTGACTTTCCCGCATGCCGGAAAAGTCGCCTGCTTCGGCGGGCAACTGGCAGCGCGGGTGTTCTAGTTTCTGATTGGATGGAAGACCATGTTCGCAATCGTGCGCACGGGCGGAAAGCAGTATCGCGTTGCCGCCGGAGACAAGATCGCCGTCGAGAAGATCGATGGTGAAGCCGGTGACACCGTGTCGCTGGGCGACGTCCTGCTGGCCGGCGACGGCGGCGAGGTGAAGGATGCGAAGGGTCTGACCGTTTCGGCCGAGATCATCGCCCAGACCCGTGGCGAAAAGGTCATCGTCTTCAAGAAGCGCCGTCGGCACAACTATCGTCGCCGCAATGGCCACCGCCAGTCGCTGACGCTGCTGCGCATCCTGGCCGTCGGCGAAGCCAAGAAGGCCGCGCCGAAGAAGGAAGCCGCGCCGAAGGCCGAAGCAGCCCCGGCTGCCGAAGTCGCCGCTGCGCCCGCCGCCGAGAAGAAGGCCGCCGCGCCGAAGAAGGCTGCTGCCCCGAAGGCCGAAGCCGCCGAAAAGAAGCCCGCTGCCAAGAAGGCGGCCCCCAAGAAGGAAGCCTGAGCGCGGCAACGCAGCTCGGCCCCCGGAACGAGATAAGGAGTTTAGGTCATGGCACATAAGAAAGCAGGCGGTTCGTCGCGCAACGGTCGCGACTCGCAAGCCAAGCGCCTTGGCGTGAAGAAGTTCGGCGGTCAGGAAGTGATCGGCGGCAACATTATCGTGCGCCAGCGCGGCACCAAGGTGTACCCGGGCGTCAACGTCGGCATCGGCAAGGACCACACGCTGTTCGCCACCGCCGACGGCCATGTCCGATTCCACGATGGCAAGCTTGGCCGCAAATATGTGTCGGTCGACGCCATGGCGGAAGCCGCCGAATAAAGGACGACTTTGTACGGGTCGTCCACCAGGGATGACCCGGAACGGTCCTTTCCGCTGATGCGGGAACAAAGTTCGAAAAGAGGGAGACGGGTCACCCCCCTTCTCCCTTTTTTCTTGTCCGAATTTCCGGTGCCCCGGATTTCAGACGCGAAAACAGGGCCATCCATCTCCCTCTCTATCGAATGTCGTCAAAGCGTCACCAACTGGCGTCAGGGCGACAGGCAAATGGGAGTGATACGATGTTCGCGCGTACCGAAAGATTGTTGCTGCGGCCCGGCTGGCAGGAAGATGCCCCCGCCCTTGCGCAGGCGATCGGCGAGGAAGCCGTCGTCCGCAACCTTGCCCGCGCACCCTGGCCCTATGGTGAGGAAGAGGCACAGAAATTCCTGCGCCTGCCGGTCGACCCCGATCAGCCGCGCTTCCTGATCTTTGCCCGCACCGGCGGGGCGCCCCGCCTCGTGGGCGGCTGCGGCATATCGCCGAGTCCCGAGGGTGAACTGGAAATGGGCTATTGGATCGCGCGTCCCTATTGGGGCCTCGGCTTCGCGACCGAGGCCGGGCGCCAACTCGTCCGCATCGCCCGTGCGATGAACCTGCCGAAGCTGTCGGCCGGCCACTTCATCGACAATCCCGCGTCGGGGGCGGTGCTCCGCAAGCTCGGCTTTCGGCCGACCGGCAAGGTGGCGCAGCGCTATAGCGTCGCGCGCGGCGGCGAAGCGGCCTGCGCGCTGTTCGAGGAAGGCGATGGTGACGGCAGCGATGCCGTTACCCCCATGCGCGGACGAATCGGCGCGCATGAGGATTTTCGCGAACAAATCCGCCTGATGGCGGCATAGGCCCCTCCCCTCCCACGATCGGGAGGGGGGCGGGTCACCCGCGCAATTTCCCGGCCATGCCGAGGATGTCGTCGAGCGGGTTGCCGTCGCCGTTCAGGTCGATGAGCTTGCCCAGGCCGCCGAGGCCGCCACCCGTTCCGCCGCTGCCTCCAAGCACATTGCCGAGCACGCTGCCGAGGCCCCCGGTCGATCCGCCACCGCCGAGCGCGCCGCCGATCAGATCGCCCAGGCCGCCGCCGCCCTGGCCCTGCCCGCCTTGCTTCGCCATATAGCCCGCGACCATCATCGCGAGGATCGGCAGCATCTTCTTGAGCAGCCCCGAATCGATGCCGGTCTGGCCCGCGGCATGATCGGCAACCGTGCGGCTGACGTCTTTGGTTCCGAATATCTGTCCGAGCACGTCGTTGCCCGAATCGGTCGGAGTCGGCTGCGATCCGAGCACCGCATCGAGCAGGCCGCCGCCGCCGAGCTGGCCCAAAAGCCCGCCGAGCCCTTCGACGCCGCCGCTACCCTCGGCCTGTTTCTTGAAACCGCCCAGGATCGCCGGCAGCAGCGCCTCGGCGCCCTGCTTCGCCAGGGCGGGCGGCACGCCCAGTTCCTTGGCCATCGATTCGATGCCGCCGGCCTGCGCCAGAATGTCGGTCAAATTCATTGCTCGGTCTCCCACAAAGGCACGGATCGAAACAGCGCCACATGCATTCTTATACCAGCGGCAGGGTGGAGGACGAGCCGTTCATTTCGCTGTCATTTTCAAATGCATAGTTCCATCATGCGACCCCGCGACTCGACCGGTCCCGGACTCGCCGCACATTCAGTGGGAGCAAAGAGATGAGCATTTTCAGCAAGATCAAGGACGCGATTTTCGGCAAGAAGGCAGAGGCTGCAGAGCCTGCTCCCGCCAATCCGACCGCCAGCCCTTTCAGCGCCGGGGTCGAGGCCGCGGCCGACGCCATGGCCTCCGCCCCCGCGGCTCCCGCCGCCGAAGTCGATGTCGACGCGATCCTGACCGCAGAGGCCGCGAATGCCGGCCAGCCGCTCAACTGGCGCACCTCGATCGTCGACCTGATGAAGCTGCTCGGCATCGATTCGAGCCTCGCCAACCGCAAGGAGCTGGCGCAGGAGCTGGGCTATACCGGCGAACTCGACGGCAGCGCCGAGATGAACATATGGCTGCACAAGGCGGTGATGCGCGAACTCGCCGCCAATGGCGGCAAGGTGCCGGCCGACCTGACCGACTGATAGACGGTCGATAATTTTCGACAGGGGTCGGGAGCGCGCAAGCCTTCCCGGCCCCTTTTCGTTGACCGGCGCGCGCGGCCCCCTAGACAGGTTTCAACAGAAACGAAGTCGCCGAGGGAGCCGCCAGTGCACGATACGCTTTCCACCCCCGTCAGCCGCCGCCAGACCCTCGCCGCCCTGGGCGCGGGCGCGGCGGGCATCGCCATCGCGGGACCGGCCGCCGCAGAGACGATCGCGACCGCCGGCCGGGCGAAATCGCCTGCCGCGACCCTGCTCGATTCGATCGCCGACAATCTTCTGGCGCTCTCGCCCGAGGGCGCGACCTCGCTGGGCATCGATACCGGTGCGCGCGCCGCGATGCGCGGGCAGCTCGGCGATCGCTCCGCTGCCGGGATGACGGCGGTCGCGGACACGCTGAAGGCCGATGTGGCACGTATCCGCGCGCTCAAGACCGACGGGCTCGACCATGCGATGCGCACCAGCCTGGCGGTCGTCGACAGCGCGTACAGCGTCGCGATCGACGGCTTTGCCCAGCCCTATGGCGACGTCGCGGTCGGCGGCTGGCGCAACACGCCCTATGTCGTCATCCAGAATGTCGGCGCCTATCTCGACATTCCGAAATTCCTCGACAGCGACCATCCGGTGAAGAGCGCGCCCGACGCAGAGGCCTATCTGTCGCGCCTCAACGCCTTTCCCGGCGTACTCGACGGCGAGACGGACCGGTTGAAGGCCGCGGGTGCACACGGGCTGATCGCCCCCGGCTTCCTGATCGACAAGGCGGTCAAGCAGATGGAGGCGAGCCTCGCCGACGCGAAGGGCGGCGGGTCGATGGTCGAAAGCCTGGTCCGCCGCACCGGCGAGGCGAAGATCGCGGGCGACTGGTCGGCGCGGTCGTCGAAGATCGTGCAGGGTCCGGTCGCGGCGGCGCTGGAGCGCCAGCTTGCCGAGCTGAAGGCGCAGCGCCCGAAAGCCACGATGGACGCAGGCATGTGGGCGCGGCCGCATGGCGACGAATTCTACGCCTGGGCGCTGCGCGCCTCGACGACGACGCGCATGACCCCCGACGAGGTCCATGCGATGGGCCGCGAGCAGCTTGCCGAACTGCACGGCCAGATGGACCCGATCCTGCGCAAGCTTGGCTATACCAACGGCTCGGTCGGCGACCGGATGAACGAGCTGGCGAAGGATCCGCGCTTCAAATTCCCCGACAACGACCAGGGTCGCGCCGAGATCGTCGCCTATATCCAGACCTGGCTCGGCAAGATCCGCGCGCAGCTGCCCCGCGCCTTCCGCACGCTGGTGAAGGGCAATGTCGAAGTGAAGCGCCTGCCGCTGGCCGAGGAACCCGGCGCGCCCGCGGCCTATGGCGGCGCGGGATCGATCGACGGCAGCATTCCCGGACGTTTCTGGATCAACCTGCGCACGACCGAGCTGCACAGCAAATATTCGCTGCCCGACCTGACGATGCACGAGGCGATCCCGGGCCATGCGTGGCAGGGCGAATATGCGCACAGCATGCCGCTGATCCGCACGATGCTGGCGTTCAACGCCTATTCGGAAGGCTGGGCCCTCTATGCCGAACAGCTTGCCGACGAGCTGGGCCTCTATGACGATTTCGAGGTCGGGCGGCTCGGCTACCTCCAGTCGCTCGCCTTCCGCGCGTGCCGCCTGGTCGTCGACACGGGCATCCACGCCAAGCGCTGGACGCGCGAGCAGGGCGTCGATTTCTTCGTGAAGGAAAACGGCTCGAACCCGCTGGAAGTCTCAAGCGAGGTCGACCGTTATTGCAGCTGGGTCGGCCAGGCGTGCGGCTACAAGGTCGGGCACAGCGAGATTGTGCGCCAGCGCGGCCGCGCGCAGGCGGCGCTGGGCGCCAAATACGACCTGCGCGATTTCGACGACACGGTGGTCAAGGGCGGCAACGTCCCGCTCGACGTGCTCGCCAAGAATGTCGACGAATATATCGCGGTCGCGAAGGGGTAAGCCGCGTCATCGCGACCCCGGCGAAGGCCGGGGAAGCAATGACGATCAGGGCAATGACGATCAGGGCAGGGGCGCGAGGTCGGGCGCCACATACCCCCGCCGCGCGGGCACCGAAAACAGCAGCTCGCGGCTGTAGAAGCGCAGCGGCCAGTCGCGGCGGCCGACGTCGGAGAGCAGCATCGCGTTGACGCGCCCGGCAAGGCCGGTCTCGCCGGTTTCCGCCAGGAACAGCCGCACGCCCGCGACATAGGCGCGGGTGATGCTGTCGTGATAGCCCTGGCTGTCGTCGTTCACGCCGCCGACGCTTTCGTTGAAGCCGCGAATGATCCCCGCGATCTCGGCATCGACGTCGATGTCGGGGCGTTCGGCGAGCAGCCACAGGCACGCGCCGAGATGCGCCTCGTGCGTCCACGCCTCGCGCGGGAGGGTGCGCGCGAGCAGGCCTTCGCCGATCGCGCTGATTTCATGATCGTCCGCGAAGAGTCGCGGGCTGTATTCGGTGGTCATCTTTCCGGTCCTTCCGGGTGATACGCCACCCGGAAGCGATCCGGGTGAGATTATGCTGCGACGGCCGCCTGCGGTGCCGCCTGGCGGACGCCTTCGTCGACATGGTCCGCGAATTGCGCGAAATTATCGATGAATTGCTGGACGAGCGCTTGGGCGGTGCGATCATAGGCGTCCTTGTCGGCCCAGGCTTCGCGCGGGTCGAGAAGGCCGCTGTCGACACCCGGAACCGCAACGGGAACCTGGAAACCGAAATTCGGATCCTTGTGGAATTCGGCGTCGTTCAGGCTGCCGTCGAGCGCGGCGTTGAGCAGCGCGCGGGTCGCCTTGATCGGCATGCGCTTGATGCCGTCCATCGTCGCCATGCCGCCGGTCCAGCCGGTGTTGACCAGCCAGCACTGCACGCCGCCCTTGGCGATGCGCTCCTTGAGCAGGTTGCCATAGACCGACGGATGGCGCGGCATGAAGGGCGCGCCGAAACAGGTCGAGAAGGTCGCCTCGGGCTCGGTCACGCCGATCTCGGTCCCCGCGACGCGCGCGGTGTAGCCGGAAAGGAAGTGATACATCGCCTGGTCGGGCGTCAGCTTCGCGATCGGAGGCAGCACGCCATAGGCGTCCGCGGTCAGGAAGATGATGTTCTTCGGCACCGGGCCGAGATTCTTTTCCGACGTGTTCGGGATGAAGTCGATCGGATACGAACCGCGGCTGTTTTCGGCCAGCGTGGCATCGTCGAAATCGAGCTCACGCGTCGCGGAATCCATGACGACATTCTCGAGCACCGTGCCGAAGCGTTTGGTGGTCGCGAAAATTTCGGGCTCGGCCTCGGGCGAGAGGCGAATCATCTTGGCATAGCAGCCGCCCTCGAAATTGAAGACCGCGGTGTCCGACCAGCCATGCTCGTCATCGCCGATCAGCGTGCGCGAGGCGTCGGCCGACAGGGTCGTCTTGCCGGTGCCCGACAGGCCGAAGAAAACTGCGGTGTCGCCGTTCGCGCCGATGTTGGCCGAACAGTGCATCGGCATCACGCCCTTTACGGGGAGCAGATAGTTGAGGATGCCGAACACCGACTTCTTCATCTCGCCGGCATACTGCGTGCCGCCGATCAGGATCAGCTTTTCGGTGAAATTGACCGCGATCACCGTTTCGGTGCGCGAGCCATGCTTCGCCGGATCGGCGCGGAAGCTCGGCAGGTCGATGATCGTATATTCGGCCGCGAACGCCGCCAGCTCGGCCGCGGTCGGACGGCAGAGGAGCGTGCGGATGAACTGGCTGTGCCATGCGAATTCGGTGATGACCTGCACGCCCACGCGATGTTCGGGCTGCGAGCCGCCGAACAGCTGCTGGCGATAGAGGCGCGGGCGTTCGGCCATGTGCGCGAAGAAGTCGGCCTTGAGCGCCGCGAAATGGTCGGGCGTCATCGGAACGTTCGTCTTGCCCCACCAGATGGTGTCGCGCGTTTCGTCGTCCTGGACGATGAACTTGTCCTTGGCGCTGCGACCGGTGTGCTTGCCGGTCTGGACGACGAGCGGGCCGTCCTTGGCGAGCAGGCCTTCGTCATGGCGCACGGCATCTTCGATAAGGGCCGACGTGCCCCAGTTTTCGGCCACATCCGCCTTTGTCTCGACGGCGTCCGTGCCGATCACAACCTTGGTCATTTGCCTTCGCCTTTCCCTTGCTCGGTCCGCGCCACTGCATAGGTATGCAACACATGCCATGAAAAGGCGGAGGCCCGCATGAACATGGGGTGCCGACGTAGCGTCGATTCCGAAATCCCTGTCGCGTTAGCGAGCATGAGGGGGCAGGTCAAAAGATTAAAGCCGTTTTGCCTGGCACAATATGGCAAAGCCGCGACGAGTAGCGGAGGGGCGTTTCGTTCCGGAACTGTTTGGCCGCACGCGGTTGTGACGGCGCCGCAGATAGGCTAGTTCCTGCCCGGGTCCGCCCCACTGGAAAGAGCATGACGGCAACCATCGCGCTGGTCGACGACGACCGCAACATCCTCCAGTCCCTGTCGATCGCGTTACAGGCCGAAGGCTTTGTCACGCGCGTCTATTCGGACGGCGAGGCCGCCCTGAAGCCGCTGATCGACAACCCGCCCGACTTGGCGGTGTTCGACGTGAAGATGCCGCGGATGGACGGGCTGGAACTGCTGCGCCGGCTGCGCGAGAAAAGCCAGCTTCCCGTGATCTTCCTGACCAGCAAGGACGACGAGATCGACGAGGCGCTGGGCCTGGCGATGGGTGCGGACGATTATATCGCCAAACCCTTTTCGCAGCGCCTGGTGATCGCACGCATCCGCGCGATCCTGCGCCGCGTCGAGCTCAACCGCGCAGCGCCGAGCGAGGATGACGAGCCTGTCGCCGAACCGATCACGCGCGGGCGGCTGCAGATGGATCCGGCGCGGCACAAGGTCGGCTGGGACGGCAAGGACGTCACGCTGACCGTCACCGAATTCCTGATCCTGGAAACGCTGGCGTCGCGCCCCGGCATCGTGCGCAGCCGCAACCAGTTGATGGACGCGGCCTATCAGGACGACGTCTATATCGACGACCGCACGATCGACAGCCACATCAAGCGCCTGCGCCGCAAGTTCCGCGAGGTCGACCCCGAATTCGACGCGATCGCCACCCTCTATGGCGCGGGCTACCGCTTCTCCGACGATGGGTAGGTCGTCCGCCGACGCGACTGCCGCCGAGCAGGAGGAAGCGCCGCTGGTTTGGTCGGCGCGCTGGTCGCTGACGACGCGCATCCTGGCGGTGAACATCCTGGCGATCGTGCTGTTCGGCGGTGGCTTCTTCTATCTCGACACCTATCGCAGCCGGCTGGTCGACACGCGCGTCGACGTCATGCAGGACCAACTCGCGCAGCTCGACGAAGCGCTGGAGGCGGCGCGGCCCGACCAGCGGCAGCACCTGATCGACCAGTTCACCCAGGCGACCGAATCGCGCCTGCGCTTCTATGACGCCGAAGGTCGCAAGCTGGACGACAGCTTCGCGGGCCGTCCCCCGACCTATACGCTGCGCGACCCGGACCTTCAGCCCTGGAAACGCGACGCGGCGCGCGCGATGGACCGCGGCATCGACTGGATCGTCGGCGCACCCACCTATCCCGAGTTCGAGGAACCGGCGGTCGATCGCGGCGCGTCCTGGCCCGAAGTCGCCGAAACGATGAAGACCGGGCGGGAGTCCAGCCGCTTCCGCTACGCCCCCGAACGCACTCCGCTGCTCAGCGCGACGCGAATCGTCGACCTCGACACGCCCGAGGTCATGCTGATGACGCTCAATGCGCGCGACATCACCAAGACGGTGCGCGCCGAGCGATTCCGCCTCGCCCTCGTCGTCGCGACGGTCCTGATGGCGTCGATCCTGTTGTCGCTGTTCCTTGCCCGCACGATCGTCCGCCCGCTGCGCCGGCTCGCGCGCGCCGCCGTCCGCGTCCGGCTGGGCCGCGCGCGCGAGGTCGTCGTGCCCCGCCTGCCGAGCCGCCGCGACGAGATCGGAACGCTCGCGCGCGCGCTGAGCGACATGACGCAGGCGCTGCGCGAGCGGATCGATGCCGGCGAGCATTTCGCCGCCGACGTCACGCACGAGCTCAAAAATCCCATCGCTTCGGTCCGATCTGCGATCGAGGGGCTGGGCCGGGTGCAATCCGACGAACAGCGCACGCAATTGCTGGCGATCGCCGACGAGGATGTCCGGCGGCTCGACCGGCTGGTCAGCGACATCAGCGAGGCGAGCCGCGTCGATGCGCAATTGTCGCGCACGCTGTTCGAGCCGGTCGACGTCGGCATGATGATCGAATCGATGCTGGCGGGTCGCGCCGCGCGCGCCGGGCAAAGCGGCCCGGTGCCGCGCATCGCCTTCGCCCGCCCGCGCAAGGATACGACGACCGTGGCGGGCGACGGTCATCGGCTGGAACGCGCGATCGACAATATCATCGACAATGCGATCAGCTTTTCGCCGCCCGACGGCCTCGTCTGCATCGCCGCGACGCGATTGGGCGACGAGGTCCACGTCCGCGTCGACGATGACGGACCGGGGATCGAGCCGGCGCAGCGCGAAGCCATCTTCCGCCGTTTCCACAGCGAACGGCCGAAGGGAGAGGCCTTTGGGCGCCACAGCGGCCTGGGCCTGGCGATCGCGCGGACGATCATCGAGGGGCATGGCGGGACGATTTCGGCCCGCGATCGCGACGACGGCAAGCAGGGCGCCAGCCTGCTGATCACCCTGCCGGCGCGCGACGGCAGTGACGAACGCGCTTAACACGACCCCTATCAATCTTGCGGCACTGCAACATCGTCGTTAAGCCTGTGCAATGCTCCCGAGCCGGACCAAGCCCGAGATCGTCAATATCCATGCCAGCTGCGTTGCGGCGGGAAGTGGAGGCGTGCTGATTCTGGGTAATTCCGGACAGGGAAAATCCGACCTCGCGCTGCGGCTGATCGATCGCGGCGCGCGGCTGGTCGCCGACGATCGCTGCGACATCTGGTACGATCGCGAACGGCTATGGTGCCGCCCGCCCGAAAATCTGGCTGGAAAGCTGGAGGTGCGCGGCATCGGCATCATCGACCGACCGTGGACCGCGCCCGTGCCGCTGGCGCTCGCGGTGCGCCTCACCGACCGCTATGACCGCATGCCCGTGATCAACCAGGTGGAGATGGTGGCGGGTCATCCGCTCCCCGCGCTGCTGCTTTCGGCCTTCGAGGCGTCGGCTCCGATCAAGATCATGCTCGCGCTCGAACGGTTGGCGCCCGGCGCATGAGCGACGCGGCAGAACCACGGCTGTTGCTGGTCACCGGCCTGTCGGGCGCGGGCAAATCGACCGTGCTCAAGGTTCTGGAGGATCTGGGCTGGGAGGTCGTCGACAATCTTCCGCTCGCGCTGCTCGAGGCGCTGATCGACGCGCCGGCGCGGCGCAGCGAGGCCAATCGCCCGATCGCCGTCGGGATCGACAGCCGCAGCCGCGGCTTTCGCCCGCCGCTGCTGGTCAAGCGGATCAAGGAATTGCGCGAGGACGGCGGCCGCGACATCCAGACTTTGTTCCTCGACTGCGCGGGTGCCGAACTTGAGCGCCGCTTTTCCGAAACGCGCCGGCGCCACCCGATGGCCGAGGATCGCCCCGCCGCCGACGGCATCGCCCGCGAACGCGAGATGATGGAGCCGCTCCGCCGCTGGGCCGAGCATGTCATCGACACCACCAATTACAGCAGCAACGACCTGCAACAGGAAATTCGCCAGCGATTCGCCGATACCGGGGACGACGAGCCGGTCCTCAATGTGCTGAGCTTTGGCTTTGCGCGCGGGCTGCCGCGCAACGCCGACCTGGTGTTCGACATGCGCTATCTGCGCAATCCGCATTGGGACCCCAGGCTGAAGCCGGGTACGGGCCTGGACGCCGACGTCGCCGCCTATGTGATCGCCGACCCCGCCTATGCCGACAGCCTGGCGCAGATCGAGACGCTGATCCTGACGCTGCTGCCGCGTTATCGCGCCGAGGGCAAAAGCTATGTCACCATCGCCTTCGGCTGCACCGGCGGTCGGCATCGTTCGGTCCATGTCGCGCAGCGTGTTGCCCAAACGCTACGCAACGCCGGCCATGAGCCGACCGTGACCCACCGCAATCTTGACTCCGCGCCGCAAGATGGGCTTGAGGGCAAGCCCCCGCCTGCAGCATCCGCATCCGGCGACAGAAAAGCATAAGGGTCCCGATTTCATGGCCGTCGATAAAGCTCTGCCGCTGCTCGGAATGGTCCTCGTCACCCACGGCCGCCTTGCCGAAGAGATGGTGCGCGCGATGGAACATGTCGTCGGCCCGCAACGCGCGATCGCGACCGTATGCATCGGCCCGAACGACAATATGGAGATGCGCCGCAAGGAAATCGCCGACGCGATCCGCAAGGTCGACGAAGGCCGCGGCGTCATCATGCTGACCGACCTGTTCGGCGGCACCCCCTCGAACCTCGCGATCAGCCTGCTCGAAAGCGGGCGCACCGAAGTGATCGCGGGCGTCAATCTTCCGATGCTGATCCGGCTGGAAAGCGCGCGCAAGACGATGGAATTGCGCGCCGCCGTGATCGCAGCCAAAGAAGCTGGCCAGAAATATATTTCGGTCGCATCGGAAATGCTGGGAGTGGGACCATGAGCGAGAACAGCGAGACGGTCGAAATTACGAACCAGCGCGGGCTGCATGCACGCGCCAGCGCGAAGTTCGTGACGTTCGTCAGCCGCCTGCCCGAAACGGTGAGCGTCGAGGTCGAAAAGGGCGGATCGCGCGTCAACGGCACGTCGATCATGGGCCTGATGATGCTCGGCGCCGCGAAGGGCGACAGCATCACGATCCATACGAGCGGCGATGGCGCGGACGCGGCGCTGCTCAAGCTGGTCGGGCTGGTCAAGGACAGCTTCGGCGAGGATTGATCCGATGGCCACCGGCCGCCGTTCCCGTATCGAAAGCCTTTCCAATCCGCTGGTCAAGCGGATGCGCCTGC
Source organism: Sphingomonadales bacterium (assembly GCA_017309275.1). Classification (GTDB taxonomy): domain Bacteria; phylum Pseudomonadota; class Alphaproteobacteria; order Sphingomonadales; family Sphingomonadaceae; genus Sphingopyxis. The sequence continues at coordinate 5,009 of JAFKLT010000045.1, read as the reverse complement.
TGCGCGAGAAGCGGCATCGGCGGGCCGAGGGACTGTTCCTGGCCGAGGGGCTGCGCATCGCGACCGAAGCGCGCGAGGCGGGGGTTCTGCCGCAATGGCTGTTCCTGGCCGACGAGGGCGCGGCGCACCCGCTGACGCAGGCGCTGGTCGACGCGACGCTGGAAAGCGGCGGCGAGGTGGTCGACACCACGCCCGCCATCCTGTCGAAGCTGTCGGGCAAGGACAATCCGCAGACGATCGTCGGCATCTATGCCGAACCGAAGACCGCGCTGGCCGACATCGACCGCGACGCCGCGCCGATCTGGCTCGTCGCCGAGCGGCTGCGCGATCCGGGCAACCTCGGCACGATGCTGCGCACCAGCGACGCCGTCGGCGCGGGCGGGTTGATCCTGCTCGACGAATCGACCGATCCCTATGCGGTCGAAGCCGTGCGCGCGAGCATGGGGGCGATCTTTACCCAGCGGCTGGTGCAGGCGCGGTGGCAGGAATTCCTGCCCTGGCTGCGCGAGGGGAAGGGCGAGCTGGTCGCGACATGGCTGGGCGACGATACACAGGATTATCAGGCGGTGCGCTACGCCGCGCCGACCTTCATCCTGATCGGCAACGAATCGCAGGGCATGCCGCCCGAATATGCCGCCGCCGCCGATGTGCGCGTAAAGATGCCGATGATGGGCAAGGCCGACAGCCTGAACGCCGCGGTCGCGGCCGCGGTGATGGCCTATGAGGTGCTGAACCAGCGCCGAAGCTGAATGCAGCATGGCGTTTCGGTTAAGCCCGGCGCCAACTCCATGCTATTATGCGCCCGTCCTCCCCGCCGCGCCGCGTCGCGCGAGATCATGGAGTGCCGCATGACCAAGCCCTTCCTCCTCCTCACCACCCTCCCCTGCGCCCTGTCGCTGGCAGCCTGCATGCCCGCCGCACAGGGCCCGCAACCGCCCGCGCCGCCCGCCGCCGCCTATATGGCGATCGGCACCGAGCCCGGCTGGACGCTGGAGATCACCCCGACGCGGCTCACCTATGCCGGCGACTATGGCGAGACGAAGATCGTCGTGCCGAACCCCGGCGCGAAAGCGTCGATGAACGGCGAGGTCTATGCCGCCGGCCGGCTGGCGGTCGTGATCAAGCATGCGCCCTGCAGCGACGGGATGAGCGACCGCCGCTATGCCGACACGGTGCGCGTCGTCGCCGACGGAAAGAGCGTGCAGGGCTGCGGCGGGGCCATTCTTCCGCCCGATACGCTCGCCGGATCGAACTGGCGCTTCGTGTCGATCGGCGGCGTGGCGGTTGCCGCCGACCGGCCGACATCGCTGAGCTTCGACGGCACGCGGATCAGCGGCAGCGCGGGATGCAATCGCTTTTCGGGCAGCTACACCGCCGACGGCCGCAAATTGACCGCGGGGCCGTTGATGTCGACGAAGATGGCGTGCCCCGGCGCCGGCATGGCGCAGGAGAACGCCTTCTTCAAACTGATGTCCGCGCCGGTGAGCCTCAGCTTTCCGACCGACGGCACGATGGAGATCGGCGGCGCCGACGGACAGACGGCGGTGCTGAAGCGCGCGATCTAGTCGTTCGCGCCGCCCCCGCCCGACAGCTTCGCCAGCGGGCGCGCCGCCTGTTCGGCGACCGGAAGCGACGGGATTTCCTTGTCGCCGGTTTCGACGTCCAGCGCCTCGAAACGCTTCGCCTGCGTCAGCACCTGCGATTCGAAGCTGCCGACGAAGGCGTTGTACGCGCCGGTCGCCTGGTCCAGATTCTTGCCGACGCGCGCGATATGCGACCCCATCACCGACATGCGCGCATAAAGCTCCTTGCCCAGCGCCGCGATCTCGCGCGCCTGCCCCGCCAGCTTCTCCTGCCGCCACACCGCCGCAACGGTGCGCGCGATCGCGATGAGGTTCGTCGGCGTGGCGAGCAGCACCTTGCGTTCGAACGCATAGTCCCAAAGCTCGTGATCCTGATCGAGCGCGGCGGCAAGGAAATGCTCGCCGGGAACGAACATCACGACGAAGTCGGGGGTGTCCTCGAACTGGTTCCAATAGGATTTGGCGCCGAGCGTGTTCACATGCGCTTTCATCGCGACGGCGTGCGCGGCCAGATGCGCCGCCTTCTCGCCCTCGTCGACCGCGCCGAACGCGTCCTGATAGGCGTTCAGCGACACCTTGGCATCGATGACCAGGCTCTGTCCGCCCGGCACCTTGACGACGACGTCGGGACGCAGGCGCCCACCGTCGCCGTCGGCGACGCTGACCTCGGTCTGGAAATCGGCATGTTCGGACAGGCCGCAGCTTTCCAGCACGTTGCGAAGCTGCTGCTCGCCCCAGCGCCCGCGCGCCTTCGGCGCGTTGCGCAGCGCGTTGACCAGCTTCGCCGCCTCGCTCGACACGCGCTCGGTCCCCTCGCGCATCGCCGCGATCTGGCCGTGGAGCAGGCCAAAGGCATCGCGGCGTTCGGCCTCGACCTTGCCCACCGCCTCCTCATATTTCTGCAGCCGGTCGTGCACGGGCGACAACAAGGCTTTCAGGTTCTGCCCCGCCGTTTCCTCGCTCTGCCGAAAGCGTGCGTCGGCGCGTTCGAGAAAGGCCTTTTGCGCCTCGCCCAGCATCGTCTGGCCGACTTCGCGAAACTGCGCGGTCAGCGCCGCCTGCGCGTCGCGAAGCTGCGCGATCTGCGCATCATGCGCCTCGTCGCGGGCCTTCTGTTCGGCGAGCAGCGCGGCGAGCTTCAGGTCGGCCGCCTTGCGTGCATCGGCCTCGGCCGCCAGGTCGGTCACGGCGGTTCTGAAACGTTCGGACAAGCCGTCGCGTTCGGCCTTCAGCCCGCCGGCATGCCGCCCCGCGAGCAACCAGCCGATCAGTCCCCCCAGAAACAGGGCAACGACGGCGACGGCGAGTGCGATGATGTCCATTGGCGGAACATAGATCGAACACCGCCATTCTGGCTAGCCGATAAATATCGCGTCAGAGATCGCTGGCGACATCGAGTTCGCGCACGCGCCGCTTTTGCCGCGCGGCGTCGACCAGCCGGCGCAATTCTTCGCGCCGTTCGGCCGCGCGCTCGACATGCGGCATGACCAGCGCGCCCGCGCGCGTCGTCTCGTCGCTCGAATCGATGCTGATCGTGCCGATCCCCGCCCATTGATTGACGAGGGTGAAGTCCATCCGCACGTCCTTGACGCGATAGAGTTCGATCTCGTCGATGCTTTTGACGAAGATGCCCTTGCGCAGGATCAGCCTGTCCTCGGTCAGTTCATAGGTGACGTCGAGATTGCGGATCCATTGGACCAGGATGATCAGAAAGCCGACGCCGACCAGGCAGAGAAGCAGCGTCAGCCAGCCGAGCAGCGTCCCGCGCAGCCAGCCCCAGGTCGAGGAACGGAAGCGGTCGAGGACTTCGGGCATGGCGGGCACTTCCTTGGTTGCGGCTTCGGTTACGGGCTTCGGTTACAGGCTTCGGGTGCGCGATCCTATGCGATCATAGCAGATAGACAATGACGTAACGCGCGATCAGCACGGTCAGCACGGCGATGCTCGCGCGCACGCCCCGGGTGAGCATCGCCCCCACCATCAGTGCCGCCAGGATCAGCGTCAGACCCCACACCAGCGGATGATGGAAAGCGGCGACCAGCACCGGATGCGACAGATAGAAGAGCAGCTGCGCGGCGAGCAGGACGAGCAGCAGCCCCAGCACGACGCGCCGGACGCGGAAATAATGGGTGTCGAGATTCGCGAAGCCTTCGGGATGCGACGGAAAGACGAGCCGCGCGGCCAGGAAATAGAGGCTGGCAAAGGTCGCGACCGCCATCAGCGTCGATCCCGACACCGCGATATCGCCGCGCACCGTCCACGCCGCCTGCCAGAAGGACAGCAGGTCGAGCATCACGAAGATCGCGAGAAGCGGCGTCAGCCAGCCGATCGCGAATTTTTCGCGCCCCGCTTCGGCCGCGAACCGCACCTCCAGCGCGCGGCCGAGCCCGCCGAGCAGTTCGACCATCGATAGGCCGAGCAGCAGGCTGTACAGCGCAAAGACGAACTCGAAATCGCTCATCACCTTCCCCAGGCGGCGGGCAATATGGCGCGATAAGCCGCCGCGTCGGGCGCGCCGCCGACCGTCACGCCCTGCGTCAGCAACCAATAATGCCGCACGATTTCGGCCTGCTGTTCCAGCCCATAGCGCTCCAGCGGCCATCCGGGCTTGAGGCTATAGTCATAGGTGGCGAAGGGATGGCGCATCAGCACCAGATACCAGCGCCCGCGCTGCTGCGCCTGCCAGACGTGCGTCATTTCGTGAAGGAACAGCCCCTTGGCGCGCAATTCCTCCTCGCGGCCGCCCGCGGGGCAGGAAAAATCGTCGCAATAGACGCTGCCTTTCGGGTGGAAATGCAGGTCGCCCATCGGCGCCATGACGATGCGGCGCGGCTGGAAGAAGATCCACTTATAGTGCCGCACCCGCACCCGGGCATAGTCGACCGCATCGCCGAACACGCTGCGCGCGAGCGCGATTTCCCCGGTCGTGAGCGGGCGTGAGGGACGCGGCACTATCGGACCTTCGTCATTGCGAGCGACGCGGAACGGCCACGCTTATATTATTTCTTGGCCGCGTCCGCTGCCGGCGCCTCGTCGGCTCCCATCGCGCCATGATCCATCTTGCTGTGATCCATCGCCGCCTCGCCGCCGGCATCCGCCTCGGGCGCGGGCTTGATCGGCAGGTCGAACAGGATGCGCTCGTTGTTGTTGTTCGTGAACACGAACTGCATCGGCAGCTTGCCCGCACGCACGGCGGCGCCATTGATGTTCCAGATCATCAGATGCTTGCCGCCCTGCTTGAACTGGAGCTTGCCCTTCGCGGGCACATCGGCGCGCAGCAAGGGTTTCATGGTCATCACGCCATTTTCCTTGACGCTCTCGTGCATCTCGACGCGCTGCGCCAGGTCGGCGGTGACCGCCACCAGCTGGACGTCGCGCGGGCCGCCCTCGACGGTGAAATAACCGACGGCGGGGCGGTCGGGCGTC
>JAFKLT010000044.1 GCA_017309275.1 Sphingomonadales bacterium | reverse complement strand
GGTTCAGGCGGCGTGTATTGCCGCCCCGCCCGCCGCAATCGCTCGACTGCGAGCTGCGGCAGGAAGAGCGAGGCGACCCTGATCATCGCACGCCTCCAGTTCGAGGGAGAAAGGCGGCCCGCCGCGCTGGCGGACGAGCTCGACCGACCAGCGCCCGCGCCCGACGCCCGGTGATGCGAGGCGCCCCGACGGCAGCGTTCCAATGCGCCAGCGGGTCATCGCGAGCGACGGATCGCCGAGTGGACATTGGCCGTAGCGCCGATAGCGACGGTAGAGCAGCATGGGCGTGTTGCCCTCGGATGCCGCGAGCTGCAGCCGCCGTGTCGCCGTCTGGTCCGCCGCCTTTACCTCGGCGATGACGCAGGCAAGCGAGCCATCGCGCAGCGCATCCTCGCACATCGCGAGCAATTCCTTGTCGGTCCGGCCCTGCGCATAAAGGACCCGGTCGGGGCCCAGCCCGGCCTGCTCCAGTCCGGGGGCGTAGAGATCGAAGCGCGTCAGCGCCCAGAGCGCCGAGACGCCGGGGGCGGCCGCGAAGCGTGCGGCAATCCCGGCGGCAAACAGCGTCGCGGCGGCATCGTCGCTCCAGCTCGCTGACGCGCCCGCGACCTCATGAAGGCCAGCGCCGTCGAGACCGCCCCCGGCGAGCAGATGATCGAGCGGGCCGACGCCGAACGGCAGCACGGGACCGCGCGACGCGGCGACGCGCGCGACCGCTTCGCGAAGCGCGGCAAGCTCGTCGGCACGCGGCCGGAGCGAAGAAATGGGCAACATGCTCATGCTGGTATCGACTCGAATGTTCTCTTTATGTTCCACCCGCACGGAACGTCCGTCAAGGCGCCTGCGACGAGCGGCTGTGGATCATTCAGCGCCGCGTCACGTTCCGCCCTGTAAAGCCGAGGAAATATATGCCGATTCCCACCGACCTTGCGCCTGGCCTCTCCGGGCAGACGCTCGCGATCTACGCCGTCGGCGCGGCGCTGATCCTCGTCACTCTGTTCAAGATTCCTTATGTCGGCCGCGTGATCCGCGCGCTTTTCTCGTTCGCACTGCTCGCATTCGGTATCTTCCTTATCCTTCAGCAGGCGCCCTTCGACCCCAATCTGTCGCGCATCACCGCGAGCCTGGGGCTCGACCGTCAGGAGGTCGTCGGCGACGAGGTGCGCATTCCGATGGGACGCGACGGCCATTTCTGGGCGAAGGCCATGATCAACGGAACCGAGCGCCGCATGCTCGTCGACAGCGGCGCGACCGTGACCGCCTTGTCGCCGGCAACGGCGGCGGCGGCCGGCGTGAAGGCAGACGCAACGCTCGTGCCGCTGCTGATGCAGACGGCGAACGGCACCATTCGCGCCGATGCGGGGACGGTGGACAATCTCACGATCGGCGGGATCGAAGCGATGAAGCTGAAAGTCGTCATCTCGCCCGGTATGGGAACCACCGACGTGCTCGGCATGAACTTCCTGTCCGCACTTGAGGCCTGGCGCGTCGAAGGACGGACGCTCATCCTCACCCCCAAGAAGGACATAGCCGGTGCCTGACGGAACAGGCCTATCGTTCGCGCATTTGAACAACAGGCTCTGACCGAGGACATCATGCGCGAACATCACAGCCGCTATTCGACCGTCTCGATCGTCCTCCACTGAACGATCGCCATTCTCATCATCGCCAATGCGACCTTCGGCGGCTGGATGGAGGACGCCGCCGACAGCGAAAAGCTCGGCTATTATCAGCTCCACAAATCGGTCGGCATCACGATCCTCGCGCTCAGCCTCATCCGTCTCGGGTGGCGGTTCGGTCATCCGTGGCCGGCGTTTCCGGGCGGCATGCCTGCATGGGAGCGCCTGCTCGCGCGCACCACCCATGTCCTCTTCTATGGGCTGATGATCGGCGCGCCGCTCCTCGGCTGGGCTGCGGCGTCGGCCGGCGGCGCGCCCGAAGTGCCGCTCTACGGCGCCGTGCCCGCGCCCAACCTTCCCCTGCCGCTGAACGACAATCTCGCCGACGAGCTAGGCGACCTGCACAAGCTCATGGTGAAAGCCATCTATGTCGTGCTCGCGCTCCATGTGCTTGGCGCACTGAAGCATCACTTCTTCGACAAGGACGAAGTGCTGCACCGGATGCTGCCGCTGTTCCGAAATCCGCGGGGCTAGGAAAGCCGCTCCGGCATCATGTTGCCGGCGTCGGTCAGCATGGCCAATGTGCGCGCATCGCGCTCGCCGCCGAACCAGCGCATGAGCGCGGCCGCGAACAACGGACGCCCGCTCATCGCCTCGAACAAGGTCAGCGACGAGCGCAGCTTCGTGGCATCCACCTCGCCAAAGACGGCCACCGGATCGCTCGCGGACAGGTCCTGAAGCGCCTCGACGCATTCGACATAGCGCGCGCCGAGAAGCGGGTGCGCGAGATAGGCCTGCGCCTCATCGGCCCCGCCAAGACCGTAAAGCTTCGCCATCGCGCTCCGGCCCAGACCCGTAAGCTGCGGGAAAATGAACCACATCCAGTGCGAACTCTTATGGCCCCGGCGAATCTCGCCGAGCGCTCGCGCATAGATTTGATCCTGCGCCTCTACGAACCGGTCGAGCCCGTCTTCCTTCGTCATAGGGCGAGGGCGCCTTGCGCGGGCGGCTTTCCATAGACTTGCGATACCTCGAGGCTCCCCTCGGGGAGCCATTTCAATATCTCGTCGGCCGGGACGCGCGGATCGAGCCAGGCCGCCCATTGATCGCGCGCGAGCGGGATGATCTGGCGATGGTGGTAGGGCGCGACGTCGGGACCGGCATCCATGGTCAGGAGGCTGAAGGCTTCGCCGACATGGCTGTCGCGCCACACGCCCGCCATGCAGAACCAGCGATGATCCTTCATCGTGAACAGCCATTTGTCCAAACGCTTCTGCGCCGGGTCGGTGGGGTCGGTGAACTCGTAGAAGCCGTCGCAGAGGACGAGGCATCGCTGCATGCCGAGATCGCGGCGCTCCGATCGCACATTATAGACCGGCTTGCCGCCTTGCCCCGGCCAGCTCCAGCGCCGGTTGACGAGCGATCCGGCGGCCGCGCCGTCGCTGCTCTTCACGATCGGCGCCGTGTCGGTGATGCGGACATCCTCGCGCGCGGGCACGTTCGGCGCGCCTTCGGGCATGTCGATATTGATCTCGAGACCGTCAAAATCCTCGGCGATCGACGCGATGTCGACCTCGAGCCTGTAATCATTGCACATGTGCGGCCGTCCCCTGGCACTTGCGACTCAACTTCGTTCTCATTATGTTCCAGTCGTGACCCTGACGCCAACCCCTTTTGATCCGGAGGCCGTAGACCGCGGCGAGCGGCTGCTCGTCCGGCGCAAGACCGATGATCCGACCAAGACCGAACTGGTCACGGCGGTATGGGGTTCCGACCCGAGATTCAACGACGGTATCAACTATCGCTTCGTCCGCACGGAGGGCCGGGCCTTCCCGGCGCGCCGCTGCCTGATCCCGGCTTCCGATTTCCGGATGGGTACGGGCGATCACCGCTACCGCGTGACGCTCGACAGCGGCAATTTCTTCTACCTCGCCGCGATCTGGGATCCGCCGCTCGCGGACTGGCCGCTCTCCTATCGCATCCTCACCATAGCGGCGGGCGCTGACATCATCCCCTATCAGTCGCGCCACGGGGTCATCATCCACCGCCGCGACGTGATGCACTGGCTCGACGGGACCCTGCCGAACGAGGTGCTGTTCGAGGAACCGCCGCGGCACAGCTTCTGCGTCGAGCCGCTGCGCGCCCAGGCCGACCTGCCCCTGTGAGCCGAGCCGCCAGCGCCGGGGCGCCCGCGCCCCAGCCCGACCTCTTCGGCCCGGCCCTGCTTCCCGGCCTCACCTATGCCGACGAGATCATCGGCGCGGCCGAAGAAGCCGAAGCCATCCGGCAGATCGAGGCGGCAGGGCTCACGCCATTCCAGTTTCAGCAATGGGAGGGCAAAAGGCTGACGCGCTCGTTCGGCTGGACCTATGATTTCCAGACCGGGCGCTTCGCGCGCGGCGAGGCCATCCCCGCATGGATCGAGCCGTTCAGGACCCGCGCCGCCGAATTTGCCAGGCTTGACGCAGACGCGCTCGAGCAGGTCCTGCTGATAGACTATGGCGTCGGCGCCGGAATCGGCTGGCACAGGGATCGGCCGGTATTCGAGCATGTGATCGGACTCTCGCTCGGCGCCCCGGCCACAATGCGCTTCCGGCGCCGGCGAGCCGGCGGGTTCGATCGCGCCAGCGCCGATCTCGCGCCGCGGTCGATCTATCATATGCAAGGCGAGGTAAGGAACGACTGGGAGCACAGCATCGCGCCGATGCCCGGTCGGCGCTGGTCGATCACGTTCCGAAGTCTGAAGCCAGCCTTCCACCAAAGCTAATCGGCGATCGTCTCGTCTTCGATCGCGGCGTGGATCATCCGATCCCAGACCTCCGCATCGCCCACCGCGAGCATCGCGGCGCTCGGCTCGCGCAGAGTCTTGAGGACCGCGAGCGCGGCATCGCTATATTCGCCCCAAAGCGCATCGACCGCCTCGCCCGCCGAGGACATGTCTCCTTCGGCGTTGCGGCTCAGCGCATGGCCGGCGAGGACGCGCGCGACGCGCTCCAGCGGCGAAGTCATCGCCCGATCGAATTCCGTCGCCAAGTGAGTCTCCTTCTACCGGCAACGCCGGCCGAACCCGCAAGTTGCGGTTCAACCCGAACTTCGCTGAGCTTCCGGTGCCAAGGACGGGACCTGCGCCGCCGCGACCTCGATCGCCACGATATTGTCGGGGCGGACCGGGAGGAGCTGCCAGATATTGGCGTCGCCCTTGGTCATCCGGGCCAGCAGCTTCGCGCCTTCCCAGAGTTCGACATGAACTCCATCTTCCTCGTTGCGGGCGATCTGAAACGCATGATCGGGGCTCTCGGCGGTGAAATCCACGCGCCGGGCCTCGGACGCGCCAGCGCCCGATATAATCAGGTGATAAGGACGCACGATGTGCTCCTATGTGACGGGAGCATGCGCTACCAGGCTCACGACATTCAATCGATCGGCCGACCGTAACAACGGGACTGCGGGTAATGCCGGAACCAAGAGAAGCCGATCTAGGGTGGAACCGCAGCCAATGATGGCAGCGTAGCACGTCGCGAACCAAAAAAGTAAGAAATCTCAATAAATTGCCGAAATTCTCCTTACTGCGCTGTAATCGCCCGGTTATAAATTTCGAGCAAACAAGCGCGGCGCCGGTCGGTTATAACCTATGATAAGACAGATCATCGGAACGGAGAATCCGGCCGGGCAACCAGCTCGAAGATATCGTCCGCTGAAAAGGCTTGGCCGTTCTCAAGGACAAGCGTGAAATGCTCGCGCTCCGCAGGCGCCGCCTCGACGAACCGGCCAAGGATGTCGCGAAGCGGGCGCGGCTCGGCGATCTCGTCCGGAAGAGGCGGAACCTCGGCGCCCCCGCTTTCGTCATGTCCAAGCGTCAGCGTACCGCGCTGGTTCCAGATATCGGGATCGTCGCTCATCATCCTGTCCTATCGTGGTTGTCCTTCACCCGCCCGGCCGGCGCGGGTATCGTCTTCCTCGCCAACCCGCGTGCCGCTTTCCGGATTATAGTCCTCCGGGATGCTGCCGCCGCTTTCGGGATCGCGCTTCGGTTCGCGGTCGAGCGTGTCGCTCGGCCGACGCGCCGCGCCCTCGGGCTGGTTCTCGGTGGAGATATTGGGGTTCTTCGTTTTCTCGGTAGGGACATCACGGACCGTTCGATCGCCACTTTCCTGATCGCCTTTCGGACGAATCTGCTCGCCGGGTCCGGTCTGGGTGCCGTCGTCGCGGGTGTGGATATCGCTCATTATCGTCTCCTATCTCCGTATCGGCCGCAGGACGCAGCGCCGGGGCAAGGCGGCGGACGCATCACGCCCACCGCCGCGCACCTCATGTTCAGAAGGGATAGTTGATCCCGTAATAGCCATAGACCTGTCGGCCATAGTCGCGGTCGAACGCCGGCTCTTCGCTCGTCGCGTAGCGCGGGGCCTTTTCGAGAACCGCCTTGTCGAGGCCGACCGCATAGCCGCCCTGGGCCACGTCATAGGTCAGGACATCCCAAGGGAGCGGATAATAGTCGCTGCCGAGGCCGAGAAAGCCGCCGAACTGGAGCACGGCATATTCGACCTTTCCGGACTGCTTATCGACCATGAAGTTGTATATCGACCCGAGCTTCTCGCCCTCGCGGCTATAGACGGCGGTGCCCTCGACCTTGTTCGAGGCGATGAGATGCTGGGTTTCGTCGGTGGCAATATCGGTTTGCACGGGAGTGTTCCTTTCACGTCCCCTCACCAAGGTTACGCACCGCGCGCCCGATCTATCCCTCGGCCTCCCATTTTGCGACGAACCGCATATCCGCGCGGCAGCCGGAACGAAAAGGCGCGGGCTGGAGTCTTCTCCTCATGCCCGATCCGACCGTCACTGCGCTGCGCGAGGCCGCCGTCCACCGCGGCTTTCGACTGGTCGCCTCGCGCAAGCGCACGCCGGGAACGGGCGACTATGGGAGATTCGGTCTCACCGACCCCAAGGGCAAGCCCGTGATCGGCATCGGAACCGACGGACTGACCGCAAGCGCCGAGGACGTGGAAGCCTTTCTCCGGCGCGGCGAACTCGACACATGGAAGCAATCGGCAACCGCTCCCGCCGCACCGATCAAGGCGAAACCGCGCGCCGCGACACCCGCTCCGGAAGCGGCGGCGGCGCTGCCCCGCCGCAGCGCTCGCCCGGCGCCGACACCGCCGGAAAGCAAGCCGAAGCCAACATGGTCACGAACGGAGCGGGTAGCAAAGCGCGCGCCCGAGCCGCCGCCGCTCGGAATCCGGCCGGCAGTCGAGAAGGACGCCCCGTCCATTGCCGCACTGCTGGGCCTTCGCGGAAAGGCGCGCGGCGAAGCTGCCGCCCGGATCGCCGCCTGCCGCAAGGCGGGCGGCGGCGTGCTTGTCGGGGAGCAAAAGGCAGTCCTCGGTTGCCTGGCCTACGTCCCGGTGCCCGCATTGCATCGCCCGCTGTCCGGCCGGATCACGACCCTCTTCGTCGCCGAGCGCCACCGGCGCGAGGGCATAGGCCGCAGCCTCGTCGAGGAAGCCGCCATGCTGCTCGCCAAAGCAGGCTGCGAGACCATCGAGGTGATGAGCGACATCGAGATCCGCAGCGCGCACGGCTTCTTCCGGCGCCTCGAGTTCGAAGAGACGAGCTACCGTTTCGCCCGCGCCCTCCCGAAAGGACGCAAGGCTTGATCACCGGCGCAGAGAGAAGAAAGGCAATACGATGCCCAAATTCATCACTATCGGTTACGGCGACGAGGCGGGCTATAATCGCACGCCATCCGACGTGCGCGATGCGGCGCACGCCCATGACGAAGCGCTCAAGGCGCGCGGCGCTATCATGGGCATAGCAGGGCGCCCCGTACAGATCCGCAACCATGATGCCCGCGGCACGGATACGAAGGAGGGGCCGTTTCTGTCTTCCAACCTCCCCCTCGCGGGCTTTGCATTGATCGACGCCGCTGATCTCGACGAAGCGATCGAGCTAGTCTCGAAATCGCCGTGCGCCGTTGCCCATGGCGTGATCGAAGTGTGGCCGCTCGAGCAAGGCTGAGAACGTTCGGAGCCACCGACGGCATCGCAACCGGCGCCGTCACTCAATGCGCAACCCCGAGACTATGCGGGCGCACCGACCTCGGCTACCGCGTCGATGATCGCGTCGCAAAAGGCCGGAAGATCGTCGGGACAGCGGCTCGTGACAATGTTGCCGTCGACCACGACCGCTTCGTCCACCACCTTTGCGCCGGCGTTCGCGACATCGGTGCGGATCGACTTGTAACTTGTCATGTTTCGACCGCTGGCCAGCCCGGCCTCAACGAGCAGCCATGGCGCATGGCAGATGGCCGCGACGGGTTTGCCCGCAGCCGCAAAACCCTTGATGAGCGCGATTGCGTCCGGATCGACGCGCAGCAGGTCCGGATTGATCTGACCGCCGGGCAGAACGAGCGCGTCATAATTGTCGACGAGCGCCTCCGATATCTTCAGATCGACCGCGACATCAACGCCCCAGTCGTCCTCGTCCCATCCGGTGATGTCCTCGGTGCCGATCGAGGCGACATCGACCTCGGCCCCCGCGGCCGTGAGGCGCTTCAGCGGCACTTCGAGCTCGGATTGCTCGAAGCCATCGGTTGCCATGATGAGAATGCGGCGGTCGGATAAGGGGGTGTCGGCCATGCTGGATGCTCCTTTGCTATCCCAACAATGCCCGAACGGCCCCGATGTTGCCCCGTCCCCCGTTCCGAGAGACCGCCGCGCCGCAAAGCGGCGCGCTGCCCGGAGGGCCAATCAATCGCGCTCTTGGCGAGCCCGCAGCGGGGCGGCGTGCGATGCGCGTGCAGCGGGTCGGCCATCGCCCCGCGATGGCCTGCACGGCGCGAAGCGCCGTGTACCCGCAGCAGGCGCTAGCCGCCGCCGCGCAAGGAAGGCGAGCCGAGTGCGCTCGCGCGGCGAGAACAAATGCGCGACCCCTGACCGAGCCTGCGAGGCCAGAGCGCGCTCATCAGATGCCGCGCTCGACATGCGGCCGCGCGGCCGTCCCGCCGGATTACCGGCGGGACGTACCGGCTCAGCCGTTCAGGCGATCCTTGACCGCCTTGGCGGCGCCGAAGCCGAGCTTCTTCTTCGCCGCGATCTGCATGGGCTCGCCGGTCGCCGGATTGCGGCCTTCGCGCGCAGCCGACGTCGATACCTTGAACTTGCCAAATCCGCTGACAGATACCTCTTCGCCCTTCGCTGCCGCATCCGTGATCGCGGCGAAGACGGCATCGACGGCCTTCTTTGCATCGGCCTTGCTTACTCCGAGCGCGGCAGCGACGCTGTCGGACAGTTCGGCGTGGTTCATGAATTTTCTCCTCAAGCGGCCGGAAGGATGCCGGCCGGGCGGGCGCTATAGCGCCGCGGGTGCGCTCGCACCATCTGCACCGCAGCATGAGCTGCGAACGGGCGAGTTGAACTCGGCGGCGGCGTGCGGCACTAGCAGCCCATGCTTCCCCACCGTCTTATCGCTGCGGCGCTTCTGCTTCTGGCGGCCGCCTGCTCGCCCGCAACATCCGCACCCGGAAACCAGCCCGCCCCGTCGAGGCCGCTCAAGCTTGCAAGCTGGAACCTCGAATTTCTGGCTCAACATAATGGCATGGGCTGCAATCCACGGGACGATAGCGACTATGCGGCAATGCGCCGCATCGCCGACGGCCTCGACGTCGATGTGATTGCTTTTCAGGAGGCCGAGAATGAGGCGGCGGCGGCGCGGATCTTCGATCCCGCCAAATATATCGTGGTCATGGAGACGCGGAAGGGTTCGCCGGGCGGGACCTGCGGCGGCAAATTCCCCGCGCAGACGGTGATCCGCCAGGCGGTCGGTTTCGCGATCCGCAAGGACATGGCATTCGATCGCCATGCCGATGTGACGTCGCTCATGCGCGGCAACGAGCAGCTTCGCTCGGGCGTCGACATCACGCTCCGCCCCGAGGGCCGCACACCGATCCGCCTTCTCGGCGTCCACTTGAAGTCAGGCTGCTTTTCCGGGAGCGAAGCGAAGGCCTGCCCCATATTCCAGGATCAGATTCCGGCGCTCGAAGCCTGGATCGATGCGGCTGCCGCCGGGCCCGAGCGTTTCGCGGTGCTGGGCGACTGGAACCGGCGGCTCGCGCTTCCCGGCGACGCGATCTGGACCGAGATCGACGATGGCGATCCGGCCAACGCCGATCTGACGCCCGCCGACGCAGGCCTGCAGCCGGCCTGCGATCCGCGCTACGACAGTTTCATCGACCATATCGTTCTGGACCGCCGGGCAGCAGCTGACCGGACCGCGTTCACCGAAACGCTCTATGCGCCCGGTGAGAAGCATTATTCGGACCACTGCCCGATCGCGGTCACGCTGCGACGCTAGAAATATTCCGGCCCCCCCCGATACCGAAGGAACCATCACGCCCCCGGCACGTTTCACTTACCTGTCCAGACGAAAGAATGGCAGAATTTGATCGCATCTTCGGATGCAATCTAGGGAAGCCCCGCTGCAGAGATGTAGCGGGGCTTACCGTTTCTGCTCCATAGATCAGCGCGACGCGGCAGGCAGGCCGCCGCGCAGTCCACCGATCATTCCGCTTCAGGTACGTCTTCCACACTTTCCCTGCCGTCGTCGTCGGGAAGGGGAACCTGCTCCGGAATTTGCTCGGGGCCGGTCGGCAGAGAATCGGGGTGCGGGTCGGGCGGTGCGCTTGCCATGACAAATTCCTCTCTGGGACGAGTAGACCAACGACGCCTTGACACGTTCGTTCCGCTCGCAGCCCCGGTTTCCCCAGAAAGCGCCGCGAGTGCTTGGCAATGCCCCTCAGCGCCATCGAACAACTCGACGAACTAGCGAGCCGATCTGGACCAATTAGCGTTGCATCTAGAGTGGTGCGGCAAGGCCACAATCTTTATGAACCGCGCTGGCGGCATGTCCGTGCTGAACTATAAAGAGATAAAGCCCCAAGGGCATCGGGAGGGCATTATGGATATCAATCAGGCACTCGCGCTGGACAATGGCGCACGGTTCTTCCGCGGCGATCTTCATATTCACAGTATCGCAGGGTCACATGATGTCAGCGACGCGACCGCCACTCCGGAAGCAATTGTTGCGACCGCGCGGACGGAAGGCTTGGACATTATCGCAATCGCCGATCACAACGAGATCGCGGGTGTAGGGCCGGCCATCGAGGCTGCGGAAGGAACCGGCCTGCTCGTCGTTCCCGCCGTCGAACTATCGACGGCCCATGGTCATATCCTTTGTTATTTTGGCACATTGGACGCGCTCACGCGCTTTCACGCGAAGCTCTCGCTAGCGGATCGAAACACCGCAAACTCGCGATGCTCCAATGGCGTCGTAGATATTCTTGACCTTGTGAAACAAGGAGGAGGCTTTGCCATCCTCGCACATGTTGACGGCGGGAAAGGCCTCGAGACCGAGATTCCGGGAAATCCGCCCCACAAGAAGGACATAATTTGCCATGCGGCGCTGCTCGGAATCGAACTGAAGCGAGCCGATAGCGACATCTCCTATTCCGACCTTGATCCGGATGGTGATCGAAAGACCTTGGGCCGCCAACGGATAGAAGCCCTCGGCCTCGGAAAGTCGCAATTTCTGGCGCGATTACTCAATTCGGACTCGCACACGCTCAATGCCTTAGGCCGGAATGCCGCTGGCGACCGCAAGGTCACCCGATACAAGATGCAGGAGGTCACCTTCGACGCATTGCGGCTTGCGCTGCAAGACAGTGATGCTCGTGTGCGAATTGAAGAAGATGTGCCGGCACGGATACCCATGGTGCGGGCCTTGGCGATGCACGGCGGCTTCCTCAGTGATCAAGGCGTACATTTCAGTCCGAACCTGAACTGCATCATCGGAGGGCGCGGCACAGGGAAATCGACGACTTTCGAAGCCATTCGTTGTCTGACGGGTCACTCCGGCGCCGGCGATGTGGTAGACTCCGAGGTGTGGCCGGACCTCATCGATCTCGTCGTGAATGATCAGTCGGGCCAGACGATAAAGATGCAGCGCAGGCGCGATTCTAGCGTCGAGGACCCTGATGACCCGGAGGCATTGCTGCCCCATTTCGCTGTCGAGTGCTATGCGCAGAGCGAGGCCGCGACGATCAGCCAGAATGCCACTGCCGATCCGGCCGGATTGCTGAGCTTTCTCGATCGGTTCATCGGGGTTTCGGCAGATCTCAAGGAGGAGAGGGAAGTTCGGCAGGCGCTTCTCGATTCCGAAACCGAGCTCAAAAAGGCTGCCGAATATGTCGCCCTCATTCCTGGGGTGGACCGCGATCTCAAATATAAGAAGTCCCAATTAGCGGCACTCGAAGCGCAAAAGGGCAAGGAGGTAATCGCCCTCATCCGCAAACTCGAGAAGGAGAAGGAGGTACGCTCGTCGCTTCGCCGCGACCTCGACGAGCTTCTCGGTCTGACCTCGAACGAGGCACTGCGGGAGTGTATCGAGAGTATCGAGACGTCTGTCGACCCTGCCGACCTCACCATTGGCGGGGACGAGTATCAGGCGATCGCGACCCAGGCGTCGGCGTTCAAGTCGAAGGTCGTGGCCGCAGAAACAGATCTTCAGGACGCAGCCAAGGCACTGGGCACGGTGATGGAGCGTGAATTGGCCGCGTGGCGGGTCAAGGAAGCGACAGCCAAGGCCCAAATCGATCAAAAGCGAGAAGCGCTCGAGCAGAGTGGCGTCCGCCTCGATATTGTCTTCATCAATAGCCTGTCCACCGATGAGGCCAAGCTGACCGAGCGCCTCAGGAAGCTGAAGACCTGGGAGCCCGCGCTCGACAAAGCGCGTAAAGAACGCGCTGACCTCGTGAAGAAGCGCTGGGAAATCAGACAACGGATTGCCACAAAGCGAAGCGCCTACGGTGTCAAGGCGAGCACCACGCTCAAAGCTGTCCTCACCGATCTCAGCGTGTCGCTGAAGTTTCTTCACAGCGCATATTCGCCGTCAGGTTGCTCCGTCATCAGCGAAGCGATGAGCTGGCGGACGTCACGCGTTCCGAGGGCGGAACTGCTGATCGAGACCTTGTCGTTGCCCGTGTTGGTGCAAGCCGTGCTGAAGAAGGACAAGGCGACGATCAAGGGCGTGAAGGAAAAAGATGGATCAACGGTTTTTTCTGACGCCGATGCACAATCCATCATCGACAACCTATCTCCTCCAGAGGTCATGTACAAACTTCAGGCAGTCGAGGTTAGCGACAAGCCTCAGCTGATCGTTGCCAAGACCATGGCAGGCAGGCCGCAGCCGATGATCCGGGATTTCAGCCGGCTCAGCCTCGGACAGAAGCAGTCGGTCTTGCTTGCCCTCATGCTTTCAGCGGAATCAAACCGCCCCCTGATCATTGATCAGCCCGAAGATCATCTCGACAGTGAGTTCATCTATCAGACGCTTGTTCCCGTCCTTCGCCGGGCAAAAGAGAGGCGTCAGGTGATCATCGTAACCCATAATGCGAACATCGCGGTCTTGGGAGATGCTGAACAAATCATCGTGCTCAAGGCGCAGGATGACAATGGCCGGATCGTATCGAGCGGCTCGATCGATCATCCCGACACGCGGCAATATGCCTGCGACATCCTCGAAGGATCGGCGGAAGCCTTTAAGCGGCGCGCCGCAATCTACGGGGTCGCTTAGTCTGCCGGATCGCAAGGGCGGTCGCCACCCATCGCTCTGGTCGCCGTCCGCGATCACCGCCGCTGGATTGCAGATGCGCATCCTTTCCAAGCTTCCGTCGTTCAAAAAGGGCGCCGCAGAGGAGAGGATATGGAGCTTTTCAATCCACAGCTTTTGTGGCCGATCGTCGGGGCGGTCGTGACTGGCACCATCATCGGAGCCGAGCGCGAATATCGGGCGAGCCCCGCCGGCCTTCGCACCCATATTCTCGTGGCTCTATCTTGCTGCCTGCTGATGCTCGCCGCGGTTCACCAGATGGCCTGGCTCACCGAAACACCCAAGGAGGTGATCCGTATCGATCCCGTCCGCATGGCGCACGGTATCCTTACGGGTATCGGTTTTCTCTGCGGCGGCGTGATTTTTCGTGAAGGCTTCAATGTGCGCGGCCTGACGACCGCCGCGTCGCTCTGGACGACATCGACCCTGGGTATGCTCTTCGGGGTCGGCTTTTACGAGCTCGCCATGTTCGGCGCGATCGCAACGCTGTTCGTTCTTGCTGCTGTTTCCTTCACTGAAAGACACGCACCACAACGCCGCATCGCGCATATCACGGCCAATTATCGCCGGGATGCTGCCGTCACGCGCAATCAATTCAGCGCGTTTCTCGCTCAGAATGAAATGCGCACCATAACTGTTGACCATCGTGTCGAAGGAGCGACGCGCGCATACCATGCGATCGTCGATGGCTACAGCGAGGAACGGGCGGAAGCACTCGATGAAGCATGGTCCCGTGATGAAAGCATCGTCGGTTTCGAAATCAAGCCCCAACCTGGATGACAGCTGCAGTCAGTCCGGGCCCGCCGGGATGAAATAGCCCCGCCATGGTTTAGATTTTTCAATTGTCGTCTTTTGGACGGCCTGCTCTCTGCTAAAGAAAGCGATGTAACGAGCAGAGACAAGGGCGGGGGCCAATGAAGAAGATCATCCTCACTGCAGCTTTATTTTGCACACCGCAAATGGCGCAGGCGCAATCGGGCTGCACAGCCTACACGGGCACGACAGTGCAGCCGCAGACCTTCGATCAGGCTATCGCGTCCATCAAGCCCGTCGCGCCGAAGGACGAATTCGAGACCAGCGATGCATACCGCGCCCGGCTTGCAGCAGCGGGCGGCTCCGGCCCCCTCATCATCTCGAAGAAGATCGAAGGCGCGGAATATCTGGCCTATAATGCCGATATCGGAGCCTTCGAGGTGAAGTCCTATCTGTTCGACAATACGAACTTCAGCGCGTGGGACACCTTCTATTACGCCAAGGTCGAAAGCCCCAAAGCCAGCACCCTCAGCAACCTCGACGTGACGATTTCGAGCAGCGAGGTCACGACCGGCACCTATTCCGCGCAGAATGGCTTCGGGGCAAAGGCCACCATCAGCAAGATTGCCCGGACCGAGAAGGCGATCTTCGAGGGTGAACCGGCGCGCTACGGCGAAGAGCTTTTCATCGCCAACAAGGGTGGGATCATCGGGACCGTCCCGATGAGCGTCGCCGAAGCGCAAGCCTTCAAACCCCAAGCCAGGATTGCCTTTGTTGTCGTGCCGAAGCTCCCTAATGTCGTTCGCGCCACCTACCCCTATGGCAAGACGACGATCAGCAATCCGACCGATATCACGGTGAATTCGACGGTTCTGGTCGCCGACATTCAGTGCGGCCTGCTCATGGACGGGACGAACAAGGTCGTCGCAGCCTTCACGACACGATGACCGCGTCAGGAGATCCTGAAGACAATTCCAGTCGCAATGCGGCCTATGACCGCGCGGAGGATGCGGCAGAACGCACACAGCCGCCGGTCGACGAATTCCTCGTTCTCGACGAGCGCCAGCTCATCCGGATCGAGGCCGTACACAGGGGTTTCCTCTACCAGCATCTTTACGCGGCAGCGTGCCTTCTCCTCGCGGGAAAGGCGGGAGCCGGACATATCATCGTCGAGCGGGACGAAGACATCGAAGTCCAGCTTCCGGATGCCCGTGTCTATGCGCAGGTCAAAACACGGCAGGACGTCCTCAATCCGAGTGATATTTCAGGAGCGCTCGAGCGTTTCGAGGAGATACGTGCGGAGCATCAGAACGGCCTGCGCGCTGGGGGCGCGAGGTTCGTGATCGCGACGAATGCGCTTCCGTCGCCAGCCCTGCTCAAGAAGATTGCCGCGGATGACTGGCCTGACGATGTCGAGCTGCATTGGCCAGGCGGTCCCGAGCCTTCCGACAAATGCCTGCCTCGACCTGCGGACAGCGTTGCCGGTATGGCTGCATATTGCTCGGATCTCGCGGCGCAGCTGCCATTCGGGTTGCTCAGGCCGGAGACGCTGACCTGGAAGCTGGCCGCCATGGTCATGCTCGCATCCGCTGGCACGCCTCCGCGCGAGGACCACAGTTTTTCCCGCGAGGAATTGCCGGACCTGTTCGAGCAGCTCGTGGTGCAGATGCAGCAGCTCCCGACCCCGCCCCCGGTGTATCGCGCCCAGGTCGACGAGCCCGCCCTGCTTACTGACCAGCCCGTCCGCATCATAGCGGGACTTTCGGGCTCGGGGAAAACCGCCTGGATGGCCGAGGCCGCAGTCCATGCTCCGCTCCCGGTCACCTATCTCGACGTCGGGGACACGCCGGGCCCCGCGCTCGCGTCAGCAGTAGCGCGCGAAGTGGCGGCGAAGATGTTCGGACGCTCCAACGACAAGCTCGGCGAAATTCTTCTGCCGGGCGCGAGCGGATTGGACATGGTGAGCGCGCTGAGCATCAAGCTCGGCGAAGACGGTCTTCACGCGGCTGTCGTCATCGATAACAGTCACCGCATTCCCGCGGCCGATATAGAGGCGCTGGTAGCACGGGCCCCCAATCTCCGATTTGTCCTGCTGAGCCAACCCGGTCGGCACATCGCCGAACTCGAGGCAGGACTGGGCATTCACGCCGAGACTCTGAACGGCTGGGACGAAGACACTATCGCGGCGGCAGTTCGAGATGCTGGTTGCCGTGCCGATTTCGGCGATTGCGAACGGCTATCCAGAATTACCGGAGGCCTGCCATTTTATGTGCTCAATGCGGCGACGATCGCAGCGCGCGAATATGGCGGCGATATTCGGGCCTTTTGCGCGGATATCGAGCAGCAGACCAATATCGTCGAGACGGCTCAAGAGATTATCCTGAGGCGCGCGTTCGAAGGCTTACCGCCGATCGATAGAGAAACGATCGCGGTCCTGAGCCTCGCCGATGTCGCGCTCTCGAGGGACGAAGCCAGTGCCTTGCTTCAAGCGGCGTGCGACATCGACGCAAAAGCGGCCACGGCCCGGTTGCGCGCGCTTCCCGCAACGGGTGCGCTGGAATTGTTCGGGAATAGCGGCTTAAAAATTCACGACGCGGTGAGGGTTCTCGGCAAGGCGGACGTCTCGGCAAAGGGGCGGGATTTCGAGCAGAAAGCCTTGGGCTCGCTGCAGCGCGTCATCATAGGCTCGATCCGGACCAACTGGAGCCTCGCGAAGTTAGGACTGCTCATCCGTCTGTTCGGGCTTCTCGGTCAGGCGAGAATATTGGTGCAGTTTGCCACCGACGAATTGTTCCACGAACTCGGGGTCTGGCCGGAAATCGAACCCTATCTGCTGACGATCGCTGCCGATCCGAACGGGGATGCCGAGACAAGGCTGTGGGCGCTCGACGGCCTCGTCTTCAATGATCTGCGCGAGGGAGATTATGAGGCCGGCCGGGAGCGGGTCGACGAGATGGAATCGCTGCTGAGGGCGAACGAGCTCGGCGACGAGGAATGGATGGCTTGGGGCATGAAGCGGATGTTGCTTTTGTCCGAGCTCGGCGACATCGGTGGCGTCCGGGCCATGCTTGACCAAGTTGCGGATCGACTTCCCGACCAGCCCGAACATCTGCGCGTGTTTCGCTACAATCGCGCTCTTGCCCTGTTCAAGCTTGGCGACAACGATACAGCTGTAAGTGAGGCACTCGCCCTCATCGACGAATATTATCGGGAGTTCGGGATCAGGCCCGACGATGTGGTGGGACGGAACGCCCCCCAAATTCGGGAGCTTCTTCCCAAAGACGAAGATCTCACCGATCGGCTGAAGCACCTTGCAGACAGTCACGATCTTTTCGCGCAGGCCTTGGGCCGGAAGAGCCAGCGATCTACTCTCGCACGCATCCATGCGATGAAGTTCTACGAACTGTCGCAATCCTACCAGTCATTCGTCCGGGTTGGTCTCGATCTTGTCGAAGAGCTGGTCTGGGTGAACGACTTCATAAGCGCCCGCGAGGCTTTCGAACGGAACATCTTCCCCATCTTGCAAGGCGCGGGCCTCGCGGGGCCCGTTCTCGAAGCTCGCGCTCTATATGCGGTGGTTCTTGCGTACTGCGGCGACCATGATGCGGCGGCGAACGAGGTCGAGCGGCTGCTGCCGTTCGAGGATGCGATGGATCCGAACCATCGCACGGCATTCCAGGAGCAGAAGGCCATTATTCGCGAGGTTCGGCGCAAAGGCGGTCCCCCGCAGCGACAGGTTGTGATTCCTGCCCCTTTGCAGGCGCTGTTCGATCAGCGTCGCGGTGCCCCCAGGGAGGTTGAGCCGAGGAAAAAGGTCGGCCGCAACGAAAAATGTCCCTGCGGTTCTGGCAAGAAATTCAAAATCTGCCACGGGCGGTGATCGCGAGCGGCTAGAGGCGGTCGTAGATGGAGTTCGGCAGAAATTTCATCAGGGCCGCGACGAGCCTCCAGCGTTTGGTGACATAGGCATGAGATTTGCGGGCGCAAATGGCGCCGTAAATCTGCTTTGCTGCCTTTTCAGGCGACGCAACCCAGAAGAGTCCATCGCCCTTCGCCATCGCGGTGTTGACGAAGCCGGGCCGCACGTCGGTCGTTGCAATCGGCAAGCCGCGGCGGGCAACGTTGTGGCGTAACCCTTCCATATAATTGGAAACGAAGGCCTTAGACGCGTTGTAGGCTGGCGCGTCGCCGCCGCCGCGTAATGCCGCGATCGACGAAATGGCAACCAGATGCCCCGTGCCTTGAGCGAGGAAGTCCTGCATGCCGATATTGGCCGCGGCCGCGAACCCCTCCACGTTCACCGTGATCGTCTCGCGTTCCGCCTCCCAGCCAAGATCGGCATTTATGTGGCCGACCCCGGCACTGATCACCAGTAAGTCGAGCCCGCCAAGCCGCTCGATCAAAGCGGCGAGCCCGCGTTGCATCGCGTTCGTGTCGGCCACGTCGAATGCCTCGTAGATTATCGAACCGGAAGAATTGCCAGCGAGATCGGCGAGCAGGTCGCGGCGCCGACCGGTGACGCCAACCGAGTAGCCATGACGCGAGAGCAGCATCGCCAGCTCTCGGCCGATCCCCGAACTCGCGCCGACTATGATCGCTCTGTTCACAGTCAAGCTCCTGGAATGCGCTGGAACATGACTGCGATCAAAGCCTTCGTCATCAGATTTCGAAGACCCTGAGGAAGTCGGCCATAATTTCCGCGGCATGTCGCTGCCGCAAGATCCGGGCGTTCAGCAGATCGGGGTCGGCCGAGACATCGGCTTCGTCGTCTTCGAAACTTGCCACGGCGACGGGACCGTCGCGCAAATAGCTCTCGTCGGGATTGGGATCGCGGAAGCGAACCGCCAAGCGGGTAAGAGCCTCGCGTATGGCGTCGGCATGCGGGCCGGTCAGTGCTGCCGCAAAGGCGGATTGCGCCGCGCCAACGCCACCTTCCAGATTTTCGATGCAGTAGATCAGGTCGTGCGCATCCTTGCGCTCGAACCTCTGATCGAAAGCAAAGGCCTTGAGACAGGTGAAGGTGACGATATCAGCGTAGCGCACGACCTCGGTGGCACGGCCCTTACCGTTCAGCAGGTCCGCCGTGATTTCGACAGTCCCGTGATGGTCGAACACCATGGAAGCGTGGGGGATGTTCAACGCCGAGACATTTCCGTCCGAAGGCAGTTCCTTGACCTTGCCGCCTCCAAGTTCCGGCGAGTCCGCCAGAAACTCGAGGATCATCGTCGTGCCGTCCTCGATCTCGGCGCGCCACCGCCAGGATTGCTTCGCACCCTTGTCATTCTCGGCGCGCTCGAAGTTCATCGCCTTCAGATTTTCTTCTAGCGTGCTGTAGGCTTCGGTGGTCGTGAGGATTCCGACATCGACGACGATGTCGACGTCACCCGTACCCGCATGTTTCGGGACCTTCGGCGGCCGGGCGGTCACAAGATAGCGCGGCGCGAGTCCGCCGACGAGAAAGACCGAATCCTTCCATGGTCCGAGCCCGCGCAAGAGGGTGACCAGCACGCGCTCGCACGCGTCGGTGACCATGTCCTCATAGCCGCTGATCGTCTGTGGTTTGGGCATTATTTGTCCAGACATTCGCTACGGAGGTGCATCGCCATTTCACGGGAACGGCCGGACGCCTGGAGCAGGTCGAGATAGACCTGCAGCGGCGGCGCATAGCAGACGCCATCGATCCGTTGGCCGACCGCGACATCGCGCCGGCTCTTCGCCTCGATGATACCGAGATTCCACCCCTCCGCCACGGGCCGGGCGTCGAGATTGAGCAGCGCCTCGATCAGCTTCTGCCCGGGCTCGATCCGGCAACGGAGCTGCGAGATGGAAGAAAGATAGGGGGCATAGATTTGAGCGGCTACCTCGCCGGTGACCGCATAGGCGGCTTTCGCCTCGTCGCACGCCTGATCAAGGCGCAGCGCCAGCGCCAGTGCGTCACTCCCTTTCGGGACATAGTAACGCCGCACCGTCGGCGCCTTCTGATCGCTCGCATAGCTGGTCCAAGCCTCGAGAAGGGGCCGTGCGGCGCGCAATCGACGCTGTTTCGACGGACCCGCGCCCTGCACATCGACCCACTCGCGCCGTTCGAGCTCCGTGAGGGTTTCGGAAGCCGTAGCGGGCGATACGCCGCTCGCATCGGCGAGATCCTTCACGCCCAGCCAGTCCTGCCGCCTCTCATAAATTTCATGGAGTGCGCGCGCTTTTTGCCCCTGAAAAATGGAATCGAATTTCTTCGTCCCTTTTTTCGGAGCCGGTTTATCGAGAAATATAAATGCCTTTTTGCCCGGAATATAAAGCGAGCCTCCGAGGTCGAAATATCCGACGCGCTCTTCCCGAAAGATTTCTCGAGCGCCCGGCGAGATGGCACGGGCGACAAAAAAGGGAATGATTTCCCGGTCGTTCCCGGAATTGCTGAGATGGGCCTGATTATTCCGAAGTTGCCAGATTGCTTCGCGGACATCGCGCGGAAAGAGCTGCGCCTTGATTTCGACAAGCAGGAGCAACGGCTGGCGGTTGATAAAGGCACCGATCAGCGCATCGGCTTGGCCGCGAGGTCCGATTTCGACCTCATATCGCTCGATCTGCGCGTGCGACTGCGGCAGCGCCAAAAGCGCATCGAGAAGCGCATCGAGCAATTCTCGCCCGGAATTTTCAAATTCGGCCATATTTTGTGTCCAGCAAAAATCACCATAAAAGTGAATATTCGGAAAAACGCTGATATTTGCTGCGCAGAAAATTTGCACTAAAAAAGTGAAAAAATCTCGATCGGGCGCTTTCCGCCGGATTTTCCGATTTGGGCCTAAAGCCCGAAACGCTTGAGCAAGTCGCCATACTCATTAAGATTGAAGATGATTCCGCCCGAAAGCGGGTCCGAAAAATTCCCGCCATCCATGCCCCCGTTGGACAAGAGGCCTGCCGCGAACAGGCTTTCGGCGATCGGCGTCTTCTCGCGCTGAACGCCATTGCTGAAGTTACGCAGCAATTCGAGATCTTCGGCATAACAGCGCGACACAATCGACGTCAGGCGCATCATCTTATCATAATCCAGATCGCCGCGAATATGGGCCGCGACGAGCCGCCCGAGAATGCCAGGCTTTACCGTGTCATCGAGCCGATCGAGGATAAGAAGGATCGCTTCTCCAAATTCCTCCGTCTTTCCGTCAGCCTTCAGACGGTCCACGAAATCGATCCGGTCTTGATCGGCTGTTTGATTGGTTTCGCGAAGAAAACGAACGACCTTCCGCATGAATAATTGCTGCCCGACCTCCTTGTGCGCCCGCCAAATTCCGGTCGCCGCGCCAAGAATGGGCACGCCGTCCAACGCGCCCGAAGAAATAGCGGCGTCGAGGGCAGCGTCGCCGATCGTCGCGAGGGCAGAAGTTGTCTCCTTCGATGCAATCGAGGCAGGCAGAGCGGCGCTCAAATTCGACATCATTTCCCCCTAGGCAATCCTCGCAAGGCTACTGCACCCCATATTGCGCCGCGAGGCCGGCGGCAAAGTCGCCACACAAGAGAATAGCCCCAATCTGGTTCTATCTGCCAGCGCGCCGCTGCAGTTCCGGACACTCTGGCGCTAAGATCGGCCACTGGAGGTGACGATGATCAATGTGAAGATGCTGGCGATCGCCGGCCTCGCGACCCTGACAGCATGCGCGCCGCCCGAACCGCGAAGCGTTCAATATTTCGAGGCCAATCTCGAAGAGGCACGCGACATCGTCAAACGCTGTAAGGCGGGCGATATGGGCGGGGATGAATGCAGCAATGCCAACGTCGCCGTCGAAACAGCGGCGGGCAAAGCCCGTTTCGAACGCTTTCGCGGCAGGAAGTAATACCCGCTCCAATATGCTAAGGTATTGGACAGAGCGATCTGGGGCGAGATGAACTTATACCGGCATAAAGAATGGGCAGCCTATCGTGCAGAGCAGATCAGGCTGCATGGTGGAGTATGTGCCCACTGCCTTCGCTCCGGCGACGAGGTCGTGCTTCAAGTCCATCATCGCAATTATGTCGCGGGACGCCTCCCCTGGGAATATCCCTACGAGGACTGTGAAGTTCTTTGCAAAGGATGCCACGCAAAGGAGCATGGCGTCATCCAGCCATCGAAGGACTGGGTCCTTATCGGGCATGACGATCTCGGCGGCTTAGATGGCGAATGCGAGCAATGTGGTCAGGCGCTGCGCTACGCCCACATGGTCTTCCATCCTAAATGGTGGGCGATGGTCGTTGGCGAAAAATGTTGCGATGATCTCACCGAGGGCACCGTAGGAACTGAGAGCCATGCCGATTTCCTGAACTTTCTCGATCGAAGAAAGCGCTTCGTAGGTTCCAGCAAATGGCAGGCTAACAGCGACGGAAGCCTGTCCATCCGACGTAACGACATTGCGATCGTAATCGTTTCGACAGCCCCTGGTCAGTTTCGGTTTCACCTCGACGAGGCGCGTGGAAAGGTCGATCATCCGACGCTACTGGATGCAAAGATCAGTGCGTTTGATTTCGTTGAAAGCGGTAAGGCGGCTGCCTATCTCGCCGAGCGGCGGCAAAGGGCCAAATCCGCCCCGCATCGGAGCCAGTGATGGAACTCGACAATCCCGACGCCAAGGAGTTTGCATCTTGGCGCAGTTACGACACCTATGCGGATCGAGTGCGTCATTCGAGCCGGTACGTTTGGGACCCCGCGATCCAAGCCTTTCTGGCAACAGTCATCGCAACGATCGAACAGCGTGATCAGACACTGCCCACCGGCCGCATTCTGTTTCGTGCGCAGCAAGGGGTCGAGGTCTTCGACCAGCACGACGAACAAGGAAACTGGATCGGCGAGTATACTTCAGGTTTCGGTGCAAAGCGGATGAAGCCACTGGAACGCCGCGCGAAAGAGGGTCGAGCCAACCCCGCGGGCATCCCGGTCCTCTACCTCGGGAGCACCGCGGAGACAGCCATTTCAGAAGTTCGACCTTGGGTCGGCGCAGAAGTCTCTGTGGCAAAGTGCAGAATCCTGCGCGATCTCAGG
Organism: Sphingomonadales bacterium; assembly: GCA_017309275.1. Classification (GTDB taxonomy): domain Bacteria; phylum Pseudomonadota; class Alphaproteobacteria; order Sphingomonadales; family Sphingomonadaceae; genus Sphingopyxis. The sequence continues at coordinate 65,613 of JAFKLT010000044.1, read as the reverse complement.
ACGCTGGATCTGTCGCTCGGCCACGGACAAAGTTCACTCGGCGGTCTAAACATGGGCCAGATTATGGGAACCACGCCGATATCAGCGCCGGAGAAGAAGAGCGCCGTTTGGACCGATATCGACAACGCGTTCTCACGACCTGTCACCCTGTCGGACGATTCAGCCGACTATGTTCCTACCCAAATTCTAGCGGAGCTCTTCCGCGCGCAAGGCTATGATGCAATCGCGTACAAGAGCCAGTTCGGTGACGACGAGGGTTACAATATTGCGGTGTTCGACCCATCAGCGGTCGATGTGATCAGCTGCGCCCCATATCGCGTGGAGACTATCAAGGTCAGCGCCACGCAGTTTGACAACGACTGGTACAAACACGTCGCTGGGGAGGAGGAGCTAAATCAGCTAGCGAACAGTACCGAAGAAGATCACCGACCGACCTGATGCGCATCGCGCAACTTTGAGGAGCAAGATCAGCCTGCCCGGCGCGCCGTCGCCTCAAGCTCGGCGATACGATCGCGGCAGATTCCATCAACGATCTCCGCGAGCCGCTCTACGCGCGCACCGAGCCATTCAAGCTCTTCCGCTGAAATGCTGTAGTGCTTCGAGTAGCGCGCCTTGATGTACGCTTCCTTCAATTTCTCGAAGCGAGACCGATCGGCCTTCACCTCTCGAGGCCATGCCTCGAACAGGCGCGCGTCAATCCGTTCAGCCTGCGTGCGCAGGAAGGCGAGATTATGGATGTGCGGTGTGTGCAGCGTTCCGACAAGCAAAACACAGTGATAGTAGCTCTCAACAGCCTGATGAAGGAGGAATGCCGCCTTCTTGAAGCTCCTTCGATCGAGGTAAAACTTGTAGCCGTCGATGAATTCCGTCGCGCCAGAGTACCACTCGTCAAAATATTCCTGCGCCATCTCAAGCGCCGCATGCGGCGTCATAGGCTTGGGCTCGGCAAGCTCCCGGCCATCGGCCTCGTACAGCGCGATCCCGTCACGAGCGACGTCGATGAAGAAATAGCGCCCCTGCGTAAGCCCGGAATTCACCTCGTCGAGACTGTGAACGATGAAGTTCACTGGCGTCCTCAGCCTCTTCGTCACCGACAATTCGCGAATGAGCCGATCGTCGAGCTTCGACCAATAGTCCGCCCGATCGGTCAGCCGCTTGTCGTTGACGATGATCAGCAGGTCATAGTCCGACTGATAGCCCTTCGCCGTGTGCGGCTCGTCAACCCAGCCACCCCGTGCATAGCTGCCGTAGAGGATGATCTTGGAAATCCGGCCCTTGCGCTTCCAGTCCTGCGTCGCGAGCGCCAGCGCGTCCTCGAATTCCTCGAAGATGATCTCGACGACGCGCTCGATCTCGCGTTGCTTGTGCGGGGGAAGATGTTCGAGGCTGCTCTGCATTGAGGTCACCCTAACAAGGTGGCGGCACCCTTGCACCCGGAAGATTGTTCCGATGCGCAAGGATGCCGCAAGATGGCTGCCGGTCAGTCGGCGGGTGTCCAGATAATCGCGAACACATCGTCGCGATCCTGCCCAGCGGCCCGCCCGAGATTGGCGTAGATGCGCCGCGGCCCGAACTCGGGGGTCGCGAGCGAGAGGGAGACATAGGGTCGCCCCGATTGCTCGGCGACGCGGATCCAGCCGGCACCGATCTCGACGCCGTCGGACCAAACGCGATAGTCGGGCTGCACATCGCTCGCCTTGCCGCGGTTGGGGCGTATCTCGATCGGTGCCTTGATCGACAGCGTGATGAGCTGGCCCACAAAGCCCTTCTCGATGCTGCCGCTGACGATGCCGATGCTCGCCATGTCGATACTCCTGCTGATTTGCCCGGGACCATCCCGGGCGTGCAGCCAGGCGGGTCGGCGGCTTGAGGCGCTTGCGCACCCGAAGGGCCGAAGCGCAGCGGAGGAGTGAGGCTATGCCTCGCTTGCGCGGGCGACGCCGCCGACCAGATTGGCGGAGCGCTCTTGGGTGGGACCGGTCGAACTTCGACAATGGAAGAGCGATCAGGGAGAGCGATCGCGCCAAGGATATGACGAAGCCGAAAAAGGGGCTGCATCGATACGGATGCTTCCCGGGCTCGTCGCGGCGATATATAGGCCTGCTCTATCGGACGTGGTCCTTCTGAAGGCACGCGCTCGACGGTCGCAACTCTGCTGAACAGGATCGTGTCGATGCCGTGGCCAAAAGGTACGCGCGCCCTCGTGCTGCACAATGCAAAGGCGCGGCAGGGCGAGCAGGCCCTGGTTCCCGTTCGCGAGCGCCTCGCTGCCGGCGGCCTGCTGGTGACGGTCGAGCCGTTCGAGAGCTTGCCCGAAATCGCACGCGACGTGACACGCCTGCATCAGACCGCCGATATCATTGTCGTGTGCGGCGGCGACGGTTCGATCTCATCCGCTGCGCCCGCGGTGATCGAGAGCGGCCTGCCGCTAGGAATCATTCCCGCCGGAACCGCGAATGACCTGGCGCGCACCCTGTCGATCCCGCTCGATTTCGCGGCGGCGGCCGACGTCATTGTCGAGGGTCACAGCCGGCGGATCGATGTCGGCACGGTCAATGGCCATGCCTTCTTCAATGTCGCGAGCATCGGGATCAGCAGCGAACTTGCGCAGAAGCTCGATCCGGCGATCAAGAAGAGGTTCGGCCGCCTCGGCTATGCCGTCGCCGCGCTGCGGGTCATCCTGGCTGCCCAGCGGTTCCGGGCGAGGATCCGCGAGAAGGGCGAGTCGAGGACCGTCAGCACGTACCAGGTCGCGATCGGCAACGGGCGCCTTTATGGCGGAGGCAATGTCGTCGAGGAAAATGCCGCGATCGATGACGGCACGCTCGATCTTTATAGTCTCGAGGTCAAAAACCTCTGGAAGCTCGCCCTCATGCTTCGCGCCTTCCGGTCCGGCACGCATGGGGCGTGGAAGGAAGTGCGAACCGCCAAATGCGTCGAGTTCGATATCGAGACGCGGCGGCCGATGCCAGTGAACACCGACGGCGAGATCGTCACCGCGACACCGGCGCATTTCCGTGTTTTACCGCGCGCGATATCGGTGCTCGCCCCGTGCGAGTGCCCCGTCACTTCCCGGCAATTCCCGCTCTATCACCATTGAGCCAAGGACCGGCGACCCGCCGCGAAGCCCTTGTGAGAAGGACGGTTTTGCCGTAAATCGCGAAGCGCGGGCCGGGCCCCTCTGACGGTCGTACAGCGACGGCCGTGATGTCGGACCGCATCGAGCGACGCTCGGTGCAATTGTCTGCGTTCCCATCGATCTGCACCTTCGCGCGACCGGTTCAGTGGCAGCATCGCTGAGGAAGGGCGTTCGACATGGAAGGCTTGGTCACCCTGTTTCAAGATCCCGCGGTCTGGGCAGCACTGCTGACGCTCGTGGTGATGGAGATCGTTCTCGGGATCGACAATCTCATCTTCATCTCGATCATCTCAAACAAATTGCCCGAAGCCCAGCGCCAGAAGGCGAGGCGCATCGGCATCTCGCTCGCGCTGGTCATGCGCCTCGCCCTGCTGTCGGTCATTGCCTGGCTCGTCGGGCTGACCGCCATCGTCGTCGACTTCGGCTTGCAGGGCGCGCCGGATGCCTATGGAAAACCGAGCTTCGAGACCGCCTTTTCCTGGCGCGACATCATCCTGATCGCGGGTGGCCTCTTCCTGATCTGGAAGGCGACCTCGGAAATCCACCACAATGTCGACCCCAACCCGAACGACGATGTCTTCAATGCGGGCAAGAAGGCGCTAACCTTCGGATCGGCGATCGTCCAGATCCTGCTGCTCGATCTCGTCTTCTCGGTGGATTCGATCCTGACCGCTGTCGGCATGACCGAACATCTGCCGATCATGGTGATCGCGGTGATCTCGGCGGTCCTCGTCATGCTGCTCGCGGCCGACCCCCTCGCCAACTTCATCCGCGACAATCCGACCGTCGTGATGCTGGCACTCGGCTTCCTGCTGATGATCGGCGTCGTTCTGATCGCCGACGGCTTCGGAGCAAAGGTGCCCAAAGGCTATATCTACACCGCCATGGCATTTTCGGCCGGGGTAGAAGGGCTCAATATTTGGGCGCGGCGCCGGCGTGAGCGGGTCGCGCTTGCAAAAGCCTCTGGCGAAACCGCCGAAACGAAATAGTCGACGCCCGGCAGCACCGAAGCTCTTCTGCCGTCGTTTCCGGAGAATAGACTCGATCTGGATCTATCTCGGTGCAGTCGGCTTGCATGCCGCAGCGGCAAGGCTATGCTTTGAAGTGCATCGGGCAAGGCGCACGGTGCCAGGCGTGAGAACCTGCTTAGCTTAGTTTTCCTATTCCATCCTGCCGGGTGGCCGCTGCGCATGTCCAAGCCCTCGGGCTAAAGGCGGCGGCGCTTGTTCGCTAAGCAAGTTCTCAACGCCCGGCTTGCCGCCTTTGTCCCGAACGGGAAGGCGGCAGGTATGGACTTCGAGGACAAGGACAGCGAGCGACCCGGTGTTGCCGGCGGCGATCCCTTGCCGCCAGAGGATTGGGAGCGGGTCGGGCGCTCGGCGCGCATCGAGGCGATCTACTCCGAACACCGGCCGCAAATAATCCGCTTCTTCAAGAGCCGTGCGCCGACCCAGGATGTCGGCGACCTTGTGCAGGAAGTCTTCAGCCGCTTTGCGAGTGCGCGCGGCGGCCTCGCTGCGCTGGTCGAAGGCCCCGGCGCCTATCTCGTGAAGAGCGCCCGGATGCTGCTCGCCGAATATGGTCGCGCCGACGGGCGCCGTCACCGGTCACAGCACGACAGCTTCAGCGATGAACATGCGGGATCAAGCGACCCGCACGCCGCGCTCGAGGCGCGCGACGTCCTGCGCCGGGCAGAAAGAGCCATTTCGAGGCTATCTCCGCTCACGCGCGAGATTTTCCTGATGCATCGCTTCGAAGGACTACGCTATCCCGAGATCGCTCGAATCAAGGGAATCAGCGTGAAGACGGTCGAAAGCCACATGACCAAAGCCCTTGCGGCCATCAAACGCGCGCGGGGTAAGCAGTGAGCCGCGCCGAGAGCGAAGCCACCGCCTGGCTCGACAAGATGATGGGCCCCGATGCCGAGCTGCACCGGGAAGCGTTCGACGAGTGGCTGGCGAAGCCGGACAATGCCAAGGCCTATGACGAAGCGCGCGACAATTGGACTTGGGCGGGAGACATGTCGACTGCACGGATCGCCTCCGATGTGCGGGCCGATGCCCGGGAGCGAGAACCCGGCGGGCGGCGATGGGCATTCGCGACGATACTCGCCGCGGTGATCGCGGTCGGGTTCGCATGGTATCTGCTCGGTCGCGACAGCGATCAGCCGATCATCGCCACCAATTCGGCGCAAGGCGAGAGCCAGCTCGCCGATGGGACGCGCGTGACGCTGATGGACGGCGCCCGCATCGAGACGCGCTTCTCGGACGGCGAACGCCGCGTCATTCTGCATGACGGCCGCGCCAGGTTCGAGGTCGCACACGACGCGTCGCGTCCCTTCCTCGTCGAGGCGGGAGATTCGGTCACGCGCGCGCTCGGCACCATCTTCGAGGTCGATCTCCGCGCGGATGTTCCGCGCATCGCGCTGGTCGAAGGCTCGGTCGAAGTGCGGCGCCTCGAAGGCGGAAAGGCACTTCGCCTCCGTCCCGGCGAACGCGCCGAGGTCAGGTCGACCGGTCCCCAGCCGATCAAGAGCGAGGAGGCGAACGCCCCGGCCAAATCGCTGTGGGCCGACAATCTCCCGCTTGGTGCGATTCTCGACCGCGCGGGCCGCGAGAATGGCGTCAAGATCAGCTTGGCCGATCCGGCGTTGGCATCGCTGCAGGTGACGGGGCGCTTCGACATGACCGATGCCCGGAAACTTGCACTGAAGCTCGGCGCCGCGCTCGATCTCAAGGTCGAGTTCGGTGCGAACGGACCAATTCTGGGCGCGAAATCCGAGTAGGGCACCCAAGAAAAACCCATAGGGTGTTCGGAGCACCCGTCATTTTTTCCCTTCAGACGGCCAAAATCGGCCGCACGGGAGGGACGAATGACGATGAAATTTTTCGCGGCCGTTCTGGCTTCGGGCGTATCGGCGACCGCACTCTATGCACCCAGCGCGTGCGCGCAGACGGGCGAGCTGACATACAATATCGAGGCCCAGCGCCTTAGCGACGCACTTCGCAAATATTCGGACATTTCCGGCCGCGAGGTCATCGCGGCTTCGAGCCTGCTCGAAGGCCGACGCAGCAACCGTGTCCGCGGGCGCCTCTCTCCCGACGCCGCCCTTTCCCGCCTCCTTTCCGGCACAGGCTTGACCATTGAACTGGTGGAAGGCGCGTGGGTGCTGCGCGCGGGAAACGGCGATGCGGCGGAGGCGGGATCGACTGACGGGGTCAACGAAGCGATCGTTGTGACCGGCACGCGCATTCGCGGCGCCGGACCGGTGGGATCGCCAGTCGTCACGCTTGGTCGCGCCGATATCGAGAAGAGCGGCACGGGATCGGTGCAGCAGCTTCTTCAAGCGCTCCCGCAATCCTTTGCGGGCGGACCTAACGAGACGACCCTCGGAGCGACCACTCGAAACGGCGCGGGAACCGACGGCACCTATGGTTCGAGCGTCAACCTGCGCGGACTGGGCCCATCCTCGACCCTTGTTCTGATCGACGGCAGCAGGCCCGCCCTCGGCGGGCTAGGAGGCGTATTCGCCGACGTATCGCTGATCCCGCTAGGCGCGATCGACCGGGTCGAGATCCTGACCGATGGCGCCTCGGCGATCTACGGAGCCGATGCTGTCGCCGGCGTCGTGAACATCCGGCTGAGGAACCAGTTCGAGGGAGCCGAAACCCTCTTTCGGGTCGGCACCGCTGATGGGGATATGGGCGAAGTCCAGATCGGCCAGCTATTCGGACGAAAATGGGACCGCGGCCATCTCGTGCTCGCCTACCAGTTCAGCCAACGGGACGCGCTTGCCGCAGCAGACCGGGATTTTGCGACCGAAGACCTGCGTCCATTCGGTGGGCCGGACTACCGCTCGCTGTTCGCCGTGCCGGGGACGATCACCGCGGCTAATGGGCAGACCTTCGCGATTCCGGCCGGGCAGAACGGGACGGCGCTGACTCCGGGCCAGCTCGTCGCTGGAACTCGCAATCCGGGAGACCGCCGCGCGGCGAGCGATCTCCTTCCTCGCCAGCGCATCCACAGCGCCTATGCCGCGCTCGAGTTCGACCTTACGGACAGCCTCACGTTCCGGGCAAGCACGCTCGCTGCGCAGCGCGACTATCGGAAAGTTGCGCTCAACCAGTATCTCAGCATCGTGCGGGTGCCGGTGACCAACCCCTTCTACGTCGATCCTATCGGGACGCGGCAACAAGTCAGCGTGAACTATAATTTCGCGAATGATCTCGGCGCGCCCATCGACACGGGACGGGTGCGAGGCATCAGCAGTTCGGCCAGCCTCGAGCAGGCGATCGGCGCGTGGCGGATCCAGCTTGGCGGCGCCTATGGGCGCCAGAAGAGCCGGAGCGACAGTATCAACATTCCGAACCGCGCGCGCCTTGCGGCGGCGATCGCGGACACCAACCGCGCGACGGCATTCAATGTTTTCGGTAACGGAACCGCGAACAATCCCGCGACCATAGCGGCCATTCGCGGAAGCATCGGATCGCGCGACGATTATGAAAGCTGGTCCGCGGCGCTTCGCGTCGATGGTTCGCTCATTCGCCTGCCCGGCGGCGACATCCGGGTCGCCTTCGGCGCCGAGTACCGCCGCGAACGCTATGAGAATTTCACGGTCAACGACCTGAGCCGTGCGACGCCCAGCACTACCGCGCTCACCGGGCTGCCGGGGCCGCGCCACGTACGCTCCGCATATGCCGAGATTCTCGTGCCGCTCTTTGGTCCCGACAACAGCGTTGCCGGCATCGAGCGGCTCGACCTTTCGCTTGCAGGCCGGATCGAGGACTATAGCGACGTCGGGCGCACGACCAACCCGACGCTCGGGCTCCGCTGGGAAGCGCTCCCCGGCATTGCTGTGCGCGGCAGCTACGGGACCTCGTTCCGCGCACCTGCGTTCGACGAACTGATTGGCCCGGCTGTCTCGAACTATACGACGCTGCGCGTACCCGACCCGAGCTCGCCGACAGGCACCGCCAACGTCATCGGGCTCTTCGGCTACGGTCCCGGCATCAAGCCGGAGAAAGCTACCACCTGGACGGTCGGCCTCGACGTCGCGCCCCCGTCGATCCGCGGGCTTAAAGCGTCGGTCACCTATTATGATGTCGACTATCGCGACCGTATCGGCTCGGTCAGCGAGGATTATCTTCGCTTCCTGTCCCGCCGCGACCTGTTCGGCGGCGTGGTAACCGAGAATCCGTCGGCCGAACTTCTCGCTTATTATTTCTCGTTCCCGACCTTCACCAATCCGCTTGGCCTCGCGCCGGGCGATGTCGATGCCATTCTCGACGGTCAGGTCCGCAACCTGTCCGCCATGCGCCAGACCGGGCTCGATTTCGATCTTGGCTACGCAACGGAACTCGCCGGCGGCCAGATTGACCTTGGTCTGTCGGGAAGCCACATCTTCCGGATCAATCGGCAGCTTACGCCGGGCACGCCGGCGGTGGACGTCGTGGGCACATTCGCAAATCCGGCGAAGTGGCGGCTGCGCGGACGCGCCGGCTGGTCGCGCGGAGGTTTTGCGGCGACCCTCTTCGCCAACTATGTCGGCGGCTATCTCAACCAGATCCCCGCGGTCCCGGAGCGCGTATCGTCCTGGACAACGTTCGACCTCAGCCTCGCCCAACGCTTCGGCGGTGATGACAATGAACGCGGCCTGCAACTGGGGCTGAGCATCCTCAATCTGTTCGATCGCGATCCGCCCTATGTGAACAACCGGACCAATACATCGGCGCTCGCCTATGACCCCGAAAAGGCGAATCCGCTCGGACGCACCATCTCGCTGCAGGCCACGATCCGGTGGTGAGACAAGCGGTCTGGGCGGCGGTTTTCCTTGCGGCGGCTTCGCCGGCCGCCGCCCAGACAAGTCCCCGCGAGCTCGTAGAGATGACCGACTTTTCTGGGCTCGCGGTCTCTCCCGACGGGCGCTGGCTGCTCTACCGCCGCGAGCGCCCGTCGACCATGAGCGGACAGATTGAGACCGCCTGGTATCTCGTCGGCACCGATGGAGCCACACCGCCACGGAGGATCGGCGATGGCGGCCATGCGAGCTGGAATGGAACCGGGATCGTCGAGGCGGGCTCAGCCGCCTGGTCGCCGGAAAGCGACCGCTTCTATTTCCGCGCGCGGGTGGACGGCGCCACGGGACTATGGGAAGGCCGCCCCAGCGGCGCCCTCGCACCATTGATCGTTCGCGACGCCGATATCGAACGCTTTGCAGTCGCCCCCGATGGCGGCATCATATTCGAACTCGGGCCCTCGCGTGCCGCGATCGCGCGGGCCGAAGAGAATGAGCGGGACAGCGGCATTTTGGCCGATGGACGGGTCGATCTCGCGCAGACGCTTTATCGAGGGGCAATGATCGCGGGCCGACCCGCAAGCCAGCGTCTCAATGGCGACTGGTTCGATCGGGAGGCGCTCCTCGACCGATTGCCGCGACAGATTGTTCGTCGGGATCCGACTACGGCGAGAGAGCGACCCGCCCACGCTATCGAGGCGGAGCTTCTCCGACCATCGCCGCAACCGCTTCCCGAGCCTTTTCGCGCGGCCGCGTCGCAAGCCGGCATCTGCGCTGTGGAAGCACCCTGCGGCGATCCCGACGCGCCAAAAATCTGGAAGGGAATGGCAGTCGGCGATGGACGTTTCGTGGTGACGACGCGCGACCGGAAAGTTCGTCAGAGCGTTTTTCTCTGGGGTAAGGCGACCGGCCTGACGCGCCTCGCGGCCAGCCCAGGCCTTTTGAGCGGCGGCGGTGAGATGGCGCCATGTGCGGCGTCGCAAACGGCGGCCTTCTGCGTAGCCGAGAGCGCCGCCATGCCTCCACAACTGCAGCGAATTGCGCTGGATGGCAGCGGGACCCTCGTCCTCGACCGACCCAACGACCTTCCTGACCACGACGATCTTCTCACCGAGGCGATCGAGTGGCAGGTGGGCGGCAGCCGTGCGTCGGGTTGGCTCGTCCGCCCGAAGTTCCCCGGACGGCTGCCGCTTTTCATCACTTACTATCGCTGCGCCGGTTACCTTCGCGGCGGGCTCGGCAATGAGTGGCCACTTCGCGCCTTGGCCGCCAGCGGGATTGCCGCGCTTTGCATCAACCAGCTGCCATCGGGCGGGGCGAAAGCCGAAGCCCGTTATGAGCTGGGCCTCGCAGCGGTGCGCGCTGCTGTAGCGGAGCTGGATCGCCGCGGGCTTGTCGACCCCGGCCGCGTCGGGATGGGCGGTCTCAGTTTCGGCAGCGAGGTTGCGATGTGGACAGCGACCCACAGCAAGCTTCTGAGTGCGGTCTCGATCGCGTCGGTGCAGGCCGAGCCCGCCTATTACTGGTTCAACGCCGGCATCGGACGCGATTTCTTCCGCCAGAATCTCGAGACTCAATGGGGTCTCGGCGCGCCCGACATCGATGCAGCCGATTGGAAGCGGCGCTCGCCCTCGCTCCAGGTCGACAAGATCACCGCCGTCGTGCTGATGCAGCTCCCGGAGCAGGAGGCCCGACTTTCGCCCGAGCTGCAGGCCCGCCTCTCCGCGAGCGGAAAGGGTGAACTCCACGTCTTTCCCTTCGCCCCGCACATCAAGGCCGAGCCGAGACAGAAGCTTGCTGTGTACCAGCGCAACCTCGACTGGTTCCGCTTCTGGCTGCAGGGCTACATCGATCCCGATCCTGCCAAGGCAGATCAATATGCGCGTTGGACCGGCCTGAACTTCCCGGCGCCCAAGCCGGCGACCGATACTATCCAAAGCTCGATATCGGCGAGTTCGAGCAAGCGGAAATAGTCATAGTCGCCCTCGATCCGCTCGCGCGCCAGATAGGCTTCAACCCTGTCCCGATCGATCAGACCCTCGCGTGCGAGCCGACCCTCCAGCAATATCCGCGCAAGGGCGCGGCGCTGCGCCAGGAACGCTTCGGCGCACATCGTCTCGAGCCGTCCCTTGTTGCGGCGCCAGGCGACGATGCCGGGGAGATGGTCTGCAAAGGCCGCACGGGCGACCGCCCGATCGCGGCCGCCGGCGACCCAAGCCCAAGACGGAATCGCGAGACAAAGCTCGACCAGCGGCTGCGACAACAGCGGCGCGACGACATCGCGTCCGTACCAGCGCCCGGGACGATCCAGAAAGTCGCCAATGCGCAGGATGGATTGGACGTGACGGATCTTGCCGACAGGAAGGTCATCCACGACCTCGTCCCATGGGCGCGCCAACGGCTCATCGGGGAGCATGGTCCGCACGCAATAGCCATCGTCGCGAGGCCAATCGGCATCTCGTCCGGCGCGCCATTGCCGCCAGACGGCCCGTGCGGCCCTCCAGACGGTTGCATTGCAGAGGCGAGCGCAGTCGCCGAGAGCGGCAAGGCTGCGCGGGCGCGGACCGAGCGAGAGCAACGCGTCGAGCGCCGGCATGATCGACCGATTGATCGCGAAGACATTGTCTCCACCGATCCCGGTAAAGATGCTGCCCCCCCGACATCTCATTGGTCGCGGAACCGAGAGCCGCGTCGATCCCCGCGAGGACGCCATAGGTTGCCGGGCGCGGTGCCAGGAACGCGGGGCCTGCGGTGAGGTCGAGCACAGCGTCGCCATGCACATATTCGACGAGGTCGATGCCGCAGCTTTTGGCGACGGCGCGAGCAAAGCGTCGTTCGTCGCCATCGGGGCTGGCAGTCGCGATCGTCGCGGCGGAAAAGGTGTGTCCGCCCTGCGCCAACGCCGCGGCGACGATCGAGCTGTCGAGGCCGCCGGACAACTCGACAACGATGCTGTCGCGACTGTTGGCCCAAGCAGTAACGCATGCGCGAATGCGTTGCTCAAGAAGCATGGGGGCATCACTTTCGCCCACGCGACCTCGCGCATGCGGCCATGGCGACCAGAACGTCTCAGTTGCCGGAATGCCGCGGCCAAGGATGAGCGCCGTTCCCGGCAGAAGCTCCTGGGCCCCCGACAGCCCAGTTCTCGCCGTGCGAAAGTTGCTGAATGACAGGAGGTAACGAAGATATTCCTCATCGACCGAGAGCGCTACGTCCAGGCCTTCAATCAGCTCGAGGTGCGAGAAGAGCAGAACTCCTCCCGCCGCCTCCAGCCAGTATAACGGCATCCCGGTGATCGGAGCCCGGCTGATCGTCAGGCCTTCGGCCTGGTCCGCCATCAACTCGAGATAATTGCCCCAAGCGGTCGAGGCGGAATCCTCGAAGCAATCCCCGAGAACCAGGCGTCCCGGATCGCGGAGCGCGATACCGATGCCTTTACCTGCGAAAAGCGCCAGGTTTGGAACGAGCGGGTCCAACGAACTCAGACCATGCCTACCGGCTGCCAACGCAAGATCTGTCGCCAAAGGGTCGCCGCCCAGAAACCCGAGGATAGCGCGCCGCATCATACGACCAGAATCGGCTGATAGTTTCGGGCTTCCTCCGCCGTTCCCGTCAGGACACATGCGCCCGACTGGAGCCAGCAATGCGCCGCGAAGGGATTGGTGCGCACTCCGAAGACCAGCGTTGGCGCGAGGCTCCTGCGCAGGGCCATCCGGTATAGGGCGAGCGAATCGACAAGGCACCGCGGCGCAATCGGAACGAAGGTCCGCGCGCGGGCGAATGCCGTCCCCAACGCTCGCAGTTCACTCTCTTGCCCGCTTCTGTCCAGAAGCAGCTTGTCGCGGAGCAGTTGCTCTATGGTCGAAGGTAGCCGGTCGGGCTTCAGCGCCCGCGCCGCCCAAGCCAATGCGCACCAGGCGCCGAAGATCGATCGAAGGCCGCTCCGCCTGGAGTCCGGGCGGCTGAGATCGTCTGCCGGAACGTCGAATGCGGGCGCCTCGATGCGAAACCCCAAATCGCTGCGCACGAACAGGCCGGTGTCGACGAGCAGCGTCATAGCATCGCTGTCATTGGGCTCGCCGGCGAGGAGCCGATCGAATGCCGCGCGCCGGACATCGGTCATAAGGAAGTAGCGGTCGCGCCGGAGATCGAGAAAGATCATATCCGGGCCAACGGTGCAAAAGCCCACGCCGGGCGCGAGTTTCCAGCTCATCGCATCATACCGTATCCGGGTGCCGGCGGGTCGCGCCGACACCCGAACGATCGGCTCAGTCGAGGCTGATGCCGTTCTGCAGGTCCTTCCCGCCGATTTCGACCGGGGGGCCGAAATCGCCGAGGGTGTCTGCGCTGACGCTGCCGAGCTCGACGAGGTCGTTGGTTTCGCGATCCATGATCGTTTCCTCCATGATGCCGCGGAATTGCGGCCCCTTCAAAGCTAGGGAGGCCGCGCCGTATAAGAATTAAATACGACTCATATTCTCCGAATATTATCCAGCGGCTCGGACCGCCGCCGGATCTCGGCCGCGACACGGCCGGCATAGGAGGCGCGGCGGCGATGGAAGCGCGTGATTTTGCTGCGCAAAGCGCTCCATCGGCCGAACCGGTAATCGTCCGCCATCGCGGTGAGCGCATCATTGGCGGACCCGTCGACACGAGCCTCCAATGTGCGGAATGTCATGCTTCGCTCGACACAATTGATGATGGAAGCGCGAAGTTCGCCATTGCTGCTGCCGATTGCAATGGTCCGGAAGAGGCCATCGAGTCCCTCGGGATAGGCCTGGTGATTCGCGAGCGAGATTAGACCACCGGGCAAATCGGGCCTCGGCGTCCTCCCTTTCAGCGCCAGCGAAAGGAGAGCGCCGGTCCACCAATAGAGTTCGACCAAGTCCGCCTCATTGAGGAGGGGCTGCCGAAACCCCTCCTGGTGCCAGCTCTCTATAATCCGCTCGCCCGACAGGCGATACAGGGCGTCGCGAACCGGGGTAGCGCTGGCCGCCAGCGACTTTGCGAGCTGCGCCGCCTCTAGGCGCGTACCGGGCGGATAGGTGCCCGACAGGATACGCGCCTTGAGGTCCAGATAGACCCGCTCCATCGTGGTGCCCGGGCTCATGCCGCGAGCGTCCCGTCTCCGCCCGCCGATCGTCGGTCGCCGATATAGTCGGCAAGAAGCGCCTGCTGATCGGGCCGGAGCGCATCCACGGCGGCGATCGGGTCAGGGGGATAGCCGCGGAATAGGATCGAGGGACACTGACCCTCGAAGTTGCCGAGATTTGGGCGATGCTGGACATAACCGGTCAAGGCCGCCAGCTCGGGTGGAAAGTCCTTCGCGACGTCCGGCGGATAGGCGAGCCACTGGTTCTCATAGGGTTTCAGCCAGCCGAGGCAGTAGCTGATGATGATCCCGCGCCGAACCGACGGGCTGCAATTGCCGCCAGCGCCGTGCAGCGTCGAACCCAGGAAGATGATGGCATCGCCCGGCACGGTCTCGGCAACAATGGGCTCTTCCGCCGGCTCCTCGACGAGCGCCTCGAGCCCATGGCTTTTCGGCCAGATGATCGTGGCGCCATTCTCGGTGGTGAAGGGCGTCAGCGGCCACATCACGTTCACGAGATACTCGACTTCTCCGAGCGTGCCCTGCCACATATCTTGATCGCGATGCGGGAACTGCGGAAGCGCTCCCGGATGCAGCTCGATCGCCTGGGCGAGATTTAGCTGAATACGCTCGCACCAGTCGCCGAGCGCGGCCTCGGCGAGAGCGAGGATCGCCGGGTTCATGACGAGCGCGCCGACGTGCGGCGAGCGGATGAGCAGGCGGCCGAAGCGCTTGGTGCGCTCGCCATAGAAGCCGCCCTCGCAAAAGGGCGTCGCGGCGTAGCGCGGATCGAGGTCGCGATCGATCGCCGCGATCAACTCGGCGGGAACGGCGTTGCGGACGATCGCATAGCCGTCTTCCTTGAGCGCCCGCATCGGAGCAGAGGGTGGCTGATGGCTATCGACTGGAGCGATATTGGTGATCATGGCCCCGCTCCTTTCACGCTGCGTCGGCCGCGACCGGTGTCGCGGCGCTGCCCGAAACAATCCCCGCCGCCTTGAGCCTTGCGGGGGTGTCGGCGTCGATCTCGATCCGCAGCGAGGTCAGCGCGCGGCCGTCGTAAATGCCGGGTTCGCCGAGCGCCGTGCAGTCCCAGCCGAAGGTCCGGATCTGCGCGAACCAGTCGAGCTCGGCGACACCGGTGTAAGAGCGGATGCCGTTGGCGAGCGCATAATCGACCAGCCCGACAAGAAGCGTGTCGCGCGCGGTGCGGCGCTGGCGCGCACCGATCCCCGGCGACAGGCAGAAGCGGGTGATTTCGAAGATGTCGGGACCGGACGGCGGGATGCCGTTAACGAGGCCGGGGAAGAGACCATCGAGAAGAGCCGGGCGCGTGGTGGGAAGGAGGCGCGCCGAAGCGAGATGCCCGCCGTCTTGGTCGCCGACGATCAGATAGGTCGCGTGGGGATCGTCGAAATGATCGATCTCGAACCGGTCGGCGAGCACCGGCAGGTCCCATTTCAGAAGATCGATGAAGACGCGCTTGCGCGCCTCGAACATCGCGCGAAGCAATTGATGCTCGTTCGCGCGGTTGGAATGGTCGATTACCGAAAGCATGGATGTGTCTCCTTTTCGAAAGAGACCATCCAATTGAACGGCTTTTTGCCGCTCCACCATAGCACGATCGGGGGGTGTCGGCGAAAAAAGTTCAGCGCTTGGCGATATCCTCGTAGCTGAGGTCGCCGGCATAAAGCGCGCGCACCGTCAGCGTGATCCCGCCATTCGCGTCGTAACGCTGCCGCGCGTTGCGAAGATGCTCGCGAACCGTGTCGGGACTGAGATCGAGGATCCGTCCGACCTTCGGAGCGCTGTTCCCCTTGGCCGACAGGATCAGGCATTCGCGCTGGCGGTCCGTCAGCCGCGGCCCGACCTGCGCGAGTTCGGGATTGGCGAGCAGGCGCGCGGCTTCGAAGGCCGGCCCACCGATCATTCTAGCAAAGAGCAGCGCCATATCATTGGCGGCGATCCCAGGCGTCCAGGCGAAGGACACCGAGCCATGCGCCTCGCCCGGGATGTGCGCCGGTATGGTAAGCCCGTCACCGATCCCGTGCCGCTGCGCCTCGCTGAGAACCAGTTCGTCCTCAGGGCGTTCGCCCGAAAGCGGCTTCATGTTGCGCCAGAAGAAACCTTCGAGGCTGCGGTGGCTGGCACGATGCACCGGATCGGTGAGTCCAAGGCCGCGCTCGTCGAACCAGCGCGCCCAGTCCTCGGGATAGTTGTGGACGCGAACGCCCCTGTCCGGCGCGGCGAGGAAGTCGACGTGATGGCTCAGCGCGAACCAGGAACAGCCCATGCGCGCACACGCTTCCGCCAGCAGATCGGCCAGACCCGCCGCATCCTTCACCCGCGTGACGTCGAGCGCAAAAGCATGCGCAGCGTCCATCGTCGGCATTGCGACCCATGGCAGCAGACGGCAGTCGTCGCCAAGCCGGCCGACCGTCCCTGCTCCTCGTCATGGCCTGCGAGCGGGGCCCTCTCAATGGGCCGTCCCGCCGGCGACGGGTGATCGCCGCTGGTCATAGCGATCTACAATGATGCAAATTTGCGGATGTTACGAATATATTTCAAATATATTCGGGAGATAGAACCAGATTGGGGCCATTTTGCCGAAAGCCTCCGAATGCCCCGACTGCCATCATCGGCCGCGCTTGCGAAAATCCCAGACTGGAAGGCCGATCTTCGCAGCCTTGTCGGCGAGATTGTCCTGAATGCCGGTGCCGGGGAAGATGATGACCCCGACCGGCAGCGCTTCGAGCATCCGGTCGTTGCGCTTGAACGGCGCGGACTTGCCATGGCGGCTCCAGTCGGGCCGGAAGGCCACCTGCGTCACTTTGCGGGTTTCGGCCCAGCAGGCGGCGATGCGCTCGGCCCCTGTCGGCGTCGCCCCATGGAGCAGGATCATATCGGGATGGCGGTCGCGTGCGCGGTCGAGAGCATCCCAGATCGCCCTATGATCGTCGACATCGGCGCCGCCGGTGAACAGGATGCGCGTGCCCTCGGGAAGAAGTGCAGCCGCTTTCTGGCGCAACCGCGCGTCGAGGAAGTCGCGGCTATCGATCATGGCCGCAGTCATCGACCGGTGCTGCGCGCGCGATCCGGCGCGCGGTGACCAGGCCTTGCGGCAATGGGTCCGAAATTGTTCGGCGGCGCTCTCGCGGAAGAATTCCATCGCGTCGCGCCGTTCGATCAGGCTGATCCCCTGCTGCACGAGGCGTTCGAGCTCGACCGACCGGATCTCGCTGCCGTCCTGTTCGCGCTGGGCCCGGCGCTGCGCCTGTTCATTGTCGTCGAGGCTGCGTTCGACCCGCTCCCCCGCGCGGTGGAAGAGGTTGACGACGTTCCAGAGGAGCTCTTCGAGATCGGGCTCTATCCGCGTATCGTCGAGACAGCCGGCCAGCGCATCGAAGATATCAGCGACAGCGCCGGCCGCCAGGCGGGCATCGGGCAGCGGGCGCGGGTCGGGTTCGTCTTCGAAGGGGCGATGTCCAAAGAGCTGCATCTCCTGAAGGAGGAGATGGGTGGCGCCGGCGTCGGCAGGATCGTCGGCGGGTTCGGTGGGGCTCAACATGATCGTCTCCAGTCGGGTTTTGCCGCGCTCGCGCGGCCTTCGCGGCGACCACTCGCGGCGCGCCGTACCGAACTGCACCGTGGCCCAGGCCGCGGCCGAAGCCGAAGGCGGAGGATGGCGGGCGAAGGCTATTTTGTTTCGCGATGCAAAGGGGCGCCCCGCGCCCCTGCGGAAAATAGCCGCCCGCCCGCCATTGCGGGCCCGGTGCGGCTCGCCGCAGTCGCCCTCTTGCGAAGGCCGGAGCGCGGCCACCCGGTGGTGCTGCATCAGCGCCGGTCCTTCCCTCACCCGCCTTCCTTCCGGCCGATGCTGAGCCGTCAGAGCAGGAGTGAAAGGTCAGCAGTCCGGAGCTGGGATCGAAGCGAGCCGATCATCCGCTGCCGGCCGAGTGTCATGAGATCGGCGTTGAAGTCGCCCCGATCCGCTTCGAGCCCGATGACTTCGATGCCGAGCGGCGGGGCTCGGTCGCAAAGCGTCGCAAAGGCGGCCGCACCCGCCGGGTCGTCGTCGCGCGCGACATACAGGCACTTCAGGCCGCTGGGAAAGTTCAGCGCTCCTAGATGGGCTGCCGAAAGGGCGGCGATCATCGGCAAGGCCGGGGTGATCTGCCGCAAGGACAGGATGGTTTCGATGCCTTCGCCCGCCGCCATGACCGCAGCCGACGCGCCGAACCGAACACCATGACCAAGCAATTGGCCCATGGCGCGCCGCGGATAGGCAACCGGCGCCTTGTCGCAGGCGGCGACGTCAAGCCAGGTGCGATGGACCCCGGTGACATTTCCCGTCTCGTCGGTGACCGCCGCGATCAGGGCGGGCCAGGCCCGGCGGACATCGGGGGCGTCGTCCTCGGATGGATGATAGAAGCAATGGGGATGGAAACGAAGCCACTCGGCATCGCGAAGGTCGCCGATCGCGCGGGCAGACAGATAGGCGCGGGCAAGGGTGCCGCTGAGCGGCTTCGATCCGGCCCATAGCCTGCGGGCGGCCTCGGGGGTGCCACGCGGTGCTTTACGCGGAGCCGGGTTTCGGTCGCCGGGCATGACCGCAGGCAGGCTCAGAAAGAGGCGCGCCTCGTCGAGCGTGTCGCGGAAGGATGTATGGCCGCAGCTCGCGGCGATGACATCGAGAAGATCGCCATGATCGCCGCTGGCGGCATCGGTCCATTTGCCAGCGGACCGAAGACCGTCGGCGGTGCCAGAAAGGCGAACGTAAAGGCTGCGGCCCGGCGAATTACGGACGTCACCGACCATCCAATTATGTCCCTCGCGGCGTCCATGGGAGAGATATCGGCGGCATACCGCCTCGGCATCGTCGGCGAGGCGTCGCGCGACCTCGGCTGCAGGACTCGACATGGGGCCTCCTTCAGAAGACAGGCTGCGTGCGATCCTGCCCGGAGGAACGGGTCAGGAAGGCACGCGGCGGTCTGGCAGCCCCTGGCGGACACCTCCGATGTTCGAGCGGAGCGTCCTGATTTCAAGGGCCAGCGAAAAAATGGGGAGCCCGGCACAGCGCCGAACTCCCCGAACGATGGTCGGTGGCGTTATTCGGCGGCGATCGCGTCGATGTCGTCGTCGCCCAGCTCGTCATGGCCCGCTTCGATTGCAGGGCCATCGTCATTGGCCGCAGCCAGCTCCCCATCACCGTCGGGCTCGTCGATGACGGGGGTGCGCAGCGGATGTGCAAGCCAGCCGGTGCCCTTGAGCAGGTCCTCGGCGGCGCTGGCCATCTCGGGCTTCTTCAGTCCCGCAATCCTCGCGGCCGCTTCGGCTCCGCAAGCCTCTTCGACCGCATCGAGGATCCCCGGCTTGGTCACCCGGCCGAGGTAATTGGCCGTGGTGGCAACCCAGCCCGCCTGGACCATGTCGAGGCCCGACGCCCGCGCGAGGATGTGCGAATGCTCGATCCGGCTCGCCACCGCGCGGGCCGACACCCGGCCTTCATTATAGCGGGTCGCCGGCTCCCACACCGCATTGACGCCGAAGGAGACGCAATGCGCGAACAGTGCCGCCTGATCATCAGCGTCGAGACCGGCAAGCACGTCCCACAGATCGGCGGTCGCATCGGGAAGCCGCTCGGACCAGCCTTCGTGGCGCTCGCGAATGGCCCGCGCGGACGGTGTGTCGTTGAGCGCCGCATCATAGCCGACCATCGAATGGTTGCGCAGCGCGATACCGACGCAGCTTGCCGAGGAGGCATAGGTGTAAAAGCATTCGAGCACGATGGCATGGAGCATCGCCGCAAACGCCACGAGCGGGCTTGCGGCCAACGCGTCGCGCAGCGCGAGGGTACGGTGCGCGGTGAGGTCGGTCACGAGCTTGTCGGGAAGCGGGCGGACAAGATCGTCCGGATCTTCGGCCTCGACGGTGCCGCCTTCCTCCGGAGATGTCGCGCCGACCGCATCTTCCTGCATTTCGTCGCCGACCGCTCCGCCGACCGCTTCCTCGCCGCCCGCAGCTTCCTCGTCGACGGGCTCTTGCGGCTCGTCCTCGGGACGAACGAAGCCGCGTTCGATATGCAGCGACCCGTCGACATCGATGCTGACAAAAGTGCCGGCGATCGCCACTTCCTCCGGGTCGTAGATCAGCGGCTTCGAGACGAGCGGCGCGATCTCCTCGTCGATCGCATCGATCCGGGCACTGATTTCATCGGGGATGTCCTCGGTGCCCGCCCATTCGTCTTCGAGCCGGTCGGCTTCCTCGCGCAGCGCTTCGATCCGCGCCTCATCGTCGGCGCTCGTCTCGGCCGCCACGCCATCGAGCGGGCGGTGGCCGAAGGTGTGGCCATAAGGGAAGTCGACCGCGGTCTCGATCCACTTCCAGCCTTCCGCCGCGATACGCGCCACCTCGGCTTCGAACTTCTCGGCCTGCAGCCGGTCGAGCAGCGCGACGTCCTCGAGCCAGCCGCCGTCATCGCTTTCGAAGAGATCGCGAAGAATATGTCCGCCTGCCTCGCGATAGGCGTCGAGCGTGACGAACAGGACGCGCTTGTCCGATGCCCGTACCTTGTCCTCGGTCAGCCGCGCGCGGATATACCAAGGCTGCTGCGTGTGGCTCGAGGCGAGCATATCCCAGACCTGTTCCTGCCGCGCGTGATCGCTCGACACCGAAAAGGCCATGAGCTGTTCGAGCGTCATGCCGTCATCGGCGTAGATGTCGTGGAGCTTGGGCGAGACCTCCGCGAGCTTGAGGCGCTGCTTCACGACCGCCGGCGTGACCATGAAGGTCGCCGCGATCGTTTCGACGTCGGTGCCCTGTTCGACGAGCTTCTGCATCGACCGGAACTGGTCAAGCGGATGCAGCGGTTCGCGATGGACATTCTCGGCGAGCGAATCCTCTTCGGCCGACACGGCATCATCCTCGCGGACGATGCAGGGCACAGGCTCGGTCTTCGCCAGGCGCCGCTGTTTCACCAGCATCTGTAGCGCGCGGAAGCGGCGACCGCCCGCCGGGACTTCGAAGCGCCCGGTTTCCTGGCCCGCCTCGTCGCGCTGCGCTCGAACGGTCAGGCTCTGGAGGAGGCCGCGCCGCGCGATGTCCGCCGCAAGGCTGTCGATCGACACCCCGGCCTTCACGCGCCGCACATTGGCCTGGCTCAGCACGAGCGCGCTGAAGGGGATTTCCCGCGCGCCGCTGAGGGTGATTTTTGCCTGTTTCGTCATGATGCTTCTCCATGACAGGCCGCCGCGAGACTCTCTCCCGGCTCTCAGCCCGTCATGGCTCCGGCGCAGCCCTCTCCCTCTGAAGGGAAAGGACCACGCCGGCGGCGACCGTGAGATTTGCTCAGTGGACCGAGGCCAGAAGCTTGGCACCCTTGGCCTCCAGCTCGAGGCGTCCGTCCTGATGCGGACGCTCGCGGGCCAGCGCGGTGATCCCCTGCACGAAGTCAAAGATCGATGCGGGCGGGTGCCCCTCTTCCTGCAGCACGCTCCGGATGATCCGCTCGCTCTCACCCTTCGAGAAGCCGCGTTTGCGCAGGAAGGTCTGCCGATCATCATCATCGCGCGCGACGATCGCCGCGCGAGCGGCCTTGATGCCGTTCATGAAGGAAACCGGCGAGGAAGAGGCGAAGCGTTCGAGCGCGGGCGCCGCTTCCTGCGCGAAGCGACCAGCCGCGAACTTGCTGTGCCGGATGCTGATCTCCTCGAAGCCCTCGGCGCCCCATATGTTCCGGTTCATGCAGACGGCGCGGAGATAGAAGGTCGCCATGCCGAGGGCTTTCGACCCGACCTCGCTGTTCCAGCAGTAGAAGCCCCGGAAGAAGAGATCGGGATCGCCGTTGGGCAGGCGGCCAGCCTCGATCGGATTGGCATCGTCGACAAGGAAGAGGAAGACGTCGCGGTCGCTGGCGTAGAGCGTCGTCGTATCCTTCGTGACCTCGACGAAGGGATTGTGGCGCATCGTCGACCAGTCGAGGAGCCCCGGCACCTTCCACCGCGTGTCGCCGGTGCCATTGCCCGCTATCTTCATCACAGCGGCGACAAGCTCATGATCCCAGATGCGGCCATAATCGGGGCCGGTCACGGCGCGCAACTCGGTACGTCCGTTGCCGGTCTCGAGCGTCTTCACCAATTCCCCGCGATGCGCGAGCAGACCGTGCTGCATGTTGATGCCCGCCAACGCGGCGGGAAGCTGGCGCAGATAGGCCGACGGCGCCCCGACGAGACTGCACATTTGCCCGAAAGACCAGTGCGTGGGTGCAACCGGCGCTTCGCGGTCGGGAAGGAGCAGGCTCAGCCGCTCGGGTTCTTCGGGCGCGGCGATGACGCGAATGGCGCGGGTTTCGACAGTCCGCGCAGTCGCGGTCTCGGCCCGCGCGCGCACTGCATCATAAAGGTCGGAGAGCGACAGGTAGCGCTCGTCGTCGGGCCGGGAGAACCATTCGGACGAGACGCGGCCGATGCGCTGGCCGCGCGAGATATCGACCTTGTAGCCCGGGGACGAATCGCGGGCGAGGGTGCTGGGTAGAAGTGTCATGGCGTGTCTCCGCGACGGGTCCGGAAGACTCTCTCCCGGTTTCAACCCGTCACCTGGCCCCTCTCTCCTCTCCCTCTGCGGCCGCCGAAGGGGGCCGCGCTTCGCGGCGGAACAGCCCGCCACGGAGGCAGGTGACGGCCGAGCCCGCTTGCTGCTATCGCAACCCGATGCGCGACACGTCCGACTGGAAGGGGCAGCTTCGCCTCGAAAGCTATTATGCGCGCTGGTCGGGATCGGTCGGCGATGCAGTTTTGCATCGCCATTTCGCTGCTCAGGCGATCTTCTCAGAGGAGCCCATCGCCGCGGTCGATGCTGAGGGCAGGCAGATCGAGGGCCAATGCCTATTGATCGAACCCGACGCTGCCCACCGCTTGCTGCCGGCGCGGGACGCCGATCTCTGGTTTATCGAACCGACCGTCGCCTTCGGCCCGCCCGACGAGCTGAGAGCCAGGCTGAAAGGGGCGGAGCCGATCGTCGTGGGAAGACACGATCAATCGACCTTCTGGGAACGGTGGCTCAAGAAGGGAGCGAAGGGAGCGATCGATCCGCGCATTGCCGGCGCCATGGCATCGATTGACCAACGGATGAAGGAAGGGCCGGTGCAGCTTGCCGATGCGGCGCAGGTGAGCGGGCTCTCCCTCGGTCGCTTCCGGCATCTCTTCGCATCCGAGTTCGGAATGCCCTTCCAGCGCTATGTTCTTTGGCGCCGCCTGATCATCGCCTTCGACTCGCTTCAGGGTCAGGACAATGTGACGGCCGCCGCGCATGCGGCGGGCTTCGCCGACAGCGCCCATTTCGCGCGCACGATCAAAGCGATGTTCGGAATTCGCGCGAGCGATCTGCTCTTCGCGCCATAGCCCCTGCGTTCAAGCGCGCGGGCCGCCGCGCCGCTAGATGAACGGGATGACCGACAAGAACAGAGACTTCGTCCCGGCGCTCGGAAAAAGCGGATCGCTCGACCGTTATGATGCCGCCATCGCGCTCATGACGCGGGAGAAACGCTGGCGCGGCGACCTCGTCCGCCTCGTCGCTGCCCAAGCCGGCGAGCGGGTTGTCGATATCGGATGCGGAACGGGAACGCTTGCCATCGCGCTGAAAGAAGCGGCGCCTGCGAGCGTTATGCTCGCGGTCGACCCGGACCCGGCGGTGCTCGAGATCGCGCGCGCCAAGGCGGACGCAGCGGGCGCTGATATCCGATGGTTCGAGGCGATGGGCGACGAACTCGACGCCATCGACGCGCTCCAGCAATGCGACAAGATCGTCTCGAGCCTCGTCCTCCACCAGTGTTCGATGGAGGTCAAGCAAGCGATCGCCGCGCAGATGTTCAGGCTCCTGAAGCCCGGCGGTACCCTCTTCATCGCCGACTATGGCGAGCAGCGCTCGCTCCTGATGCGCATGCTGTTTCGCCAGATTCAGCTGCTCGACGGGTTCGAATATACCGAGCCCAACGCCAAGGGCTGCGTGCCGGAAATCCTCGCGGACGCGGGCTTCCAGGCGGTCGAAGAGGTAAGGATCATTCCCACGCCGACCGGCTCGATTTCGATCTACCGCGCGCGGCGATAGCGACCAGCCGGGTGTCTCGCCCGCCGTCAGCCGTTCGCCGGTGAAGGGCTCAATGCCTGCCGCCAGGCGAGAAAGAGCGCCCAGACCATCACGATTGCCACGATCATGAGCGAGGCCGCGACGATCGGGAGAACGAAGGACGCCTCGCCGTTGACCGGCGCCGCGCCGCGCTCCAGCGCCTCCAGTCTGCCAAAGGCGCTCCGCCACCCGAAGCCGAGATTGTAGGTCCAGGCGGCGGCCAGCAGGCCGGCCGCACTACGCGGCCTGATGCGGAGCGATGTCACGGCCCCGAAAATCATCAGCGCCACGCTGATATAGTCGACGAGCAACGCCTGAAGCGGTTGCCCCCAGACCATATGATACCAGGTTTCGAGGGTGAAATGGATCGTCGTCGCGAAAAGCGAAAACCAGGCAAGCCATGTCTCGGATCGGTGCCGCATCATCTATCCCCCCATAGAAGCGGCCCTTCCTAGACGAGCACTATCCCGGCGCCAACGTCCCTGCCGGCTCACCCGCGCCAGTGACGCCCGCGATGGTGGTGGTGCATCCGGCGCTTCTGATAGCGCCGCTCGTAGCGGTCGCGGCGTTCGTAGCGGCGATCGTATCCGCGATAATAGGGGTCGTAGCCGCGATAGCCCCGGTCATTGCCATAATAGGGCTGGTCGTGCCGGTTCGAACGATAGTCGCGGTCGTGGCCACGCGGCGCATCATGGCCGCGGCTATATCCGCCGCGATCGCCATGATGCTGGGCAAGCGCCGTTCCGGGGACCGCGAAGGCGAGCATCGCAGCCGCGATCGTCATCAGTTTTCGCATGTCAGTCTCTCCTTTTCGTGGCGGTCAAAATCCCCCTTCATGCTTGAATGCGCTGTGAATATTTCCTCCACCGCCGCCGATCGGCCGGTGACCCGGCGTGTCCATGCGACAGGCCGATGGCGGGAGAGACAGCGTCGCGACGGATGGTGGGCACCCGCCCCGCGTGGACGAAGCGGGGCGGGTGCGGCCCTCATTTGCCCTTTGCCGCGACGGCGGCCTGGACTCGGGCCTCGACCTGTTCGGGGCTGGGCTGGACGAGCATCTCGCCATTGACAAAAAATGTCGGGGTGCCCTTGACGCCGACCGCGCGCGCGTCGGCAATGTCCTGTTCCATCCAGGACATCGCATCGGCGGTCGGCATCGCGCGCGCTTTCGCGACATTGAGGCCGGCCTTCTCGGCCGCGGCCCAGGCGCCGTCCATCTTCCCGTCATGCCAGTCGGGCTGCGCCTCGAGCAGCGCCGCCGTCACCGGCACAAGCTTGCCCTGCACGCGCGCGGCTTCGAGGATCACGATCGCCTCGGCCGAGCCGGGGTGCAGCGGCAGGTAGCGCATCACAAGACGCACATCCTTGGGATATTTGGCGACGATGCCCTTCACCGTCGGATAGAAGGCGCGGCAGGCCTCGCACGACGGGTCGAAGAATTCGACGATCGTGACCGGGGCATTCTTGGGGCCGATGATCGGCGAGTGCGGGCGAATGAGGCTGTCGACGGGCCCCGCCACGACCTTCTTCGTGGGTTCGCCCTCGGCGGTTCCGCTGTAGAGCATCGCGCCGCCGGTGAAGGCGAGTGCCGAAACGACAAGCGTGGCCACCACTCCGATACGTCTGTTCATGATTTCAGTCTCCTTTGGAAGTTGAGCAAGAGGATAAGGATGATCGCGAAAGCGGTGAGCGACAGGAGGGGCAGCGGCACGCCTCCGATCGCCATGCTCTCGCCCGAGCAGGAGGGACCGCCGGTGCAGGGGACGATCGGGGCCGGAATGACGCCGGCATAGAGCAGGCTATGATAGAGGGCGACGAGGCTGCCTCCCGCGGCCAGCGCCAGCCCGTAAGGAATGACGGCGCGGTCCGACTTGAACGCGGCGATGCCGAGAATGATCGCGAGCGGGAACATGAAGGCGCGCTGAAACCAGCAGAGATCGCACGGTGCCTGACCCATGACCTCGCCGACGAAGAGGACGGCGAGGCTCGACAAGAGGGCAATCGTCCAGGCCGCGCCGAGCGGACGCCATTTGTGCGGAGCGAGAAGCGGAAAGCTCGTCATCGCCGGCCACCTCTGAACTTCGGTTTGGTTCGCCGGGGCGGCGATTGCGGCTTGCTATACTTGGACTTGAGATAGCTGAGCAGGATGCCGTCGATCGACCCGATCATTCTCTGGAAGCTGGTCTTGATGCCGGGAAGCCGGAGCCAGGCAAAGGGCCCGCGGCAGCGGTAGCGGTGGACGAACTTCGTCCCGCTTGCCGTCGGCGTCAGGATGTAGCTTTCCTCGAACTGGAGGATGAAGCTAGGCTTCACGTCGAGTATCAGTTCTTCCCCGGGGCGCGCTGACGTTACCGCAGCGGGAACCTCGAGAAACTTGGGCTTGTGGGGATCCATTCGCATCGAATAGCGGATCGCGATCGGGTCCTCGGTCAAACGCTCGATGCGGACATAGGGATTCCAGATCCGGTGGTTCTCGAAGTCGCCGAGAACCGCCCATATCTGCTCCGGACTATAGGGGAGATCATGCTCCCGCTCGAACTCCATCACGTCTCCTTTCCTCCTTCGCACGCGCGGTCCGGGCCGTCGGCGACCTGGTCACCGCTCAGTCCGCGACGCGGTCGCGATAGGCGAGCAGGCGCAGCGCGTTGGCGACAACAACGAGCGTCGAACCTTCATGCGCCGCGACTGCGGGACCGATACCGAGCCCGAAGATCGTCGCCGGCACGAGGACAACAACCACGCCGAGGCTCACGACCAGATTCTGGCGAATGATCCGCCGCGTCTGGCGACTAAGACCGATCGCGAAGGGCAGATGCGCGAGATCGTCTGCCATCAAAGCGACGTCGGCGGCTTCAAGAGCGACATCTGATCCAGCCGCCCCCATAGCGATGCCGACGGTAGCATTTGCCATAGCGGGAGCATCGTTGACGCCATCGCCGACCATCGCTACAGGTTGCCTGGCCTTCAGATCGCGTATGGCGTCAACTTTCTGATCAGGCATGAGGTCGCCCCATGCCTCGTCGATACCGACTTCACCAGCGACAGCCTCCGCGACCTGCTGGTTGTCGCCCGAAACCATGATCATGCGGCGAATCCCGAGGTGTCGTAGTTTAGAGATCGTGGAAGGCGCTGATTTTCGGGGCTGGTCCATTAGTCCGATCACCCCAAGGTCGCGCGTCCCCTTCCGAACGGCCATTGTGGTCCGACCGTTCAAGCGCAAGCGCTCAATCTCTGCTAGGAGTTCGGGACCTAGGGGGGGCGTACCATTACGCCCGAACATCTCGGATTTCCCGATCAGCACGTCTTCGCCGTCAACGGTCGCGGAGACACCCTCACCAGTGCGGCTTCTAAAATCCTGCGCTTCCGGAATATTCCCGGAAGCCAGCAGTTCTCGGCCATCACGAGCTATGGCGCGAGCCAGCGGATGATCGCTCAGCTGTTCAACCGAAATTGCAACCCGTAATAGTTCGTCGCCCGTTACATCGACTGAAGGGATTACGGACACAATCCGTGGCTCCCCCTCCGTAAGCGTGCCGGTCTTGTCAAATGCCAGTGCAGTGAGCGAACCGAGGCTTTCGAGCGGCCCACCTCCCTTTACGAGCACACCGCCACGGGCGGCGCGGGCTACCCCTGAAAGGACAGCACTCGGCGTGGCTATTGCGAGCGCGCAGGGACTAGCGGCAACCAAGACCGCCATTGCCCGATAGAAGCTGTCGCGAAATGGTTCGTCTATAATGACCCAGGAAAAGAGCAGTAGAAAAACCAACGCGAGCACGCTGGGAACAAAAATCCTTTCGAAGCGGTCGGTGAATCGCTGGGTCGGAGACTTTTGCGTTTCGGCTTCACTTACCATCTGAACGACTTTGGCGAGAGCAGAGTCGCCGGCAAGCCGTGTCACTGCAACGTGGATAACCCCATAGCCGTTGATCGTACCCGCGAAGACCCGATTTTTTGAATCGATAGCATCGGGACTTGCTGCGGCGATTGAGCGGCTCGGCACAGGCTCTTTGTCGACGGGAACGCTTTCTCCCGTCACGGGCGCCTGATCTACTGCCGTTCGCCCAGCGACGACAAAACCGTCAGCCGGGAGCCGCTCGTTGGGCTTGACCACGACCGTGTCGCCGATCTGCAGAAGCTCGACCGCCACTTCGCGCGTGCTGCCGTCGTCGTTCTTCACCACGGCGGTCTGAGGCGCCAGTTCGGCGAGCGCCTCGATCGCGCGCTTGGCGCGGCCCATGGCATAATGTTCTAGCGCATGGCCCAAGCTGAAGAGGAAGAGAAGCAGCGCGCCTTCGGCCCAAGCGCCCAGCGCTGCCGCGCCGGCTGCGGCGACGAGCATCAGCGTGTCGATCTCGAAGCGCTTGAGCTTCAGATTCTCGATCGCTTCACGGACGGTGAACCAGCCGCCGAAACCATAGGCAGCAAGATAGAGGCCGAAGCTCACCCACCCGGGAGCGACCTCGAACTTCTCGATCGCGAAACCGATGCCGAGGACGAGACCGCAAAGGAGGGCGAAAATCAGCTCGGTGCGTTCGCCGAATATCCCGCCATGGTCATGACCATGATCATGATCGTCCGGCCCCGTATGGCCATGCTTATGGTCGGGTCCGTGGGTGTGATCGGGGCCATGATCATGACCATCGTCACCATGCACATGTCCAGCTTGTGCCGGGACAGCCGCGGCGACGGCAGCCGATTTCCGGGTGACGCCCATATCCGACAATACCTTTCTGATCGCTTCGATGGAGGTTTCCGAGCGCTGGAACTCGGCGCGCAGCGTCCCCGCCGCGCCGACTTCGGCTTCGATCACGCCCGGCATTTCGCGAAGCCGAAGGCCGATCGTCCGCGCGCGCCGCGCGTGGCCGACGCCCTCGAGATCGTCCCAGAAGAGATGCTGATATTGGCCGGTGAGCTCCGCGCCGGCGCTTCGCGCGAGCTGCCGCACGCGTTCGAGCGGGAGAATGTCCGGACGGTAATGGATGCAGAGCTGCGGCGGCGAAGCGTCGCTCGACCGGACCACATGGACCTTGTCGACGCCTTCGCGTCCTTCGAGTTCGCTCATCAGGCGCGCGACGCAGCGGTCGGCGGTATCGGCGACTTCGGGGAGGAGTAGCGGAATATCGAGCCGCAACTGGTCACTCATGATGCGATCCTTTTCACTTGGCGATCGGCATTGCGGTCCGGGCGCATGTTAAACGCACGGCAGGATGAGGTGCGGGAACCTTCTCGGGATGCGACCCGGCTCCCGCACCTCCCTGACCGCCGGAGACCCCTGCCCGTGGTGAGGGGGGCGAATGAGAGGGGCCTCCGACGGCCAGGTTTCGAACTCAAAATCATGCGCGCCGTCCGCTCGGCCGCGCATAACGCGACTGGACGGTCGTGCGGCGGAAATGCTTTTCGAGCGCCGCGTTCGAGCGGCGCAGGAACACCGAGCAGGCGCGGCGCAGAAAGGGATAGCCGAGCCAGGAGAAGACGCCGCGGCAGTCGAGCCGGTGTGTGACCTCGACGCCCTGACCGAGCTTTTCGAGCCGGTAACTCTCCTCGATGACGAGCAGACCGCGCATACCGGTCCGCCATGAGAAACCCGAAAGCCAGTCGAGACCGGTGATCCGGCCCTCGGCCGACAGTTCGGGTCCACGCGCCCCGCGCGGCGAATAGACATAGTCGAGCCGCTCTTCATCACCGGGACGATCGGTGAAGCGGAGCGTCGGATGCCAGTCGCCGTATCGCTCGATATCGACGAGCAGGCGCCAGACACGCCCGATCGGGACCGGCAAGCGGAGCGAGGTACCTACCGAGAACATCGGCTGCCCCCTCGCTCGCGCAAGCTGGTCCGCGACGCAGGCCGGGGACCTGCGCCGCGGTGTAGACCGGCAAGGTGCCGGTCAGCTCTGGACATCAGGGGACTCCGCGGCGGATTTCCCGCCGAGGATATCCACCGCTTCGAGCGTGATGAGCCCGATGTCCGGTATTTCGGCGAGCTGCGCCGCGAAGTCGCGCAGCTTCTGCTCGTCGTCGATGATCTCGATCACGACCGCCCGGTCATTCTCCAGCGCATGCTTGCGGTGAAGATGCGCCGAGCGGCCGAAACCGAGAACCGCTTCAAGGACGGTTACCCCCGCCAGCTTTTGCTGGCGGGCGAGTTCGGAAATGAACTCGAAGACGCGCTGGTCACCGAAAAAGGCAGATTCGTCGGTGTAGACGCGCAAGAGCTTGGATGCTTTTTGCATGTTCCTCTCCTATTCCGTGACCGGCGCTTCGGCCGGTTCGGACTTGCGTTTCATGAAGCCGGGCTGCCAGTTCGATCCGAGCACCACCTTGGCGATGGCGGGAAGAACCAGAAGCGTCAGGATCGTCGCCGCGATGAGACCGCCGATGACGGTCGTCGCGAGCGGCTTCTGCACCTCGGCACCCGTCCCGGTCGCGAGCGCCATCGGCACGAAGCCGATCGCGGGCACGAAGCCGGTCATGATCACCGCACGCATCTTCTCGGTCATGCCCTCGCGGATCGCCTCGACGAGAGGCGTTCCATCCTCGAGCCGCTCGCGTATCGCCGTCATGACGACGAGACCGTTGAGGACCGCGACGCCGGCAAGGCAGATGAAGCCCACCGCCGCCGACACCGAGAAGTTGATGCCCGTCAGCGCGAGGGTGAACACCCCGCCCGCGAGGCCGAGCGGCACCGCAAGGAACACGGCGGTCGCGCGCCCGAAGGTGCCGAGCGCCATGTAGAGCAGGATGAAGATGGCAGCGAAGCAGAGCGGCACCACGATCGAGAGCCGCTTCGACGCCGCCTGAAGGCTTTCGAACTGACCACCCCATTCGAGGTAATAGCCTGCCGGAAGCTTCACATTGGCAATCTTCGCCTGCGCCTCGGCCACGAAGGAGCCCGCGTCGCGGCCTTCGAGGTTCACCTGCACGACAACGCGCCGCTTGCCATTTTCGCGGCTGATCTGGTTGAGCCCTTCGGTCAGCCGGATCTGTGCCACCTGTGCGAGCGGGATCTGTCCGCGATTGCCGCCCTCGGACGGCAGCAGCACAGGCAGTGCGCGGATGTCGTCGAGATTGACGCGGGTCGCGTCGGGAACGCGAACCGTGATGTCGAAGCGCCGGTCGCCTTCGTAAAGCAGACCCGATTCGCGGCCGCCGAGCGCCGCCGACACCGTGTCGGCAACCTCCTGCACCGAGAGCCCGTAGCGCGCGATCGCGTTGCGATCGAGCTTCACGTCGAGCGTCGGAGCGCCGCCAACCTGGTCGGCCTTGACGCTGCCCGCACCCGGAATGCCCTGGAGCACGCGCACCATCTCGTTTGCGGCGAGCGACATCTTGTCGAGGTCGTCCCCGTAAAGCTTGATAGCCACGTCGCCGCGGACACCGGCGATCAGCTCGTTGAAGCGGAGCTGGATCGGCTGACTGACCTCGAACATCTGGCCGAGCTCGCCGCCGGCGGCTTTCTCGATCCGCTCGACGACGTCGGCCTTGCTGTCGACACCCGCCGGCCACTGGTCCTGCGGCTTCAGGATGACGAAACCGTCGGAGATGTTCGGCGGCATCGGATCGGTCGCCACCTCGGCCGTACCCGTCTTCGAGAACATCAGCTCGACTTCGGGCAGCTTGGTGATCGCGGCCTCGACGTTGCGCTGCATGGTGAGCGACTGTTCGAGGCTGACCGACGGCACGCGCGTCGAGGCGAGCGCCATATTCTTCTCGTCGAGCTGCGGGATGAACTCCGAGCCCAGGAGACCGAACGCCGGGATCGCGAGCAGGAAGAAGGCAAAGCCGCCCGCGATGAAGGTCCAGGGTTTCGCGATCGCCTTGTCGAGCAGAGGCAGATAGCGTTCCTTGGACTTGCGGATGGCCCATACTTCCTTCTCGGCCACCTTGCCGCGGATCATCAGCGCGACGAGCGCGGGGACCAGCGTGATGGCAAGGATGAAGGCGGCGACGAGCGCGAGCATGATGGTGATGGCCATCGGCGAGAAGGTCTTGCCCTCGACGCCCGTGAACATCAGCAGCGGCGCAAAGGCGAGCAGGATGATCGCCTGCCCGAAGACGGTCGGTTTGATCATCTCCTGGCTTGCACGCATCGTCTCTTCGAGACGCTCGCGAAGGTTGAGCAATCTCCCTTCATGCTCCTGCCTGTGCGCCAATCTCGCCAGGCAGTTTTCGATGATGATCACCGCCCCGTCGACGATCAGACCGAAGTCGAGCGCGCCGAGGCTCATCAGGTTACCGGGCACCCGGAACGCGTTCATGCCCATCGCCATCATCAGGAAGGAGAAGGGGATGACGAGCACCGCGATGATTGCCGCACGCCAGTTTCCGAGCAGGAAGAAGAGCGCGGCCGCCACGAGCAGCGCGCCTTCGGTGAGGTTCTTCTCGACCGTGCCGACCGTAGCGTTCACCAGCTTGGCGCGGTCGAGCACCACCTTGACCTCGACGCCCGGCGGCAGGGTCTTCGACACCTGCGCGATCTTCGCCGATACATCCTCTGCCACGGTGCGGCTGTTCTGCCCGATCAGCATGAGCACGGTGCCGATCACCGCCTCCTTGCCGTTCATGCTGCCCGCACCGGTGCGAAGGTCGCCGCCGATCCTCACATTGGCGAGCTGACCCACAGTCACGGGAACCCCGCCGCGCGTCGCGACGACGGCGTTGCGGATTTCGTCGACCGAGCGGACGCGTGCATCGACGCGCACGAGATAGGCCTCGCCGGCCCGGTTGTAATAGTTGGCGCCGACTGCGAGATTGGCGCGTTCGAGGGCTTCACCGAGTTCGCTGTAGGAAATGCCGTAGCTGGTGAGGCGGGTCGGGTCGGGCTCGACGACGAAGGTCTTGGCATAGCCGCCGATCGAGTCGACGCCGGCAACGCCGCCGACCGATTTCAATTGCGGGCTCACGATCCAGTCCTGGACCGTGCGCAGATAGCCGGCCTTGGCAATCTCATCGGTGAGCATATCGCCTTCGGGGGTCAGATAGCTGCCGTCGGGCTGCCAGCCGGGTTGCCCGGCGACCTTCTTGGCCCCTTTGCCGTCGGGGTTCTTGTAACCGACGGTGTACATGACGACCTCGCCGAGACCTGTCGTCACCGGCCCGATCTGCGGCTGCACCCCGTCCGGCAGATTTTCGCCCGCCTGGAGCAGGCGTTCGCCCACTTGCTGGCGTGCGAAATAGAGATCGGTGTCGTCGGTGAAGATCGCCGTCACCTGGCTGAAGCCGTTGCGCGAGATCGAGCGTGTCGTCTCGAGCCCCGGAATGCCTGCCAGCGAGATTTCGATCGGATAGGTAACCAGCTTCTCGATTTCGACCGGCGACAGACGCGGGTCGATCGTGTTGATCTGGACCTGTTTGTTGGTGATATCGGGGACCGCGTCGATCGGAAGCTTGGTGAGCTGCCAGACGCCGAGGCCCGCGATGGCGAGGAAGAGGAAGAGCACCGCCCAGCGTTGCCGGACGGATAGCGCCATCAGTTTTGCGATCACGGTCTATTCCTCCTCGCCCGCGCCCTTGCCGAGTTCGGCCTTGAGCAGGAATGCGTTCTTGGTCGCGACGATCTGGCCGGGCTTCAGCCCCGACAGGATCTCGACCCGGCCGGCGCTGCGCTGGCCGACGGTGACCTGCTGGGCGCGGAAGCCATTGTTCGTCCGCACGAAGACCACGTCGCGGCCTTCGAGCGTCTGCAGCGCCTCGTCCGCGATCACGATCCGGGCGGGACCGCCCGTCTCGCCGCCCCGGCTCGGCAGCAAACGCACCCGGACCGCGAGGCCCGGCTGGAGCGACCCCGGCACATCGAGGACGGCGGTCGCCGACCGCGTGTCGCCGGAGAGGCCCGGGGTCACGGCGCGCACGCGCGCGTCGATCGTCCGGCCGTCGGGCAGTTCGATGATCGCCCGGTCCCCCGAGCTCAGGCGCTGCGCGTCGGCGGGACCGACGGCAGCCTCGATCTGGACCTGCGAGGGATCGGCGACGCGGAACAATTCGGTCTCGGGCTGGACGAAGGCGCCGAGGCTGGCGCTTTCGGCGGTAATGCGCCCCGAGATCGGGCTCGCGACGACCACGCTGCTGCCGTCGCGCGTTACCTGCGCTGCATTCGCTGCGGCGCGGGCGCGCTGCGCCTCCGCCGCGGCGGCTGCCGCTTCGGCCTGCGCCCGCTCATAATCCACGCGCGCCGACACGCGCTGGTCGAGCAAGGTCTTCTCGCGCTGGAGATTCTTCTGCGCGAGCGTCGAGCGTGCATCGGCCGCGACCCGTTCTGCCGCGATCTGCGCGGCGTCGCGGCTCTGGACGATTGCGATCGTCTCGCCGGCGCGAACCGGATCGCCGAGCCGCTTGAACAGCCGGGTCACCGCGCCGCCCGCGCGTGCCGTGACGATTGCCTCGCCGCTCGGCGCGGCGGTGACGGTCGCCTGCGAGATGATTTCGGAGCCGAGTCCGCCCGCGTTGATCGTCTCGACGCTGATCTCCGCCGCCTGGATCTTCTCGGGCGAGATGACGAGGCTGCTGGGCAAGGCTTCACTCGCCGCTTCCTCGCCGCCTTCGGCCGCCGGGGCGGGCGCCGGATCGGCGGTACAGCGCGCGACGCCGAAGCCCGTGACGGCGGCGAGCGCCATGGCGCCCGCGACAGTGCCGAGAAGGCGCTTGTCCTTGGTGATCATATTCTGTCTCCGCTGTTGATGCGGTTCGCGCGCCGACCGGCAGCGCCCCCCTGTTGACTGATGTGAATGGCGGGGCGTTCGGCCCCGCTGCTTGATGGGACCGGCGCGATCATGGCTGGTGATCCGCGTCGCCGTCGGCCGCGGCCTGGCGGGAAAGGATCGCTCGGGCTTCGGCGCGGGCCTGCCGGGCTGCGATCAGCTCGGCCTGGGTCGCGGCATAGGCCTGCTGCGCGTCGATCAGCTCGACGAGCGTCGACTTGCCGGCGCGGTAGCTGAGCTCGGCAAGCCGCACGCCCTCGCGGGCCTGCTCGATGCCGCTGCCTTCGAGCGCCGCAAGGCGCGCCTCGGCGGCTTCGAGTTCGGCCTGTGCATTGGCGATTTCCGCCTCGGCATTGACCACGGCATTCTCGCGCCGGGCGATCGCGGCGGCGACATCGGACTTGGCAGCCGAGATATTGCCGCGGTTGCGGTCGAAGACGGGGAGCGGGACCGAGACATTGGCGATGAGCGCCCGGTCGCCGGTATCGCGAAGCTGCCGGACACCGAAGCCGACCGACGGATCGAGACGCCCGTCGGCGCGCTGCCCCTGGAGCCGTGCCTCGGCGATCAGCTTCTCGGTTTCCGCGAGGCGGACATCGAGCGTTGCCAGCGAGTCCACCGTGACCGGTGCAACCCACAAATCGCCTTCGATCAGCTCGGCAGGCGGAACCGAGCTTCCGAGGAGTGCTGCCAGCGAACGGCGGGCGGTCCTTTCCTCGGCCTCTGCGGTTCGGAGCTCGGCCGTTGCCTGGACGAGCGCCGCATTCGCGCGGAAGGCGCGGAGCGGCGGCTCGTTGCCGGTGTCGACCATGGCTTGGGCGACGCGGACGAGTTCACGCGCGCGGGCTTCATTCTCGCGGGCGAGCGTGAGGCCGTCGCGCGCGGCGAGCGCGGTCGCGAACTGGTTCCGGACCTCGAAGGCCAGGTCGGCGCGGGCAATCTCGAGCCGGTACTGGGCCGCGAGAAACTCGGCATCGGCGAGCGTCATGCGCGCGCGGCGCCGGCCCCCGATGTCGAGCCGCTGATTGACCGAGACCGTCGTTTCGAGGCCGTTTAGCCCCGAATAGGGTCCGGTGCCCGCGAAATTCTCGACATCGACATTGAGCGTCGGATTGTAGCGATAGCCCGCCTGGCGCTGGCGACCGCGCGCGGCCTCCACTTCGGCGGCGGCGGCAACCACGCGCGGCGAACGCGCGTCGGCTTCCTCCATCGCCTGGGCAAGGGACAATCGGGCGGGAAGCGGGCCGGTGCGGACCGCCTCGCCGGTGGATGAAGGCGGGCCGACCAGCTCCGCCCCTGCCGACTGGGCAGCGGCGGGCGCGGCATTTGCGCCTGCAACGAGCGCCGCGAGAGCCGCGGCGACAACTATGGATTTCATGAAAATGAGACTCCTGACGTTTCCAGGGAGAGGCGCGCACGAAAAGGGCGCACAGACCTAGAGCGTCAGGCGATTGGAGGGCGGAATGTCCCGATATAGGCGACCGGCGGCAAGGCGGCCGCCAGGATGCGCGCGTGCGACTGGCTGCACGGCTCTTCGGTCGAAGCGATCAGCGCTTCGGCGGGTACGCCCGAATGATGGCCGTGACAGCCATGCGGTGCGGACGGGAATTTCTGCTGCTCGCCCGACGAGGATTTCTCCTTGTCGCTTTCGGCGAGCTCGGTTGCCTGTTCGGAGAGGCAGCCCGCGTCCAGCGCGGCGATCAGAGATGTCTTCTCCGCACGATCTTCGGTGGCATGCGCGAGCGACCCGACAACCGTCCCGGATGCAAGGAGAAGGGTCAAGAAAAGGAGGATCATCCGCCGCATTGGAACCGCCCCCTAGCATCGAGACGACCGAAAGGAAAGAAGAAGATTGTCAATCGACTTCGGCTCATCCACCAAAGGGCTCGAACGGACCCTGTAATAGTGTTACATGGCGTCAGTGGCATAAGTGATGATCGACATACAGTTCCAACAATCCCTGCGATGCATCAATAACTCTTCGAACTACCGGAACCAGTAAAAGAAGAATTTGACGATTTTAATATCCCATTCTATTCGCAATCGTGCCGATATAGTCTCATTACGCTTCAAGGCCCGCTGTCATCTGCAAGGCAATGCGCAGGCGCGCCGTTGCGGTTGGAGCAATTCCGGGCTCCGTTTCGCGCCGCAACCGGAGGGCTTGACCCTGTATCTACTACAGGGTGCAAAAGGGGATCGCGAGGAAGAGGGGAGCCGAAATGTCGACCAATCCGACGTCCGATGTCCTGCCATGGTCCGCGGCCGCGCCGCTGTTGACCGAGCAAATGGCCGCTTTTCGAGACGCAAGACGACTCGGCGATTAAGCGGCCGCGTGGCGCGCGCTGGAATGGGAGCATATTCTGAGCCAGCCCTATATGCTTCCGCACCTCGCATCGCATTGGCATATGCTGGGCTATGCGATCGCGCAGCGAAACTGGCGGGAGGGTGCCGGGCAGGCGCTGCGGCTCCTCCTCGTTCCGCTGGGGTCGCTGACCGGCCGCCTTCCAGCGGGCAACAGCGGCCGCGCGAGCGTGAGCGCCTTTCGGCCCATGCCGGTCCCAGGTGCGCTTGCGCTTCGCATTGAAGAGGCGCGGCAGGCTCTTTCGAAAGCGCCGCAATCGGACCCGTCCTGATTTTGGGGTTTCGGTTCGGACCGTTCGCTGATAGGGGCGCGCCCATGTCCGGCGCTCCTCTCCGCCTGCTGCTCGTGATTGTCCTGCTGCTCAGCGGGCTGCACGTTGCTGCGCCGGCGGACGCTGCGCTCACCCATCATGCGGGCGACGCCCACCATCTTCTGATCGACGAACCTGGCCATATCCAGGGCGGCGACGCCTCGGGCGGCCAGCAGGATGCGGATCTCCACGGCAGTCACCATAATTGCCCGGTGGCGCCGGACCAGGCGCTTTCGGGTCATGGCGACCTGCGCTGTTTTTCGGGCGGTCTCCACTATACCCGGCCCGCGACGCGCCTTGCTTCGCGCGCCCTCGCGCCACCCCTGAACCCTCCCCTCGCCTGAACCACGCCTGCCGCGCGGCCCTTTCCGGCCTGCGCTCAGTCGTCTCGTTCAGGAGTGAGAATTTATGCATATCCATATGCGCGCCGCCCTGTTGGCCGGGGCTGCGCTGCTGGCGGAGTCCCTTTGGGCTCAGCCGCTAACGCTCGACCAGGCGGTCGGGCGGGCCATTGCCGCTTCCCCCGAGCTTAGAGCGGGCGAAGCGGGGGTCGACGCCGCGCGCGCCGACCAGTTGCAGGCCCGGGTCCGGCCCAATCCGACCGTGTCCGTCGACATGGAAAACGCCGCCGGAACCGGAGGCTATGGCCTGTTCCGGCAGTCGGAGCTGACCGTCACCTATGCGCAGCCGCTCGAACGGGGCGGCAAGCGAGAGGCGCGCATGGCTTATGCCGAGCGCGGCGTCGTGCTGGCCGAAGCGCAATGGCGGGTCGTGCGGCTCGACATCGCGCAGCAAGTGCAGCGCGCCTATATCGACGTGCAGATCGCCGAGCAGCTCGTCTGGATCGGTGAGGACCGCGTCAAGCTCGAGAAGGAAATGCGGTCCGAAGCCGTCCGCCGCGTGCGCGGGTACAAGGATCCGCTCTTCGTCGAGACGCGCGCGGATGCCCGTATCACCGAGGCCGAGCTTGCCCTGAAAGAGGCGGTGGCGAAACGCCAGTCGGCGCGCGCGCTGCTCGTCTCCTTCTGGGGCGGTACGGTCGAAAATCTGACGGTCGCCGAAGGCATCGAGAAGCCCGACCCGCGCGATCCGGCGCTCGCCGAGGCCGATGCCGCGGTGTTCGATGCCGCCGTCGACCAGGCCCGGGCAAGGGTCGTGGTCGAGAAAAGCCGCGCCGTACAGGATGTCACGGTCTCGGGAGGCACGCGCTTCCTCCGTGATACGAACGACGTCGCGCTCGTCGGCGGGATTTCGATCCCGATCGGGCGCTTCGACCGCAACCAGGGCAATATCGCGCGGGCGCAGGCCGAACGGCAACAGCTCGAATTTCAGTCAGAAGCGAACCGGCTCGACCGGTTGCGGCGGCTGGCTTCGCTGCGGGCCGATGCCGATGCGGCGCGCGTCCGCGCCGAGGGCATCATGAACGACGTCTATCCGAAAGCGGTGAAGACGCTCGCTCAGGTGCGCGAAGGCTATGGGCGCGGCGGCTTCCGCTTCAGCGACGTCCAGGACGCCGCCGACGTCATCATCCAGATCCAGGGCCAATGGGCCGAGGCCATGACGAACTACCGCGACCTGCTCGCGGAAATCGATCGCCTCACCGGCCGGTTCGACACCGCCAACCTTGCGGAGACAAATCCATGAACAAACTATCTGTACGCGCCGCCGCAGCGGCGCTGTTTCTCGTCCTGCCCCTCTCGGCCTGCGGCGAGGGAGCCAAGGAAGCCGAAAAGGGCGAAGCGAAGGGCGACGAGCCCGCTGAGGGTCCAAACGGCGGCCGCCTCCTGACCGACGGCGACTTCGCGGTCGAGGTCACGATCTTCGAAGATGGCACCGATCCGCATTTCCGCGTCTATCCGTCGCGGGGCGGCAAGCCGCTCGATCCCAAGTCAGTCCAGCTCGAAATGACGCTCACCCGCCTCGGCGGGCAGGTCGATCGCTTCGCTTTCCAGCCGCAGGGCAAATATCTGGCGGGCCAAGGGGTCGTGACCGAGCCGCACAGCTTTGATGTCCAGGTGGTCGCCGTCGCCGACGGCAAGCGCCACGTCTGGAAATATGCGAGCCCCGAGGGGCGCACGCGGATCACCGCCGAAGCCGCCAAGGCGGGCGGCGTCGAAACCGCGGTCGTCGGTCCGGCGACGGTTGGCGACATGCGCGAACTGTTCGGGACGGTCGAGCTTTCGCCGACGGCGCGCTCCGAAATCCGCGGCCAGTTCCCCGGCCGCGTGGTGTCGGTCACCAAGGCGGTCGGCGATTATGTCCGCCGCGGCGACCTGCTCGCTCGCGTCGAATCGAGCGAAAGCCTGCAGGTCTATCCGGTGCGGGCGACGGTGAGCGGCGTGGTTGCCGAACGCAATGCGAACCCGGGCGACGTCACGGGCGACCGCGCCCTCTATGTGATCACCGATCCCAGCCAGACGACAGTGGTGTTCAACATCTTCCCGCGCGATCTCTCGCTGATCCGCCCGGGGATGAAGGTGACGGTCGAGACGCAGGACGGCACCAGCATCGCCGCGACCACGCTCGGTCAA
The DNA here is from genome assembly GCA_017309275.1 of Sphingomonadales bacterium. Taxonomy (GTDB): domain Bacteria; phylum Pseudomonadota; class Alphaproteobacteria; order Sphingomonadales; family Sphingomonadaceae; genus Sphingopyxis. The sequence continues at coordinate 25,569 of JAFKLT010000044.1, read as the reverse complement.
TATCTGCCCGACGGCAATACCGAGGCGGGAACCGCGCTGATGCGCGCCACCATCCCGAACCGGAGCGGCGCGCTCCGTCCGGGCATGGCGCTCCGCGGCCGGGTCATGGTCAATACGGCAAGCGTGCCGCTCGCCGTGCGCACCGAGGCGATCCAGCCCTTCCGCGACTTCAAGGTGGTCTATGCCAATTTCGGGCAGGACTATGAGGTCCGGATGCTCAAGCTCGGCCGCTCGTCGCCCGAATGGACCGAGGTTCTCTCCGGTATCAACCCGGGCACGAGCTACGTCACCAAGGGCAGTTTCCTGATCCGCGCGGACATCGAAAAGTCCGGCGCGAGCCACGACCATTGATCGGGAGGATTGGACAATGTTAGCCCGAATCATAGGATTTTCGATCCGCCAAAGGTGGCTCATCCTCGCCTTCGTCGCGCTGCTCTGCGCGGTGGGTGCTTGGAGCGCGACAAAGCTGCCGATCGATGCCGTTCCCGACATCACCAACGTCCAGGTGCAGATCAACACCGAGGCCGAAGGCTATTCGCCGCTCGAGGCCGAACAACGCATCACCTTCCCGATCGAGACCGCGATCGCCGGTATCCCCAACCTCTCCTACACGCGGTCGATCTCGCGGTACGGGCTGAGCCAGGTGACGGTGGTTTTCAAGGACGGCACCGACATCTACTTCGCCCGCCAGCAGGTGAACGAGCGCATACAGGCGGCGAAAGCGCAGCTCCCCGACGGAAGCGAGCCCGAAATGGGACCGATTTCGACGGGGCTCGGCGAGATCTTCATGTTCTCGGTCGAGGCCAAGCCCGGCGCGAAGAAGCCTGACGGGACGCCCTATAATGCCGAGGATCTGCGGACGATGACCGACTGGGTCATCCGCCCGCAGATGCGCACGGTGCCCGGGGTCGCGGAGATCAACACGATCGGCGGCTATGCCCGCCAATATCATATCACCCCCAATCCCGCCGCGCTGGCGTCGCTCAATCTCTCGCTCAACGACGTCGTCGGCGCGCTGGAGAGCAACAATGCCAATCGCGGCGCAGGCTATGTCGAGCGCGGCGGCGAGCAGATCCTGATCCGCGTTCCCGGCCAGGCCGGTAACGAGCAGGACCTCTCGGAAATCCTGATCACGACGCGCGGCGGCGTGCCCATCCGCATCAAGGATGTGGCCGATGTCGCGATCGGCTCGGGTCTCCGGACCGGCGCGGCGACCGAGAATGGCAAGGAGGTCGTGCTCGCCACGGTGGCGATGCTGATCGGCGAGAACCCGCGCGTCGTCGCCCAGGCGTCGGCGGAACGGCTCGAAGAGGCGGCCAAGGCGCTCCCCGAGGGTGTCGAGGTGCGAACGCTCTATGATCGCACGTCGCTCGTCGAGCGGACGATCTGGACGGTCGAGAAGAACCTCGCCGAAGGGGCGCTGCTCGTCATCGTCATCCTCTTCCTGCTGCTCGGGAACTTCCGCGCCGCACTGATCACGGCGGCGGTCATCCCGATCTCGATGCTGATGACGCTGACCGGCATGCTGCAGACGCGCACGTCGGCAAACCTCATGAGCCTCGGCGCGCTGGACTTTGGTCTGATCGTCGACGGGGCGGTGATCATCGTCGAGAATTGCCTGCGGCGTCTCGGCGAAGCGCAGCACCGTCTCGGGCGCTTGCTCGATCGCGACGAACGCTTCGGCCTCGTGGCCTCCGCAAGCGCCGAGGTCATCCGCCCGAGCATCTTCGGCATCATCATCATCACGGCGGTCTATCTTCCGATCTTCGCGCTCGAGGGCGTCGAAGGGAAGACCTTCCACCCGATGGCGATTACCGTCGTCCTCGCGCTGACCGCCGCACTCCTTCTCTCGCTCACCTTCGTGCCTGCGGCCGTCGCGCTGTTCGTCACGGGCAAGGTCGAAGAGAAGGAAAACTGGCTGATGCGCCGCCTTGGCCAGGGCTATCGGCCGATGCTCGAGCGGGCGCTCAACTGGCCCAAGGTCGCGATCGCGGGCGCGCTGCTGCTCGTTGTCGCGAGCGGCCTGCTCGCCTCGCGGCTCGGTTCCGAGTTCATCCCCAATCTCGACGAGGGGGACATCGCGATGCATGCGATGCGCATCCCGGGCACCAGTCTCGGGCAATCGATCGAGATGCAGGAGGCGCTCGAATCGCGCATCCGCAAATTCCCCGAAGTCGAACGGGTCTTCGCGAAGATCGGCACGCCCGACGTCGCGACCGACCCCATGCCGCCTTCGGTTGCGGATAACTTCATCATCCTCAAGGACAGGAGCGACTGGCCCGATCCGAGAAAGCCGAGAGAACAGCTGGTTGCCGAACTCAACAAGGCGGTCGCCGAAATCCCCGGCAACAATTACGAGTTCACGCAGCCCGTCCAGATGCGCATGAACGAGCTGATCGCGGGTGTTCGCTCGGACGTCGCGATCAAGCTCTTTGGCGACGATCTCGATCAATTGCTCAAGACCGGGCAGGCAATCGAGGAGTTGGTCGGCGGCGTCGAAGGCGCACAGGATGTGAAGCTCGAACAGGTCACCGGCCTGCCGATGCTTTCGGTCACGCCGCGCAGGGACAGTCTCGCCCGCTATGGCGTCAGCCTCCAGACGCTTCAGGATGCCGTCTCGACGGCAACCGGTGGGCGCGCGGCCGGGCAATTGTTCGAGGGCGACCGGCGTTTCGACGTCGTCGTGCGCTTGCCGGAGGATATGCGAACGAACCTGCCGGCGCTCGGCAATCTGCCGGTGGCGCTTCCGAATGGCGGTTGGGTCCCGCTTTCGGAACTTGCCGACATCTCGCTTGCCGCCGGCCCCAACCAGGTCAGCCGCGAGAATGGGAAGCGGCGTGCGGTCGTGACGGCGAACGTCCGGGGCCGCGACCTCGGTTCGTTCGTGGAGGAGCTGCAGGCCAAGGTCGACAGCGAGGTCGAGCTGCCCGAGGGCTATTATGTCGAATATGGCGGCACCTTCGAGCAGCTCCAGTCGGCAGCGACCCGGCTCCAGATCGTGGTGCCGGTGGTGCTGCTGCTGATCTTCGGACTCCTGTTCAGCCTCTTCGGATCGGTTCGGGACGCGGCGATCGTCTTCTCCGGGGTGCCACTGGCGCTGACGGGAGGCGTGGCCGCGCTGGCCCTTCGCGGCATTCCGCTGTCGATCTCCGCGGGTGTCGGCTTCATCGCGCTCTCGGGCGTGGCGGTGCTCAACGGCGTCGTGATGCTCTCCTTCATCAAGGATTTGCGCGAACGCGGCAAAGAGCTGCTCGAGGCGATCCGCGAAGGCGCGCTCACGCGCTTGAGACCGGTCATGATGACCGCACTGGTCGCCTCGCTCGGCTTCGTGCCGATGGCGGTCAATGTGGGTGCGGGCTCGGAAGTCCAGCGGCCGCTGGCGACGGTCGTGATCGGCGGCATCATCTCGTCGACGATCCTGACGCTGCTCGTGCTCCCGGCGCTCTACATGCTCGTGCATCGCCGCGCCGAGCAGAAAGAGCGGCCTAGCGCCCCTCCTGCGGAGGGCATGCCCGTCCCCGCGGAATGAAACCCCCCGTTGCCGCCGCGACGCTCCCCCGACGAAGGCGGCAACGGGACATACTGGGCGGAACCTCGTCGAGGTTCCGCTCCTTCTTCAGGAAGAGCGAAGGAAGGAAACGGTGATGACGAACAGCCAGGCGAACGCCGACCTCGAACGACGCACCCTCTGGATCGTCCTTCTGCTCAACGCCGCGATCGCCGCCGCCTTTCTCGTCACGGGCGCTATCGGCGATTCGAGCGCGCTCATCGCCAACGGCCTCGACAATCTCTCCGACGCCGCCGTCTATGCGCTAAGCCTCGTGGCGCTCCGCCATGGCCTGTTGTGGAAGACCCGCGCCGCCACGGCATCGGGCATCATGCTGCTCATCTTTGCCGCCGGCGTTCTCTTCGACGTCGGGCGCCGCTATCTCCAGGGGAGCGAACCGATCGGCCAGACGATGATGATCATGTCGGCGGTCGCCGCAGTCGTGAACTATATCTGCCTGAAGCTGCTCCAGCGGATTCAGAAGCCAGACGTCAACCTGCGCGCCGCGACCACCTTCAGCTTCAACGATTTCATTTCGAACGGCGGCATCCTGATCGCGGGTGTCCTCGTCTGGTGGCTCGGGACGAACTGGCCCGATCTTCTCGTCGGGTTCGCGACCGCGCTGATCGCCATCAAGGGCGGCATCGAGATCCTGCGCGACGCGCGCGCGGAGGCGCGCAAACCGGCGAGCGGCGAGGATTGACCTCGATGTGGACCGACCCCGGCATCACGGATACCGCAGCCGACCACCGTTTCAGGCAACAGGCAAAGGCGCTCGGCCTCGATCCGGATAGCAAATGGGTGGGAGGCTATGTTTCCGTCGCCGCGCAGGAAATCCGGCATCTCCTCGCCGCCTATGCCGGGGACATTGAAGGGCAGAGCCTTCTCGAGTTCGGCTGCAATTATGGCGCAAGCGCGATCGTTGCCGCGACGATGGGAGCCGCGGTCACCGCGATCGACGTCGATGAAGAGGCCATCGCGCTCGCAAGGCTCAACGCCGAACGATATGGTGCCGGCGCGGCCATGGACCTTCGCCATATGCCCGACACGCGGCACATTCCCTTTCCCGACGAAAGTTTCGACATCGTCCTCGCCATCAGCGTCCTCGAATATGTGCGGGGCGAGGAGTTGGCGGATATTCTGCTGGAGCTGCGGCGGCTGCTGCGCCCGGGCGGGCTCTTGCTCGTGTCGGGAACGGCGAGCCGCCTAGCGCCGCGCGAGGTTCATTCGGGACGCTGGTTCGTCAATTATTGGCCGCGATGGGTCGATCGCAAACTGCCGGGACGCACGTCAGAGTTTCAGCGCGGCCTCAATCCGCTTCGCCTCGTCCGCGCCTTCACCGACTATGAAAATCTCGACCGCGCCGACAGGGGCGCACGCTGGTGCGCGGCGCGCAAAGCGATGGGACAATCGCCCGCGAAACTTCGAGCCGCGCGATGGCTCGCTCGCCTCGCGGCACCGCTGGGTCTGTCCGTCGGCATGGTCGGATCAAGCTTCAGCGCCGCCTGGCGAAAGCCGGACGCGATCCGGCCGTAATCCCCGCGCCCGCGGGCTGATGCCCGGCGCCAAACGCAAAAGAAAAGGGCCGGGTCGCGTGTGCGGCCCGGCCCCCTCATGGATCGCTTCCGCGAGTCTTACATCGCGCGCTTCATTTCGCTGTGCGCGCCCTGCGCCTTGACGATTACCGTTACCGGCGCATCGCCGCGGTTGCGCCAGAACCAGCCGTGATTGCCGTCGAACTCGGCCGTCATCACGCCTTCGTCACGCGTCACATTGCGGTCCTTCTTGTAGCTGATCGACTTGCCGCCGCCGTCACCATGGACATCGACGTTCACAGGGCCGCCGACCGCGGTCCAGGCGAAGTTGGACTTGCCGCCCGCCTTCATGACCAACTTCACTTCGGCGCCTTCGCCCGGTGCGAGCGTGATGCGAAGCTCGTCCTGACGTCCTCCGGCTGCGGCGGCCGGAGCCGCACCCTCGGCCTCCGCCGCTGCATCCTCCGGTGCGGCCTCGGCTTCGCCGACCGTCATGCCCGATGCCGCGGCCTCGATCTGGGCGCTCTTGTCCGCGGCGCGGTCTGCGGCCGCCTCCTCGGCGAGCTGCGTCTTGATCTCGCCCATTTCGGTCAGGCCAAGCACGCGGCCGACGCCGGTCGGGTCGATCGCATATTCGGACGGCAGGACAACGGTGACGAGCAGCACGCCCGCCGTCGCCATGGCGATGACGGTCGAGGTGATGAGCTTGCCGGTGCTCGGCAGCTCGGACTTCGAGGGAATGTTCGAATTATACATGAGACAAGTCCTTGATTAGGAGACCGCGTAGCCGGTCAGCTGATATCCGATGAGAAGGAAGCCCGCGGCCATCATGACCACGTTCGCGGTATAAGCGTGCTTCCAGAAGCTGTCGGTCCGGCGCCAGAAGCCCATCACGATCAGGATCGCGCCGAGCGCGAGAAGCTGGCCGATTTCGACCCCGACGTTGAAGGCGAGCAGGTTCGGCAGCAGCCCGTCCGGCGAGATGTCATATTCGATGATCTTCGTGGCGAGGCCGAAGCCATGGCAGAAGCCGAATATGAGCGTCGCAACCTTGGTGTTCGGCTGGAAGCCGAACCAGCGCTGATAGGCGCCGAGATTGTCGAGCGCCTTGTAGACGATCGAGAAGCCGATGATGGCGTCGATGATGTAGCTGTTGATCCCGAAGTCGAAGAAGACCCCGAGCAGCATCGTCGTCGAATGGCCGATCGCGAAGAGGCTGACGTACAGCGCGATATGCTTCATCCGGTAGAGGAAGAAGATGATGCCGAAGAGGAAGAGGATATGGTCGTAACCGGTGACCATATGCTTCGCGCCGAGATACATGAAGGCGAGGATGTTCACCCCGCTGATCTCCTGGATATATCCCTTGTCACCTTCGGCGACGGCATGGGCCATGGCCTCACCCGTCGCGAAGGCGAAGGACATGGCGGCGAGAACGAAAAACAGCAGGAATCGCCAGCGCGCACTATCCATGCGCCCTGGCCCTGTAAGAGCCTTGATCATAAAATTATCCTGAAATGCGTAGATGGATGCCGCGACAAGCGGCGTCGATTTCGCAGTCAGGCGCGGTCGGGTGGGCGGTCGAGCCTTGGCCCCCTGCGACCGTCGAGCGCCGCGGGCGCGAAACCGGTCCAGGTCGCTGTCACGACCGACGGGTCGATCCGGAGAGCCGCAGTGGCGAGAGGCGGATCATGATTATGATCGGCCGGGTTATGCCCGTGCATATGACCCGCGCCGCGCTCACTCTCATCGCCGGTGTCATGGGAATGCCCATGATCGGCAACCTCGGCAGCAAGCTCGGCGTGCCGCTCGGCCTCGGCCGCGAGCATTGCGACCGGGCTGTGGCTGACCGCCGTGTTGGCGACGGACAGCAGCATCGCCGCCGCCGTCAGGCAGAGCATCATCAGCGTCAGAAGGCTTGGGCGCGAGCGGCGGAGCATGAGCGGGTCAGGAAGAATCCGTAAGGGACCGGAACTAGAGATATTTCGAAATGGCGCGAAACTCGGCCATCGCCTTGTCGCCCACATCCGCGTCGCCGCCGATGCAATGACCGATATGATCCTCGATCAGCGTGCGCTTGGCATTGGCGACCGCCTTCTCGACGGCCGACAGTTGCATCGCGATATCGGTGCAGGGGCGGCCTTCCTCGATCATGCCGACGATGCTCTTCAGATGCCCCGTCGCGCGGTTGAGGCGCTTGATGATCGCGGGATGGGTCGTGTGCTGGTGCGGGTGATGATGGTCGGCCATGGTCAAATCTCTGCGGTCGAGGAGCTCTTGGGCTCGCAACCTTAATATCTCTCAAATTTCCGCGGTGCAGTTGACGTCATCGCGGCGGCTTGTCTATAGGGCCCATATCCCCCCAGGGGGATATATTTCAAGCCCGGAAAAATGCTCGCAGTACTCGCCAATCGCACTTATCGGCATCTCCTGCTCGCCCAGATCATCGCATTGGTCGGGACGGGGCTGGCGACGATTGCGCTCGGACTTCTGGCTTATGACATCGCCGGGGGCGATGCGGGCGTCGTTCTCGGCACTGCGCTCGCGATCAAGATGGCCGCCTATATCGGGATCGCGCCGATCGCCGGAGCCTTCGCCGACCGGGTGCCGCGGCGCGCGCTTCTTGTCACGCTCGATCTCGTTCGCGCTGCGGTCGCGATCTGCCTGCCGTTCGTCAGCGAAATCTGGCAAATCTATCTTCTGATCTTCGTTCTCCAGTCGGCATCCGCGGCGTTCACGCCCACGTTCCAGGCGACGATCCCCGACGTATTGCCCGACGAGCGCGACTATACGCGCGCCCTGTCGCTCTCGCGCCTCGCCTATGACATGGAGAATATCACGAGCCCGCTGCTCGCCGCGGCGCTCCTGACCGTGATCAACTTCCACTGGCTCTTTTCGGGGACCGCCGTCGGCTTCATCGCCTCTGCACTGCTCGTGCTCTCGGTCACGCTGCCGCGCCCCGAGCGTTCGTCCAGTCGCGACACCAGCATCTATGCCAAGACCACGCGCGGCATCCGCATCTATCTGAAGACGCCGCGGCTGCGCGGCCTGCTCGCCGTCACGCTCGCTGCCGCGGCGGCAAGCTCGATGGTCATCGTCAACACGGTCGTCATCGTCCGCGACCGGCTTGGCATGACCCAGCAGGATGTCGCGCTCACGCTTGCGGCCTATGGCTTCGGATCGATGGCTGCCGCCTTCATCCTGCCGCGCATCCTCGACCGGATTCCGGATCGGCGGGTGATGCTGCTTTCGGCCGCCATCCTCGTGGCGGGGCTCGCCGCGCTCGCTTGGATCAGCAGCATCGTGCCTGCGGGCATGACCTATTGGTATGTCCTGCTCGGCGGCTGGGCGGTTCTCGGCATTGCCTATTCGATGAGCATCACCCCCTCGGGACGGCTGCTCAAGCGCTCCGCAAATGCCCAAGACCGGCCGGCGCTGTTCGCAGCGCAGTTCGCGCTCAGTCACATCTGCTGGCTCATAACCTATCCGCTGGTCGGACAGTTGGGCGCGGGGGTCTCGATGACCGCCGCCTTTGCCGCCATGGCGGCAATTGCCCTTTTCGGGACCTTGCTCGGCCTCCTGCTCTGGCCTGCGAGCGATCCCGATGCGATTGCGCACGATCACCCCGATCTTCCGGCCGATCATGAGCATCTCCGCCGGCAGCACGCGGGGGGCGCCAGCCACCCCTATGTGATCGACGATCTCCACGAGCGATGGGTGGGCAAGCCATGACGCGCGCGCGTCCTTCCGCCACGGTGGCGCGGCGTCGCGTTATGCGATTGCTGCCCGGCGCCGCGCTTTGGTTCGGCGCCCTGCTCGCCATTCTCGCGCTCGCCAATGTGATGGGTGCGAGCGGCTGGCACGGGGCACTCGCGGGCCATGACGATTCGCAGGTTACGGCGGCCGTGGCGCACCATGACGATGGCGAGACCTCACCCCCCGAGATCGATCTTCACAAGATCACGCACGGGATGATGCAGGGTCTCGCCGACATCTCGCCGCAACTTCAAATCTGGTCGGGCTTCCTGCTCGCCGGAGCCCGTTGGGCTTACCGCCTCGATCTCGACTGGGCGAGCACCGCGCCCGAGGGACTTCTGCGACCGCCTAGAATGTGAGGCTGCGCGCCGTTCGCCGGCGCCTGCATCCTTCATTCTAGGAGATTTTCCATGACCGATATGATCGGCCAGCGACGCCTGCGCAGGGCGTTCCTGGGCCTATGTACCGCCGCCGGCGCGCTTGCCGCCGCGAATGCTGCTGCGCAACCCGCACCTTCGTTCGACCAGCTCTTCGGCCAAAGCGCCGAGGCGCCGCGAACGCAGATCATCGAAGCCGATATCGCCCGTGCGGAAGGCCTTGCCGAGCAAGCCCGGGTGCGTCCCAATCCGACCGTCAGCGGCCTCGCCGAGAATATCGGCGGCAAGCAGCCCTATAGCGGGTTCAACCGCTCCGAAACGACGATCCAGTATAACCAGCCGTTCGAACTCGGCGGCAAGCGCTCGGCGCGCATCGCCGCAGGCGAAGCGGGCATCGTGGCGGCGCGGGCGCGCGGGCGCGAAGCCTTGCTCACCTACGCCTATGATCTTGCTCGGGCCTATGCCGCGGCCGAGATCGCCGACCGCCGCCTTGCCTTGACCGAGGGCAGCCTCAGCGAGGCCCGCGACGACCTTCGTATCGCCGCAGCGCTCGTCGATGCGGGCAAGGAAACGCGGCTTCGCCGGCTGCAGGCCGAGACCGAGGTGGCGACGCTTCAGGCCGCGATATCGACGGCAAGGGCAGAGCGGGTCCAGGCCTATGCCCTTCTCTCCGCGCTGGCGGGCCAGGGGATGAGCTACACCAGCCTCTCCGAGCGGGTGCTGGCGCGGTTCGAGGCAACGCCCAAATATGGGCCGGCCGATCCGCTGCAAACGGCGCCTTATCTCGCGGCACAGGCGGAACGCGAAGCGGCCGCCTACCGCGTCGAGGTCGCGAAGCGTCAGGCGATTCCCGATGTCACCGTCTCGCTCGGCGTCCGCCGTATCGAGGCCGACAAGGGGAATGCCATGCTCGTCGGCGTCAGCGTGCCGCTGCCGCTCTTCGATCGCAACCGCGGCAATATCTCGGCGGCACTCGCGGAAAAGCAGGGCGCCGAAGCGCGTGCGACGGCGGCGCGCCTCGACGCCGAGGCGGGCATCAAGTCGGCGATGGCCTTCAACGAGGCGGCCGACGAGCGTGTCGACGCCGCCGAACAGACGTTCGAGACCGCCGACGAGGCCTATCGGCTCGCTCGCATCGCCTATGAGGCGGGCAAGTCCCCGCTCATCGAACTCATTGCTGCACGGCGCGGTCTCAGCGCCGCGCGGGGCACGCTGCTCGACGCGCTGTCCGAGAGGTTCGACGCGCGCGCCGCGCTCGCCCGTCTCCAGGGCCGCACCATCACAGGGGAGGAAATCCAATGACCGAGAAGAATCGTTTTTATGCCGGTGCGGCAACTGCGCTGGCGCTTGCCGTGGCACTCGGCTTCGGCATCGCACAACTGACCGGGACCGATACCCCGGCTCCGGAGGCTGCGGCCCCAGCGGAAGCAGCGCCGTCCAACGAGGTGGTGATTTCGGCTGACGGGATTTCGCTTTCGCAAATCGGGGTCGCGCCCGCGGCAGGCGGCGAACTCGACGCCGCGATACCCGCCGCAGCGACGGTGGAGGCGACACCCGATGCGGTGGCCGTGCTCACGGCGCGCGCGCCGGGAACGGTGACGCGCATCTTCAAGCGGATCGGCGATCCGGTGCGGGCCGGTGAAACGCTGGCACTCGTCGAAAGCCGCGATGCCTCGACGATCGCCACCGACCGCGACGCCGCGGTCGCTCGCGAGCGGCTGGCAGCCCGCCAGCTCGAACGCGAGAAGAGGTTGCTCGGTCAGGGGGTTAGCCCGAGAGCCGATTATGAAATCGCCGAGGCCAATCTCGCGGTAGCGCAGGCGGAAGCGCGGCGCGCGAGCGCCGCTGCCGGGGCCGCAAAGGTCGCCTCGGACGGGCGCTCGGTCGCGGTCGTCAGTCCCGTGACCGGACGTGTTACCGCGGCGCAGGCCAATCTCGGCCAGTTCGTCGCCGCCGAGTCCGAATTGTTCCGGGTTGCCGATCCCAGCCGGATGCAGATCACCGCGAGCCTGCCGCCGGCCGACGCCGGCCGCGTCCGCGCGGGCGACCGGGTCGAGCTGACGACGAACGACGGCCGCATGATCGAAGGGCGCGTGCGCTCCGAAACCGGCGTCGTCGATCCCACGACCCGGTCGGCGACCGTGGTCATCACCCCCTCGGTCGCGGGCACGCTGCTTCCCGGCCAGCTGGTGAAGGCCCGCATCTTCGCGAGCGGCGGCGCCATCACCAACGGGGTCATGGTCCCGCAGGACGCCGTGCAGACGATCGGCGACCGCACGGTCGTCTTCGTCCGCACCACTAAGGGCTTCCGGGCGCAGACCGTGCAGGTCGGTGGGCGCAGCGCCGGGCTTGTCTCGATCCTGTCGGGGATCAAGGCCGGCACGCCGATCGCGACGACCAACGCCTTTCTGCTCAAGGCAGAGCTTGAAAAGGAGGCAGCGGAATGATCGCGCGCATCCTCAGTCTCTCGGTCAGGGGGCGATGGTTCGTCGCCTTCCTGACCTTGATCGTTTTCGGTTTCGGCCTCTGGCAGATTACCAAGCTGCCGATCGACGCAGTGCCCGACGTCACCAACCGCCAGGTCCAGATCAACACCTTCAATCCGACGCTCGGCCCTGTCGACATGGAAAAACAGGTAACCTTTCCTGTCGAGACGGCGCTCGCCGGGATACCCGGACTGACGCTGACCCGCTCGCTCACGCGCAACGGCTTCAGCCAGGTCACGGCGGTGTTCACCGATGACACCGACATCTATTTCGCGCGTCAGCAGGTGACCGAACGTCTCGCGCAGGCCAAGGACAGCCTGCCCGACGGCGTCCAGCCCAACCTGTCGCCGCTTAGTACCGGTCTCGGCGAAATCTTCTTCTACTCGGTCGCCTTCCGCCACCCGGATGGAAAGCAGAAAAATATCGTCGACGGCAAGCCCGGCTGGCAGTCGGACGGCGCCTACCTCACCCCCGAGGGCGAGCGGCTGACGACCGAATTGGCCAAGGCAGCCTATCTGCGCACGGTCCAGGACTGGATCATCCGTCCGCAGATGCGAACGGTTCCGGGGGTTGCCGGCGTCGATTCCAACGGCGGCTATGTGAAGCAATATCTCGTCCAGCCCAATCTCAACGCGCTGTCGACTTATGGCCTCTCGATCACCGAGCTGGCCGACGCGCTCGAACGCGCCAATCTATCGGCGGGCTCCAACTATGTGCGCCGGGCCGGCGAGAGCTTTCTCGTTCGCGCTGATGCCCGGCTGAAGTCGATCGAGGATATTCAGGAAGCCGTTGTCGCGACGCGCGCGGGCGTTCCCGTTCGCGTGAAGGATGTCGGCGAAGTGGTAATCGGGGGCGCTGTGCGCACCGGATCGGGCAGCCGCATGGGCTCGGAGGCGGTCATCTCGACCGTGCTGATGCTCACCGGCGACAACAGCCGTATCGTCGCCACCAGCGCGGCCGAGAAACTGACGGCGATCAACAAGAACCTGCCGCCGGACGTGTTCGCCGAACCCGTCTACAACCGTTCGAAGCTGGTCAATGCGACGATCGCCACCGTCGAGAAGAATCTCGTCGAGGGCGCCTTGCTCGTCATCGCGGTGCTCTTCCTGCTGCTCGGCAACATCCGCGCCGCGCTGATCACCGCCGCGGTCATTCCGATCACGATGCTGATGACGGCATCGGGCATGAATGCGCTCGGCGTCTCGGGCAATCTGATGAGCCTCGGCGCGCTCGACTTCGGCCTGATCGTCGATGGCGCTGTCATCATCGTCGAAAATGCCCTGCGCCGGCTTGCCGAAAGGCAGGAGCATGAAGGGCGATTGCTCAGCCGCTCCGAACGAATGGAGGAAACCACGCTTGCGGCGCAGGAGATGATCCGGCCGACCGTCTATGGTCAGCTCATCATCTTCCTCGTCTTCGTGCCGCTGCTCACCTTCCAGGGCGTCGAGGGCAAGACCTTCGCGCCGATGGCGATCACCTTGATGCTCGCACTCGCCGCCGCCTTCGTCCTCTCGCTGACCTTCATCCCCGCGATGATCGCCATCGTGATCAAGGGCAAGGTCAGCGAGACCGAGGTCAAGCCGATCCGCTGGTTCAAGGAGAAATATGAGCCGCTCCTGAAGAAGGCCGTCGCGCGCCCGCAGCCCTTCGTGGCGTCGGGCGTCGGCGTCTTCCTCGCCGCGGTGCTGGCATTCGGCTTCCTCGGCGAGGAGTTCATGCCGCAGCTCGACGAGAAGGACATCACGGTCACCAACTTCCGCGTGCCCTCGGCGTCGATCGACCAGTCGACGCAGATGCAGCTTCGCATCGAGGATGCGCTGAAGTCACTGCCCGAGGTTGCGCTCGTCTTCTCGAAGAACGGGAACGCCGATCTCGGGACCGACCCGATGCCGCCCAACGCGTCGGACACCTACGTGATTCCGAAGCCGGAAGACGAATGGCCGGCCGAGGTGAAGAGCAAGGAGGACATTCTTCGCCGCATCGAGGAGCGGATGAAGCCGCTCATTGGCAATCGCACCGAGATCCAGCAGCCGATCCAGATGCGCTTCAACGAACTGATCGCCGGCGTTCGCGCCGACGTGGCCGTGAAGCTCTATGGAGACGATCTCGACGCCATGAGCGTGCAGGCGAACCGGATCGCGGCGGTATTGCGACGTATTCCGGGCGCAGGCGACGTCAGCGCCGAGCAGACGTCGGGGGCTCCGACCTTCGACGTCAAGATCGATCACCAGGCGGCAGCCCGTTACGGACTGTCGGTCGAAGAGGTCGCGAACACGGTTGCGGCTGCGCTCGGCGGCCGCGAGGCCGGACTTCTCTTCGAGGGCGATCGCCGCTTCTCGGTGGTCGTCCGCCTGCCCGATGCCCAGCGCGACGACCTCGAGACACTGGGTTCGATCCCGGTGATGCTCGCGGCGGGCGACGGGCAGATCGCAAGCTCGATCCCGCTCCGTGAAGTAGCAAAGTTCAGCTACACGCAAGGCCTCAACCAGATCAGCCGCGAAAATGGCAAGCGGATGGTCGTGGTGCAGGTCAATGTGCGCGGCCGCGATCTCGGCGGGTTCGTCACCGAGGCGCAGGACAAGATCGGAGCGCTCGACCTGCCAGCGGGCATGTACACCGATTGGGGCGGCACGTTCGAAAGCCTCCAGTCGGCCCGGCTTCGCCTGCTGATCGTGGTGCCGATCTGCTTCCTCGCCATTTACGCCCTGCTTTACATGGCGCTCGGCGGCTTCCGGCCGGCGGCGATCGTGTTCAGCGCGGTGCCGATGGCCCTCGCGGGCGGCGTCTTCGCGCTGCTGCTGCGGGGAATCCCCTTCTCGATCACGGCCGCGGTCGGGTTCATCGCGCTATCGGGCGTCGCCGTCCTCAACGGCCTCGTCATGATGAGCGCGATCCGCAGCCGCCGCGATGCGGGGATCGGGGATGATGAAGCGATCATCGGCGGCGCGATGGAGCGCGTGCGTCCGGTGCTGATGACGGCGCTCGTGGCGAGCCTCGGCTTTGTGCCGATGGCGCTTGCAACGGGAACCGGCGCCGAGGTCCAGCGCCCGCTGGCCACGGTCGTGATCGGCGGCCTGATCACTTGCACCGCGCTCACCCTGCTCGTCCTGCCGGCGATCTCGGCCTGGCTCTATCGCCGGTCCGCGGCCGCCAATCAGAGGCCGGGCGATACGGTGGAACCGGCCACGGCAAGCTGACTTGTCCGGCGGCCGCTTACCCCCCGCAGCGGCCGCCGGACCCTTTTTGCAATCCAATCGAAGGAGAAATCCCATGGAAGACAAGGATTATGCCCTGCTTCGCATCTACACCGACGAGATGGCGGTCAGCGGCGACAAGGCGCTGTTCGAGGTCATTCTCGAAAAGGCGAAGGCCCATAAGTTGCTCGGCGTCACGGTGCTGCGCGGGCGCGTCGGCTTCGGTCACTCGAACCTCGTTCATGCGACGAGCTTCCTCGATCATAATTATCCGCTGATCGTCGAAATCGTCGACATGCCCGCTACGCTCCGGAGTTTCGCGGCGCAGCTTCACCAGCTGAAGGGCATCGGGGCCATGACCCTGCTGCCCGTCGAGCTCCTCTGAGCATGCGGCGCGTCTGACACCATGCCGACCGAATTGGCCGCCCTGCATCCCTGGAGGCGGCCACGCCGCGGGCGCCTTGCCCTGGACCCGCCCGCGGCGAAACTTTTCCCGGCGAACTGAAGCCGGCCCACCCCCTTTGAGGACCCCCCGATGTCGTTTCCAGCCCCCCGACCCCCCGCAACCCGGCAACGCGCTCGGCGCCTGTTCTGCGCTCCTTTTGTGCTGCTCCTCACCGGCGCCTGTTCGGAGCCGCCCGAGGGCGGCAATTATCGCGACATCGCGGCCGGGGCCGAGCGCAGCCAGGAACATTTCCGCTGCACGGACGGATCGCGGCTCCTCGCCGATTTCTCGGCCGACCGCCGTGACCTTCGGCTTCGGTGGAACGAGAGCGCGACGGTGATCGCGCTGTCCGCGCCGGCCCCGAACCTGACGTTCGTCGGCGAGGACATGAACATCCTGTTCCGCGAGGACCGCGCCTTCGTCGAGCAGGTCAACGCCCCGAAGCGGTCCTGCAGGCGCGTGGACTAGCGGCCGGTTCAAACCTCCCCCAAGCTGAAAGGGTCATCCCCCATGATATTCGGAAAAAGGGTCGTTCTGGGCCCTATCATGCCGCCTGATCTCACGAGCCTGTTTCAATGGACCGACAGCGCCGAGGACGCGGCGATCAACGGCACCTACCGCCCGCCGAGCTGGAACGAGCAGGAGGAGTTCTGGCTCCTTCAGCAGGATCCCTCGCGCATCTTCTTCGCCATCAGGATCAAGCCGCGCTCGGAGATCGCGGGCTATATCCAGATACGCGAGATCGAGCCCGTCCACCGGTCGGCCAAGATCGGGATCTGGATCGGCGAGGCTGCCGAGCGCGGCAAGGGCATCGGCTTCGAAGCCCTCGAACTGGCGATCGACTATTGCTGGCGCCAGCTCAATCTCCGGCGGCTCACCCTCGAGGTCTTCGCCCATAATGAGGCGGCAATCCGTCTCTATGCGCGGTCCGGGTTCGAGCGCGAGGGCATGCTGAAGTCGGCCCAATATGTCGAAGGGGCGTGGATCGACATCGTGCTGATGGCGCTCCAGCGGCCGGGAGGGTGACTTCCATGTCCCCGTCCTCGGCTGTTTCCTTCGCCGTCGGCCCAGCCTCGCCCGATGGAGCGCGGCGATGATGGAGTTTCGGCGCGAGCATGATCTCGCCTTCACTCCAGGGCAGGTCTGGGCAGTGCTCCTGGATTTCGAGAGCCATCGCCAGTGGAATCCCTACGTCAGGCTCGAGCTCCTCCACAGCGATCCGATCGCGCTGCGATACTGGCTGCGGATGAACCCGCACAAGCCGAAGCTCCTGGAGGTCCCGGCAACGGTCCTCGCAGCCTACCCCGAGCGTCTGCTGACGATCGACGTCCGGCCGAGCTTCCTGCTGAAATTCGGGGAGAGCTTCGCGCTCTCCCCGAATGGCACCGGAACGCGGCTCGTTCACAGCTATCGTTGCAGCGGCCTGCTTGTCACGCTTCGGCTGCCGGGCATCCGGAAGAGTTTCGAGACGATGCTCGGCTCGGTCGACCGAAGGCTTATCGCCCATCTCGAAAGGCGATATCGAAGCAAACCGCGCGGACCCTCGGGCTCGAATTTCTGGGCGCGGTAGCGACGATACGAACCCGGAGGCCGCGCCATGCTGTCGTCGCGCCCGGCGGTCCTATCCCTGCACTTCGACCGTCATCGAATAGGAGGCGCGGCGTTCGGGCGCTTCGGGCTGCGGCGGCGTCGCAGGGGGCGGTCCGCCTGCGCCTTCGCCGCGGCGACCGCCGATGCTGACGCTCACCCAATACATGCCGGCTTCAGGCCAGGTGAAGCGGACCTTGCCCTCGGCATCGGTCTTCGCGCTTATCTGCTTGAGATCGGCCCGGTAGCGGATGCCGCCAGGGATCGCGACGACCTCGAGGTCCGCGGCGGGCTTGCCGTCGAGCAGGAACTGGAAGGTCGCTTCCTCGTCGACCGCCAGATCGTTCGGATGGGTCACGGGGATCATTTCGATCCCCTTGCCGCCACTGGTGAACACGCTCGTTGTCGGCTCGCCCGCGGTGACGAAGGTCTCGATGCGATTATTTGCCTCCGCGGTCTGGACCTCGGTCGCACCTGCGGGAATGGCGGCGGCGAGCGTCGCCGGCGTCGTGCCGCGAGGCAGCATCTTCTTCTCGCCGTTCAGCATATAGCTGCCGAACATCTGGTCGTTCGTGATGCTGATCTTGTACGTCCCGCCCTGCGCGATCGGCACGTCGAACACTTGGCGGAGCTTACCGACCATGCGGTTTTCGACCGGAACCGTGCTGCCGTCGGGCGCCGTGATGACCGCATCCCAAGGCTGGCCGGGATGATCATAATAATAGAGGTCGGTCGAATTGGCGGCGTCGACTGTCAGCCACTCGTTGCCCGAGCCGGTGAACATGGTCTCGGACGGGAGTAGCCACTGGCGAGCCTGCGCGGCGGTGGAAAGCGCGAGCGCGGCGCTTGCAGCCAGAAGCAGGAGCGATTTGCGCGAGTTCAGCATGTCGATCTCCCGGTTCAGCGGCGGACGGTCAGGCTGACCGCGCCCAGCTCGAAGCTACCCTTGCCGCTACCCTTCGCGGTCCCGGCCGCAGAAACGGTGAAGGGCACCTTCACCACTTCACGCCCACCGCCTTCGCGCGCGGCCTCGACGACCAGCGTGTAGCTGCCCGCGGTGAGCGCGGGCATGCCGCCCTTGCCAGCCGTGAAGCTGATCTTCGCGGCGCCCGGCGCGCGCGTCGCGCCGGTCACGCCATTCGGCGGGGTCGGCGTCGTGCGGCCGACCGTTCGCCACCACTGGCGCATGTCGCGCAGCCACTTGATGCCGGCATTGTTCTTCTTGCCCGTGTCGTACCAGACGTTGATCGTGCGCGCGGGCTTGCCAGCCTGCTCGATCCAGAGCGCGACATAGGGCTTGTGATATTCGGCGACAGTCAACCGGGGGATCGTGACCGATACGTCCATGGTTTGGGCCGTCGCGGGCACTGCGGCGGTCGTGAAAGCACCAAGCAAGGCGCCACCCAACGTCAGTTTATATTTGGAATCCATCATCGCCTTCCCCGCTCGCGTAAACGAATAATCGCCTGCCGTTATCGCGAACGATAGTCAATCGCAATTACCACGCATCGATCGGCAGGGACTGTGCTGACGAGGACCTGCGCCATCCGAGCCGCAGGTCAGGGGAGGATTGAGGAGCCGAGGATCAACGATCGATGACGGATTGGCTCGGAAACGAGGCGCCCGCGACAGCGGTCTTGTGCGTCACCTCCGCGAGCGTTGCGGCGAGGCGGTTGATCTGAGACGCGGTTTCGAGACCGTCGGGGCAGTAGCGTGTGACCAGATACTCGCGCGAGGCACTTAGCGAAATGAGATGGTCGTGAGTCCGCTTGCGCAGTTGGAGACCGGCAACGGCAGCGGCTTCCGCCCTCAATCCAAGATGATGCCCCATGCGCCGCACCTCGACGGCGCTGCTCCCGCGATGGAGGAGGAACGCTGTCAGATACAGCTCGATCGCCTGCACCGCGGTGAGCCGGAACGGTGCCCAGCTCATCGGGTGCCCTCGCTGGCCGCTATCCCGAAGCAGCACGGCGGCACGACGATATTGATCGGCGAGGAGCCGGAGTGAAATGGGACCGGCCTGCTCGCCCGGATAGGGTTTGACGGTGCTCGCCATATCGCGCCGATACCTGAGATTGGTTTGCGCCGGATGAATCTCCGCAGGCCCCCGCAACAAAGAGGCTGGAGGTATCGACCTGCTCGTTTCTGAGAGGCTTGGCCGGTGCGCGGCAACCCCGGACATGCGGCGCGTTGGCCGCCGATCGTGCGCCAGAAGGGCCCGGCAGCTCGCTCCGAGCATATTACGTCCTGCTTACGCGAGGCAAATTTGCCGCGAAAGTAACAAGGCATATTACGCCGCCTTGGCGGCTAAATCGTTGAAAATGTTTGGAAAAACTGGAGCGGGCGAAGGGATTCGAACCCTCGACCCCAACCTTGGCAAGGTTGTGCTCTACCCCTGAGCTACGCCCGCTCTGGCGGCTGGAAACGGGTGGGTCCCAGCGGGTGAGGCGGGCGATTAGCACCGGCTTTCGGAGTCGGCAAGCCCTGTTTGTGATTTTCTGCGAAGGGTTGGCATATCGCCGCCAAATCCCACATAAGCAGCGTCAGAGTCATTTCCGCCGGCGCGGAAGCGGCACCGGCCCCGTTACCTGTCCGGCCTCCCACAGAATGAGCTGGTTGGGGAAGCCGATGGCGAAGCGGGACGGCGTCGGGCTGTAAATGGATAACAAGGAGCATCGCTGCCGTGGCCACGCTTGGTCTGAACCCGCAGGAAAAGGAAGCCGTCGAAGCCTTCCGCCGCGACGTCGTCGATCCGTCGATGACGAAGCTCGTCATTCTCGACTTCTGGGCCGAATGGTGCGGACCGTGCAAACAGCTCGGCCCCGTGCTCGAAAAGGTCGCGGAGGATTATGCCGACAAGGGCGTCGTGCTGGTGAAGGTCGACGTCGATGCGAATCGCTTCATCGCCGGCCAGTTCCAGGTCCAGTCGATCCCCACCGTCTATGCGATCTTTCAGGGGCAGCCGGTCGCGAACCTGACCAACGCGCGTACCGAAAGCCAGCTCAAGGCGATTCTCGACCAGCTGCTCGCGCAGCTTCCGATCGAGAGCGAGGCGAGCGCGCGGGCGGTCGAGATCGCGCCGCTGATCGAGATGGGCGAGGGCGTGATCGCCGAGGGCGACGGCGAACGCGCGGTCGGCATCTTTGCGCAGATCGTCGAAATGGCGCCCGACAATGCCGCCGCACATGGCGGGCTGATCCGCGCGTTGCTGCTCGCGGGCGACGTCGCGGCGGCGCAGGCGGCGCTCGACGCGGTGCCGGCCGAGATCGCCGACGATGCGGCGGTCGCGCAGGCGAAGAGCGCGCTCGCGCTCGCCGCCGACGCGCCCGACCTCAGCGAACTTGCCGGTTTCGAGGCGGCCCTCGCCGCCAATCCGGACGATCATCAGGCGCGCTTCGACCTTGCCGCGGCGCAGATCGGCGCCGGGCAGCGCGATGCCGCCGCCGACAATCTGCTCCACATCGTCGCCGCCGACCTCGGCTGGAACGACGGCGCGGCGCGAACGAAGCTGCTTTCGCTGTTCGAAGCGGTGGGACTCGAAGATCCGTGGGTCGCGGCGCAGCGTCGCCGCCTGTCGCTGATCCTGTTCGGCTGATGGGCCAGGCCGCGCCTTTGACTATCCAGCGGATCGCGATCTTTCCGCTGCCCGGCGCGGTGCTGTTTCCGGGGCTGCACCTGCCGCTCCATATTTTCGAGCCGCGCTACAAGGCGATGGTGCAGGAAGTGCTGGCGCGCGACCGTCAGATCGGGATGATCCAGCCGCGCCAGCTTCCCGGCGACGAATTTCGCGAGCCGCCCGCGCTCTATGACGTCGGCTGCGTCGGGCGGATCGTCGATGTCGAGGCGCTGGACGAGGGCCGTTTCAACCTGGTGCTCGAAGGCGTCGCGCGCTTTCGCGTGCGCCGCGAACTCGACGTCACCACCCCGTTCCGGCAGGTCGAGGCGGAAATCGAGGTCGAGGCCGAGGAAGATGCGGTGATGTCGAGCATCGAACGCGCGAGCCTCGAGCGCGAAGCAAAGCGCTTCGCCGCGCGGCAGGGCTATGTCGTCGACTGGGATTCGGTCGGGCAACTCGACGATGCGACGCTCGTCAACGGCATCGCGCAGGTCGCGCCCTTCGACGCGGCGGCGAAACAGGCGCTCCTCGAGGCCTCGCCGATCGACGTGCGCGCCGAGATGGTCGTCCAGATGATGCAGTTTTTCGGCCGCTTCGACGGCGACGACGGACGCGCGACGCTGCAATAAGCGCGTGGCCAGGTTTCCACGCGCCTTACCCGCCGAACAAGACCGCTTTCCGAAGGAAAATGCCTAGATTTCGGCGCCCGCAAGCAGGCGCGGCAAGTCGCCGGCTTCGCCGCGCGCCTCGTCCATGAAGAAGCGCTTGAGCAGCGGAAGCCGCTGCACCGCGCCAAGCCCGGCGCGCCGAACCGCGGAGGCGGTGCGCCCCGGAATGCCGAACAACCGCGTCAGGCTGTCGGTCGCAAGGCTGACCATCAGGCTGTCGAGCCCGCGCCAGCGCTGATAGCGCGCGAGCAGCGCCGCATCGCCCAGGTCGAGCCCCAGCCGCGCCCCTTCGACGAGAACTTCGGCGAGCGCCGCGACATCGCGCAGGCCCAGGTTGAGCCCCTGCCCCGCGATCGGATGAATGCCGTGCGCGGCGTCACCGACCAGCACGATACGGTCGGCGACGATCCGCGCGCTGTGATTGAAGCCGAGCGGATAGGTCATCCGCGGCGCCACCAGCTCCATCGTGCCGAGCATCCCGCCGGCACGCTTTTCCAGCTCCGCCGTGAACCCCCGGTCGCCGAGCTTGGCAAAGCCCGGTCCATCCTTTTCGGACACCGTCCAGACGAAGGCCGAGCGATGCCGGCCCTGCTCGTCGTCGACGAGCGGCAGCAGCGCGAAGGGGCCCGAGGAGAAGAAGATTTCATGCGCCACGCTGCCATGCGGCTTGCTGTGCGCGACCGCGCCGATCATCGCGTGATGGTGATAGGACCAGTTCGCGATGCTGAACCCCGCGGCGTCGCGGGTCGGCGACCGGCGTCCCTCGGCAACGATCAGCAGCGGCGCGGCAAGACGGCTTCCATCGTCCAGCGTCAGCGTCACGCCATGTGCGCCGACGTCGCGATCGACGACCTTCGACGGCATGAACAGACGCACCAGCGGCGCCTCCGCCAGCGCGGCCGCGAGCGCGAGGCGAAGCTGGCGGTTCTCGATCATCGTTCCCAGCGCGCGATCCTCGGGCGCGGTGACGAAATCGAGCTCGCCCGCCTGGCCGCCGTCGCTGACCTTGATCGCGTGAATCGGGCATCCATGCCCCGCCAGCCGATCGGCGATGCCCAGCACGTCGAACATCTGCCACGTCGCGCTGGCGATCGCCGACGCGCGGCCGTCGAAGCCCGGCGCGATCGTCGCGACCGGATCGGCGGGATCGACGATCTGTGACGAAAGGCCATGGTGCGCCAGCGCCAGCGCCAGCGCCTGCCCGACAAGGCCTCCACCCGAAATCAGGACATCGCTTCGCAGGGTTTCGCTCATGCGCTCGCCTTAGCCTGCGGCGCGCGGATTGGGAAGGCTGTGGGCGGCCCGTTCCGCCCCGCTTGACGGCGAGTCCGCCCCATGCGCATATCGGCGTGGTTAACTGATGGGGACCGTTTTCAGCATGGCCAGCCGCAAGCCCGTCGCCGCAAAGGCCGATTGGCGCACCGTTTTCCGCCAGAGTATCGCCCGCAGCCTCGTGATTGCGGCGGCGGTCGCGCTCGCCGCTTTCACCCTGTTCCTGACGCTGGCTTTCCTGACCTATGACAGCACCGATGCCGCGTTGAACACCGCGGCGGGAGGCAGCGCCGCGAACTGGATGGGCGCCCCCGGCGCGTGGTTCGCGGACCTGGGCCTTTCGATAGGCGGCGCGCCGATCATATTGCTGCTGCCGCTGCTCGGCGTCATGGCCTGGCGGCTGTGGGCCGGCGAGCCGCAGCCCTATTGGGTGCGCCAGCTCGCCTATGCCTTCGCCGGAATATTGCTGGCCGGGCTTGGCGCCGAGCTATGGGCGCCCGCGAACGGATCGCCGCTGCCCGCGGGTTGGGGCGGAATCATCGCGCTCGTCGTCGGCAGCGCAGTCGCGCCGTGGTTCGATCTGGCGGGCGATCCCGCGTCGGCGCTGATCCGCTTTGCGACGATCCTCGCGCTGCTGGGCCTCGGCACCTTTCTTGCCTGGCGCGCGCTGCGCCTGGAAAAGGGCTGGTCGCAGCGCTTCAAGCTTCCCGCCGTCGAGGGCGGCCGCGTCGTCGAGCCCGCAAGGGCGGCGCCGAGCGATCCGGTGAAGGGCCCCAATCTGATGGAGCGCGTCATCCGGCCGCGACCGCGCGCCGAACCCAGCGACCGCGCGCCGCCCGAGATCGCCGACCCGGCGCAGCGCACCGCGCCCTCGAAACCCAAGACCAAGCCGCAGCCCGAGCTGTTCACCAATTACCAGCTCCCCTCGATCGACCTGCTGGCGCCCGCGCCCGACGGTCCGGCGGGGCAGATCGACAAGGCGGCGCTCGAACGCAATGCGCGCCTGCTCGAATCGGTGCTGGAGGATTTCCAGGTCAAGGGCGTCATCACCGCCGTACGTCCCGGCCCCGTCGTCACCATGTACGAGCTGGAGCCCGCGCCGGGCACGAAGGCGAGCCGCGTCTCCAACCTTGCCGACGACATCGCGCGCAACATGTCGGCGCTGTCGGCCCGCATCGCGCCGATCCCCGGACGCACCGTGATCGGCATCGAACTGCCGAACGCGCACCGCGAGGCGGTGGTGCTGCACGAAATCATCGGCAGCGCGCTGTTCCAGGACCAGTCGGGGGCGCTGCCGATCATCCTGGGCAAGAATATCAGCGGCGACGCGATGATCGCCGACCTGGCCCCGATGCCGCATCTGCTGATCGCGGGTACGACCGGTTCGGGTAAGTCGGTCGGCCTGAACGCGATGATCCTGTCGCTTCTGTATCGCCTGGGGCCCGACCAGGTGAAGATGATCATGATCGATCCGAAGATGCTGGAACTCAGCGTCTATGACGATATTCCGCACCTGCTGGCCCCGGTGGTCACCGAACCCAAAAAGGCGATCCGAGCCCTCAAATGGGCGGTCGAGCAGATGGAGGATCGCTACCGGATGATGTCGTCGCTGTCGGTGCGCAACCTCGCGTCGTACAACGACAAGGTCCGCGGCGCGCTCGCCAAGGGCAAGTCGCTCGGCCGCCGCGTCCAGACTGGCTATGATCCCGACACCGGTCAGCCGGTCTATGAGGAAGAGACGCTCGATTACGCGCCGCTGCCGCAGATCGTGGTGGTGGTCGACGAACTCGCCGACCTGATGATGACCGCCGGCAAGGAAGTCGAATTCCTGATCCAGCGCCTGGCGCAAAAGGCGCGCGCGGCGGGCATCCACCTGATCCTGGCGACGCAGCGCCCGTCGGTCGACGTCATCACCGGCGTCATCAAGGCGAACCTGCCGACGCGCATCAGCTTCAACGTCACGTCAAAGATCGACAGCCGCACCATTCTGGGCGAGGCCGGCGCCGAACAGCTGCTCGGCAAGGGCGACATGCTCTATGTGCCCGGCGGCAAGCAGATCACGCGTATCCACGGCCCCTTCGTTTCCGATGACGAGGTTCGCGCGGTCGCCGACCATTGGCGCGGACAGGGGCGCCCCGACTATGTCGAAAGCGTCACCGAGGATCCCGAGGACGGCGGTTTCGCGATGGAGGGTGCGCCGGCGGGCGGCGACAGCGCCGAGGACCGCATGTATGCGAAAGCCTGCCAGATCGTGGTCGAAAGCCAGAAGGCGTCGACCAGCTGGCTGCAGCGACAGCTCCGCATCG
This sequence comes from Sphingomonadales bacterium, assembly GCA_017309275.1. GTDB lineage: Bacteria > Pseudomonadota > Alphaproteobacteria > Sphingomonadales > Sphingomonadaceae > Sphingopyxis. The sequence continues at coordinate 780 of JAFKLT010000044.1, read as the reverse complement.
GGTACAACAGCGCGGCGCGCCTGATCGAGCGGATGGAGGAGGAAGGGCTGGTCAGCCCGCCGAACCATGTCGGTCGCCGCGACGTGCTGACCGACCAATATGGGCAGCAAAGGTGACGGAACCTTTGGCCTGCCTCACGACTTGAACAGCCTCTGACGGCCGGGTTCACCGCGCGTTCAATGCGTGCGCGCCATTCCCGACCGACCAATCGCAGAATTGAGAGCCAGATGATCTTCAAGACCAACCTGACCCGCCTTGCGGCCCTTACGCTCGCGCCAGTGCTCGTCGCCGGCTTCGCGGTCGCCGCGCCCGCCATCGCCCAGTCGGCCAGCACGCTGTCCTCGGTCCAGTCGCACCTCAAGGCGACCAGTTCGATGACCGCCGACTTCATCCAGACCGACCGCAACGGCCAGCGCCTGTCGGGCAAGCTGACGCTGAAGCGCCCCGGCAAGATCCGTTTCCAGTATCAGAAGGACGTCCCGCTGCTGATCGTCGGCGACGGCAGCCGCCTCACCATGATCGATTATCAGGTCAAACAGGTTCAGAGCTGGCCGGTGAAGAACTCGCCGCTCGGCGCGCTGCTCGACCCCGACCGCGACCTCACCAAATATGCGAAGATACTGCCGACCGGTAGCGACGACGTGCTGAGCGTCGAGGTCAAGGATCCGAAGCGCCCCGAATATGGCACGATCACGATGGTGTTCGTCCGCGACGGGTCGGCGCCTGCCGGCCTCCGCCTGCGCGGCTGGGTCGCGCTCGAGCTGGCCTGCCGGGGGCGGA
>JAFKLT010000043.1 GCA_017309275.1 Sphingomonadales bacterium | reverse complement strand
GCAATTGGTCGGGACCCGATCCGCGCGAAAGGCATCATGGCCAGCGGCGCATGACAAGGCCGCATCACAGGCCGGACACATGGCTGCACCAACCAGCAGACTGCATCGTTCCAGAAACCGCTTGCCAACGGAGGGCCGTCCACACACGGTCAAAGTCGAAAGGTCGGTGCGTTGAGTCTGATAAAGCCTTCCGATTGCGCCCTTTATTCTCGTTCGTTCGTCATTCGAGCTGTCTCCGCCCCGCTTATGCGTGTCCGGCTGCGGCAGCCTGTTCGAGCTGCGCCACGACATGCTGCTCGGCGAGGCCGGCCATGAAGGAATGGCCGGCCGGGCCGATATGTTCGGTCAGCGGGCCGCCGGTCGATATCGCCAGAAGGGGCAAGGGCGGCGTCGGCTGTTGCGGCTGCGGCGCCGGGCCCAGCAGGCTGTCGAGATTGACCTCGGGCCCCTCGAGCGCACCGGTCACGATCGCCGCGACCCTGGCCGGGACCGGGGCATCGACGGCGGCTTGTGGCGGCATCACCATCTGGACCTGATCGACCCTTGGCGTTTCCGGAGCTGTGGGAGCCGGCGTCGAGGCCGCATCGGCCTGATCGGGAAGCGGCGCATGCGCCCGGTCGAGCGAGGTGTCGAGATCGCTGGTCCGGACATCCTGACGGCTTTCGTCGTGGCGCAGAACCTGCTGCTTCGCGTCGCTCGCGACCCGTTCGATGGCGGGGCCGGAATCGAATTCGTGGATCAAGAGGCTCGCGCGGTCGGCGGGGTGGATATCGGCCGGAACGACCGCTGCCGCCGAAGGCGCGATCGCCGCGGCTGACAGCATATGGTCGTCCGCCAGCGGTGCTTCGGGCGGCTGGGCCGCGAGCGGCGTTGCGGCGGCCAGCCCTGCGACCAGCATCGCGGTGGACACGCCTGCTGTTCCGGCGGCCGCCGCGCGTTGTTGCTCGGTCGCGAAATTGGTCGCGAATGCCGCATCTGCCAGTCGGCCGGAGCTGCCGTCAGCGCGGGTGAAGATCGTCTCGCCCCTGACCTGGACCTCACCGTTCGCGGCGGTATAGCTCTTGCCGTCCGATACCAGCGAGATGCTGATGATGCCGGCGTCGATCAGCGAGCGATATTCGCCCGGATCAACGACGCCATTGCCATTCGCGTCCTGCCAGATGCCGAACTTCGCGAAATCCTTGTCCGATGCGTCAAGCTTGCCGTCGCCGTTGCTGTCATAGGCCGCGGCCAGTCCCTGCAGGTCGGACACGCCGGCCTTGCCGAAGACGAGTTCGGATCCGTCGTTGATCTTGCCGTCGCCATTCTTGTCGATCGCGAGCAGCCCGTCGTCGGCCGCGACCCAGGCGGTGCTTTCGGGCTTGCCGTCGCCATCATAGTCGAAGCGGACGCCGGCGGCGCCGGGCAAGAATTCGACCCCGTCACCGTCCAGGTCCATCGCGATCGGCGGCGCCAGCGCCGTGATCGTCACCGACAGGTTGGCGGTCGCGGTATCGCCGTCGCGGTCGGTCACGACGTAGGAAAAGACCTCGGTCGCGGTGACCGTGATCGGGCTCGGCGGCTGGTAGTTATATTGGCCCGTCGCGAAGTCGAGCGTCAGCGTCCCGCCCATCGGCGTCGTGACCGCGTTCAGCGCGCTTCCCGCAATCGTGCCGCCGGTGGAAACCGCGATGCTCGATGCACCGTCCCACGTATAGGTGGTCGAGCCGATGGTGATCGAGAGCAGGCGGCCGCCGTCGGCGCCGAAGGCATCGTTCGCGTCCAGATCGCCCGCCACCGCTGACGGCACGATCACCGACAGCAGCGTCGCCACCAGATCCTGGAAATCGTCGACCAGGATCGGATTGTTGTTCGGCGCATCGTTCAGGTCGACGTCGCGCAGCCGCTGGATGTTGAGGGGCTGCAGCGGGTTGTTGTCGATGCCGATGGCGGTGACGTTTACGTGGTTATTGTCGATGAAGCTGTTCCAGGCGGTGGCGGTGGAGGCCGTCAGCGAGTTGACAACCCCGGGCGGAACGCCGCCGAACTGCACCTGCTGGTTCGGGTTGCCGTCGCTGAGGAAGAAGACTTGGTTGCTCGCCCCCGGGATCGCGGTGAAATTGGCGAGCGCGGTCTGAATCGCGCCCGAATAGTTGGTGTTGAGCCCGATCCCGTCGGGCGGCAGCGCCTGCGACGGCCGCTCGCCGCCCGCCAGCGGGTTGAGCGAGGTGAGATAGGCGTTCGCATCGGCCGCGTTGGAAAAGGAGGGCGAGGCGAAGGAGCCCGACGAAAAGATGACGAAGCGAATGGTCATCGCCCCCGACGCGGCATTGTCGAGCTGCGTCAGCGCGCCCTGGACCGCGCCGATCATCGTGTTGAGCTCTCCGCTGTCGATGCTGTCGCTGAAATCGAGGATGAAGAGCGTGTTGACGTCCTGTTGAATCTGCGCCGACGAACCCGTCTCGCCCTGCGCCGTCGGCGCATCGTCCTCGATCACGATCTGGATCGCCGACGCGCTGGTCGTCGTCACGGTACCGTCGGACACCGACACCGGGACCGAGAAGTTCTTCAGATCCTCCAGCGCGACGGTCGGATGATCGACCGCGTGCGACAGCGTGACGGTATAGGCGCCGTTGGCGGCGAGGGTCACGCGAATGACCTCCGATCCGCCCGCCGAGCCGATCAGCGTGCCGGTGCCGACCCCCGTCCAGGTGACGGGAATGCCCCCCGCGGTCAGCACCGCCCCCGGATTGCCCAGCGTCGCGGTCAGCGTTTCGCCCGCGTCGGCGTCGCCGATCGCCAGGACGCCGCTGGCCGCCGTGCTGTTCGTCGTGTCGAGCGTCGCGTTCGGGGCATTGTCGGGAAGCCCGCCGACCAGCCCCTCTTCGGAGATGCGCGCGATCGCGGTGCCGATCGTGGGCGCGTCGTTCGTTCCGAAGACGGTGACGCTGAGCATCGAGCCGACCGACAGCGAACCGTCGCTGATCGTATAGGCGAAGCTGTCGACCAGCGTCTGGCCCGCGTCGAGCGCGTTCACCGCCGCCTTGTCCTCGTCGAGCGTATAGGTGTAGCCGCCGTCGGCCGCGATCACGAGCGTGCCGTAAAGCCCGACATAGGTGCCCGCCGTGGTGACGGTGATCGCCTCCAGGTCGGGGTCGTTGTCCGCGACATCGGCAAAGCTGCCGAAGGGCGCGACGGGGTGGGCGATATTCTGCAGCACATTGCCGGTCGCGCTCGGGTCCGACCCGCTCGGCCCGTCGAGCACCCAGTTGGTGTCGGCGCGCGCGATGGGAAAGTCGTTCGCGCCGGTGATGCTGATCGTGATCGTCGCGGTCGATGCGTCGCCGTCGGCATCGCGCACGGTATATTGAAAAGTCTCGGTCAGCGTCTCGTTGGAGTCGAGCGCGATGACCGCCGGATCATTGGGATCGAGATCGTAACGATAGCTGCCGTCCACGGCGAGCGTGATCGTGCCATGGGCGCCGGCCAGCGCGGTGCCGAGCGTCCCGACCGTCGCGCCGAACGCCACGCCGACGACGCGCAGCCCCCCGTCGCTCCCCGCGCTGTCGGGCGATCCGTCCATGCCGTTTTCGTCGGTTCCGCCGATCCCGGTCAGCACATTGCCGTCGGCAAAAATCTGTCCATCGCGCGAAACATTGTCGTCGTCGTGCACCGCGACCGGCGCATCGTCGCGGATCGCGAAATGCCCGCTGATATCGGCGGTCGTTTGCGCGGTGTCGCCGTCGCCGTCGGTGACGATTGCGGTCAGCGTGATGAGGTTGCTGCCCGAAAGGAACATTATCTGATCGGGACCGCTGTCGGGACTGTGGATCACCGCGCGCGACTGGTCGAAAGTGACGACGCCCGCGGCGTCCACAGAGATGCGGAACACCTCCTGCGTAGCGGTGCGGCCAGAGATGACGCCGTCGGTGATCGACAGGACCACCGCTTCGCCCGTCAGCGAGTCGATCAGGCCGCTGGCGCCGGCCGTCACGCCCAGCTTGTAGGCGACGCTGCCCGGGCCATCGGCGCCGAAGTCGGTCGTCACGGCAAACAGTCCCGACAGATTGGCGGTCGCGTCGACCGCGAAATTGCTTTCGTCGACGACCAGGTTCGGTGCGGTGCCGCCGGCGGATATCGACGGGCCGTCATCGGCGAAGCGGATATTGCCGCCCAGGTCGACGATCGCGGTCGCCGAAATCGCATCGCCGTCGCCGTCGACGATCGTCGCGGTGCCGTGCAGTTCGACCAGATTGACGGCGAGCGTGACGAGCTGCGCCGCATAATTGCCGGACGAGCCCGGCAGCGGATGATCGATCTCGGCAAACTGGGTCAGCGTGACGATGCCGGTCGCCGCGTTCACGGCGATGGAAAAAATAGGCGTGCCGCCCGCGCTGCCCACGATCTCGCCAGATACGAGGGACAGCGTGACCGGCACGCCGTTGCTGAACAGGGCGGTGGTCGCGACCGCCGAGCCCAGCGCCAGGGAATAGGACCATGTCGCCAGGCCCGTACCGGCCGGGCCGTCCGCCCCGAATTGCACCATCGAAACCGAAAAGGCGCCCGACAGATCGGCGGTCGCCGTGTCGAACGCCGCGCCGCGCGTGTCGGCATCCTGCGTCGTCAGGGTGATGCTGTTCGTGTCGACGTTCGCGGCGCTGATCGACGGCCCGTCGTCCTTGAACACCAATGCGGCGCCGACCAGCGCGGTTGCCGACGCATGGTCGCCGTCGCCATCGGTGATGGTCGCGGTCAGCCGGATCAGCGTCGGCGAAAGCGTGACGCTGTCGTTGGGGTTCGAGGCATCGGGATGCCGAACGGCGCGAATCTGGTCGAGCGTCGCGATGCCGTCGGCCCCGACCGTCAACCGGAACGCGACGGTGGAGGGCGAACCTTGAAGGCGGCCCTCCACGACATTGCCGGCCGCGTTCAATATGATCTTTTGTCCCGTCGCGACGTCGATCAGCCCGGACGCGTTCGTCACCTCGAAGCTGTAGGTCACGCCGCTGCCCGCCATGTCGGCGCCGACCGTCATGTTGAACAGGCTGGCGAAATTCGCCGTCGCATTGGTCGCGAGATCGGTTTCGTCGACGACCAGCAAACCGGCCGCCGAACCCGCCGCGCTGATCGAGGGTATGTCGTCGGACACCGAAAGATTGACGGTCCCGGCCGCCGTGTCGCCGTCTGCGTCGGTCGCGACGACGGTGATCGAGCCCAGGTTGGCGATGTCGTCGATCGTCGTGTCGGGATGCAGGCCGTAATTATACTGCAGCGTCGCGGTGACGGTCGCGACATTGCCCGACACGCCGAGGTCGATCACGATGACCGCGTTCTGGTCGGCGTCCCAACCGATAATCTGCGTGGCGGATTCGAAGGTCCAGCTCAGCCCGCCGTCGAGGGTCGACAGGTCGCCGAAGCCGATCGACGCGATGGCGTCGGAACCGGCGGTGAAGGTGATCTGGCCGCTCGCCGAAACCGGCTGGACGACCGAGGGGGTCGACCCGGTTTCCAGATTCTGGTCGTCGACGACAAGGGTGATCGGCGCGCTGGCGTGCGGATCGGTGCCGTCGGCGATGCGGATCTGTTGCAGCGCCGACGACTGGTCGCCGTCGCCGTCGGTGATCGTATAGGTGAAGTCGGCGTTCACCGCGAAGGCGCTGGTCTTCGTGACCGGATCGAACGTCCACGCGCCGTTCGGCTGAAAGCTGTAGGTGCCGTTGGCATTGGTGTAGCTGGTCGTTCCGGTCGCCGCGACCGCGACCATCACGCCGCCGACGGTGACCGAGGTAACGACCGCGCCGTCGGCGCCCCGCGTGTCGTTCGCCAGCAGATTGCCCGAAATCGGCGGCGCGTCCTCCGCCACCGTGATCGACGGGGCAGAGCGGGCCACCGGATTGTCGTCGAGTATCTGGACATCCAGGCTGGCCGTCGCGGTCGTGCCGTCGCTGTCGACGATCTGGATCGCAAAGGATTCGGTAAGTGATGCGCCGTTGGCACCGCTGTGGAGCAGGCTGTTGTCGATCAGCTCGTAGCTGTAGCTGATGGTGCCGCCGACGACGTCGCCCACCGCATCGAATATCGGTTCGAAGTCGGTGATCGTCAGTATGCCGAGCGCGGTCGCGATCGTCAGTCCGGGAATGACCGTGCCGTCGAACAGCGGCTCGCCGCCGATCGTCAGCGCGGCAATGCCGTCCGCGGCGTCGAAGCTGAAGCTGCCGGTCTGGGTCAGCGCGACGCTGTCGGGGTTCGACCCGTCCGAAAGACTGGCCTCCGCGACCGTCACCTCGGCACCCGCGGGATTGAGCCCGGTCAGCGTCACGCCGTCGTCGCGCCCGCGAATGGTGATGGTCAGCGTCGCCGTGACCTCGTCGCCGTCGCCGTCGGTCAGGACATAATCGAATGTCTCGGTCAGCTCTTCGTCGCCGTCGAGCCCCTGAACCTCTGTATTTTCGGGATCGATCACATAGCGATAGCTGCCGTCCGCCGCGATCTCCAGCGCGCCATAGGCGCCGGCCGTCGCGCCGCCGACGGTGCCGTTTTCGCCGCCGGCCGAAATGGCCGTGACGGTCGCGCCGTCGGCACCCGGTACGTCGCGCCCGCCGTCATTTTCGGCGTCGGTGACGACATTCCCCGTCGCCGCTTCGTCGACGCCCGCGGTCAGGCTGTCGGTGTCGGCGCGTGCGTCGGGCATGTCGTCGAGAATGTCGATATCGAAGCTGGCGGATATGGTGTCGCCGTCGCTGTCGGTGATGCCGACCATGATCGGCTGCGACGCCGGATCGCCGATCACATTGTCGGTCAGGACGAAGGCATATTCGATCGAGTCCGGATTGATCGCGATGACAAGGAAGATGCCGGTGTCGAGCTGGATTTCCTGTCCCTCGCCGGTGATCTGGACGCCGTTGATGGTGATGACGGCGGGGCCGTCGGCGGCGCTGTACTGGATGATGCCGGAGGTCGCGTTGCTGTCGTCGCCCGCGCGCGATCCGGGCGATCCGCCGTCGCTTTCGGGCAGGCCGGCCTCGTCGACCAGCGTTCCTTCGCCGCCCGCCGAGGGGACGGTGAGCGTGGGAGTGCTGTCCGGAATCCGGATCGTCAGCGTCGCCGTCGCGGTATCCCCGTCGCCGTCGGTCAGCCGATAGGTGAAGACGTCGGAGACGCCGCCGGGCGTGCCCGCCGCGCGGATGTAGACATAGGTACCGTCGGCACCGATCAGCAGGCGGCCGTACTGGCCGTTGACCGCCGTCCCCGCCGGCGCGAAGGTGCCGTCCGATCCGACCTGAACCCCGCTGACGACCGCACCGTCGGCGCCGGGCGTATCGGCCCCGGCGACGTCGCTGGTCGTATTGGCGCCGGTGATGACATTGCCCCGCGCGGTGCCGTCGGCGACGTCGTCGGTATCGGCGCGTGCCGTCGGCGCATCATCGGTAATGGTCAGTGTCAGCGTGGCGGTTGCGACGTCGCCGTCATTGTCGGTGACCGTGACGGTGACCGTGTCGGTCGCATTCGGGTCGGTGCTGTTGTCGGTCAGCGTATAGCTGTAGCCGATCGCGTCGGGCGCGATGCTGGTGATCGTGATCTGGCCGAGCGGCGTCGCGATGACCTGTCCGATCGCCGTGACGACCGTACCGTTGACCGACACGACGCTGGGTTGATCCAGCGCGCTGATCTGGATCGTGCCGCTGATCGCTTCGGCGGTCGAGGCGGGGTCCGATCCGGCGGGCTCGCTGCCGCGTGGGGGAAGCGCCGCCTCGGCCACCGTTGCCGTGGCCGAGGTGGCGCCAGCCGGCTGATCGGGGGTAGTGATCAGTATCTCCGGCTCATCGTCGATTGCGTTGGGGATCAGTTCGTTCGCCTCGCGGTCGGGCAGCGCGAAATCGGTCGGCGGCAACAGGTCGCCCAAAGCGAAGGGCGAGCCGATGTCGCCGGGTGTCTGTTCGAAATTCCCGCCGGAGCTTTGCGGTGCGCCGGCCGCCGGTTCCGGTTCCTGTCCCGCGATCAGCGCGGCGATCGTCGGGGCGGGGATGTTGATCGGGCCGATCTTGACCTGCGGAATCTGAAGCGCGCCATCGATGATGACCAGGACCTGCCCATCGGGCAGGGTGACGATCAGGTCGTTGCCGGACAATTTGATGGCGTCGAGCCGCGTTCCGGGCGGCAGTTGTACCACGCCGCCGGCGGGCTGGATGCTCGTCGATCCTGCGGGAACGGCTTTCGCTGCGCCGGCCGCTTCGGCGGGCTGCTGAATTGACCTTCGCTCCATCGCCCTTCGGTCCCCCTCCACCTCGACATCTGCCCATCCGATGCCGTTCCCCGCGAAGGGCCCGGCCGCTATGGACGGCGCCGCGCTTCCACGCCGACAGGGTGTGGAGCGAAGCTGAATGCAGTTGTGATCGTGCTGGGTCTCTTTGGCGCCCGATGCCCGTGCCTGGTCACTGACCCGTCAAATACAAACCTGGGTCGATGATTCTGCAATGGCAATTTGCGGTATGCGCACTCATACTTTCGGATGAATTTAATAACTAAATGAGTAATATATGAAAATTCACAATATTACTTATCAATATCTGAAATATATATCGCAATATTAATTTTATGATTATGAAATCAATTTCAAAAATTTCGGTTAATATAATATTTATCAGAATATTGATTTTATTATACTGATCTTCATGGCCGATCATCTGCAACCATGTCGGCGTCTTCGGTCGAGACGGGCGCTGTTGCCGGTCCGCTGGCGACGGGGATGCCGGCCGCCGCCAGGGGGGCGTGGCGGCGGAGCCGGCTGGCCAGCCGCAGCTGGCCGAACTTGGGGCAGGCGACGTTCTGTCCGCGCCGATCGACCCATCTTCTCTGCAGTGATTCCACCTTGTTGCGGGAGTGGTCCTGACCCTGCCATCCCTGATCCGGAAATGCCGGAAATTCGCGATCCCCGTCATTCCCAGATGGGGACAACGCAAAAAAAGAGGGCAGGCCGCGGCGGCCTGCCCTCCAGTCTGCAGAGGTTCGTCCGGGGATCGGGTCCCCGTACGAAGCCTTTCCTCAGACGAACGTGATCATGTCGTAGCTTGCGTTGCCTTGGCTGTAGGCGTTGATCGCCGCAACCGAGTCATACGCGCCAGCCGCCGCGAGGGCCTGGATGGGAGCCGAGGCGCCCTGCCAGAAATCCTCGAGGATGACGCTGCCAGCCGCGGTCGCGACGAGCACGTCCAGGGCATCGCCGTCGCCGTCCCAGTCGGCCGTCAGCACGACGATGTCGGATGTAGGGTCGAAGCCCGCATCGACGTCGAAGACCAGCGTGTCGCGGTTGGCGAGGTTGAAGTCGAGACCGCCGAGCGGCGATTCGATCGTGTCGTCACCGAATCCCGGCGACGTATCGGTCGAATCGAACTTGAACAGGTCCTTTCCGCTTCCGCCCGACATCCGGTCGTTGCCTTCACCGCCGGTGATGCTGTCGTTGCCCGACTCGCCTTCGATATAGTCGTCGCCGGTTCCGCCAAACATGTTGTCGTTGCCGCGGTCGCCGTACATCGTGTCGTCGTCCGCGCCGCCGTCCATGAAGTCGTTACCGCCACCGCCTTCCATGAAGTCGAAGCCGTTGCCGCCGTACATCGTGTCGTTGCCGCCGGTGACCGCATCGTCGAAGTTGTCACCATCGAGGACGTCGTTGCCGTCGCCACCGAAGATGAGGTCGGCACCGAGGCCGCCGGTCACGACATCGTCGCCGTCATCGCCCGACGCCACGTCGTTGCCGACGCCGCCCGAGACGAAGTCGTCGCCGTTGCCACCCGACAGATTGTCGGCTCCGGCATCGCCATAGACCGAGTCATCGCCGTCATTTCCGGCCGCGACGTCGTTTCCGGCGCCGCCGGTGACATAGTCGTCGCCGGTGCCGCCCGACAGGCTGTCGTCGCCTTCGTCGCCGCTGACATAGTCATTGCCTGCGTCGCCGTTCACGATGTCGTCGCTGTCGTTGCCGTTCAGCGTGTCGTCGCCGTTGCCGCCGGAGATGATGTCATCGTCGGTGAAGTCGGGGTCGGACGGGTCATAGGGCGATTGCTCGCCGTTGCCGGTGATGACGTCGTTACCGTCGCCGCCATTCAGCACGTCGTCGCCCAGTTGTCCGGCGATCAGGTCGTCGCCTGCGTCGCCGTTGACCAGATCGTCGCCGTCGTTGCCGTTCAACGTGTCGTCGCCGGTGCCGCCGCCGATGTCGTCATTGTCGGCGCCGCCCTGGACGAAGTCGAGGCCCGCACCGCCGCGGATGACGTCGTTGCCGGCATCGCCGTTCAGCTCGTCATCGCCGTCGTTGCCGGCCAGGTTGTCGTCGCCTTCGCCGCCATCGATCGCATCGAAGCCGGTCCCGCCGGAGATGGTGTCGTTGCCGTCATCACCCCACAGAAGGTCGTCGCCGTCATCGCCGGTGATCGAGTCGTTGCCGCCTTGGCCAAAGATCTGATCGTCGCCGTTGCCGCCCGAAATGCTGTCGGCATGGCCGAGCCCCGGGTTATAGCCGCTCTGGTTATAGGCGTAATCGGTGTCGGCGTTACGGCCGGGGCCGCCATCGCCGAAGATCACGTCATTGCCGTTGCCGCCCGACAGGCTGTCGACGCCGTTCGAGTTGGTGCCGCCGTCGATATAGTCATCGCCGTCGCCGCCGGTCACGACGTCGGTTTCGGTCCCGCCGAACAGATTGTCGTTGCCGGTCCCGCCGTCGATGGTGTCGTTGCCGGCATTGCCTTCGATGCGGTCGTCGCCCGATTGGCCGTTGAGCACGTCGTTACCGGCGTCGCCGCGGATGAAGTCGTTTCCGCCTCCGCCCCACGCAGTATCGTTACCGGCACCGCCGAGCAGCGTGTCGTTGCCGTCGGCGCCGCCATTGTCGATGCCCGAATAGACGACATTTCCAGGTCCGACGACGACGAACGAGGCCTGATCGCCGATCAGCGTGTCGTTGCCGAGCCCGCCATCGATCCGGTCGTTCCCCGAACGGCCGATGACATTGTCGTCGCCGGCATCGCCGTACAGATCATTGTCGAAATTATTGCCATAAACGGTGTCGTTCCCGCCGTTGCCGCGCGCATTGTACGGCAGGTTGGCGGTCGTGGTGATCGCATTGAGGTCGATAAAGTCGACTGCGTTCGTGCCGAGTACCTGGCCCCTCGCGGTCGTCGCCTTGGGTGCGTTAGGCGCACTTGAAGGATTAACAGTTGGCATTTCGCTATCCTCTTCGTTTCTGGTCGAATGGATGCGCTTTCGCCTGACCAGCCAAAACACACCCGGATGGCCTTGAGATTACAAGGCCATGAGCATTGGATATGGCGGGGGCCCGGGGACGAATATTCCTGCATGGGGACATGGCCGACAATTTTCTGAGGTGGTTCATTTTGGGTCAGGTCGGGCCGGATCATGGCGCCCGGACAGGCCCGCGCACGCGCGGCAACGGGGCGCCCCGTTCGAAGCGCCGCCGGCGGTCCGCTCCGGTCGCGGGGTGCCGCTAGTCGGGCCTGCGCCCGAGTGTCGAGGCGCCGGGGCGCGCGGCATCCACCGGGGGCGGCACCTTGTCGATGCGGGCCAGCCTGACATCCTTGCCGAGCGCCGATCGTTGCGGCCGCTCGGTCGCGGCCTCCGGTCGCGGCGCCGCGTCGGGGGCGGCCGCGATGACGGGCTTGCCGAGCCGCGACGAGTCGGGGCGCGTGATCGGGTCGCCGGCGCAGCAGCGCCCCTCGACGATCGCATCGGTGTCGAGCTGTCCGATCGCGGCGAGCAGGCCGGCGCGCGCCACGAACTCCGCCCGGCGCGCCCGCTCCAGCGTCACCCGGGCCGAGAGCAGCTCGTTCTGCGCGTTGAGGACGTCGGTCAGCGTCCGGTTTCCGCCCACCGCCTCCTTCTTTATGCCTTCGGCCGCCTTCTCGATCGAGGCGACGGCCGTCTCGGCGGCGGCGATGGTGCTCTTCGCCGACTGCCACTGCGTCCAATAGCTGCCCACTTCCTCCGCCACCGTCCGCTCGGCGGAATTCGCCTGCGCCAGCCGTTGGTCGCGGACGGCGCGCGCGCGGCGAACCTCGGCATGGTCGCGCGGCTGAAAGATGGGGACGTTCAGTTCGACGCCATAATAGAGCGACGAACGATCCTTGGGCAGCTTGCCGGTGAACAGATTGGCGACGCCGCCGGTCAGATATTCATAGCCGCTCACCGCGTCGAGCTGCGGCAGCAGCGCCCCCGATGCGAAATTGACCCCGGACTTTCCCGCCTGCGCGTTCAGGCGCGCGGCGCGCAACCGCGGTGCATTTTCGGACGCGATGCGCTGCGCTTCGCCAAGCGAGCCGGGTATCGCCGCGAGCGAAGGCAGGGGCGGTGTCGCCGTGCCCGACAGGCCGCTGACCGATCGAAAGCGATAGCTGGTGACGTTGAGCTGTTCGGTCGCGGCAAGGACGCCGGCCTCCGACGTCGCGAGCCGCGCGCGTGCCAGTTCCTGATCGGTCCGGGTCGCCTCGCCGAATTCCAGCCGGCGTTCGGTCGCACGAAGCTGCTCGCCGATCGCGTCGCTCTGCGCCTGCGAATATTCCAATATCTTCCGGTTGAGATGGATGTCGGCCGCGCTGGTCAACAGTTCGAGCAGGATGTCCGAGGCGGTGCCCTGCAGGCCTGCCTCCGCCGCCTGCAGTTCGGCCTTGGCGATCTTGACGGCGTTATAGGTGCGATTGCCGTCATAGAAGCGCAGCCGCGCCTCGATCGATGCCTGTCCCGCGGTATATTCGGAGTCGCCGGTGCCGCCCTTCTTGACGTCGATCTCGCGCCTTTGGACGAGCCCGCTTGCCTGGATCGTGGGCAGATAGCCTGCCTCGGCAGACTCGAGCCGCGCCTTTGCGATGCGGACCTGCTGGCGCTGCGCCACGACATCCGGATTGAATTCGACGACGTGGCGCGCCAGCCCGGCCATCGTGCCCGACGGGATATTGCCCACTGGGGCGTCCTGCGCGGCCAGCGGCGTCGCGCCGATCGCGATCGTCAGCGCGGTGCAGGACGCGCTCAGCACGACCGCTCCGAATGTCGAGAAATTCCGCACTTCGCCTCTCCTGAATCTCGCTGGATTCGAGCGCGACGCCCCTTTTTTCTTATGCATGGAGACTAGTGCGCGGCGGCGCGGCGGGAAACTACCCAAACGGATATGTCCGAGGGGATAATAGACTCTCTCGGTCGAATCGAAATAGACGTCGGCTGTCTCCTGCAGCTCTGGCAGCAGGCGGCGCTATCGAGAGATCCACGTCAATCGACAGCTTCGGCTAGGGAAACAAAGTTCGAGGTATCCCAGCCAAAGACGCGCGTTCTGTCCGTACCCGGAGCGTCGCGTCCACATCATGGTCGCGCATGCATTTCCTGTCGCGGGCGTTGGCGCTCGCGTCCGGCCTATGACTCATGGGGGGACCATAATGCCTTCGGATATGGAGCTTTCGACGCTTTACGCTGACGCGAATGGCGATGGTTGCGATACCTATGGCGATGCAGGTGAGTTCGGTCAGGATGAGGTGTGCCTCGGTCATGAGCGCGTCGTCGACGTGGCGTCGAATACCCGAAAGGTCTGGTACGACTATCTTGCACAGTTCGACATCGTTTCGGCGATTCTGACGGTCACGTTTCGGGGGGCCGTGCCGCGGCGCCATTCCTTCCTGATCGGACTGGACGAGGCCCGGGGCAATCCCAAGGCGATCGAGGCGCTGCTGAAGATGATGGGCCATCTGTGGCTGCGCATCGGGGACGCGCCGGTCCACCAATTCCAGATTTCCGCGGCCGATGCAGCCGTAGATTTCAGCCTCGAAGAGCCCGGCAGCGTTGATGCCGGCAGCATGCCGCGCGTCTATGATTGCGGCATCGCCATTCGGATGAGGCGGAATGGCGCGAATATTCAGGCGCTGTTCTTTCGGAAGAGCGGATGCGGACGGTTCAGCGAGCAGGACAGCTGTTCCCTGCAGTTGATAGCGCCTCTGCTCGCCGATTCCGCCGCCGGGGTTGCGCAGCTCGCGCGCCAGTCCCGCCGCTCCGCCATGCTGGAGGGCATGTTCGATCGGGTTTCGCTGTCGATGGCGTTGCTGTCGGCAGACGCCCAACCGCTGTTCCTAAACAGCGCGGCGGCAGCGATGGTCGAACAGCGCAAATGGCTGATCCGAGCGGCCGACGGCGCGATCGTCGCGGTGGACCCCCAACAGGCGAAACAGCTTCGCGAGAGTATCCGCCGCGCCGCGACGGCGGACGTGCCGGTGGAGGATGTATTCCGGCTCGACTGCCGCAATGGCGACTGGCGCCTGGTCTATGTGATTTCGGCCAAATCGCGGTCGGAAGGCGGAACGGCGCGCTGCGCCATGATGATCATCATGGGGGCGGGCAAGGTTGACGCGCCCCGGTCGCTGCTCGAAGCCCTCGGGCTTTTGCCATCCGAGCAACGCTTCCTCGGCCACTTCCTGCGATCGAGCAGCCTGTGCAACGCGGCGGAGGGCTGCGGCCTGTCGGAGGAAACGGCGCGCACCTATCTGAAGCGTGTCCGTGCGAAGCTGGGCGTCCATCGCCAGATGGAACTTGCAGGCCTGATTTCCGGCCTGATCCTTCCGCTCCACGCCGCCGACAGCTCCCCTATCTGGGAGCAATAGGATGGCGGCAAACGCCCTGGTCGAACCGCGCGCAGCGGCAAAGGGACCCAATCCGCTCAAGGAAATATTGTGGCCGCAGCGCCGCATAGCCGCGCAGCTCATTCTCTTCTCGATGATCACCAACATGGCCGCTCTCGCCATGTCGCTATACATGATGCAGATTTTCGACCGCGTTCTGACCAGCCAGAGCAAGGATACGCTGTTCTTTCTGATGGTCGCGATCTCGCTGGCCATCGGACTTGGCGCGATCCTCGACGGTGTGCGGCAACAGGCGGCGAACCGCGTCGGCACATGGATGGCGCAGCGGCTCGCTCCGACGCTGCTCATCCGTTCGCTCGAGCAAAGGCTGATCACACCGGGAACGCGACTGGAAGCCCTGCGCGAGCTGGCGCAGGTCAAGAATTTCATATCGACGCCCACCGTTTTCAGCGTCGTCGACATGCTGTGGGTGCCGCTCTACCTGGTGGTCGTCTTCCTTTTGCATCCCATTTTCGGCCTGATCTCGTTCGTCGGCGCCGTCGTGCTGTTCGGCCTCACCTGGTACAATGAGCGGATCACGCGCAGCGCGATCAGCGAGACGCAGAAGCTGGCGGCCAGCAACATGCAATATGCGGAGTCGCTCGTCCGCAACAGCGAAGTCATCGATGCGATGGGCATGGCCAAGGATACGGTCGGGCATTGGGCCGAACGCTATTATGCCGAGACCGAGTCCGTGGATCGCACGCAGTTCCAGTCGAGCCGGGTGCTTGCCTGGATGAAGTTCGTCCGCAACCTGGTGCAGGTCATATTGCTGGGCGTCGGCGCGCTGCTCATTCTCGATCAGCAATTGACCGGCGGCGCGATGATCGCCGGATCGATCCTCATCGCGCGGCTGCTCGCACCGATCGAAGCGGCGATGAGCTATTGGAAACAGTTCGTGCTTGCGCGCGAAAGCCTGCGCCGCCTGTCGCGCTTCTGCGACCTGCCGGTCGCGCGCCCGTCGCAGATGTCGCTGCCGAAGCCGTCGGGCGCCATGGCGATCCAGGGGCTGACCTTTTTTGCGCCGGGGGTGAAGGGCGCGATCCTGAAGAATGTCACCTTCGCGATCGACGCGGGCAAGATGCTCGCGATCGTCGGGCCGTCGGCGTCGGGAAAGACGACCCTGTCGCGCCTGCTGGTCGGCGTGCTGAAGCCGAGTTCGGGTCATGTCCGGCTCGACGGCGCCGATACCTTCGATTGGATGCGCAGCGATTTCGGCCCCAACGTCGGCTATCTGCCGCAGGACGTCGAGCTTTTGCCGGGATCCATCCGCGAAAACATCGGGCGATTTCGGCCCGACGCAAGGGATGCGGACATCATCGCGGCGGCCAAGCTGGCCGATTGCCACGACATGATCCTGCGCCTCGACGGCGGCTATGATTGCGTTCTGACCGACGGCGGGCATCAACTGTCCGGGGGACAGCGACAGAGGGTCGGGCTGGCGCGCGCGCTGTACGGACTGCCGCCGCTGGTCGTGCTCGACGAACCCAATGCAAGCCTCGACGCGCGTGGCGACGCGGCGCTGTTGGCGACGATCAAGAAGCTCAAGGCGCTGAACATGACGACGATCATCGTGTCGCATCGGTCGAACCTGCTCGAACTGGCCGACAAGATCCTGCTGATGGTGGATGGACAGGCGGCCAAATTCGGCGATGCCCGAAACGTGATTGCCGAGATGAGCGGCAGTCGGCGGGTAATCGCGCCTGGCGAGGGTGCACCGCACGGCGACCCTGCAAAGACCAACCCGGTCATGTTCAACCAGAAGGGAGCGGGGGCATGAATGTTCCGCTTAGTCTGAGCCGCGATCCGGCGCCGCTCGCGCTGCCTGCGCTCGCCGGCCACGCGCCGGGCCCCCGGGTCCGCGGGTCGCTCCGCATGGCGCTGATCTCGATCGGCCTGTTCGTCATCGCCTTCGGGATCTGGGCCTGGGCCGCGCCGCTCAACAGCGCCGCGATCGCGCCCGGCTATCTGGAGGCGGCGGGTGGCGGGCGGCGGACGGTGCAGCATCTGGAGGGCGGGATCGTTCGTCGCTTCCTGGTCGAGGAGGGGCAGTTCGTGCGCGCCGGCCAGCCGCTCGTCGAGCTCGACGACACCCAGACCGACGCGTCCGATGCCGCGCTGCGCTCGACGCTTTACGGCCTGCTGGCGCAGGACGCGCGGCTGACCGCCGAGCGGCTGGGGCTGCGGACGATCCGCTACCCGGCCGAACTGCTCGCGGTCGCGAGCGACCCCGAGGTCAAGGAGATCATCGCGGCGTCCAACGCCGAATTCCTGTCGCGGCAGCGCGGGCTTTCGGAACAGACGGCGGTCCTCACGCAACGGATCGGGCAGTCGCACGCAGATATACGCAGTTCCGACGCGCAGATCGCCGCGCTTTCCGACCAGGCCAAGCTGCTGAACGACGAGGAAATGGGCGTGAACATGCTGGTGGACGAGGGATTGGAGCGCAAGTCGCGCCTGCTCGCGCTGCAGCGGCAGCAAGCGCTCGTTGAGGGCGAGCAGGGCAAGCTGACCAACAACCTCGATCGCCTTCGCGACACCATCGGCGAAACGCGGGCCCAGATGGTGTCGCTGCGCGGTCAGGTGGCGCTGGAGGCGACGTCGCAGCAGCGCGAGGTTCAGCTCCGGATCGCCGAGGCAAGGGAAAAGCTGAAGGTCAGCGCCGACGTCCGCACCCGCCAGCAGATCGTGGCGCCGATCGAGGGGCGCGTCGCCAATCTGCGGCTGATTACCCCGGGCGGGGTCGTCGGGGCCGGGCAACCGATATTGGACATCGTGCCCTCGTCCGAAGGGATCGTGGTCGCGGCGCGGCTGCGTCCCAACGACATCGACATGGTCCATTCGGGCCTGAAGGCCGAAATCAAGCTGACGCCCTATAAGGCGCGCGTGATCCCGAACCTTCTCGGAACGGTGAAGGAGGTCAGCCCCGATGCGATCTTCGACAAGGACAGCCAGCAGATATACTACAAGGTGATCGTCCAAATCGCTCCCGAGCAATTGAAGCGTTATCCCGGCGTGCGGTTGATGTCGGGCATGCCGGCCGAGGTTTACATCAACCTCGGGTCGAATTCGCTGATCCAATATCTGTTCCAGCCGATGATCGACAGTTTCAACCGATCCTTCCGGGAATCATGACCCCAAGGCGGCTTCGAGCTGAGGTGTGGGCCGGGGCCTAGCGCTCCGGAAGAGGGGGAAGGAAGTTGTCCGGATACGGATTACTTTGCCAGGGCATCCACCAGGCGGTGCAGGGGACTGCGCTGGGGGTGGCGGTCACCATCGGGATCGGCGGTACCGGATCGGCCGGTGTACCCGGCCCGGCGATATTTCCCCCGTACACGCGCTATGGGCCGATCGCTTCCTACCCCTCCAATCGTGCGTTCGACGTGCCGCTTGACGTCGTGCTGCCGGCTGTTGCCGCGCGGCGTACCCGAAAGCATGCGTTCCCCCCGACGTCGTCGACGCGGCCCCTGATCGACAAAGCGGACGCGGTGGGGCCACCTTTGGTGCTCGACGAAATGGCGGGGACGGAGCCTCCTTATGTGGGGATGCTGGCGCCGGTGTTGGCCGATGCTCCGGCCTTGCCGGGCGGGGCGCCGGACTATGCACCTTCGGCATCGGCGCTGCCGTTGTTGGCCGACACGCTGGTGCCTGCCGCCGATACGTCGCCGTTCCTCGATGCGGCCCCGCTGTCGGACCCTGCGGCCCACGCACCCCCCTCGACGGCGCAAATCTTTGGCGGAGAAGCCGCCGCGGCGCCCTGGCTCGGCGATCCGGGCCCGAAGCGGCAGGCGGCGATCGCGCTCGCCGACATGGGATCGCGGCACGCCTTTGCCCCCGCTGCGGCGCTCGACGGCCAGGCTCCGCACGCCGCCGGCGAGCCGATGTCGACAGCCCCCGATCGTGACGACGACGATCCGGCCAGCGGTGTTCCGAGCCGCGACATGGACGTTGCCGCCGACAGCACCGCGACCGACGGCGCGGCGCGCGAGGGCGATCTCCTGTCGCTCCAGACGCTGTCGCGCGGCGGGCTGGCGCTGTCGGGCGGTTATTCGTCGATCGAGGGACCGATCGCGTCGATCAAGCTGTCGCGCACGAACATCGGCGCGCCGGGCCGCGACATCAGCGTGTCGGCGCGCTATTCAAAGGTCCAGACGCTCGTCGAGCTCGGCGCGGTCGACGGCAATCTGCTGGGCAGCAAGTTCGCCGTGGCGCCCACCTTCTTTTATTCGCGCTCGACCGCGGTCGGTTTCGACAGGGCCGACAGCGCCTCGCTGTTCGTCCAGTCGGCGCGCGGCATCAACTTCTATGTCGGGCGGCAGCTCGACCGCGGGTTTCGCGTCGCCGCCAACTACCGCTTTTCCGACGAGGACTTTCGCATCCGCCGGAAGAACGCTCTCTGCGACGTCGGCATTCACGGCACGCCCTTCTGCGACGCGCTTGGCCCGTCGACCAGTTCGGTCTTCAGCGTCGCGCTCAGCCTCGACCGGCGCGACAGCGCGACTGATCCGACGCGCGGTTTCCAGCTCCGCGTCACGCAGGATATCGCCGGTCCGGGGGGCACGACGCGTTATGTCCGGATCCGCGCGGGGGGCACTTTTCAGCGCCGCCTCAGCGGCAACCTCGATGTCTCGCTGGGGCTGGAGGGCGGCTATATGAAGGGCTTCGGCGGCCGCGATATCCCGCTGTTCGACCGTTTCTATATCGGCGGCAACAGCATGCGCGGCTTCGACCTTCGCGGCCTGGGACCAAAGGTGATCCCCGTCAACGCCGGTCCGGGGCAGGCAACCGCGATCGGCGGCAGCGCTTACTATGTCGGGCGGATCGAGCTGTCGATGCGCCTGGACGGCGCTCTGGATAAGTTTGGGGTAACACCGAGCATATTCGTCGATGCCGGGTCGGTTTTCGGCACGCGGCGATCCGAACTGGGGCCGGGTGAAGTGCTGATCGGCAATTCGGCAAAGCCGCGCGTTGCGGTCGGCTTCGGCCTGTCGTTCAACCTCGCGCCGGGCAAGCTTCGCTTCAACATTGCGCAGCCGGTCGTGCGTCAGGCAGGCGATCGTTCGAAGGCGTTCTCGATCACCTTCGGTACGGCATTCTAAACATTGATGTTCGGGGGCCGGAGGGTCTGCGGGTCGCCTCTGTTCAAAGAAGATCGGCCGATTTTGACACAGCGTTTTCCATATGTCCCCAACAGGGAATGACGGGAAATTTCAATTTCCAGCATAGCAGATCGGGGATGGCGCGTTGCTTTAGGGGGCGTCCATGGGTGTCAATGTCGTTGAAAAGGCATGCGCTGCCGCAGGTCGCGGTTGGGACGGTTCGGCGTGAGCGCTTCCGCAAGTCAGATCGGTATCGAGATCGGCGAGCCGTTGCCGGCGCGCCTCCGCCGCCTTCGCGAGGAATGCGGCATGAGCCGGTCCGAACTCGCCGAACGAACCGGGCTCAGTCGGCCGACGATCTGGGCGTGGGAATCGGGACGGACACAGCCGCGCCAAAGCAATCTACAGATGCTCGCGAACGCGCTGGGGATCGCGGAGATCGACCTGGTCGGCCGAAGCGACACCGCCGCCTATCGCTTCGACCAGGAGATGATCGGGCCCGAGGTGTGGCAGAATAACGAGATTCCCGATGGGCTTGCGAACCCGCAGCGTCTGAGCATCATGATCCATGCCGCGCGCCTGGCGATCGCGGCGCTTGCGGGCATCAAGTCGCAGAATGTGAAGATATCGATTGAACTCTAGGCGGTCCGAAAAGCCGACCGGCCGGTTTCAGCCAAATTGATACGGCTGAATACCCTCGCCCAGAAAAGCATTGTTTTCTACCCGCTCGGCGGCGGCGGCATCGTCGTAGAGAAAGGGAAGAAACGCATAACGCCGCCCCCGCGTGATCGGCGTCGCTTCGTGCAGCAGGCCGCAGCCAAAGACGATCGCGCCCCCCGGCGGCGCGCGATAGGTGCGGTTTCCGAATTCGGGAAAGCGCAGCTCGCCGCCGTCGAAATCCTCGTTGAGGTTGATCGTCACGGCAAAGCGCCGATGGGCGGTGCCCTTCGTCGTATTGTCGCGATGCGGGCGAAAATGGCCGCCGATAGTGGCGTCGTAACAGGCCACAATATAACGCTCCATGCGGGATGCATCAAAGCTGAAGGCCTTTTTGATGGCGGGCCGCAGGCAGTGATGGACGCGCGCGTTGAGCAATCCGCAAAGCGCCTCGTCCTTGATCGCCAGGTCCGATCGGCGCTTGTACGAATGGTCGATGACCGAAACGGTCTTGCCGTCGATTTCGCGCATGAAGCCCGAATCCTCGCCGCCGTCTTCGTCATAGAGCCGGATCAGCCGTGCGCAGGTCGATCGATCGAGCACGCGCGGCACCAGCAGCACGGGGGCCCAGTCGCCGGCCGCCACCTCGTCGATCAGGCGATCGGCTAGCGCCAGCGCATCTGCGGCGCGCGCCAAGGAATATCGACCCGCCACGCGCAACTGGCGGTCGAGAACCAATATATAGGGTTCATAACCGGGCGAGTCTTCGCCAGCCGCACCGAATGGCGTGCTGATCGATCGTTCCTCGTCGATCAGGAAACGGATGCCGGGAATGCGGGTTTTGACGCGTCCGGTCGCCGCGTCGTCGGGGTCGCCACTGATGCCGAAGAAACAGCAGTGGAAATCGTCGAAGCGATCGGCGGCGGCCATGAACAGGTCGAGCGCAGCCTTCGCCGACGGATCGGCGGCGGATTCCATGAACATCAGGATGACCGCGCGCCCCGCAACGGTGTGGAAGGTGAATTGGGGATTGCCGCCCAGCACGGGCGCTTTGAACCAGGGCGCCGGGGTTCCGAATGCGGGCTTCGGTATCGAGCCCAATGTCATTGGCTTGTTCATCGGCAGCCCCCCGTGATTCCGAGGCGTCGCTCCATGGCCGACATGCGCGGCAACCGGGATTTGCGTCGCCTTCTTTGCCGTTCCATGCCCGCTTGGCGGGAATAACGGAAGGCCCGTCGGCGCCACATAGTCTTGAGGGGTACGCCATAGGGGGAGGTGCCCGTCATCGGCCTAGTCCGCCCGATATCGGGCACATCCCGGCGGCCGACGGAAAGGGGCTGGACCACCGCCGCTCGTCCGGCCATCAACGGGATGAGAGGCCGCCATTTCATGCTGAAACGCCACCGCTGGATCGTCTTTGCGTTGTTGGGGCTGCTGTCCGGCGCGGCCTTGTTCGTCGTGGTGCTGATGGCGATCGCGACGGGCGGGAGCGGGCCGTCCTCGACCGCCAATCTGGGCGACGCGAGGATGCGCGACATATATTCGCCATCGATCTCCAAAGACCCCTATGTCCAGGACCAGTGGGAAAAGTCGATCCAGGCGCTGGAGGCGGCTTGCCGGGAGAGCGGCCAATATTGCGAAGAGGCGCGGCAGGCGCGCCGATCGACGAACAGATAGGCCGCCAGCTTGCGGTTGCGGGAATGGGAGCGGGCGGTTAGCCAATATCCATGACCCGCTTTCGTTCGCGCTTTCGCACTTCGCTTTTTTCGCTGGCCGTGGTTGCCCTCGTCAGTCCGGCCGCTGCGGCGGATACCATCCTGTACAGCAACGCCACCGTCATCGACGGGACCGGCGCCCCGGCACAGCCGCATCAGGACATTCTGGTCGAGGGCGAACGGATCCTCGCCATTGGCGGGCAGGGCAGCCTGGGCGACCGCGCCGTCGGCGCGCGCAGCGTCGACCTGACGGGCCGTTATGTCATCCCTGGCCTGATCGACAGCCACGTACATCTCGCGACGCCGCCCAATCGGTCGCGAGCGGAGGCGATCCTTCGCCGCCAGCTCTATGGCGGGGTCACCGCCGTGCGCGACATGGCCGACGATCTGCGCGTGGTCGGCGATCTGTCGCGCGCGTCGCTGGTCGGAGAAATCCCGGCGCCCGACATCTATTATGCCGTGTTGATGGCGGGGCCGCCCTTTTTCCAGGATCCGCGCGTGCTTGCCGTCAGCCGCGG
This sequence comes from Sphingomonadales bacterium, assembly GCA_017309275.1. Classification (GTDB taxonomy): domain Bacteria; phylum Pseudomonadota; class Alphaproteobacteria; order Sphingomonadales; family Sphingomonadaceae; genus Sphingopyxis. Next base: position 67,159 of record JAFKLT010000043.1, on the reverse strand, counting down.
CTTTCAGCCGGGAACGGCGCCGTGGATGCAGGCGATCGACAAGGCGACCGACCTGCGCAGCGCGGTCACGCTGGCGCGCGGCACCTCGGCGACTGCGATCAAGATCTATGCCGATCTGCCCGCCGAACGCGTCCGCGCGATCACGGCCGAGGCGCACCGCCAGCATATGATGATCTGGGCGCATAGTTCGGTCTTTCCGGCAAAGCCGCTCGATGTCATCGCCGCGGGGGCCGACGCGATCAGCCATGTCTGCTACCTGGGTTATCAGGCGCAGCCGCAAAATCTTGCCGCCTATGAGGATCGGACGCCCGTGCGGGAGGAGTTGCTGGCGCCGTCGGGCGATGATCCCGTCGTCGCCCGCCTGTATCGCGCGATGCTCGACCGGGGGACGATCCTCGATGCGACGGGCAGCCTGTTCGTGAAGTTCGAGGCCGAGCGAAAGGCACATCCCGACAAGAAGCCGCTGCGCTGTAGCGGGGCACAAACGATCCGCCTGACGCAGCAGGCGGTGCGTGCGGGCGTTCCGATCTCCACCGGCACCGACTTCGTCAATCCGGCGAGCGGCGCGTGGCCGGAGGTGCATGAAGAACTGCGCTACCTGGCTGTGGACGTCGGCATGCCGCCGCTCGCCGTGATCCATTCGGCGACGCTGGTGGGTGCGCGCGCGGCGGGGCAGGCAAAGGACATGGGGTCGGTCGAGGCAGGCAAGCTTGCGAATTTCGTCGTGCTGACGGCGGACCCGCTGGTCGATATCGGCAATATCGAACGGATCGAAATGACGGTGAAGCGTGGCCGCGAATATCGCCGCGCCGATTATGTTCCGGTGACGGCAAAGGAGCTTGGCGATGACGATTGAACGGCGGAGCATGATGATCGGCGCGGCGGGGCTGGCGGCGACCGCGATGCTGCCGCGCGGCGCCCTGGCGGCGGCGAACGACAGCCGCAAGTGGGTCATCGTCAACGCGCTCGGCGGCGTGGCCGATCCGAACGATCCCGATGCCGTCGATCCCTTTTCGCCGCGCGTGCTGGCAGAGGCGCATGCATCGGGCGTGGCCGCGATCAACTGCACCCTCGGCTATGTCGCCGGCCCTGCCGAACCGTTCGAAAAGAGCGTTGCCGACGTGGCCGAGATGGACATGCTGCTTCGCCGCTATCCGCGCGATCTGGTCAAGATATTGAGCGTCGCCGATATCCGCCGCGCAAAGGCGGAAAAGCGGATCGGCGTCATCTATGGGTTTCAGAACGGCGCGATGATGGGGAAGGACGCGAGCCGCGTCGACATCTTCGCGAACATGGGCGTGCGCATTTTCCAGATCACCTACAATCCGGCGAACCAGCTCGGCGGCGGGTCGATGGCGGCAGATAATCCGGGGCTTACGGCCTTTGGGCACGAGGTGATCGAACGGCTCAACGCGCAGAGGATGATCGTCGACCTGTCGCATAGCGGCGAGCGCACGTGCCTGGAGGCCGCGCGGGCGTCGAAGGCACCGATCTCGATCAACCACACCGGCTGCCGCGCCGTCACCGACCTGCCGCGCAACAAGACCGATGCGGAACTGAGGCTGGTGGCGGAAAAGGGCGGGTTCGTCGGCATATATTTCATGCCGTTCCTGAACCTGTCGGGCCATGCGCACGCCGAGGACGTCGTCGCGCATATCGACCATGCCGTGAATGTCTGCGGCGAGGATCATGTGGGGATCGGCACCGACGGCACGGTGACGCAGATCGACGACCTGAAAATCTATGAAGCGGCGCTGGCGAAAGAGATCGAGGCGCGCCGCGCGGCCGGCATCAGCGCGACCGGCGAGCGGCCCGACACCTATCCTTTCGTGGTCGACCTGCGCGGACCCGACCAGTTCCGCAAGCTGATCGACCTGCTGGCCGCGCGCGGCTATTCGTCGCGGCGGATCGAAAAGATCGTGGGCCAGAACTTCCTGCGGCATGCCGAAGGCGTGTGGGGTGGCTGACCCGATCGCCTTCATCGACGCGGCGGAGGTGCGGGCACGGCTGAGCCATGCCGACTGCATCCCGTTGATGAAACGGGCGATGGCCGCGCTGTCGGGCGGGCATAGCCAGCAATTGCTGCGCGGGATCATCGACCTTGGCGGCGGCGACCTGTTCGGGGTGATGCCGGGCGCGCTCGACGGTGCGGGTTTCGGGGCAAAGATCATCAGCGTCTTTCCTGCAGCGGCCGCCCATGGCGCGTCGCATCAGGGCGTCATCATCCTCTTTGACCGTGCAAGCGGCGCGCCGGTGTGCGTAATCGACGCGGGCGAGGTCACGGCGATCCGCACTGCCGCCGCCACCGCCGCGGCGACCGATGTGCTGGCGCGGCCCGATGCGCGACGGCTAGCAATTCTGGGGACCGGCGAGCAGGCGTGGCACCATGTCGCTGCGATCCGGCATGTCCGCACCCTCGACGAGGTGGTGTTGTGGGGACGTGCGCCGGACAAGGCGCAGGCGCTTGCGGGGCGGATCGCCGACCTGGGGTTGTCGGTGCGCGTAGCGGGCTCTGTTGCAGAGGCGGCGGCGGACGCCGACATCATATGTGCCCTCACGGCAGCGCCAGATCCCATCCTGTTCGACCGCGACGTCGCCGACGGAGCCCATGTCAATGCCGTGGGTTCAAGCCACGCCGGACCGTCCGAGATTGACGAGACGCTGGTTGCGCGTGCGCGCTTCATTCCCGATCACCGCGAGGGTGTTCTGGCGCAGGGCGCGGAATATCTGCGCGCGAAGTCGGCTGGGCTGATCGACGAAGGCCATGTGCTGCCGGAAATCGGCCACGTCTTTTCCGGCCGCGCGCCTGGACGTATCTCCGCAAGCGACGTGACGATTTACAAGTCGCTGGGCTCGATCGTTCAGGATCTTGCCTGCGCTGCCTGGTTGTGGCGACCGGGGCGCCAGATGACGAAACTGTAATCCCGCCGTCATCGGGCGGGCAGGAGGCCCGGCGCATAAGGGGGGCGTCGGATGAGCCGGTCCCAACCCATCCCCCTGACCCTGGCAGTGGACCGGTTCATCCAGGCGACGCCCAATCAACGGGGCGGATCAACTGTCTAGGAGCCTAAATATGCGTAACATTGCCAAGCTCGCTACCGCCGCCGCCCTGTCGCTGGCGATCGCCAGCGGATCCGCCTTTGCGGCGACCACGCCCGCCACGCAGCCGGTGAAGAAGGCCGCCACGACCAAGGCGCCCGTGAAGAAGGCCGCCTATCATGCGGCGAAGAAGACGGAGAAGAAGGGCCAGTAAGCCCGGCGACCCCTTCCGTCCACGAAAAGGCCAGTCCGCACCTTGCGCGGGCTGGCCTTTTGCATGGGCGCCGCAAAACCGCTTCGGCGCGGCTTCGCGCATGGCGGATGCGCAAAGGCTTTACAGCGGATCGGTGTCACGTCATGCCCGGGCCGGCAGGACTGACGTGAACCCGATCCATCCCATCTATGTCTCTATGGCGCCGACGATCTTCGAACATATGTCGGCGCTCGCCAAGGCGCATGGCGCGATCAACCTGGGACAGGGGTTCCCCGACGACCCGCCGCATCCCGACATGGTCGCTGCGGTCGCGCGGGCCATTCGGGAAAAGTCGAACCAATATCCGCCGGCTTTCGGGCTTCCCGAACTGCGCGCGGCGATATGCGATTTCTACCGAAGGCGGCAGGGGCTCGCCCTGTCGACCGATCAGGTCGTCGTGACCTCCGGCGCGACCGAGGCGCTTGCCGCCGCCATCCTGACGCTGGTCAAGGAGGGCGACGAGGTTCTGCTCTTCCAGCCGGCCTATGACAGCTATGCGCCGATGATCCGCCGCGCGGGCGGGACGCCGGTGTCGATCCACTTGCGCCCGCCCGACTGGCGCTATGACGCAGAGCAGCTCGCGGCGGCGATCACGCCGCGAACCCGATTGCTGATCCTCAACGATCCGCTCAATCCTGCGGGCAAGGTCGCGAGCGAGGCCGAACTCGCGATGATCGCCGACACCTGCATCCGGCACGACCTCATCGCGATCTGCGACGAAGTATGGGAGGATGTGCGCTTCGACGGCCTTCCGCACCGCTCGCTTCTGGCAATGGCGGGCATGGCGGAGCGCGCGGTCAAGATCGGATCGGCCGGAAAGATATTCGGCCTCACGGGTTGGAAGACCGGGTGGCTGTGCGCGTCCGGCGACCTGGCGCAGGCGTTGGGCCGCGCGCATCAGTTCCTGACCTTTACGACTCCGCCCGCGCTGCAATGGGCGGTGGCCGAGGGGTTGGGGCAATCCGACGACTGGTTCGCGCCGCAGCACCGCCGCTGGGCCGCATCGCGCGAGCAACTCTCCCGCGGGCTGGATGTGGCGGGCTTCGTGGTCCTGCCCGGCGCCGCGACCTGGTTCCTGTGCGTCGACCTTGCCGCTTCGGGCATCGCGATTTCGGATCGCGACTTCAGCGAGCGGGCGGTACGCGAAGCCGGCGTGGCGACGATCCCGGTTTCGGCGCTGTGGGAGGGTGAGGGGCCGAGGCACATATTACGCCTCTGCTTTACGAAGGACGGCCCCACGATCGACGCGGCCGTGGAGCGGCTGAAGCGATTTCGCGAAACCGTGCGGGAAACCCCTTAAACGTCCGCAGTTGGGGTTTCGCCGTCGCCCATGGCTCGCTTCAGCGTCGACTTGATGTTGCGGAGCAGGCGGCGGAGCGCGATGATCACCACGACCGCGGCGACCAGCATCACGATCGCGATGACGATCGCCAGCGGCGGATAGGCGATAGCAAGCGCCAGCAGGCCGCCCGTTGCGATATCTTCGCTGCTCGATACCGCAACGTTGCTGAACGGTTCGGGGCTGACGTTGACGACCGCGCGCGTCGTCGCCTTCGCGCCATGGCTGAGCAGCGCGCCGCCGCCGCCGAGCAGGAAGGCGACGACCTGCCATGTCGGATCCGATGCGTCGACGAGCGCGAGCGCGAGCAGGGCGCCACCGAGCGGACGGATGATGCTGTGGATGGTGTCCCAGGCGGAATCGACCCAGGCGATCTTGTCGGCAAGAAACTCGGCAAGCGTGCCGACCGCGGCGACGCCGAGCACCCAAGGGCTGGCGAGGATCTGCAGCGCCTTCAGATGTTCGGGAAGCGGCAGCCAGCCGAAGTGCATCGCGATGCCCGTCGCCAGAATGGTCAGATAGAGCCGCCATCCGGCCAGCAGGCTCAGGCTGCCGGCGATGCCCAGAATCTCCAATATTCCCATGGCCCTGCTCCCCACATCGGCCTGCGTGCCGCGCCCATCTTGCACCCCTGTCGAGGCGGGAGCAATGGCCTGTCGCTGTCACCAGATGACAAGGCCGCAAAGCGGGCTTATCGGTCGAAGCATGACCGACACCATTTCATCGCTGCCCGAAGGCGCCATCCCCGCTGCGACGCTCGTCATCATGCGCCCCACCGAGACCGGCGGGCGTGACGAGATTTTGATGGTCAAGCGTTCGACCAACATGGCCTTCGCGGCCGGAGCGGTCGTCTTTCCCGGCGGGCGCGTCGATCCCGACGATTATCTGGTCGCGCGCCAGCACGGGTTCACCGACGAGGCGGAGGGCGCGGCCCGCGTCGCGGCGCTGCGCGAGACGCTGGAGGAGACCGGGCTCGCGGTTGGTTGGCCGACCTTGGCGGAGGAGGATCTCGAAGAGGTGAGGCAGGCGCTGCTCGCGGGATCGTTGCTGTCCGATATCCTGAAGGCGCGTGGCGAACGAATCGCGCTGGATTCGCTCGTTCCTTTCGCGCGCTGGTGCCCCAATTTCAAAGAGGCGCGGACCTTCGATACGCGATTCTATGCCGTCATGGCGCCACATCATGGGCACGAGCTGACTGTCGAGGAGGCCGAGCACAGCCATATTTTCTGGTCGACCGCGCAGGACACGCTCGACATGGCCGATCGCGGTGAGGTGTCGGTTATCTTCCCGACGCGGCGCAATCTGGAGCGATTGGCCCAGGCTTCCGATTTCCCAGCTTTTGCGGCGCACGCAGCACAATTTCCGGTCGAACTCGTCACGCCCTGGATCGAAGACCGCGAAGGGGGGTCGCATCTCTGCATTCCCGGCCACCTCGGCTATCCGGTCACCAGCGAGCCGTTCGATCGGGTTCGGCGTGGGTAAATTAACACCATTTCGGCGATATTTCTTAGATTTAGCAATTTCATAACAAATGCTGCCTAGGCAAATCATCGTTGCAATTGAGAGCGACACTGCCTACAGAGGTTGGGCAGATTCATGCCGGAGACACAAAACCGGCGTGATTCGAGAAGACTATTTTTCCAGTGGACGGAGAATAAGATGAACCTGCTTAAGAAGGCTGCGGTCTCCCTCGCAGCAATGTCGATGATTGCGGCTCCGGTCGCCGCCTCGGCCCAGACCCGCGCGGCTTCGGACGTTGCTGGTGAAAGCGAACTCGAAGGCAGCACCAGCTGGATCATCGCGATCGTTGCTCTGGCCGCCATCATTGGTGGCATCATCATCGCGTCGGATAACAACAGCGACACGCCGACCAGCCCGTAATCTGGTTGTGAAATACCGAAAGGCTCCGAGCTTCGGCTCGGGGCCTTTTGTGCATCTGGAGCAGGCGTTGGCCTGCTGAGCGACATCGGATCGCTCTTACGCCCGAATTGTTCGGGCTTTTTTTATAGCTGGATGCCGCGAACCGCGCGCGACCGGGCGAGCGGAATGGATTGTCGCGCCTTCGTCAATGCGCCCGCGTCAATCGGTGCCAGCGTGAGGTCATAGCCACCGTCGCCTGATCGGTTGCCCGCCGTCGCCTCCGCCAGAAGCTTGCCCCAGGGATCGACCGCCAGGCTGTGCCCAAAGGTGGCGCGGCCATCGGCGTGCGTGCCGGCCTGCGCAGCGGCGAGGACGTGGCAAGCCGTCTCGATCGCGCGGGCGCGAAGCAGGACGTGCCAATGTGCCTCTCCAGTCGATACGGTGAAGGCGGCGGGAACCGCGATCACCTCTGCGCCCTGGTCGACAAGGGTGCGATATAATTCGGGGAATCGCAGATCGTAACAGACGCTAAGGCCCAGTCGGCCGATCGGCGTATCGACCACCGTCACCGCTTCACCGCCGGCATAGGCGGCCGATTCGGTCCAGTTTTCGCCCGAGGGCAGGGTGACGTCGAACATGTGGATCTTGTCATAGCGGGCGGCGATCCGACCGTCGGCGGCGATGACATGGCTGCGGTTGACGCGGCGCGCGCCGTCTTCCGACATAAGCGGCATCGAACCCGAGTGCAGCCAGATCCCGTGCCTTTGCGCGATTTCCTGCAGCGCGGCGGGCCAGGCGCTTTCCCCTTCGCGCAGGATGTAAGGTGCCGATCGCGTACGGTCGCGGTCGAGGAGCAGCGACATTTCGGGCAGGAACGCCATCGCGGCACCGCGCGTTGCCGCATCACCGACGGCGCGATCGATCGTCGCCAAATTTGCCGCTGGATCGATGCCGCTCGTCATCTGGACGAGCGCGGCGGTCGGGGTGGAAGTGGGCGATGCGGGTTCCATCAGCCTTGGCTAGGCCGGTATGGGGTGGAGGACAAGGCGTCCGTCGAAGTTCAGTGGCCAGTAAGGTTTGAAGGCGATAAGGTCGACCAATGTCTTATCTCTCCCCGCGCGTTTCGCGTCGTTTGCTCCGTTCGATTCTTCCGGCCTGCACCGCCGCCACGGCGTTCCTGCTGATACCCGCGGTATTAGCGCAGGACACCGCAGCGCCGGTTGCCGCGAAGGGTGTGAAACCGACGCCCGCGGTACAAGCAGGCTCGAAAGACGACTGGCTTTATGCGGGCAGCGATATCCCGCGCGATACCGGCTGGCAGTTCGGCGTCCTGCCCAACGGCGTACGCTATGCGGTGCGCAACAATGGCGTGCCGCCGGGACAGGTTTCGATCCGCGTGCGCATGGACGTGGGATCGATGTTCGAGACCGACAAGGAGCGCGGCTTCGCGCATCTGTTGGAGCATCTGACCTTTCGCGGTTCCGAACATATTCCGGATGGCGAGGCGAAACGCATCTGGCAGCGGTTCGGGGTGACGTTCGGCAGCGATTCCAACGCACAGACGACGCCGACGCAGACGGTGTATCAACTCGACCTGCCCAGCGTGACACCGGCCAACCTCGACGAAAGCATGAAATTGCTTTCGGGCATGGTGCGCGAGCCGTTGATTTCGGAGACGGCGGTGACGGCCGAACGCGGCGTCGTGATGTCGGAACTCCGCGAATCCGATGGTCCGCAAAAGCGGATCGCGGACCAGACGACCTCACATCTCTTTGCCGGACAGTTGCTCGGCGACCGTTCCCCGATCGGCACGAATGAATCGCTCGCGGCGGCGCAGGCGGATACCGTGCGTGCCTTCCATGATCGTTGGTATCGTCCCGACCGTGCCGTCGTGGTCATGGTCGGCGACGGCGACCCGGCCGAATTCGCGCGCCTGATCGCGAAATATTACGGCGACTGGAAAGCCAATGGCCCCGCGCCGAAGCAGCCCGATTTCGGCAAGCCGAACGTCAAGGCGCCAGTTGCCAAGACGATCGTCGAGGCTAACCAGCCGCTGGCGGTCACGCTGGCGATGCTCCGCCCGTGGCAGAAGCGGGTCGACACGGTCGAGAATACACGCCGGCTTTACCTTGAGTATATCGCCCAGGCGCTGGTCAACCGCCGCCTCGAAAATCGGGCGCGCAGCGGTGGCAGCTATCTCGTCGCGACGGTCGAACAGCAATATGTCAGCCGCAGCGCGGACGTCACGATGGCTCAGATCGTGCCGCTCGCCGACTGGAAGGACGCGCTTGCCGACGTCCGCGGCGTCATTGCCGATGCGGTGACGACGCCGCCTTCGCAGGCCGACATCGACCGCGAAGCCAACGAGATCGAGGCCTTCCTCGTGAAGGAACTGGAAAACGCGCGGAACGAGCCGGGCGCCCGCCTGGCCGACGATATGGTGCGCGCGGTCGACATCAACGAAACGGTGACCAGCCCGCAGGGACAGGTCGACATGTTCAAGGCGATCCGTGCGTCGGCGACGCCGAAGGTAATGCTCGACGTCAGCAAGGCCATCTTCAATGCGCCGGTGACGCGCGTCGTGCTGACGTCGCCGACTGCGGTTGCGGGCGGCGATGGCGCGCTGCTTGCCGCGTTGGCCGCACCTGCAAAGATCCGCGATGACCGTCTTGCGGCGGTAAAGGCGGACATGAGCCAACTTCCCGCTTTCGGGCAGCCGGGAGAGATTGTTTCGATGACGCGGCTTCCGGGGCTGCGCGCCGAGCGGATCGAGTTCGCGAACGGCGTGACCGCGCTGGTCTCGGACAATAAGGTCGAGCCCGGAAAGGTACGCGTGAACATCCGCTTCGGGACCGGGAACCGCAGCGTTGCGGCCGACGCGCCCAATCTCCTGTGGACCGGCGACTATGCGCTCGTCGCGAGCGGCATCGGGCCTTGGGGGCAGAATGAGATCGACCAGCTGACCAACGGCCGTCAGATTCAGATGAACTTCTCGATCGAGGACGACGCCTTCGAACTGTCGGCGGAAAGCAGGCCGGCCGACATCGCCGACCAGATGAAACTGATGGCTGGAAAGCTCGCGTTTCCGCGCTGGGACGCGGCGCCGATCGATCGGCTGCGCGTGGGGTATCTGACCGGCTACGACCTCAACGATGCGACGCCCAACGCCGTGCTCGACCGTAACATGCGTGGCTGGCTCACCGATAATGATGCGCGCTGGACGGCTCCGGACAAGCCCGCGATATCGGCGCTGACGCCCGCCACCTTCCGCGCTTTCTGGGAACCTCGCCTCGCCTCGGGTCCGATCGAGGTGCAGCTTTTCGGCGACCTTTCGTCGGTCGACTATCGCCAGATTCTGGCGAGCACCGTTGGCGCCCTGCCGACGCGCAAGCCGATCGCGCCGCCGTCGGGGCAGGCGGTCGCCTTCGCCCAGCATACGGCCTCGCCGGCCGTCGCCTATCATACGGGCGAAAAGGGACAGGCAGCGGCCATGACTGCCTGGCCGACCGGAGCGGGCCTGGCCAATCCGCGCGACCAGCGCGGCATGGATGTACTCGCGGCGATCTTCAACGATCGACTGTTCGACCGGCTGCGCGCCGAACAGGGCGCGAGCTATGGCCCGGTGGTCGATAGCCACTGGCCGACGGGTTTCGACAACAGCGGCGGCTATCTGCTCGTCGGCAGTCTGTTGGCGCCGAAGGATATCGACCGCTTCTATTCGATCGCAAAGGACATTGCGGCCGACCTGGTCGCCAATCCTGTCGGAGCGGACGAACTGGCGCGCAACGCCGGGCCTATCCGTGAACAGGTCGCGCGTGCTTCCACGGGCAACGTCTATTGGATGTTCCTGCTCGAAGGCGCGACGCGCGATCCGCGCGTGACCCAGGCGGCGCTGTCGATCGAGGACGATATCAGCAGCGTGACCCCTGCCGATATCCAGCGGCTTGCACGGCAGTATCTGCTGCCGGCACGCCAATGGTCGATCGCGATTCTGCCGAAAGGCATGACGCTGGCGGATGCAAGTGCGCAGGGCGCGCCTACAGGTTCGGGCGGACGCTGAGGACCGGCCCTATCTAGACGCTGCCGCTACCCGGGGTGGGGCGCGTCCTGCGGATGCGCGGTTCATGTTCGAGCTGGCCTTTGGTCATGATGTCGTGACGCATCTTGGCGCGCACGTCGTGGATCGATGCAATCACCGGCCCCATCGCGACGCCAAGGTCGATCAGCACCGCCTCGGCAAGCTGTAGCGAGCTTTCGAGCGTTTCGGGCACCGCATCATTCGCCCCCGCGCGATAGAGCGCGGCGGCGTGATCGGCATCGCGTGCGCGGCTGATGACCGGCAGATCGGGATATTTCTGCTTGAGCTGGCGCGTCATGCGCAATTGCTGGACCGGATCGTCCATCGTCAGGACGATCGCGTTGGCGCTCTCTATTCCCAGCTTGTCGAGCGCACCCGGACGCGCGACGTCTGCGAACCGGACGATGAAGCCGTCGCGCCGGGCGGCTGCGACCGTGTCGATATCGGCATCGACGGCGATGTAGGGCCGGCCATGTTCGCGCAGCAGCTCGGCGACCGTATGCCCGACACGCCCGAAACCGACGACGACGGTACGTCCCTCGGGCGTTTCCTCGGCCTGTGCATAGCCGGAGCGCATCTCGATCCGCCGCGCGACGTCGTGCCCGATACGTGCCAGCAACGGGGTGATGGTCAGGCCGATGGCGGTAACAAGCTGCCAGAATTCGGCGGTGCTGCGGCTGATGATCTGCGCCTGAAGCGCGGTCGCGAGCACGATCAGCGTGGTTTCCGACGGGCTGGCCATCAGCAGGCCCACCTCGGCGGCGGTGCCGCGTCGGACGACGCCTGAAAAGCGCAGCAAGGCGGCGGTGACCGTCGCCTTGACGAGCACGACGCCGACGACCGCGGCGATCAGTTCGGGCCACAGCGCCGCGATGCTTTTCAGGTTGAGCCCCATCCCGACGCTGATCAGGAAAACCCCGAGCGCCAGCCCTTTGAACGGCGCGGTAATCGCCTCGACTTCATTGTGATATTCGGTTTCGGCAATCATCAGGCCCGCGAGCAGCGCGCCGACGATCGGCGATAGCCCGACAGCGGCCGTGGCTAGCGCGGCGACGATCACGACGAGCAGGCTGGCCGCGAGGAACAGTTCGGGATCTTTCGCGCGGGCTGCCTGGGCGAATATCTTCGGCAGCAGGAACCATCCCCCGATGGCGAGACCGGCGACAACCAGTGCGCCCTGCCACAGGGTCGTCAATAGCTGCTCGGCGCTGTCGCCCGAGGCGTCGGGCGACAGTGCGGCAAGGATGAAGATGATCGGGACGAGTGCCAGATCCTCGAACAGCAGCATCGAGAATGCCGAGCGGCCGACCGCCGACTTCATGCCCGCGATCGGGAGCACAAGCGCAGTGGAGGAGAGGGCGAGCGCGATCCCCAGGCCATAAGCGGCGGCGGTCGAAAGATTGCCGAACAGCAAAAGCGCGGTGCCGAGGATCAGCCCGCACAGCCCGAGTTCCGCCGCGCCGATCCCGAACACCAGCTTGCGCAGCTGCCACAGGCGGCGAAAGGATAATTCCAGCCCGATCGAAAAGAGCAGCAACACGATGCCCAGTTCGGCGAACAGCGCAATCTCTTCGGCCGATCCGATCGTTATGTGGCGCAGCCAGGGATAATCGCCCGTCAGCGCGCCCAGCCCCGATGGCCCCACGAGCAGGCCGACGAGGATGAAGCCGATCACCGGCGAAATCCTGAAGCGCGCGAAGGCGGGAATGATGACGCCCGCGGCGCCCAGCACCACCAGCGCGTCGCCGATGAGCGAGGTTTCTGTCTCCGATACCATAAGGGCCGACCTTATGCAGGCCGGCCCCGATTGGCTAGATGGCTAACCCAACCTTTTTGGTTGTTTAGGCGCCCATCTTCTTGTCGAGATTCTCGACGATCGCTTCGAAGAAGCCTTCGGTCGTCAGCCAGTTCTGGTCGGGACCGATCAGCAGCGCGAGATCCTTGGTCATCTTGCCGCTTTCGACCGTCGCGACGCAGACCTTTTCCAGGTCGTCGGCGAACTGCACGACTTCGGGCGTGCCGTCGAGCTTGCCGCGATGCTTCAGACCGCCGGTCCAGGCAAAGATCGACGCGATCGGGTTGGTCGACGTCGCCTTGCCCTGCTGGTGCATGCGATAGTGGCGGGTGACCGTGCCGTGCGCGGCTTCCGATTCCACCGTCTGGCCGTCGGGGGTCATCAGGACGCTGGTCATAAGGCCGAGCGAGCCAAAGCCCTGCGCGACGGTATCCGACTGGACGTCGCCGTCGTAGTTCTTGCAGGCCCAGACGAACTTGCCGCTCCACTTCAGCGCGGAGGCGACCATGTCGTCGATCAGGCGGTGTTCGTACACGATGCCGAGCTCGTCGAACTTCGCCTTGAACTCGTTGGTGAAGACTTCCTCGAACAGGTCCTTGAAGCGGCCGTCATAGGCCTTGAGGATCGTGTTCTTGGTCGACAGGTACACCGGCCACTGGCGCGCGATGCCATAGTTCAGGCTGGCGCGCGCGAAGTCGCGGATCGAATCGTCGAGGTTGTACATCGCCATCGCGACGCCTGACGATGGGAACTGGAATACTTCTTCGTCAATGACCTTGCCGTCTTCGCCTTCGAACACCAGGCGCAGCTTGCCGGGGCCGGGGACGCGGAAGTCGGTCGCGCGATACTGGTCACCGAAGGCGTGGCGACCGACGACGATCGGATCGGTCCAGCCGGGAACCAGGCGAGGGACATTCTTCATGACGATCGGTTCGCGGAACACGACGCCGCCCAGGATGTTGCGGATCGTGCCGTTCGGCGATTTCCACATCTTTTTGAGGCCGAATTCTTCGACCCGCGCTTCGTCGGGGGTGATGGTCGCGCACTTCACGCCGACGCCATGCTTCTTGATCGCGTTCGCCGCGTCGACGGTGATCTTGTCGTCGGTACGGTCGCGTTCCTCGATGCCGAGGTCATAATAATGCAGGTCGACGTCGAGATAGGGAAGGATCAGCCGTTCGCGGATCCACTGCCAGATGATCCGGGTCATTTCATCGCCGTCGAGTTCGACTACCGGGTTGGCTACCTTGATCTTGCCCATGCTGCTGCCTTTTTCCTTGGGGAGTCGGAGTTGAGCGGGCCTTAGGCAAAGCTGCGCGATTGATCAACCGCCCCGTGTTCCTCCGTCGATCGCGCCCGTCGCCTGCGCACCGATTGCGGTGCGACGTGCGATCGCCGGTCTTATCCCATTGTCAGTATGGGACCTGCTGCCTAGAAAGGCTGCCATGTCCACAACCATCTCATCGAACCGCCCTGGCGGCGGCATCAAGTGGCGTTGGCCCTCGGTGCACCCCGAAGGCCGCAAATTCCTGCTCATCGCGGGGGTCATCACGCTCTGTTTCTGGCTTCTCGGCTGGGAAATCGTCGGCTGGATCGCCTTCGGCATCACCATTTGGGTCGCGGCCTTCTTCCGCGATCCCGTGCGCGTCACGCCGACCGGATCCGACGTCATCATCGCACCCGCCGACGGGCTGGTGACCCAGATCGCCGAGGTCGCGCCCCCGCCCGAGATCGCCGGACCCGACGGATTGAACGATGCGACGATGCTGCGCGTTTCGATTTTCATGAGCGTATTCGACGTCCACATCAACCGTACGCCGGTCGCCGGCACCCTGAAAAAGCTGGTCTATCTGCCCGGCAAGTTCCTGAACGCCGACCTCGACAAGGCGAGCGAAGAGAATGAGCGCCAGCATTTCGTCGTCGAACGCGCCGACGGCGTGCGTATCGGTTTCACGCAGATCGCCGGACTCGTCGCGCGGCGCATCCTGCCGTTCGTCAGCATGGGCGCCGAGCTTGCGACCGGGCAGCGCGTCGGCCTGATCCGCTTCGGCAGCCGCGTCGATGTCTATCTGCCGACGGGTACGTCCCCGCAGGTTCTCCTGGGGCAGCGCACGCTGGCGGGAGAGACGATCGTCGCGCGTATCGGCAAGTCCGAGACCCTCGACGGCGTCGGCCAATAGAGTGGCGGGCGAACCGGAGATCGATACGGGTACCGCTGCGCGCAGTGTAGGCGGAATACCGCTGCGCGCCTTTGCGCCCAACGCCATTACCGCCCTTGCGCTGTGCTTCGGCCTGACCGGCGTGCGCTTCGCGATCGGCGAGGAGTGGGATAAGGCGCTGGCCGCGATCATCTTTGCCGGCGTGCTGGATGGAATGGACGGGCGCATCGCGCGTCTGCTTCGGGCACAGAGCAAGTTCGGCGCCGAGCTCGATTCGCTGTCCGACGTGATCGCCTTCGGCGTCGCGCCGGCCATGGTGCTGTTCCTCTGGTCGCTGCAATATGCGCCGAAGTTCGGCTGGACCGCGGCTCTCGCGCTCGCGGTCTGCTGTGCGCTGCGTCTCGCGCGTTTCAATTCGCGGATGGATTCGGAATTCCAGCCGCACAAGTCGGCCGGCTTCCTGACCGGCATCCCCGCGCCCGCAGGCGCCGGGCTCTCGTTCGTTCCGCTCTATCTCTGGCTGGTCACGGGCAACGACCTTTTCCGCGAATGGTACATCGTCATGCCCTGGGGACTTGGTGTCGCCATGCTGATGATCTCGGCGATCCCGACCTACAGCTGGTCGTCGATCCGCCTGCGCCGTTCATGGCGGCTGTTCGCGCTCGCGGGGGTGGGGTTGCTGGGTGCGGCGTTGGTCACCGCGCCGTGGCATACGCTGCTCGCAGTCAGCGTCATCTATGTTACGCTGATACCCTTCGGACTGGCGAGCTATGCGCGTATCAGGCGGCGCGGCTGAGAAGCGGCTGGACGCGCGCGGGGCGGGCCGCGTGGCGGCGCATCGGCTGGCGCAGCGTGATGATATTGGCGGCGGGGCCGGGATGCGGCGCGGCCTCGGCAGGGAAGGCGCCCTCGCCGGACAGCGCCGACAGGATCGCGTCTCCATTGGAACGAAGCATCGCGACAATCACGGTCAGACCAAGCCCGGCGGCAAGGGCGAAGAGGAGAGCTGCAGCGACCTGAACCATGATATGTCCTTTCGGCTTCGTTTCCTGCGAAACCGCTCGATGTTACGGTTTCGTTAACTCTTTAGTTCCATGTTCCCGTTTTGTTCTCAAGTAAAATGCGACGAACGGAGTCACTTTATCGCCCGGGCGAGTTTTTGGCGTTGTGGCAAATGACGCCTGAAACGTTGTTGACCCTTGCTTTTTGCGGGCCGGCCGTCTAACGGCCCGCGCATTCCACATGGAAGGCGCACATACCGGTGCCGGGATGATCCCTCAGCGGATCCCTCGGTTCTTGCCTTTCAGAGGACTAACCGGAAGGAGAAAGACTATGGCGGCACCTGTCGTCACGATGCAGAATCTTATCGAAGCTGGCGCCCACTTCGGCCACCAGACCCACCGTTGGAACCCGCGCATGAAGCCGTACATCTTCGGCGCGCGCAACGGCATCCACATTCTCGACCTGTCGCAGACCGTGCCGCTTTTCGCGCGCGCGCTCGACTTCATCGCGTCGACCTCGGCCGCCGGCGGCAAGGTGCTCTTCGTTGGCACCAAGCGCCAGGCGCAGGGTCCGATCGCCGATGCGGCTCGCGCTTCGGGTCAGCACTTTGTTAACCATCGCTGGCTGGGCGGCATGCTCACCAACTGGAAGACGATCTCGAACTCGATCAAGCGTCTCAAGTCTCTTGAAGAGCAGCTTTCGGGCGACACCTCGGGCCTGACCAAGAAGGAAGTGCTCAACAAGACGCGCGAACGCGACAAGCTGGAACTCAGCCTGGGCGGCATCCGCGACATGGGCGGCATTCCCGACGTGATGTTCGTGATCGACGCGAACAAGGAAGAGCTGGCGATCAAGGAAGCCAACGTCCTTGGCATCCCCGTCGTCGCGATCCTCGATTCGAACGTCTCGCCCGACGGCATCGCTTTCCCGGTTCCGGCGAACGATGACGCGGCGCGCGCCATCCGCCTGTACTGCGATGCGGTTGCCCAGGCGGCAACCCGTGGCGGCCAGCAGGCCCGTGCGAACCGCGGCGAAGATCTGGGCGCGGCCGTCGAGCCCGTCGCAGAGCCGGCGCTGGTCGAAGAGGCCGCCGCTCCGGTGACCGAGGACGAACAGGTCCCGGCCGAAGCTGCTGCCGAAACCGAACGTCAGAGCGACGCCTAATCCGCTATGACGCATGACGGGACGGCGCTGCCTCGGGCTGGCGCCGTCCCTGTCATTCATTTGACTTATCGCCCCGTCATGCGCGCGGGCGGACGCAGGCCGAACAGAGCCTGCCCCTTTTGGAAAGGAACACCCCATGGCTGAGATTACGGCCGCTCTCGTCAAGGAACTGCGCGACCGCACCGGCGCCGGCATGATGGATTGCAAAAAGGCGCTTGCCGAAAACAACGGCGATATCGAAGCGTCGATCGACTGGCTGCGCACCAAGGGCCTCGCCGCCGCCGCCAAGAAGGCCGGCCGTGTCGCCGCCGAAGGTCTCGTCGGCTTTGCGACCGACGGCACCAAGGGTGCGCTCGTCGAAGTGAACAGCGAAACCGACTTCGTCGGCAAGAACGAGCAGTTCCAGGAGTTCGTCCGCGAAGTGACGCAGGTCGCGCTTGCCGGCAACATCACCGACATCGACGCGCTCGCCGCGACGGCTTATCCGACCGGCGGCACCGTCGCGGAAAAGCTGACCAGCAATATCGCGACGATCGGTGAGAACCAGTCGCTGCGCCGTGCGGCCGTCCTGTCGGTCGGCTCGGGCGTCGTGACGGGTTATGTCCACAATGCGGTTGCGCCCGGCATGGGCAAGATCGGCGTGCTGATCGCGCTCGAATCGACCGCTGGCGCCGACGTTCTCGAACCGCTCGGCAAGCAGCTTGCGATGCACGTCGCTGCCGCGTTCCCGCTGGCGCTGAACGGTGACGATCTCGACGCCGACATGGTCGCGCGCGAACGTGCGATCGCCGAAGAAAAGGCGGCCCAGTCGGGCAAGCCCGCCGAAATCGTCGCCAAGATGGTCGACGGATCGATCGCCAAGTTCCGCAAGGAAAACGCGCTGCTGTCGCAGCTGTTCGTGATCGACGGCAAGACTCCGGTTGCCGAAGTCGTTGCCGCTGCCGGCAAGGATGTCGGCGCGACGATCACGCTCAAGGGCTTCGTCCGCTTCCAGCTCGGTGAAGGCATCGAGAAGGAAGAAAGCGACTTCGCGGCGGAAGTCGCTGCGGCCGCTGGCGTCTGATTTATTGGATTGGATTGCTGCGCCTTGGGCGCCGCAGTCCGCTTGGCAATGGCGCGTACTCTCTCTAGGGTGCGCGCCATTCGCATTTATCGAGTTTGCAAGAGGTTCCCCCCGACATGGCTTTGCCCGGCATGAAACGCATCCTGCTCAAGCTGTCGGGCGAGGCGCTGATGGGTTCGACCCCGTTCGGCATCGACCCCGAAACCGTCGCCAGCATGGCGGCAGAGGTAAAGGAAGCGAAGGATCGCGGCCTAGAGATCTGTCTGGTGATCGGCGGCGGCAATATCTTTCGCGGCATGGCGGGCGCGGCAAAGGGCATGGACCGCGCACAGGCCGACTATATGGGCATGCTGGCGACCGTGATGAACGCGCTGGCCATGCAGAATGCGCTCGAGCAGCTGGGCGTCCAGACGCGTGTCCAGTCGGCGATCGAGATGGACAAGGTGTGCGAGCCGGTCATCCGCCGCCGCGCCGAGCGCCATCTGGAAAAGGGCCGGGTCGTGATCTTCGCGGCCGGCGTCGGTGCACCCTATTTCACCACCGACAGCGGCGCCGCGCTGCGCGCCGCCGAGATGAAGTGCGACGCGCTGCTGAAGGGCACCAGCGTCGACGGCGTATATAATGCCGACCCCAAGAAGGATCCGAGCGCGGTCCGCTATGATAGCCTCAGCTACGACCGCGTGCTCGCGGACAATCTGAAGGTGATGGATGCGAGCGCGGTGGCGCTGTGCCGCGACAACAATATTCCCATCGTCGTGTTCAACATTCGCGAGGCCGGCAATCTGGCCCGCGTGCTGACGGGCGAGGGCGTCGCGACGATCGTCCGCAGCGACGACTGACAGGATCAAGAGAGGAAAGACAGATGGCGAAATATGACAAGGCCGACCTTGAGCGCCGCATGCACGGCGCGGTCGAATCGCTGAAGCATGATCTGGCGGGTCTGCGCACCGGCCGCGCGAATACCGCGCTGCTCGATCCGGTGACGGTCGAGGTTTATGGCTCGCACATGCCGCTCAACCAGGTTGCTTCGGTCAGCGTGCCCGAACCGCGCATGCTCGCGGTGCAGGTGTGGGACAAGTCGAACGTCGGTCCGGTCGACAAGGCGATCCGCTCGGCGGGCCTCGGCCTCAACCCGATCGTCGATGGCCAGCTGCTGCGCCTGCCGATCCCCGAAATGACGCAGGAGCGCCGCAAGGAACTGTCCAAGCTCGCCGGCCAATATGCCGAAAAGGCACGTGTCGCTGCGCGCAACGTCCGCCGCGATGGCATGGACAATCTGAAGCAGGACGAAAACAAGAAGGAAATCAGCGAGGACGAGCGCAAGCGCGCCGAAACCGAAGTCCAGAAGCTGACCGACAGCACCATCGCCGAAATCGACGCCGCGGCGACCGCGAAGGAAAAGGAAATCCTGGGCTAGTGGACCGCATGGTCGCCGGAGCCCTGGAACAAGAATGACGACGCCAGCCGCCAGTCACGGTGCGCGCCACGTTGCCATCATCATGGATGGCAACGGCCGCTGGGCCAAGAAACGTTTCCTGCCGCGCGTCGCCGGGCACAAGGCCGGCGTCGAGGCGGTGCGGACGATCGTCCGCGCGGCGGGCGACCTTGGCATCGAGGCGATGACCCTCTATGCCTTTTCGTCGGAAAACTGGAAGCGCCCGGAGGAAGAGGTCAGCGACCTGATGGGGCTGATGAAGCGCTTCATCATCAGCGATCTCGAAGAATTCGCGGCGAACGACGTGCGGTTGAAGATCATCGGCGACTGGCGCGGGCTCGCGCCCGATGTCGTCGACCTCATCGAAAAGGCGCTCGAGCGCACTGCCGGAAACAAGCGCACCACGCTGGCCGTCGCGCTGAACTATGGCTCGCAGGATGAGCTGGTGCGCGCGGCAAAGGCTGCCGCCGCCGCGGGCGAAATCACGGCCGAGGCGATCGAGGCCAACCTCGACACGGCCGACATGCCGCCGCTCGACCTGCTCATTCGAACCTCTGGCGAGGTGCGGCTGTCGAATTTCCTGCTCTGGCAGTCGGCCTATGCCGAGCTGTACTTCACCGATAAATTATGGCCGGATTTCTCGCCGGCCGACCTTCAGGCGGCACTCGATCATTTTGCGCGGCGCGAACGCCGCTACGGGGGACTCTAGACTATGGCGGCGGGCAAGTCGGATCTTTGGACGCGCGTCGGGTCGGCCATCGTGCTGTTCGCCATTGCGGGCACGGCCTTGTGGTTCGGCGGTATCGCTTTCGGTCTGTTGTTGCTGGTCGGCGGGGCGCTCGTCGTGGTCGAATGGCTCGCGCTGGTGCGCGCAATGGGCCTCGGCAGCGGGGCAAGGACCGCGCTGACCATTGGTGGTCCGCTTGCGATCCTGGGCGCGATGGCTGGGCTCTGGTTCGTCCGCGACCACCTCGGCATGACGGCGGCGCTTTGGGTCTTCGGCATGGTGTGGGCGACCGACATCGGCGCCTATTTCGCCGGCCGTGCCTTCGGCGGAGCGCGGCTTGCGCCAAAGATCAGCCCGTCGAAGACCTGGTCCGGGCTGGTCGGCGGCATGGTGGCCGCGCTCGTCGTCGGCTCGACGATTGCCGACCGCGGCGGGATCATCGGCGTTCCGCTGTGGATCGGCCTGATCATGGGCCTGGTCGCGCAGCTCGGCGATCTGGGCGAAAGCTGGATGAAGCGCCGCGCGGGCGTCAAGGATTCGGGCAAGCTGATCCCCGGCCATGGCGGCCTCTTCGACCGCGTCGATGGGCTGCTTCCCGTCGCGCTTATCCTCGGCGGGCTCGCTTTCGCGGGCCATATCGTGATCCGGGGCTAGGGTGGCGCGGCGCCTCTCGCTGTTCGGGGCCACGGGGTCGGTCGGGCAATCCACCCTCGATCTCGTCCGCCGCGATGGCGAGGCTTGGCAGGTCGGTGTCCTGACGGCGAACAGCGATGTCGCGGAACTGGCGCGGCTGGCGCTCGAATTCCGTCCCGATCTGGTCGTGATCGCCGACGAAAGCCGTTATGGCGAGCTTCAGCAGGCGCTTGCCGGCACAAATATCGGCGTTGCGGCCGGCGCGGAGGCGCTGGTCGAGGCCGCGACCTATCCCACCGATCTCGTCCTGGCGGCGATTGTCGGCACCGCCGGGCTGGCGCCCACGATGGCGGCGTTGGAGGCGGGCCGCAACGTCGCGCTGGCCAACAAGGAGTCGCTGGTCTCCGCTGGCGAGCTCATGATTGCCGCCGCGCACAAATCGGGCGCGACGATCCTGCCCATCGACAGCGAGCATAATGCGATTTTCCAGTGCCTGGCGGGCGGACGCCTCGACCAGGTGCGCCGTATCATCCTGACCGCGAGCGGCGGACCGTTCCGTACCATGAGCGCGGCGGACATGGCGCGCGTCACCCCGGCGCAGGCGGTTGCGCATCCCAACTGGTCGATGGGCGCAAAGATCAGCGTCGATTCGGCGACGATGATGAACAAGGGCCTTGAGCTGATCGAGGCGCATCACCTGTTCCCCGTCGGGCTCGACCGCATCGAAATCCTCGTCCATCCGCAATCGGTGATCCACAGCCTGGTCGAATATGTCGACTGCTCGACCCTGGCCCAGCTCGGCTCGCCCGACATGCGTATCCCGATCGCCAGCGCGCTCGCCTGGCCGCAGCGGATGGTGACGCCGTGCGCGCCGCTCGACCTCGCGACGATCGCCCGCCTCGATTTCGAGGCTCCGGACGAAACGCGTTTCCCCGCCACCGCGCTTTGCCGCGCCGCGATCGCCGAGGGCGGCGCGCGTCCGGCGCAGCTCAACGCGGCGAACGAGGTGGCGGTCGCCGCCTTCCTCGCCGGCCGCATCCCCTTTCCGGCGATCGTTGACACGGTGCGCAATGTGATCGATGCCGCAGCACCCGCGGTGCCGACGTCGCTTCAGGACATATTCAGCGTCGATGCGGCATCGCGCCTCGCCGCGCAGCATCTTGTGGAACAATACGAACATGCTTGACGTGCCCCCCTGGCTCTATCTCGTCGCCTTCCTGCTCGTCCTCGGGCCGCTCGTGTTCGTGCATGAATATGGGCATTATATCGTCGGTCGCTGGTGCGGGGTGAAGGCCGATACCTTCTCTATCGGTTTCGGTCGCAAGGTGTTGGGATGGACCGACAAGCGCGGCACCGAATGGAAGATCGGCTGGCTGCCGCTCGGCGGCTATGTCCAGTTCGCGGGCGACCGCGACGCGGTCAGCCAGCCCGATGCGAACTGGCGGCAGTTGCCGGACGACGTGCGCGCGCACAGCTTTCCCGCGCAGCCGGTGTGGAAGCGGGCGCTGATCGTCGCGGCCGGTCCGATGACCAACTTCCTGTTCGCGATCGCGATATTCGCGGGCTTCAACCTGGTTTACGGTATTCCCACGACCCCGCCGGTGATTTCGGCGGTTCAGGCGGGCAGCGCCGCCGATGAGGCGGGGCTGCGCGTCGGCGATCGCATAAGCGCGATCAACGGGCGGACGATGGAAAGCTTTTCGGACATCCGCATCGCGGTCGCGTTCGACCTGGGCGCGCCCGCGAAGCTGCATATCGAACGCGGCGGAGAACAGCTCGACGTCACGCTGCGCCCGCGAATTATTTCCGAAACGGACCAATTTGGAAACAAGAGCGAGCGGGCGGTGATCGGCATCCTCCCGGGACAGCCGGTGCTGTCGTCGGCGGGCCCCATCACGGCGCTGCAGGCGGGTGCGAAGCAGACCTGGGACATGGTGCGGCTGACCGGCGGCGTGCTGGGCCAGTTCGCGACCGGGGAGCGCTCGGTCAAGGAGATGGGCGGGCCGCTGCGGATCGCGAAGCAGTCGGGCGAGGTGGCGACGCTGGGCATGATCACGCTGATCTCGTTCATCGCGTTCGTCTCCATCAATCTGGGGTTCATCAACCTGTTGCCATTGCCCATGCTCGATGGCGGTCATTTGCTTTTCTATGCCTATGAGGCGATCAGGCGGCGGCCTGCGCCCCCGCAGGTGCAGGAATGGGCGTTCCGATTCGGCTTTGCGGCAATCGTGACGTTGATGCTGGTCGTGACTTTCAATGATTTGGGCTCATTCGGCCTTTGGGACCGGATCGCACGCTTGATTGGATAGACGGACTGGGGCAGGGAGTTGCGCCGATCCCGCGTCCACGCGGGTTCGTCGCTTTTGAGTTATTTTTGCGGGATGAACAGCGTGGCTTCACAGAACTTCAAGGGTCGGACCCAGCTATCCGTACTCCTCATGGCAGGAACGATGCTGGCATGGCCCGCCGCGTCGGTGCAGGCGCAGCAGGTCGCACCGCCCACCGTTCCCGCTCCCGCCACCGAAGCCGCCGTGTCGGCCTCGACGATCAAGTCGATCACGGTCACCGGCAACCAGCGTCTGGAGGCGCAGACGATCCTGTCGTACCTGCGCCTGCGCGTGGGTCAGAGCTATGACCGGTCGGTACTCGACCAGGCGCTGAAGGATCTGGCCGCGACCGAGCTGTTCAAGGATTACCAGATCAACGACGACAATGGTGCGCTCACCATTCAGGTCGTCGAGAACCCGGTGATCAACCGCGTCATCCTGGAAGGCAACAAGCGCCTGAAGGAAGACAAGATCCGGCCCGAGATCAAGCTGGCGCCGCGCCAGATCTTCACCCGCTCGAAAGTTCGCGCCGACGTCGCGCGCATCATCGAACTCTACAAGCGCCAGGGCCGCTTCGCCGCGACCGTCGAGCCGAAGATGGTTCAGCTCGACCAGAACCGCGTCGACGTGGTGTTCGAAATCAACGAGGGGCCGAAGTCGAAGGTCCGCCAGATCAACATCCTGGGCAATGAAAAGTTCAGCGACGGCGACCTCAAGGACGAAATGGCGACCAAGGAATCGGGTCTGCTGACGATCCTGTCGTCGAACACCAGCTACGATCCCGATCGTCTCGCCTACGACCAGCAGAAGCTGCGTCTCTTCTACCTGCAGAACGGCTATGCCGACTTCCGCGTCATCTCGGCGGTCGCCGAGCTGACCAGCAACAAGCAGGACTTCATCATCACCTACGTCGTCGAGGAAGGCGAACGCTACAAGTTCGGCGACGTCGACGTGAAGAGCGAGCTGCGCGACTTCCAGCCGGAGATGCTGAAGAAGCTGCTGCCGATGAAAAAGGACGACTGGTACGACGCCAAGCTGGTCGAGGACACGGTCGAAAGCCTCAGCGAAACGGCCGGCCTGTTCGGTTACGCCTTCGCCGACATCAACCCCGAATTCCGCCGCGACCCCGAAACGCGGACGATGGCGATCACCTTCAACGTCGGCGAAAGCCCGCGTACCTATGTCGAACGCATCGACGTCAACGGCAACACGCTGACCCACGACAAGGTCGTGCGCCGCGAATTCCGCCTCAACGAAGGCGACGCGTTCAACAGCTTCGCCGTCAAGCGTACCGAGAATCGCCTCAACAGCCTCGGCTATTTCCAGGAAAATCTGGAGATCGAGCGCAAGGAAGGCTCGACCCCCGATCGCATCATCCTCGAAACCAATGTCGAGGAAAAGCCGACGGGTGAGCTTTCGCTGTCGGCCGGCTTCTCGTCGATCGAGAATTTCCTCCTCCAGGCGTCGGTCCGCCAGCGCAACTTCCGCGGTCTGGGACAGCAGCTTCAGGCATCGGTCAATTATTCGAGCTATTCGAAGTCGATCGAACTCGGTTTCACCGAACCCTATCTGTTCGATCGCAACATCTCGATCGGCGGCAGCGTCTATCGCCGCGACCTCAACTCGTTCAACTTCATCAACAACGACCGCCGCACCACCTTCCAACAGGTGACGACCGGCTTCCAGGTCAACGTCGGTGTCCCTCTGACCGAATTCATGTCGATGTTCGGGCGCTACAGCCTGAACTATGACGATGTGTCGCTCGACAAGTCGCTCTATTATTTCGGCAACGAGTGCGATCCGCTGATCGCGGGCCGTTATCTCTGCGACGCGATCGGCAAGCGCACGACCTCGCTGATCGGCTATACCTTCGCCTATGACGATCGCGACAATCGCCTGCGTCCGACGCGCGGTCAGTCCTTCTCGCTGAGCCAGGATTTCGCGGGCCTCGGTGGCAGCGTCAAATATGCGCGCACCCGTGCGAACGCGTCGAAGCACTTCAACCTCGGCAGCCGCTTCATCCTCAATATCTCGGCAGAGGGTGGCTATATCTATCCCTTCGGCAGCCGCCCGACGCCGACGAGCGACAAGGTCCGCCTGACCGACCGCTTCTTCCTGGGCGAACCGCAGATGCGCGGCTTCGACATTCGCGGCATCGGCCCGCGCGTCATCCGCTATGCCGACGTCGACCTGACCGATCCGGCCAACCCGATCCTCAACACCGACCTCAGCGGTCGGAACGGCCGCGTCGACGACGCGCTCGGCGGCCGTGCCTATTATCAGGGCCGGGTCGAGGTCGACATTCCGCTCGGCACCGGTGCCAAGGAACTCGGCCTGCGTCCGTCGGTCTTCCTCGACGTGGGTTCGGTGTTCGGCGTTCGTCGCCCGACGCTGACCACCTTGGCCGATTTCAAGGATCCGCTGGACGGCAACACCAAGTCGCTGTGCCGCAAGGCGAGCACCGGCGAAAAGACGTTCGCGACGCTTACGGCGGGCAGCACGCGCTATTCGACGTGCGATACGGCCAACGGCTTCTCGGAACTCTCGCCGTTCGAGGAACGCTATTTTGGCGACACTTGGCTCCCGCGCGTCTCGATCGGCGCGGGCGTCAACTGGAACTCGCCTTTCGGTCCCTTCCGGATCGACTTCGCTTACGCCCTTCGCAAAGAAGAGGGCGATGACACCAAACGCTTCTCATTCAACGTAGGAACACAATTCTAATGAAGAAAATTCTCGTCGCTTCGGCGCTGGCGATCGCCAGCGTCTCCGTATCGCCCATGTTCGCTGCTCCTGCCGCTGCCCAGGCCCGCGCCACCGCGGTTGCCGACGTCCGCGTCGCCGCCGGCAAGTCGAACGCCTTCACTGTCGCCACGCAGCAGATCGAAACCACCTACAAGGCTCAGATCGACCAGCAGAACACCCGCGGTCAGACGCTGCAGGCCGAAATGAACGTCCTGATCGCCAAATATAACGAAGAGACGAAGAAGACCCCGCGCAACGAAGCCGCCGTGCAGGCCGCCGGCAAGGCTGTCCAGGACAAGCAGCGCGCAGCGCAGACCGAACTCGCGCAGATCGGCGCGCCGGTCGAACTCGCGATCGCGTATGTCGAAGACCAGATCAGCGTTCGCATGAACGAAGCGATCAAGGCCGCGATGACCGCGAAGAAGGTCGACCTTCTGCTGAACCCCGAAGCGGTTCTGGCGCGCGAGAACAACGTCGACATCACCGATGCCGTCGTGACCGAACTCAACCGCATCCTGCCCAACGTGTCGATCGCGGTGCCCGCCGGTTACCAGCCGGGTCAGCTCGTTCAGCAGCGTAACCAGCAGCTGATGGAAGCGGCCCGCGCCGCGCAGCCGGGCGCGGCCGCTCCGGCACCGGCCGGCACCCCGCCGACCACCCGCTAAAGATCATGACGGACGGGGAAAGCGTGGGCGAAGCTATGGGCTCGGCGGATATCCGCCGTGTCCTCAGCCTGTTGCCGCATCGTTATCCGATGCTGCTCGTCGACCGGGTGGTATCGATGGTGAAAGACACCTCGATCCACGCGGTCAAGGCGGTGACGATGAACGAGCCCTTCTTTCAGGGCCATTTCCCCGGCCGGCCGATCATGCCCGGCGTCCTCATCGTCGAGGCGCTGGCGCAGGCCGGCGGCGTGCTGGCGATCGAATCGATGGGCCTCGCGGGTTCGGGCAAGCTCGTCTATTTCATGAGCATCGACGGCATCAAGTTCCGCAAGCCCGTGGAACCGGGCCATCTGCTCGACCTGCACGTGAACATCCTTCAGGCGAAGCGGAATATCTGCAAGTTCGAGGGACGGGCGATGCTCGATGGCCAACTGGCCACCGAATGCCAGTTCACCGCGATGATCGCCGACCCGCCGAGCGAATAAGCCATATCGCTCTTCGGCACCCGGGATTCGATCCGGGGTCCATTCCGTCAGCGCCGCGATCGATTCCGGATCAAGTCCGGATGACGAGCGAGGGTGTTGCATTTTACGCTATTCGCCGTTAGGGGACGCCGCTTCGCGGCCCCGGACGGGGAAGCATCGACTCAGCCGCTGGTCGGAAACCAGTGGCGCAGGAGCCCAGAGACATGAAAAAAGACATTCACCCCGCTTACCACATGATCACGGTCAAGATGACCGACGGCACCGAATATCAGACGCGCTCGACCTGGGGTAAGGAAGGCGACGTGATGACGCTCGAAATCGATCCGACCGCGCACCCGGCATGGACCGGCGGCACGGGCCGTATGCTCGACGCGGGCGGTCAGGTTGCGAAGTTCAACAAGCGCTTCGGTGGCCTCACCCTCAAGCGCTAAGCTTCGGCTTCAGCTCAAGACTTTTGCAAGCGCGCTTTGCCAGCCGGCAAGGCGCGTTTTGCGTTTCTCGGCATCGAGCGCGGGCGTGAAGCGGGTCGCGGTGCCGCGCATCGCCGCGGCGGCGCTTGCAAGGTCGGCATATAGCCCCGCGCCCGTCGCGGCGAGCATCGCGGCGCCCAGCGCCGTGCTCTCCACGAAATCCGGCCGCTCGACCGATATGTTCAGCATGTCGGCCAGATCCTGCGCCATCCAGTCGTTCGCGGCCATGCCGCCGTCGATGCGCACCTCGGCCCAGTCGACGCCGTCGGCGGCGAAGGCCGATTTCAGGTCGTGCGCCTGATAGGCCTGCGCCTCCAGCGCGGCGCGCGCGACATGCGCCTTGCCGCTCGCGAAACTCAGCCCCGATAGCGCCGCCAGCGCGTCGGGCCGCCAGTGCGGCGCGCCGAGCCCGGCGAGGGCAGGGACCAGATAGACCCCGCCATTGTCGGCGACCGAACGCGCGAGCCCCTCGCTCTCGCTCGCGCTGGCGAGCAGGCCCAGCCCGTCGCGCAGCCATTTGATCAGGCTGCCCGCGACGAACACCGATCCTTCGAGTGCATAGGACCGGACATCGCCTTCCTGGACCAGCACCGTAGCGAGCAGGCGGTTGTTCGATTGCGGCCGCGTGGTCCCGCTTGCCGACAGGATGAAGGCGCCGGTGCCGAAGGTGGCCTTGGTCTGGCCCGGCGACAGGCAGGCCTGGCCGATCGTCGCGGCCTGCTGGTCGCCCGCCATGCCGCAAATCGGGATCGCGCCGCCGAACAGCGCGGGGTCGGTCGTTCCGACCGTCGTCGTACAACCGGTGATTTCGGGCAACAGGTTCATCGGCACGCCCAGCAGGTCGCACAGTTCGGCATCCCATCCGCCTTGGCCGTTGATGTCCATCAACAGCGTGCGCGACGCGTTGCTGGCGTCGGTGACATGGACGCCGCCCGTCAGGCGATAGACCAGATAGGATTCGATCGTCCCGACGGCCAGATGCTCGCCCGCTTCCTTGAGCTGCGGCCAATGGTTCAGCGCCCAGCCGATCTTGGTGCCGGAGAAATAGGGATCGAGCAGCAGGCCGGTCTTGGCCTGTGCCATCGCCTCATGCCCCGCATCCTTCAGCGCGGCGCAGTCGGCGGCCGAGCGACGGTCCTGCCAGACGATCGCGGGGGCGAGCGGTTCGCCGGTCCTGCGGTCCCAGAAGACGACCGTCTCGCGCTGGTTCGTGATGCCGATCGCGGCGACCGCGCTTGCGCCGCCCGCCTGCGCGATCATCTCGCGCGTACAGGCCAGCGTCGCGGCCCAGATTTCGGCGGCATCATGCTCGACGAGACCCGGTCCCGGATAATACTGGCGGAATTCGCGCTGCGCGCTGCCGAGCGGAGTGCCGTCGACCGCGAAAAGCATCGTGCGGGTCGAGGTGGTTCCCTCGTCGATGACGATGATCTTCTCGGCCATGATGCTCTCCCTCTTTCGCTTTTGATGCAGAAAGAAAGCGCTGCCGACAAGCCGCGCGATACTTACATTCGTAACCACCTTGCAAAATTGCGCGCGCTGTGCCATATATTGTGCAGCGCAGCATGGCGGGACCACCCGCCGCAACCACCGGCAGCGTGATTTTCCCGCCCAACACAGGCGCGGGACGAGCCGGACCAGCGCTTTGTCCCCAGAGGCACCCTTTCACGCGGGTCGTTTCGAACCCGCGGCCGTGCGCCGTCCGTTCGATGCGAACGGACGCTGTGCGCGTCGCCCTATGTGAGTAAATTATGACGACTTTCAATGACTTTGGCCTGCACGCCGATATCAATCGCGCCCTCGCCGCCAAGGATTATACCCAGCCGACCCCGATCCAGCTTCAGGCGATCCCGGTCCTGAAACAGGGCCGCGACCTGTGCGGCATCGCGCAGACCGGTACCGGCAAGACCGCGGCCTTTTCGCTGCCGTCGATCCACCACCTGCTGACCTATCCGCACCGCGCGAACCCGCGTAGCTGCCGCATGCTGGTTCTGTCGCCGACGCGCGAACTGGCCGCGCAGATCGCGCAAAGCTGCCGCGACTATGGCCGCTTTACCAAGCTGTCGGTCTCGACCGTGTTCGGCGGCGTGCCGATCAACAAGCAGATCCGCGACCTGTCGCAGGGCGTCGACATCCTCGTCGCCACGCCGGGCCGTCTGCTCGACCTGATCGAACAGCGTGCCCTGCGCCTCGACGATGTCGAGATTTTCGTGCTCGATGAAGCCGACCAGATGATGGACATGGGCTTTATCCATTCGCTGCGCCGCATCGCCAAGCTGCTGCCGTCGCGCCGCCAGAATCTTTTCTTCTCGGCGACGATGCCAAAGGAAATCGCGGGCCTTGCCGACCAGTTCCTGAACGATCCGGTCACGGTGTCGGTCGCCCCGCAGGCGACGACCGCGGAAAAGATCCGTCAGTTCTCGACCTTCGTCGAACAGAAGGAAAAGCAGGCGCTGCTGACCGCCGTCGTGAACCGCGAGAATATCGATCGCGCGCTGATCTTCACCCGTACCAAGCATGGCGCCGATCGCGTCGTGCGCCACCTCGCCGGCGCCAAGATCAAGGCGATGGCGATCCACGGCAACAAGAGCCAGGCGCAGCGCACCCATGCGTTGCAGGCCTTCCGCTCGGGCGACATCAAGCTGCTCGTCGCGACCGATATCGCCGCGCGCGGGATCGACGTGTCGGGCGTCAGCCATGTCATCAACTTCGAGATTCCGAACGTGCCCGAACAATATGTCCACCGCATCGGCCGCACCGCGCGCGCCGGCGCGGAGGGCATGGCGATCAGCTTCATCGCGCCCGACGAGCGTCCCTATATGCGCGACATCGAACGCGTGACGCGGACGAAGTCGGAGCCGATGCCGCTGCCCGAGAATTTCAGCGAGCTGGTGCGTAACCTGCCGAAGCCCGTCCAGCCGCCGCGCGACACCGGCAGCAAGGGCCGCAATCCGCAGCGCCAGCGCGAGGAAGCGGTGGCCGGTCGTGGCGATGCGAACCGTGGCGGCGGTCAGCCGCGCGGCGAGCGTGGTCCGCGCCGTGAAGGCCCAGCCGCCGACGGCCAGCCGCAGCGCAAGCGCCGCTTCCGTCCGAATCGCGGCAAGGTCGGCGCGCACAAGGGCGCGGTGAAGCGCGTCGGTTGACCCCAACCGTCCATCCGCTACCCTTCGTTCGATAAGCACGAAGGGGCAGCGGATGACGGACGGCGCAGGGATTGGGGCAGGGGCGATACCGGCCGACCGCAGGCAGAGCGAGCGCAAGGTCATCCTTGCCTCGTCGCTTGGTACGATCTTCGAATGGTATGATTTCTACCTTTACGGCCTGCTTGCGACGATCATCTCGGCGCAATTCTTTTCGGGCGTCAACGAGACGACCGGCTTCATCTTCGCGCTCGCGGCCTTTGCCGCGGGTTTTGCGGTAAGGCCCTTCGGCGCGCTCTTCTTCGGGCGCATCGGCGACCTTGTCGGGCGCAAGAACACCTTTCTCGTCACCATGGGCCTGATGGGCCTGTCGACCTTCCTCGTCGGCGTGCTGCCCAACTATGCGTCGATCGGCGTCGCTGCGCCCGCGATGCTGGTCGGGCTTCGCCTGCTTCAGGGGCTGGCGCTCGGGGGCGAATATGGCGGCGCCGCGACCTATGTCGCCGAGCATGCGCCCGAGGGAAAGCGCGGGCTTTTCACCAGCTTCATCCAGACGACGGCGACGCTCGGCCTGTTCGCCGCGCTGCTCGTCGTCATCGTGACACGCTCAGTCCTTGGCGAAGAAGCCTTCACCACCTGGGCCTGGCGCCTCCCGTTCCTGATCTCGATCATCCTGCTCGGCGTGTCGTTGTGGATTCGCCTGCAACTCGAGGAAAGCCCGGTCTTCAAGCAGATGAAGGAAGAGGGGACGACCTCGAAAGCCCCGCTTACCGAAGCCTTCGGTCGCTGGGCGAACCTGAAATGGGTTGTCGTCGCGCTGTTCGGCGCGGTCGCGGGACAGGCGGTGGTCTGGTACTCGGGGCAATTCTACGCGCTCTTCTTCCTCGAAAAGACGCTGAAGGTCGACGGTGCGACCGCGAACATATTGATCGCCATCGCGCTCGCGCTCGGCACGCCATTCTTCATCCTCTTTGGCTGGCTGAGCGACCGTATCGGGCGCAAGCCGATCATCCTGGCGGGCTGCGCGCTCGCCGCGCTCACTTATTTCCCGGCGTTCCAGTTGCTCACCAGCGCGGCGAATCCCGCGATGGCAACGGCGCAGCAGACCGCGGCGGTGACGGTCACCGCCGATCCGGGCTCCTGCGCCTTCCAGTTCGATCCGGTCGGCAAGAACAAATTCGAAAGCACCGGCTGTGACATCGCCAAATCGGCGCTCGCAAAGGCGGGGGTCAGCTATACCAGCGTGACGCGTCCGCGCATGACGGGCCAGCCGACCGACGTCTGGATCGGCAAGCGCGTGCTGATCGCACACGATCCCTGGCGTTTGGCCGAAGAAGATCGCGCGGGCGCTGCCGAGGCGTTTCGCAAGGAACTGGCCGCTGCTACCGCCGAGGCGGGCTATCCCGCAAAGGCCGATCCTGCGGCGATGAACAAGCCGCTGGTCGTCGCCATCCTCTTCTATCTCGTGCTGCTGGTGACGATGGTCTACGGCCCGATCGCCGCGCTGCTGGTCGAACTGTTTCCCAGCCGCATCCGCTACACCGCCATGTCGCTGCCCTATCATATCGGCAACGGCTGGTTTGGCGGTTTTCTGCCGACGACGGCCTTCGCCATGGTCGCGGCGACGGGCAATATATATTACGGCCTCTGGTACCCGGTCGTCGTCGCGGTGATCACCGTCATAGTCGGCCTGCTGTTCCTGCCCGAGACGTTCCGCCGACCGATCCACCAATAGGGTGCATTGACGCAACGCTCCCAGGGGTTAGGCTCGGCAAGCTCTGAGGGGGCATGATGCAAGCGATCGACGAGGATGATTTCGAACCCCAGCCGCCGCGGCGGCCGATGTTCCGGCGCAAGCGGGTCTTGATCCCGCTTGGCCTGCTTCTTGCGATCCTCATTGCCTTCCTCGCGCTGCGCACCGGCGATACCGACCGGGACGAGATGATCGCCAAATATGGCGGACCCGACGCGACCTTCGCCGCCGGCCCCGCCGGCCAGCGCATCCATTACCGCGATCAGGGCCGGCGCGACGGCCCGGTGGTCGTCCTTCTTCACGGATCGAACGCCAGCCTCCAAACGTGGGAGCCGTTGGTTAAGCGGCTTGGCGGAACCTATCGCATCGTCACCCTCGACCTGCCGGGGCACGGCCTGACCGGCGCAACACCCGACAGGGACTATGGCGCCGACGGCATGATCGATGCGGTCGATGTCGTCGCGGCGAAGCTGGGGATCGATCATTTCACCCTCGGCGGCAATTCGATGGGCGGTTGGGTCGCGTGGCGCTATGCGCTCGCGCGGCCGGAGCATGTCGACGCGCTGCTGCTCATCGATGCGTCGGGCATGCCGCTGCGCAAGGGGGAAAAGGCGCCGCCGTCGAACGTCGGCTTTCGCATCCTGAAATATCCGTTCGGGCGCTGGCTCGCGACGCAGATCACGCCGCGCTCGCTGGTCGAGGAATCGCTGCGCGGTTCGATCGAGAAACAGGGCATCGTCGATGATGCGATGATCGATCGCTATTGGGAATTGCTACGCTTTCCCGGCAATCGCGAGGCAACGGTGCTGCGTGCGCAGATGGATCGCGAACCGGCCATGGCCGACCGCGTCGGTGACATAAAGGTGCCGACGTTGATCCTGTTCGGGAAAAAGGACCTGCTGATCAATCCGACCGCGGCGCAGACCTTCAATGAACGAATTGCGGGGTCCGAAGTCGTGCTGCTCGATGGCATCGGTCACCTGCCGATGGAGGAGGCGCCCGACGAAACCGCCGCGGCGATATCGGACTTTCTTACGCGGCGGCTTGTTCCGCCGGCTGATCAAGAAAAGCACTGATCCGCGCCGCGATGTCGGCGGCATGGGTGAACGGAAACAGGTGCGATCCGGGCACCACCTCCAACACCGCGCCGTCGATCAGGTCGGCGATCGCCTGTCCGTGGCATGCGGGAACGACGCCATCGCGCTCGCCCATCAGGATCAGCACGGGGATCGTCTTGAGCTGCGGCAGCATGGCTACGCTCGTCCAGCCCGCCATCGCCATCGTCTGATATGCCAGGCCGAGCGGCGTCGCGGTCGGCAGTTTCAGTCCGCTTGCCAGCATGTCGTCGTCCAACAACGCCGCCCAGCCGATGCCCGGCGCGGTGACCGTCGGCGTCGTCGCCATCAGTACCAGCCGCCGGACGCGCCCGGGAAACTGGATGGCAACCTGCTGCGCCAGCGCGCCGCCCCAGCTAAAGCCTGCGACGTCGACCTGCTTTTGGCCGAACCGTTCGGCGATCTCCATCACCACGGCCGCCATCGTCGGCGCGCCATAGGGCAGCAGCGCGTCGGGCGAACCGCCGACGCCCGGCATGTCGAGCGTCCAGACTTCGCGGCCGTGAAGCTGCGCCAGCAACGGGGCGGCCGCGGCAATATCTGCGCCGATGCCGTTCAGGAACAGAAGCGGCGTGCCGCCCGCCCCCACGCGCCACCGCGCGACGCGCAGCGTCAGGCCATAGGCATGCTGGGTGCTGATGTCGGGACGCCCGCTGATCCTGCTCATGCTTCAAGCCTTGGCACAGGTTGGTGACGGACGAAAGTCCGCCGCGTCAGGCAGGGGACTTGGCTGCCTCCGCCGCCTTTTCATAACGCAGGCAGTCGAAAATCTTCGCGCCCGCCAGAAAGACCGATCCGGTACAGGCCAGCAACAACAGCTTGCCGCCGATGCCTGGATAATGATCGATATAGGCCATGCCACGCGCCATCGCGCCCACGGCCAGCGCATAAATGATCAGACACGCTTCAAAGCGAGTCTTGATGACGAACAGGCGTCCGATCTTTTTCAGCATCACCATAATCCAAGCAAGCGCCGTGCCAGTGGCGCAAATCGTGGATTCGACGCGACGGGCTTATGGTAAACTGTAAGTTAATCCGACAAGCGATGGAAGAGTCAGAGTAATTCGGAAAGATTCAGCGCGTCGAGCAGCGCCGCGCGAGCCCGCTGAACGTCGCGGACGAGCGCGGGCAAGACGAGGTCGCCGGGCGCGATCGCTTCGGGCCAATGCGCCGCGACGACCTCTGCAATCCGATCGAGTTTCGCCGGATCGGCCATGAAACGCGGATCGACCGTCCCGGGTTCCGCGACGACGCGCAGCCGCAGACAGGCGGGGCCCCCGCCGTTCGCCATCGACTGGCGGACGTCGACCGGCAACAGCCGGCGGATCGGCCCGTTGCCCGCGACATGATCCTCCAGCCAGGTCCACACCGACGGCATCTCGCGCGCTTCGGTCGGCACCACCAGGCCCATGCCGGCGCCGTCGGGCAGGCTGACAAGCTGGGCGTTGAACAGATAGGATTTGATCGCCTCGGGCAACGTCACTGCGCTTGCCGGCACCTCGACGATCTCAACCTCGGGAAAAGCAGCGCGAATCTGCGCATGCGCGCCTTCGCGATCCTCGAATGCGGTCTCGTGCGTGAACAGCACGCGCTCGTTTGCGACCGCGACGACGTCGTTGTGAAAGGCACCGCCCTGGATCGCGGTATCCGACTGACGGATGAAGAGCGTGCGCGCCGGGTCGAGCCGGTGCTTGCGCGCAATCGCCTTCGATGCGTCCAGGTGCTGGCGCGCCGGGAACCGGCCGCCGCCGACGCCATAGACAAAGATTTCGACGCCGGGCGATCCGTGCCCGGCGCACAGCCGCATATGGTTCGCCGCACCTTCGTCTCCGAACGGGGCGGGGACGGGGCCATGCACGACGAAGGCCGGGTCGGCGAATGCCAGCCGAAGCTGTGCGAGCGTTCCGGGCCATTCATGGCTGCGATGCGGCATGGTGACCAGGTTCGCGACCGTCAAATGGCACTTGCCATCGGCGCTGTCGGGCGCGGGTGACACGGTCGCGGCATTGGCGGCCCACATCGAGGATGCCGACCAGGCCTGCGCGCGCAGGTGCGTTTCGGCCGTCTCCAACGACGTGCCCAGCGTCTCCAGCCAGGGCGCGTCGGGGCGGTCGAGCGGCATGAAGAAGCCCTGCGGCAGGCCGAGCGCGATATTGTGGCGCATCTTCTCGATGCCCTGCAACGCGGCAGCGCGCGGCTGCGACACGTCGCCGGCATTGTTCGCCGACGCGATGTTGCCGCGGCTTAGCCCCGCATAATTGTGGCTGGGGCCGATGATCCCGTCGAAGTTGATTTCGGTGATCATCGTTCAGCGCCCGATCCAGCTGATCTGGTCGCCCGCGCCGATGCCCAATATGCGCGCGGCGTCGGCGTCGATCGTTCCATCGGCACTGACGCGGCCAAAGCAGCAGCGAAAATCGCCGAGCCGGCCGGTCGCGATCAGCGCCTCTTCGCCGCCGTCGCCAACGCCCGTCACCTCGACATGTTTGGCGTCGCGGACGCTCGCCACCTGGTCGGTGCGCGCGGTCATGGTCGGCCCGCCGTCGAAGATGTCGACATAATTTTCGAACGCGAAGCCTTCATTCTCCAGCATCCGCATCGCGGCGCGGCCGGTCGGGTGGGGGACGCCGATCACGCCGCGCGCATGATCGCTCAGCATCGCGATATAGACGGGGTGCTTGGGCATCAGGTCGGCGATGAACTGGTTGCCGTGGACGGCGTTGAACTGGTCGGCTTCCTGGAAATTCATCCCGAAGAATTTGCCCGCGACGCCGTCCCAGAAGGGCGATCCGCCCGCCTCGTCGATCACCCCACGCAGTTCGGCAAGGATGCGGCCGCCGAAGCGCGCCCGGTGCCGCGCGATGAACAGATAGCGCGAACGCGCAAGCAGCAGTCCCAGTCCACCGGCGCGCGCCGCGGGGTGCAGGAACAGCCCCCCAACCTCGCTCGCACCGTTCAGGTCGTTGCTCAGCATCAGCACCTGCGCATGAAAGGTGCGGCCAAGCTGCTCGCTATGCTTGCTGTCGGTGCCGATGCGATAGGAATAAAAGGGCCAGCGTTGGCCGACCTGCCCAAAGATTTGACATGTTCCACGCACTTCGCCGCTGTCCAGGTCTTCCAGGACCATCAGATACAGCTCGTCGGCCGGATATTCCTTCTCCGACTGGAAGCCTGCGTCGGCACGCTCCAGCTTGGCGCGCAGCGCCTTCTTGTCGGGGGGCAGGTTGGTGAAGCCGCCACCAGTCAGCTTCGCCATCTCGTAAATGCTCTGCAGGTCGCCCGGCTTGGCTGCCCGGATCACATAATTCACACCGTCCCCCGTTCCGCTATTCTTGTCATGGTTAGTGCCGACAGTCGGGCCCGCTCGGCCAGGCTGTCGACGATCAGAAATTCGTCCGACGAATGGATCGCGCCGCCGCGCGGGCCCATCGTATCGACGACGGGCACGCCGCACGCGGCGATATTATTGCCGTCGCAGACGCCGCCGGTCGCGTTCCAGCCGATCGTCAGGCCCAGCGCGCTGCCGCAGCTGCGCACCAGTTCGAACAGCCGCGTCGCTGCCGGGTCGAGCGGCTTCGGCGGCCGGTTGAAATTGCCGTAAAGGTGGCAATGCACGTCATGGTCGCGAGAGATGGCCGCGATCGCGTCGCGCAGCGCTGCCTCGGCCGCCGCCATCGCATCGGGTGTCGACGGGCGCATGTTGACGCGCAGAATGGCCTGGTCGGGAACGACATTGTTCGGACCGCCGCCATCGATCTTCGCCGGATTGACCTTCAGCTCCGCCGATTTCAGCGCATTCAGCCGCAACGCGAGGTCGGCAGCTGCGATCAGGGCGTTGCGGCCCTCCTCGGGGTTGCGTCCGGCGTGCGCCGAACGACCGTGGATCAGGATCGAGAAATTGCCGCTTCCCGGACGCGCGCCCGCCAGCGTGCCGTCGGGCAACGCCGGTTCATAGGTAAGCGCGGCGGTCTTGCCCCTCGCCAGATCGGCGATCAGCGCGGCAGAGGCGTGGCTGCCGGTCTCCTCGTCGCTGTTGATCATCACGTCATAGCCGACGCGCGGAGCGATCGACGATGCTTCGATCGCCTTCAGTGCGGCGAGGATCACCGCGATCCCGCCCTTCATGTCGGCGGTGCCGGGGCCGTTCAGGACACCGTCCTCCAGCCAGCGCAGCGACTGAAAGGGGTGATCGGGCGCGAAGACCGTGTCCATATGGCCGGTCAGCAGCAGTTGCACCGGTGCGTCGGGCCGGACGCGGAGGTGCAGATGGTCGCCGCGCTGGGTCGTCTTCACGTTGCCGGCGGTATCGACGCTCTCGACCGGATCGGGCGCGACTAGCCGCACCTCGCCGGGCAGCGCCGCGAATGCGTCGGCAAGCTGGCCCGCAACGATCTTCAGCCCGGCCAGGTTGCCGGTGCCGCTGTTGGTCGCCGCCCATCGTTCGACTTCAGCCAGCATCGGCGCGTCGGCCGCGCGTTCGAGCATCGCCTGTTCGGTCGCGGTGAGCATTGTCATCGCACGGCTATAGCGAGCGGCGAGGCGCTTTGGCACCCCCCGGTCCGGCATTTTGTCGCCACGATACGGTAAGTCACTGATCTGCATGCCGTGCGTGCGGCATGGGGCGTGCGAATCGATTTCGGATGCGGGGGATTAACCGAAACTTCGTCGCCGCGCCGCTAGCTGTCCGAAATTACAACGAGTGGGTCGATGACTGCCGCCTTTTTGCTTGGCATAAACATGTCCGTTGCCGGCATTTTTGCCGTGGCCTTTGCCGTGGTCGCCGCAACCAACCGCCTGGCGCGGGGGGCGTGGTGGCTCGCGCTCGGCTGCGGCATGGCAATCATATATTTCGTCCTGGAGTTCCTGCTCCGGCAACAGGTCGATCCCGCGCCGATCGGCATTGCCCTTTTCCTCGTCTTCCTGGCGGCGCTCAGCTTCTCGCTGATCGGAGGCGCGCGTCATTATCGCGTCGAGCCGCCGTGGACCGCCATGATGGCCATTTGGATTGCGACGCTCCTGTCGGTGCCGGTCATTTTCAGCATGACCTATGGCTCGATACCGCGGCTGGTGATCTATCAATTGCCCTATGTTGCCATGCAGACGCTGTTCGGCGTCATGATCTGGCGTTCGGGGCGGCGGCAGCCGCTCGATGTGCTGCTCGTAGCGCTGCAGGCCGTTTCGGCGGTGATCTACATGCTCAAGCCGCTGTTCGCCATGATTGTGGGGACGGCGCGCGCGCCACAGGATTATATGGCGACGACCTATGCGGCGATCTCGCAAAGCGGCAGCGTCGTGGTGCTGATGGCGACCGGGCTCGTGATGCTGCTGGTGACGATGCGCGACACGACGGCCGAGATGCTCGCGCGCTCCGAAACCGATCCGCTGTCGGGCGTCCTGAACCGCCGCGGCTTCGAACGCCGTGCCGATGAGGCGCTCGCGCGCGGCGACGAGGAGATGGTGCTGATCGCCGCCGATCTCGATCATTTCAAGCAGATCAACGACAGCTTCGGCCACGCGGCGGGCGATGGCGTCATCGCGCATTTTGCCGCGATGCTGTCCAAGGCCGCGCCTCCCGACGCGATCGTCGGCCGCGTCGGCGGAGAAGAGTTTGCCGTCCTGCTGCCCGCGGCGCTGCTGTCCGACGGGCGGCTCTACGCCGAATCGGTTCGCGCCGCCTTTGCGACCGCGAAATTGCCGGTCCTCGGCGTCGATCGTCACTTCAGCGCCTCGTTCGGCGTGGCCCAATTGATGCAGCGCGAAAGTTTGCCCGGCTTGCTGCACCGCGCCGACACCGCACTTTACCGTGCGAAGGCGGGCGGGCGGAACCAGGTTCGTGTCGCGCTCGTCGATTTGGTCCCGGCGCCGGTGTGCGGGGTCGCCTGACGGCGGACTCACCGCAGCCATTGCCAAGCGCGCCACGGCAGGCCATAGGGCGGCGGCCCTTTCCTCCCCGGGTCCACTGGCGCGATCGCGCTGACCAAAGGGTGCAGAATGACTGATTTTCTCGATCGCAGCGGCCTGTCCGTCGATTCGCGTCTCGTTTCCTTCATCGAAGCCAAGGCCTTGCCCGGAACCGGGATCGAAGCCGATGAATTCTGGAGCGATTTCGCCGTGCTGCTCGGTAAATTTGCCCCTGAAAATGCCGCGTTGCTCACCAAGCGAGAGGATTTGCAGGCGCGGATCGATGCCTGGCACCAGGGCCGGGAAGGGCAGGCGCACGACGCCGCCGCCTATCAGGCCTTCCTGCGCGAGATCGGCTATCTCGTGCCCGAACCGGCACCCTTTCAGGTCGGCACGCAGAATGTCGATCCCGAGATTGCGACGATGGCGGGGCCGCAGCTCGTCGTTCCCGCGCTGAATGCGCGCTTCGCGCTCAACGCCGCCAACGCCCGCTGGGGCAGCCTCTATGACGCCTTCTACGGCACCGACGCGCTCGACGCGCCGCCGGCAAGGCCCGGCGGTTACGATCCCGATCGCGGCGCGGCGGTGATCGCGCGCGCGAAGGCCTTTCTCGACGAAGCGGTGCCGCTGGCCTCGGGTAGCTGGGCCGACTGGCAGGGCGGTCAGCTTTCGCTCGCCGATCCGTCGCAATGGGCGGGCAGCAAGCCCGGCGGCATCCTGCTGAAGCATAATGGCCTGCACATCGAACTGGTGATCGACCCCGCCAGCGCGATCGGCAAAACCGACCCGGCGGGTATCGCCGACGTCTTGCTCGAGGCCGCGCTGACCACGATTATCGACCTCGAGGATTCGGTCGCGGCGGTCGATGGCGAGGACAAGACGCTCGGCTACACCAACTGGCTCGGCCTGATGCGCGGCGACCTGGTCGAAAGCTTTGCCAAGGGCGGCGCGACCGTGACGCGCGCGATGGAGCCTGACCGCGGCTGGACCGCACCCGACGGCACCGCCTTCACCCTGGCGGGCCGCAGCGTGATGTTCGTGCGCAACGTCGGCCACCTGATGACCACGCCGATGATCAAGCTGCCGAACGGCGCCGAGGCGCCCGAGGGGCTGTGCGATGCGGTCATCACCAGCCTCTGCTCGCTCCACGATCTGAAGGGGCTGGGCAGCCTGCGGAACAGCCGCGCGGGCAGCATCTATATCGTGAAGCCCAAGCAGCACGGGCCGGAAGAATGCGGCTTCACCGACCGCCTGTTCGACGCGGTCGAGGATATGCTGGGGCTTGCGCGGCACACGATGAAGGTCGGCGTGATGGACGAGGAACGCCGCACCAGCGCGAACCTTGCCGCCTGTATCCACGCGGTGAAGGACCGCATCGTCTTCATCAACACCGGCTTCCTCGACCGGACCGGCGACGAGATTCACACGTCGATGCGCGCGGGTCCGATGATCCCGAAGGGCGAGATGAAGGCCAGCGACTGGATCGCCAGCTATGAGGACCGCAACGTCCGTATCGGGCTTGCCTGCGGCCTCAGCGGCAAGGCGCAGATCGGCAAGGGCATGTGGGCGATGCCCGACCTGATGCGCGGCATGCTCGAGGCGAAGATCGGCCATCCCAAAAGCGGCGCCAACACCGCCTGGGTGCCGTCGCCGACCGCCGCGACGCTGCACGCACTGCACTATCACCAGATCGACGTCTTCGCGCGGCAGCGGGAAATCGCGGGCGAGGCGGTGCCGTCGCTCGACCGGCTGCTGAACATCCCCGTCGCGGCGGGCCGCAACTGGAGCGAGGCGGAAATCGCGCGTGAACTCGACAATAATTGCCAGGGCATCCTCGGCTATGTCGTGCGCTGGATCGATCAGGGTGTCGGCTGTTCGAAGGTGCCCGACATCGACGACGTCGGCCTGATGGAAGATCGCGCGACGCTGCGCATCTCCAGCCAGGCGCTCGCGAACTGGTTGCTCCACGGCGTCTGTACCGAAGCGCAGGTCGACGCCGCGCTGACGCGCATGGCGGCAAAGGTCGACGCGCAGAATGCCGGCGATCCGCTGTACGAAAAGCTGACGCCGGACGGCACCGCGTGGCAGGCCGCACGCGCGTTGATCTTTGAGGGCGTGGCGCAGCCGTCGGGCTATACCGAGCCGTTGCTTCACAAATATCGGCTCGCGAAAAAGGCTGCCGCCTGAACTGGCATTCGCGACGCAAGCGCATTATGACGTCCCTCGGGGTCAAACTGGGGGATTTGTCATGTTTCGCAAAGCTGTAGTTTCTCTCGCCGCGCTGGCGATCGCGTCGTCGATGCCTGCCGCGGCCCAGGATAGCACGCCGTCCAGCGGTGTCTTCAAGACTGGGCAACAGGTCTATGACCTGTGCACGTCGAAGACCGCGGCCGACCTCGACACCTGCGACTATTTCATCATGGCGGCGCACGATATGATCAAGCTCTATGGTGATACCAAGATGGCGGAGGGCAATATCTGCCTGCCGGCCAAGATCACCGCGGGCGAGGTTCGCGCGATCGTCCTCGACTATTGGCGCGGCAAGACGAGCGGCCTCAAATTCTCCGCCGTCAGCTCGATCCGCAACGCGCTGTTCGGCAAATATCCCTGCTAGCGCCGTCGCCGGACAGGATAGGGAGAGCCGCCATCGGATTGCTCGCACTGGCCAGGCTGATAATGGCAGCTTCCGCGACGCTGTGGTTGCTGTCGCTTGCCGTGGGCGCGATCACGCAAGGCCATGCGGAATATTTCTACCTGATCGGCCTGGTCGCGGGAATGATGATGATCGCAAGCGCCGCTGCCTGCGTCTTCATCCAATCGGCCGGCTGGTTCGCGCGGCGCAGGAAGCGCTGACCAGGCGCAATCCATGTGATCCCCGGCGCAAGTCGGGGCGCGCATCGATCGGATGGGCAGGAAAATATCCGCTGTTCTACAAAATCCGGACACGCTACCCCTTCGCCAAAAGCTTGCGACCGGTACGAAGGGGCCAAATCCGGCGATTTGCTTAAAGCGATAAAAGCGACATTTTCGAACCGTTTATGCGTCGCTTTTGTCGCTTTAGTGATACGCCCGGTTGCGGGCCCAAGCCGACAAAAAGTCGTTTTGCGAGTGAAGTTGCGCAGATTTCCGCCCTTTTTGCGGCGGGAAGCAAAAAGGGGGGAAGGGCGATGGCCGCGCCGTTCAATTTCGGGCAGCTCAAATTTCTGAAAGCGCTGACCGAGGCGCTGTTCCATGGCGCGCCGATGGCGATCACGCCCGACCAGGTCGTCGCCAACGTCGTCGATCTTTTCGCCAAGGTCGGCGGGACCAAGCTGGACGAGATCCGCCTGTCGCTGACCGCGACCGAGGTCGTGCTGGGCCCCATGTTCGCCGCGACGGATGTCGCGACGCGCGCCGAGCGGATCGAGCGGCGGCTGCAGAACAGCCAGATCGACCTGTTCCAGGACATGGCGCGGCTGCGCGGCGTCATCTACGGCTGCTATTACGGGCATTGGCAGCCCGGGCTCGAACCCGGCGACCAGGACGCTAATGCCGCGAACCCGGTGCATCGCCAGATCGGTTTCACGCTACCCCGGCATCGCACGCGCGGGCCCGGCGAGATGCCGCTGACCCGCGTCGATGGGCGAGAGATCGATCCGGCGCATATCCTGGACGCGGCGACGCTCGGTGACGAATATGACGTGGTCGTCATCGGATCGGGCGCTGGCGGCGCGGTTGCCGCCTATCATGTCGCGGCGCGGGGCTATAAGGTTCTGATTGTCGAGGCTGGCCCTTTCTATCCCTCGCCGAAAATCAATCATCACGAACTCGACATGGTGGCGCAGCTTTTCAAGCATGGCGCGTTGCAGACCTCGACCAATCGTGATTTCGTCGTGTTCCAGGGCCGCTGCGTCGGCGGCTCGTCGACGATCAACAACGGCATCTGCCTGCGCGTCAACGAGGCGGGCCGGACGCATCCCGATGCGGTCGACGTGCTGGCAAAGTGGAACGGCATCGGCGCGCCGATCGACGCCGCTGATTTCCACAAGAGCTATGACGCCATTCGCGACCGGCTCGGTATCGATCGGATCGAGCCGCGCAGCGGTCGCCACAACGGGCCGCACCT
This sequence comes from Sphingomonadales bacterium, assembly GCA_017309275.1. Classification (GTDB taxonomy): domain Bacteria; phylum Pseudomonadota; class Alphaproteobacteria; order Sphingomonadales; family Sphingomonadaceae; genus Sphingopyxis. The sequence goes on along the minus strand of JAFKLT010000043.1, from coordinate 23,909 downwards.
GATCAACGGCTGGCACGCCTATGCGGCGACCTCGACCGATCCGAAGGACGGGCGCGCGATCGCCGACTGGTTCGCAAAGAATTTCGGCCCGCCGAACACCGTCAATGCCTGCGCCTATTGCGGCTATTGCAACGCGGGTTGCGCCTATGGCCGGCGAATGGGAATGGCGCAGACCTATCTGCCCGACGCGTGCCGCGATTTCGGCGCGCGCATCCTGCCCGGCACCAAGGCCGAGCGCATCGTCTGGCAAACCGCGATCGACGGACGGCGCGAGGCGGAGGCGGTGAAACTAGTCCTCCCGGACGGATCGAAGACGCTGGTCCGCGCGCGCGTCGGCGTGATCGTCGCGGGTGGGACGATCGCCTCGTCCAAGCTGCTGTCGCGCAGCGATATCGATGGCACCGGCTATCAGGTGTCGCTGAACATCGCGTCGCCCGTCGTCGCGCTGATGCCGCAGGGCGTCGGCGGCAATGCGTGGGACGAGGATCAGATGGCCAGCTATGTCGACTGCGGCGACTTCCTGCTGGAAAGCCATTTTCAGCCGCCGATGGCGATGGCGTCGCTGATGCCCGGCTGGTTCAGCGATCATGCCGCGCGCATGCGGAATTTCGGCCGCGTCCACTCGGCGGGCATCCTGTTTCCGGCCGACCGGCGCGGGCGGGTAAAGAATGGCAAGCTCGAATTCAGGCTCGACGCCACCGACGACCTGCCGCTGCTACGCCGCGCGATGGCGACGCTGACCAAGGTGCATTTCGCCGCGGGCGCGCTCGAATGCTATCCGGCGCTCACGCGGGGGCAGACGATCACTCCCGACATGGACGTCGACGCCTTCTTCCGCGACGCCATAGAAGAGGCCGACGACGTGACCCTGTCGAGCAGCCATCCGCATGGCGGCAATGCGATCAACGAAGATCCGCAATATGGCGTCGTCGATCCCGATTGCCGGGTCCACGGCACGACCAATGTCCTCGTTACCGACGCCAGCGTTTTTCCGACCTGCATCCGGGTCAACGCGCAATGGACGACGATGGCGATGGCGCATTATGCGACCGCGCGGCACGATCCCTTTCGCTGAGGCGCAATCGCGCCTACATGCCCCTCGCCATGTTCCAGGTTGCCGCCCTCTATCGCTTCGTGCCCTTCGACGACCCCGCGCCGCTGCGCCAGCCGCTGCTCGATCTGTGCGCGGCGCAGGGGGTTCGGGGTACGCTGTTGCTGGCGCGCGAGGGCGTGAACGGTACGATCGCCGGTACGCAGGATGGCATCGCCGCGGTGATCGCCTATATCCGCGCGCTTCCCGGCTGCGCCGAACTCGACGTCAAATATTCGACCGCGGCCGCCATGCCGTTTCAGCGACTCAAGGTGCGGTTGAAAAAGGAAATCGTGACCATGAAGGTGCCGGGCATCGACCCGGCGCGCGATGCGGCGCCCTATATCGACCCCGCCGACTGGAACGCGCTGGTCGACGATCCGGACACGGTGCTGATCGACACGCGCAACGATTTCGAGGTCGGATATGGCAGTTTCGACGGGGCGCTGAATCCGCGGACGGAAAGCTTTGGAGACTTCCCCGGCTGGTGGCGCGACCACGCCGCCGAATTTGCAGGCAAGCGCATCGCCATGTTCTGCACCGGCGGCATCCGTTGCGAAAAATCGACCGCCTTCCTGCGCAGCGAAGGCGTCGAGGACGTGGTGCACCTGAAGGGCGGCATCCTCGCCTATCTCGAACAGGTGGGCCAGGACGACAGCCGCTGGCACGGCAGCTGCTTCGTCTTCGACGAGCGCGTCAGCGTCGGGCATGGCCTGGTCGAGGTCGGGGGAAAGGCCTGATCAGCCGACCGTCAGCGTATATGTCACCCGATAGTCGCTCGCATCGCCGTTCAGCGTCTTGGTAAAGGTGCCAGGCGTATCGCCGATATCGACGGTTCCGATATTGTCGCTGCCGCCGATATCGTCGAATTCACGAAGCTGGAAACTCACCGGCTGCTCGAAGGAAAAATGCCGGTCGACCACCCAGCTTTCGCCGCGCTTGATCGAAAAGATTTCCCGCGACCCCTCGGGAAAACGCTCGCCGGTGTTGAAACGCAGGAACAGCTGGTCAGGCAGGCCCAGGCCCAGCCGCCCGGTCAGCTTCACCGCTTCGACCCGGACGTTGGACAGCGTATATTTGCGGGCTGTGGGCGCGGCGGCCATCACCGCCGGCTTCGTCGCCACCGGTGCGGCCTTCGGATTCTTGCCCAGCCGCGTGACGCCGTCGCCCGCCTGCGCCGCATATTTGCCCGACGGGAATTCGGCCAGATAGGCCTTGAACGCGCTGACGCTGTTCTCGGCCACCGCGCCCTTCCACATCAGTTCCTCCAGCGCGGCGCGATTGCCCGTTCCTGTCTGACCGGCGCGCGGCACCAGATAGACCGGCGTACCGGTAATGCTGGCGCTGACGAAGGGGCGTTGCTGTCCGCCGGTCGCCGCCAGCACATCGTCGCGGATCGCTCCGCCCAAAAGTTGGACGGGCAGGTCGGGTTGCGGCAACCGCTTGGCGAGCGAGGCCGCGAAAGGCGAGTTGGCGCCGGTTCCGTCGGCGGCGGTCTGTCCCGGCGCCGCCGCGAAGATGACGAGAACGTCGTCGGCTTCGATGCCTGCCAGCCCGTTCTGCACTGCGCGCGTCCCCGACCGCCACGACCGACCGAACGGGTTGTTGCGGCACGAATCGAGGATCACCATGCGAATCTGCGCACCCGACACCGCCTCCATCATCCGGTCGAGGTTGATCGCCTCATACGGCAGGTCGAGATCGGATTTCAGTTGCGCGTCGGTCGGGATCAGCCAGTTCTTCCCCTGCGCCTCGATTCCGTGGCCGGCGTAATAGACCATCGCAACCTCGGCGCCGTCGGCCTTGATCCGGAAATCGCGCATCGCCTTCTGGAAGTCATTGACCGACAGGTTTGCCGCGACGGTGACGTCGTCGAAGCCCGCGTTTCGCGCCGACGCCGCGATCAATTTGATGTCGTTCGCGGGATTGGTGAGGCGGCTGGTGTTCGCATAATTGCTGTTCCCGACGATCAACGCGACCTTGCGTGCCTCTGCGGCAGTCGGTGCGAGCAGGAAGAAGGCGGTTATCAGGACAAGCCAGTATCGCGTCATCTCGCTATCCTTCGATCAATGGGCTGCGTGCGCGGTTCCATATTCGACCCAGCCGAATGGCCGCGGCGTCTTGGGCATATAGGCTGCACCCTGGCGCTCGACCGCGAAGCCGGCCTTTTCATAGGCATTGCCGATCGGACGGGTCAGGTGGCAATTGCCGCCGATACGTTTCCAAAGCGGCTCGATTCGCCGCTGCCATTTGGCGACCTCGGGATCGGGCGCGCCGCCATGTTCCAGGAACAGCGCGGTGCCTCCGGGTTTCAGCACCCGCCGGATCTCGCCCAGCACCGCCGCCTGATCTGCGACCGAACAAAGGGTGAAGGTTGTCACCACGGTGTCGAAGCGCCCGCTCTCGAAGGGCATGGCCTCTCCGACCCCGCCCTGGATGTCGGCGTCCATGCCGCGCGCGGCTGCTGCGGCGCGGCTCATCGCCAGCAGTTCGGGCGAAGGGTCGAGCCCGGTAAAGCTCGTCACCCGCGCCGGGTCATAAAATTCCATGTTGATGCCGCCGCCGCAGCCAAGCTCCAGCACGTGGCCGGCTGCGTTCGGTACGACCTTGCTCCGCGCCTTCATGATCTGCCCTTGCGAGCAGGCGCATTTGATCAGCCGCGGCACCCCATGACGTTCCCACCAGCTCGCCATTTATCCGACTCCCCTTGGCGCGGAAGGTGACCCTTGCTAGCGCGGTTGGCAACACCCATCTGTGCTGTCCCGCACAGGATTCGAAAGTCTGTCATGCCCGCTACGCACCACACCAAAATGCTCATTCTCGGTTCCGGCCCCGCCGGTCTGTCGGCCGCCATCTATGCCGCGCGCGCCGGTATGAAGCCGATCGTGGTCCAGGGGCTGCAGCCGGGCGGTCAGCTCACGATCACGACCGATGTCGAAAACTACCCCGGCTTTGCGGAGGTGATCCAGGGCCCGTGGTTGATGGAACAGATGACGGCGCAGGCGACGCATGTCGGAACGAGCATGATCTGGGACACGATTGTCGACGTCGACCTGTCGCGGCGCCCGTTCAAGCTGACCGGCGACGGTGGCGACGTCTATCTCGCCGAAACGTTGGTGATCGCCACGGGCGCGCAGGCGAAATGGCTGGGCGCGCCGGGCGAGCAGGAACTGGGCGGCAAGGGCGTGTCGGCCTGCGCGACCTGCGACGGCTTTTTCTATCGCGGTAAGAAGGTCGTCGTGATCGGCGGGGGCAACACCGCGGTCGAGGAAGCGCTTTACCTTACCAATCACAGCGACGATGTGACGCTGATTCACCGCCGCGACCATCTGCGTGCCGAAAAGATCCTGCAGGACCGTCTGTTCGCGAACCCCAAGATCAAGGTTCTGTGGAACAAGCGCGTCGACCGTTTCGTCGCGGGCGAGGGGACGGCTGGGCTGGTCGGCGTCGACCTGGTCGACACCGTGACCGGCGAGGCTAGCCACGAGCCGACCGACGGCGGCTTCGTCGCGATCGGGCACAGCCCCTCGACCGAGCTGTTCAAGGGTAAGCTGCCTCTCGACGACGACGGCTATCTTCAGGTGACGCCCGGCACGTCGCTGACGTCGATCCCCGGGGTGTTCGCCGCGGGCGACGTCACCGACAAGGTCTATCGCCAGGCGGTGACCGCCGCGGGCATGGGCTGCATGGCCGCGCTCGACGCCGAACGCTTCCTGGCCGAGGCCGAATATCACGCGATGGTCGACGCCTAGGCGGCAAGCGCCGCGATGATGCGCTGATACAGCCATTCGGCGTCCGCGCCGGCAAAACTGTGCGATGGACTGGCCAAGCGCTCCACGCTGACGGAGCTCGGGTTCGCCTCGATGTATGCCAGCGACGCTGCCAACTTTTCCATGAAGGCCTGCGCCGTCCGGTCGCCGGTCGCCAGCAACAGCCTCACGGGGCAGGGCGTTTCGGCAAGCATTGCGTCGATCTGGTCGGCCAGGCTGTCGGGCGCCGGCACCACCGATTTCCGCTTGAGCGCCGACAGGCCGCGCGCGAGCTTGCGGAAATCTACTTCGCCTTTCAGCAGGCGCATCAGGCTTCCGGGATCCCGAAGCCGCGCCAGATAGCGTGCGCGAATGGCGGCGGCGGGCGGAAGGGCTTGCTCGTCGCCTTCTTCCCGATCGTCGTCATAGGTCCAGGGGTTGGCCAGTATAAGCGTATCGAACGACGGCGGCTGGTGCAGCAGCAGCGCGCTCGCGGCGTCGCAATTGCCAAAGGCGGCGATGCGTGTGACATGCGGCGCGGCCCGGCGAAAGGCCGCCGCCGCCGCCGCAATGTCCGGTCCGCTCCTCAAATAGCCGCCGTTTTCGCCTTCGCTGTCACCGATGCCGCGGCGATCGAAACGGAACACTGGATGGCCCGCCGCCGCAATGCGCTGCGCCAGCATTGCCATGCCGCGATGCGCGCCGCTGCGAACCTCGTTGCCGCCCGAGACGATCAGCAGCCCGGTTGTGCCCGGCGCGTCGTCGAGCGTCGCCGCCAGCGCTGCACCGTCGCAGTCAAAGGTCAATTGATGCCGCATGCCATGCTCCATGCGACGATGTCGGCGGCGATTGCTCGGGCCATCGCGGCGTCTTCGCCGGGCTCGGCGCGCAGCCAAAGCGGTGTGCCCGCAAGGCCGTCGGTTCCCAGCGCGATGCTGCGCAACGGCTGCACTGGCTGGGCTTCCGCCTCGCCCAGCGCGGCGACCATCGCGGGGGAGAGGGCGTTGCCGGCGAGCAGCAGCGGAGCCACTTGCGCCGCCGCCTGCAAGCTTTCGAGCGAAGATGTCAGCCCGGCCTCGCGGTCGGCCGCTACCCGCGCGCGCATCATTGTGCGCATCAGCGAGCTGCCCGAAACGGCAGCCAGCCGCCACCATGCCGCCGCTTTCGCACCATGATCGATCAGTGCCCCGCCGCGGATCGACGCGATGACGACCGGTCCCGGGAGGTCGGCTGCGATTTCGGCGAGCGCATCCTGCCAATCGTCCAGCGCGACCGTCTCCAGCGCGACGAGGCTTTCATTCTGCCCCGGCAGGTCGGGCAGCACCGCGGCGAATCCTTCCGACGCCAGCGCGCGCATCGCAAGCAGCAGCGTCCGGCGCAACCGGTTGGCTTCGTCGAAAAGCGGCGGGACGATCAGAATCGTCGCGCGCGGCCGGTCCGCGGGATCGATGCGCAGCCGATGTTCGGTCACAGGCGCATCGGTCCGGTTCAATCCGTCACTTTGCGAAGCGAGAAGGCGAGCAGATTGCCATAGGTTTCAAAGATTTCGCTGTCGATCTCATCGTCGTCGATGATGATGCCGAGGCGATCTTCCATCTCGGTCAGCACGGTCGCGACCGCCATCGAATCGAACTCGGGCAGCGCGCCGAACAGGCCGCTGTCTTCGGTCAGCGCTGCCGCGCGTTCTTCGCCCAGGCCCAATATGTCGGCAAGCAGAGCGCGCAGGGTGGCGTCGACGGAGGAGGCTTCGGTCATGGATCGTTCCTGAGCAGGTTTCGCGCAAAGGCTTTGAATGCGGGTCCCCATGCCGCGAGCCGCGACAGATTGAAAGCCTCGATGCGCCACAGCGGTTCGTGCCGGTTCATCCAGTCGCGCTTATAGGCGTCGTTGCCCGTCCCGAAATCAACCCGCCGCACTTGGTCGATCGCGATGACGTGGTGAAAGAGCGCGGCTGACAGCAGCGTGCCGGGCGAGGCCTTCAGGCTGTCCTCGACATGGGCAAGCTTGTGGATGAAGGCGGTTCCGTCTTCGACGGTCCAGAACTGCGCTGCGACCGGTACACCCGCGATGCGCGCCAGCCCCATGCGAAAGGTGCCGCGTTCACTCTCGGCCTCAGCGAAGGCGCGGAGCAGGGCAGGGTGGCCCTCTTCGGGTTTCCAGCTTGCAGCATAGATATGTTGGTACGCGGCCCAGGCGTCGGGGTCGAACCGCGTCGACAGCGCAATGTCGACGACGCCCTTTTTTTCCTTCCGCCGAACGGTGCTGCGTAGCGCTCCCGGGCGGCTCTCCCACCAGGCGTCATGGTCCATGTCGCCGAGGTCGAGCCAATGGCGGTCGCCTGCGGGCGCGGCCTTGGTCCACCAGCCCGCCGTGCGCAGCGCCGCGGATATGGCGCCGCGATCTTCGTCCCGGACGGGATAGAGCGACAGGCGCATTCCTTGCCCGCGTAACGTGCGGAACAGGTCGGCCAGCGCCGCCGCGCGATCGCCCGCGCCGACATACAGCGGCCGGATTGCGAAGCTGTACCAGTTTGTCAGGCTCTCGAAATGGCCCGGTCTTTCGACGCGAAGCGGCAACAGGGCGGCCGCATCGCCTGCCGTCCCGCGCGCGTCGAGACGGCCCTCGCCAGCAAAGCCGTGCGCGGCCAGGAGGTCGAACCATTGCATGCGATCAAAGGGCGAGGCCGCGCCTGCGGCCTTCGCCGCACCGTCATTAGCGTGATCTTCACCGTTCCCTTGCATGGTTGCGCGCTCTATCACCACTCTCCTAACAGCCGATGACCGCACTACAAAATCCGCCGTCGCGTCCGATCGACCATCTCGTCCAATTTGGCGCAGCGGACGCGGCTGCGCTTCTAATCGGCGATGTCGTCACGACCTTTGCGGAGATGGATGCCGGTGTCGGCCGGCTCGCGTCATGGCTGCTCGATCAAGTCGGTGGCCCGGGAGAGCGTGTTGCAAGCTGGACTGCGAAGACTCGCGCGGCCTGCCTGATGCCGCTCGCTGCGGCGCGCGCCGGGCTGATCCATGTGCCGATCAACCCCCTGCTCAAAGGACCGCAGGTTGCGCACATCCTGGCCGACAGTGGCGCGAAGCTGCTTGTCACCAACCCGCCGCGCGCCGACATTCTGGGCGATGCGCGGCCGGTCGAATGCGCGGTGCAGGACCTCAAGATCGTTGAAGAGGTGATCGATTCGGGCGGACAGGGATTGCCGCCGTCGCTTGCCGAACCGGACGATCTCGCCGCTATTCTCTATACCAGCGGGTCGACGGGCCGACCAAAGGGCGTGATGCTAAGCCATGCGAATTTGTGGCTCGGTGCCGAGAGCGTCGCTTCTTATCTTGGGCTGGCTCCTGCCGATCGCGTCCTGGCGGCGTTGCCGTTCAGCTTCGACTACGGACAGAACCAGCTGTTTTCCGCTTGGCATGCCGGTGCGGCCGTCGCGCCGCTCGACTATCTTGCCCCGCGCGATGTCGTAAAGGCGGTCGCGCGGCACCGGGTCACGACGCTCGCCGGGGTACCGCCGCTGTGGGTACAACTTGTCGAGGCCGACTGGCCCGCCGAGGCTGCGGACCAGCTCGAACGGCTTACCAACAGCGGTGGCGCACTGACGCCATCGCTGATCGCCGCGATGCGCGAAACATTTCCACGGGCCGATATCTATCCCATGTATGGGCTGACCGAGGCGTTTCGTTCGACCTATCTCGACCCCGCGCTCGTCGCCGCTCATCCCACCTCGATGGGCAGCGCAATCCCGCATGCCGAAATCCTCGTCTGCCGTCCGGACGGAAGCGTTGCCGCTGATGACGAGACGGGTGAACTCGTTCACGCCGGTCCGTTGGTGGCCAAAGGATATTGGCGGGATCAGGAGCGGACGACACAGCGTTTCAAACCTGCGCCTTCGGTGTCACGCTATGGCGGCACGGCGGTCTGGTCCGGCGACACGGTGCGACGCGATGCCAACGGGCTGCTCTATTTTGTCGGGCGCGACGATGCGATGATCAAGAGCGCGGGTAACCGGATCAGCCCGACCGAGGTAGAGGATGTCGCGGTCGCATCGGGATTGGTCTACGAAGCGGTCGCATTTGGCGTCCCGGACCCCCGGCTTGGCGCCGCGATCGTCCTGATCGTGCGCGGTAAGGGGGCAGTTGCCGACGAACAGGGGCTGTTGGCTCATCTCCGCAAGAATCTGCCCAATTTCATGCAACCGCAGCAGATCGAATGGCGTGACGCGCTGCCGCGTAATCCCAATGGGAAGCTCGATCGCGTGGCGATTGCTGCCGACTGGGCGCCGAAGGTGGCGGCATGAAGCCGCATGGGCCGATCCCCGACGGTTTCGCCGCCGATGCCGACGGCATGCTGCTGATCGGCGGACAGCGGGCCGACGCGCTTGTGGAGGATGCGGGCGACACGCCGCTGTTCGTCTACGACGGCCGGATGCTGACCGATCGCGTCGCCGAATGGCGTGCGGCGATGCCTGCCGAGGTGCAGCTTCACTATGCGATGAAGGCGAACCCTCACGCGCCGCTCCTGGCGCTCATGGCATCGCTGGTCGACGGGCTGGACGTCGCATCGGGCGGCGAACTAGCCGCCGCGCTCGCAAGTGGAATGAACGCCGAAGATATCAGCTTCGCCGGACCCGGAAAGCGCGATCGCGAGCTGGAGGCGGCGATCGTATCGGGCGCGACGCTGAATCTGGAATCGGCGGGGGAGGCGGAACGAGCGCTGTCGATCGGCGCCCGGCTTGGCATTGCCCCGCATCTTGCGGTGCGCGTGAACCCCGATTTCGACCTCAAGGGATCGGGGATGAAAATGGGTGGAGGTGCCAAGCCCTTTGGCGTCGATGCCGCGGAGGTGCCGGTGCTGGTGCGGCGGCTGATCGATGCCGGCGCTAAATGGCGCGGCTTCCATATTTTCGCGGGATCGCAGGCGCTTGATGCCCAGGCGATCGCCGACACGCAGGCGCAGACGGTTGCTCTGGCGGCGCGGCTGGCAAGGGATATCGGCGCGACGCCGCCGCTCGTGAATCTGGGCGGCGGAATGGGCGTTCCCTATTTCCCCGGCGACCGCGACGTCGATATCGCCGCGATCGGGGCGGCGCTTGCCGCGACCCTTGCCGACCGCGACGCAATATTGGCGGACAGCGGCTTTGCGATGGAACTCGGTCGTTGGCTGGTGGCGGGCGCCGGGGTCTATCTGACGCGTGTCGTCGACCGGAAGACCAGCCATGGTGAAACCTTTCTGGTCACCGACGGCGGGTTGCATCACCAACTTGCTGCCAGCGGGAATTTCGGCACCGTGATCCGCCGCAACTATCCTGTGGCGGTGGCGAACCGCTTTGGGGTGGAACCGGTCGAAACCGTGTCGGTGGTCGGCTGCCTTTGCACTCCGCTCGACCGTCTGGGCGACCAGGTGGCGCTGCCGCGCGCGGATGTCGATGATCTCGTTGCGATTTTTCAGGCAGGGGCATATGGGGCGACGGCAAGCCCGTCGGCTTTCCTTGGACAGGGGCCTGCCCGGGAAATGCTGGTCTGAATCCTACTGGAAAAGGTTAAATTCTGTGCCGGTTCGGCACAAGTTGCGACAAGCATTCCGTGAACTTATCCCAATACTAACGGTATGTTCACCCTTTTCGAGCAATGGCTGACCCTGACGCAATGGCTGTCCGCGCAGGGTTCCGGAACCCGCAGGGCGTCCGGTCGCTCGAAAGGTGATATGATTATGACGTCCTTCCCCACGCTTCGCGCCGCTAAGGTTGCGCTGGTCTGCGGTATCGCCGCGACCGCCCTGACGGGCTGCATGGGGGGCGGTGGTCCCGCTCCGCAGCTGCCGAGCGCCAATTTCGTGGCGAACCAGGAAGGGCCGGGCGAGGAATATATCATCGGGCCGCTCGACGAGCTTCAGATCTTCGTGTGGCGCAACCCCGAACTCGGCGGCAAGGTACAGGTGCGCCCCGACGGTCGCATCACGACGCCGCTGATCACCGACATGCCCGCGGTCGGCAAGACGCCGACCATGCTGCAGCAGGACATCAAGCTGCAGCTGTCGCAATATATCACCGATCCCATCGTCAGCGTGATCGTCACCAGCTTCAACAGCACTTTCTCACAGCAGGTACGCGTCGTCGGCGCGACCGAAAAGCCGGCGTCGATCCCCTTCCGCGCCAACATGACGGTGCTCGACGCGATGATCGCGGTCGGCGGTCTCGGCGAATATGCGGCGGGCAACAAGGCGCGCCTCGTCCGCTTCGACAAGGGCACCGGCAAGCAACAGGAATTCGGCCTGCGCCTCAACGACCTGATCAAGCGCGGCGACATCAAGGCGAATGTCCGTCTTCAGCCGGGCGATGTGATCATCATTCCCGAAAGCATGTTCTGACCCCGACCGACCACAGAAGCAGCCAGCTTTTTGCCCACAAGCTTTTGCCAAGGACTGACCAGAAACGATGAACGGCCTTTACGACGAATTCCGGGTGGCACTGCACAGTGTCTGGACGCGCCGTTGGCTGGTGCTCGCGGTCGCCTGGGGCATCTGCATCCTCGGCTGGCTCGCGGTCGCTTCGATCCCGAATCGCTATGACAGCCGCGCCCGGTTGCTCGTGGATGTGAACCAGATTCTGCCGGACGACGCCGGCGGCGGTCCCAGCAGCCAGCAGCTGGATCAGATTCGCGAAACGCTGACCAGCGCGCGCAACCTCGAAAAGGTTGCGGCGACCACCGGCCTGATCGGTGCCGACGCGGGCGAACGCGACAAGGCGGGTGCGGTCGCGATGCTGCAGAACAGCATCAAGGTCGTTCCGCAGCAACAGAATATCTTCGAGATCACCTCATCGGTAGCCGTCAGCAGCATGTCCGACGCGGATAATGCCAAGCTGGCGTCCGCGGTGCTCGACAGCCTGATTACCGTGTTTCGCGACGACCAGCTTCGCGGTGGACGCATGGACGCGCGCGAGGGTCTGAAGTTCCTCGACGCGCAGATTGCCGATCGCGAACGCGCGCTGCGCGAGATCGAGGCGCGCCGCGCGACGTTCGAGGCGCAGAATATCGGCTTGATCCCGGGCGGCACCGGTTCCCCGGCCCAGCGCGTCGACGCTGCGCGCGCCGAGCTCGGCCAGATCGATTCGCAGCTTGTGTCCGCGCAGGCTCAGCTTGCGGCGGCGAACGGCCAGCTTGCCTCGACCCCGGCGACGATCGCTGGTGGCGGCGGTGGCGGCGTGGGTGGTGGCGTCGCGCGCCAGCAGCTCGCGGGCGCACAGAGCGAGCTTGCCTCGATGCACGCGCGCGGTCTGACCGACGCGCACCCCGACGTTATCGCGCTGAAGAGCCAGATCGCGTCGCTGAAGGCGCAGGCCGATCGTGAGGGCAATGGCGGGGGCGGCGGTGGCGGGATGCAGAATCCCGCTTATGCCTCGCTCGCGGCGATGCGCGCCGAGCGGCAGGCGACGGTAAGTGCGCTCAATGCCCGCAAGTCGCAGCTGATGGGCGATATCGCCAAGATCACCTCGCAACAGATACAGAACCCTGGCATCGCGGCCGAATATGACCGGATCAACGGCGAATATACCGCGCTGAAGGCGCAATATGACAAGCTGTTGGGCCAGCGCGAGCAGGTGCGTCTGCGCGGCGACGTGCAGACCGAAACCGACGCGATCAAGGTCGAGTTGCTCGATCCGCCTTCGAAGCCGACCAGTCCGGCCGCGCCCAACCGGCCGCTGTTCCTGACGCTGGTGCTCGTCGCCGGGCTCGGCGGTGGCGTTGCGGCGGCGTTCGGTCTTGCCCAGGTTCGCACCAGCTATGCGACCGCAGCAAAGCTCGAACGCGCGAGCGGCCTTCCCGTGATCGGATCGATCACCGAGGTCGTGACGCCGGATCGCCACGTCGAACGGCGGAAGCGGCTGGTCTGGCTCGCGGGCGGAACGGGCGCGCTCGTCGGCCTCTATGCACTGCTGCTGGTCGCCGAATTCGTCCAGCGCGGCATGGTCGCGTGAGCGGGGAGGAAGACATGAACGACCAGCGCCCCGTCAAGCGTCCGCCCTCGCTGCTCGAACGCGCGGCCGACATGTTCGGCCTCGATCCCGCGAAGAATGCGGCGACGATCGACGTGTCGAAACTGCCGCCCGAGCCCGAGAAGCGGGCAAGGAAGGCCAAGGCCGCGCCGGCCGCCGAGGCCCCGCAGGCAGAAATCCTGCAGCCTGAGCCGCCGGTCGTCGAGACCGTGCCTGCCGTCGAGGCCGCGCCCGCGTCCAAGCCCTCTCCGCGCAAAGAGATCGCAAAGGCCGCGCCGGCGATTATCCCGAATCGTCAGGGCACGATCGACCGCCAGCATCTCGTCGCGAACGGGATGATCGTTCCGGGCGCACCGGTGACGGGCATTTCCGAAGAATATCGCATCGTGAAGCGCGAGATCATCCGCAACTTCGCCGGCACCGCAAACCGCCCGGTCTTGCCGCGCGGCCACCGCGTGCTGATCGCGTCCGCCAACCCGGGTGAGGGCAAGACCTTCTCCGCCGTCAATCTAGCGCTCAGCCTGGCGGTCGAGGCCGACCATGACGTGCTGCTGATCGATGCCGACATCGCGAAGCCCAGCGTGCTGGGAATGCTGGGCCTCGACAATGGTCCCGGCCTGATGGATGCACTTGCCGATCCGCACCTGCCGCTCGGCGATTGCCTGATCCAGACCGACATTCCGGGGCTGAAGGTCATGCCCGCGGGCACGCAGCATATGCACGACACCGAACTGCTCGCCTCGGCCCGGACCGAGACGTTGCTCGGCCAGCTCGAGGCAGGTGCGCCCGGTCGCATCATCATTCTCGATTCGCCTCCCGTACTCGCGGCGTCGCCTGCGGCGGTGCTGGCGGGGCACGTCGGCCAGCTCATCATGGTGGTGCGCGCCGACCAGACGCTCGAAAGCGCACTGCGCGACGCGATCGGTCTCATGGGTGCATGCCCGCATATCCAGCTTCTCCTCAACGGAGTGAAATTCTCGCCGGGCGGTCGCCGCTTCGGCACCTATTACGGACAGGGAGGCGCGTCATGATGCGCAACCAAATTGGCCTGCGTCGTGGGGCGACGCTGGCCGCTCTGCTGCTCGCCGGGACGGCGACGAGCGCGCATGCGCAATTCTCGGGCGATCCGGGTTCGGGTGGCGGCGCCTCGGCGTCGGGCAGCCCGTCCGCAGATTCCGGCGAGGGCGGCCGCAAGGCAAAGCGCGCCGAGGCGCGGCGCAACAAGGAGCGTCACGTCGACGTCAGCCCCTATCTTGAAATCGGACAGGTGTTCAGCACCAACCTGAAGGGCGGCGATAACGACGTCCTGACCTATACGACGCTCGCCGCGGGCGTCGATGCAGTAGTCGCCACGCGGCGCGCCGAACTGGCCGCGACGGTGCGTTATGAATATCGCATCGGCGAATCGCGCGGCATTTCGGACGGCGATGTGATCAGCGGCCTCGCACGCGGGCGCATCGAGGTGTCGCAGGGCTTGAATCTGGAGGCTGGCGCGCTTGCGACGCGGACCCGCGCCGACGTGGGCGGGTCCGACAGCGGTCTTCTGATCGGCAATTCAGACAATGTCGCCAATCTCTATTCGGTCTATGCGGGTCCGACCTTTGCGCGCCGCGTAGGCGGGCTCGACGTCGGGGCCGGCTATCGCTTCGGCTACACAAAGGTCGATGTCGACACTCCGGCGATCCTGGCGCCCGGGATTCAGCCGATCGGCGCCTTCGACAGTTCGACCAACCATGTCGCATGGGCCAGCGTCGGCCAGCGGCCGGGCGACCTGCCGTTCGGCTGGCAGGTGTCGGGCGGCTATCAGCGCGAGGATGCCAGCCAGCTCGATCAGCGGTTCGAGGGCAAATATGCCCGCGCCGACGTGACCGTGCCCATCTCGCCGACCGTCGCGCTGCTCGGCGGCGTGGGGTACGAGAATATCGAGATCGGTCAGCGTAATCCGGTGCTCGATACCAACGGCATTCCCGTTGTCGACGCGAACGGCCGCTTCGTCACCGACAAATCGACCCCGCGCCAGCTTTCGTTCGATACCGACGGGCTGATCTGGGATGCCGGCGTGATGTGGCAGCCTAGCCGCCGCATGTCGCTGACCGCAAAGATCGGTCGACGCTATGGCGACACCATCTATACGGGCAGCTTCACCTATCGCCCCGATCATGCGACCCTGTTCCAGGTCGGCGTCTATGACGGCCTGTCCAGCCTCGGTCGCGGCATGTCGGGGGGGCTGGCCGCTTTGCCGACCCAGTTCGACCCGACGCGCAATCCGCTCAGCGGCGACGTCAACACCTGTGTTTTCGGGCAGGGGACTGGCGGTTGCCTGAACAACCAACTCGGTAGCATAAACGGCTTCCAGTACCGCAACCGCGGCGTGCAGGCGATCCTGTCTTCCAGCTACGGACGCTGGAGTTACGGCGTAGGCCTTGGCTACGATCAACGCCGTCTACTCGTCCCCCGCAACTCGCCGATCGCGGCGCTGAACGGCATCAAGGACGAGAATTATTATCTCTTCCTGACTGCTGGACGTGCGCTCGATTCGGAATCGAGCGTCAACCTGTCGGGTTATCTCAACTATTTCGACAATGGCTCGCCGGGGGCAAGCGATGTCCAGTCGGCGGGTATCACGGCGTCCTACGATCGTCGTTTCTGGCGCGGCCTTACGGGGACCGCGGCGGCCAGCCTGAATGCGTTCGATCAGGACGGCTTCAACAGCCAGCTGATCGCGTCGGCTTTGCTGGGACTGCGCTACAACTTCTGATCCGGGGAATACTCGATGTACGATCAATATTATGGTTTCACCGGCCGTCCCTTCCAGCTGACGCCCGATCCGGCTTTCTACTTCGAAAGCGGCACGCACCGCAAAGCCATGTCCTATCTGGGCTATGGCCTGGCGCAGGGCGAGGGCTTCATTGTCATCACCGGCGACGTCGGCGCGGGCAAGACCACGCTGGTCGGCCATCTGATGAATACGATCGATCCCAATCGCCTGACCGCAGTCAAGCTGGTGTCGACACAGGTCGAGGGTGACGATCTTCTGCGCCTGGTCGCCGAACAGTTCGGGCTGGAGTGGGAAGGTCAGAGCAAGGCTGAACTGCTGCGTTCGATGGAGGAATATCTCCGTGAACAGGCGCGCGCCGGCCGCCGCACGCTGCTGATCGTCGACGAGGGGCAGAATCTAGCCATCTCCGCGCTCGAAGAACTGCGCATGCTGTCGAACTTCACGCTCGGCGGCCATTCGCTGCTTCAGATATTCCTGCTCGGCCAGCCCGAATTCCGCCAGACGCTCTTCCACTCGCCGACGCTCGAACAGCTTCGCCAGCGGGTGATCGCGACGCACCATCTGGATCCGATGGAGCCCGAAGAGGTCGAGCCCTATATCCTGCACCGCCTGGGCAAGGTGGGCTGGACCGGCAACCCCAGCTTCGCGCCCGAAGCTTTCGAGCTGATCTTCGATTACAGCGACGGTGTACCGCGCAAGCTCAACGTACTGGTCAGCCGCCTGTTGCTGTTCGGTGCCGTCGAGGAATTGCATCGCATTTCGGCGCAGCATGTCCGCAACGTGATTGCGGAGGTCGAGGCCGATCGCGGTATTGACGAGGCGAACCTGGCGCCGCTGCCGGTCGAAGAGGTCGTCGCGCATGCCGCGGCTGCGGTCGAGGCGCCCGCCGAATGGCCAGCCACGACGGATAGTCGCGCGCCCTTTGCCGCGCCGGTTGCCGGCGATGCCGAAAAGGGTGCGGTGGCGACTCCCGACGCGGTCGTCGTGGCACCCGCCGCGCCGGTGATCGACGAAGCGCAGGTCGCCGAGTTGCAGCTTCAGATCGCCAGCCTCGAACAGCGGCTGGTCGAACAGGATGCGGCGCTCCGCCGCGTGCTCGACTTGCTGATCGAATGGGTCGAACGCGATCCGGAAAATGCACCCAATCCGGCGAAATCGCAGGTCTGGGCCGCGTGACGCGCTGAACGCCATCGGCTAGGATGGCCGATGAAGGTGAGGGAAAATGCAGAACGGCCTCTCGGTCGATGTCGAGGACTGGTTCCAGGTCGGCGCCTTTGAGCGCACGATCGACCGTGCCGACTGGCCCGCGCTTGAATGCCGGGTCGAGGCGAATTGCGACGCGGTGCTTCAGATTTTCGCCGACGCCGGGGTCAAGGGAACATTCTTCACGCTTGGCTGGATTGCCGAACGCTATCCCGCGCTGATCGGGCGGATCGTCGGCGCGGGGCACGAACTGGCCAGCCACGGTTACGACCACAAGCGCGTGTTCAACATGACAGCCGCCGAATTCGCCGCCGACCTCAAGCAGACGCAGGCGATCCTGGAGAATCTGGGCGGTACGCCGATCCGCGGCTATCGCGCGCCCAGCTTTTCCGTCGATACGCGCACGCCTTGGGCCCACCAGATATTGGCGGAACAGGGCTATGCCTATTCGTCCAGCGTCGCGCCGGTCGTGCACGACCATTATGGTTGGCCGCAAAGCCCCCGCCACGCCTGGCAGCCGTTGCATGACAGCGATCTCGTCGAATGGCCGGTCACGACGGCGCGGATCGCCGGGCGTACGCTCGCGGCGGGGGGAGGGGGCTTCATGCGAATGCTTCCCTACGGCTTCACGCGCTGGGCGATCGAACGGATGAATGCGGAGGGTCATCCGGCGATCCTCTATTTCCACCCATGGGAAATCGATCCCGGTCAGCCGCGGGTCGCCAATGCGCCAATCAAGTCGAAAATCCGCCACTACAGTGGTTTGTCGGCGATGACCGGCAAGCTCAAAAAGCTGCTCGCCGATTTCGAATGGACGCGCGCCGATGTGCTGCTGCCTGCGCAGCAGGAGCGCGCCAGGCCATGGCGCGCCGCGGCGTGAACGCGCCGATCCAGCCGCCGACCCCGCTGACCGATGCGGACGCGTGGGATGCCTATGTTGCCGCGCATCCGGCTGCGACGCCCTTCCACAGCCGTGCCTGGTGTCAGGCGGTAACGAAGGCGACGGGGCATCAATGTCACCTGATTGCTCCGCGCGACGTCGGCGGTACGCCGACCGGCCTGCTGCCGTTGCATCATGTTCGCTCGCCCTTGTTCGGACAGGCGCTCGTCGCCAGCGGGTTTGCTGTCGATGGCGGCATTCTGGCCGATGACGGTGCAAACGCGGCGATGATCGCCGCCGCGGCGGTTGACGTCGCAAGCTCGCTCGGCGTTTCGTCGGTTGAATTGCGCGGCGGCCCGCTGCCGGAAGGGGAGGGCTGGCGCGTTGAAGAAGGCGTCTATGCGGGTTTCGCGCGCGATCTTGCCGCTGATGACGATGCCGAACTGCTCGCCATCCCTCGCAAGCAGCGCGCCGAGGTGCGCAAGGTTCTCGAAGGCGGTCTGACGGTCACGACGGGCAGCGATGCCGCCGAACGGCGCGACCATTATCATATCTATGCCACCAGCGTTCGCAATCTAGGCACGCCGGTCTTTCCCAGGGCATTGTTCGATGCGGTGCTCGACGCCTTCGGCGACGCCGCCGACATATTGACCGTCCGCGAAAACGGTCGTCCGGTCGCGAGCGTGCTCAGCCTCTATTGGCGCGGAACCGTGATGCCCTATTGGGGCGGCGGGACCGCCGACGCGCGCCGACTTCGCGCCAACGAACTGATGTATTTTGCGCTGATGCGCCATGCGCGGGCGAAGGGCTGCACGCGTTTCGACTTTGGACGCTCGAAGGTCGGAACGGGTCCCTTCGCTTATAAGAAGAACTGGGGCTTCGAACCGCAGCCTTTGGTCTATGCGCGTTGGCTTGCGCCTGGCGAGACGCCGCGCGACATGAACCCCAACAGCGCCAAATATCGACTGCAAGTCGATCTGTGGAAAAAGCTGCCGCTGTGGATCGCCAACCGGATCGGCCCCCTGATCGCTCGCGGCCTGGGCTGATGGCCGAAATCCTGTTCCTTGTGCACCGCGCGCCCTGGCCGCCGGACCGGGGCGACCGGATTCGCAGTTGGCATATGTTTCAGGCGTTGGCGAAGCTGGCGCCGGTGCACGTCGCCGCGCTTGCCGATACCAAGGCGGATGCAGCCATCGCGCACGAAAAAATGGCACCGCTTTGCAAGACGCTGGCGATCGAAGTGCGCGACGTTTCCCGACCACTCGCGCTTGCGCAGGCGGTGTTTCGCGGCGAGCCTGTGTCCAATCGCCTGTTCCGCAATGCCGCACTCGCCGAACATGTCGGCGCGCTGATGGCGCTGGGAACCGTCACCCATATCGTCGCTTTCTCGGGCCAGATGGCGCAATATCTGCCGAAGGATTTCGGCGGCCCGGTCTTGATGGATTTCGTCGACGTCGATTCGGCCAAATTCGCGACCTATGCCGAACAGGACAAGCGCCAGCCGCTGAACTGGGTTCATGCGCGCGAAGCGAGGAAGCTTGGCGCGTTAGAAGCGAAGGTCGCGCGCGCGGTCGATACCAGCCTGTTCGTCAGCGAGGCCGAGGCGGCGCTGTTCCGCCTGCAAAGTGGTCTCGATGGTGACAGGGTGCGTGCGGTCGAGAATGGCATCGACACCGATCGTTTCGATCCCGTCCGGCGGTTTGGCGCGGTGGGAGAGGGCGAGGGGCCGCTCGCGGTCTTCACCGGGCAAATGGATTATCGGCCGAACATCGACGCGGTCCACTGGTTCGTTGCTGACATTCTGCCCCTCATCCGCGCGGTTCATCCAGCCGCGCGCTTCGCGATCGTCGGCCGCGCACCGAGCGAAGCGGTGCGCGCGCTGGGGGTGATCCCGGGCGTGATCGTGACCGGCGAAGTGCCCGACGTTCGGCCCTGGCTTGCCGCTGCCGATGCGGTCGTGGCGCCACTGCTGCTCGCGCGCGGGGTACAGAATAAGCTGCTGGAGGCGATGGCGATGGCGCGTCCGGTGGTCGCCAGCGCGGCCGCGGCGACGGGGATCGATGCGACGCCGGACGAGCATCTGCTCGTCGCCGACGATGCGGAGGCGATGGCGGCGGGGGTCGTGCGACTGTTCGACGATCCCGCCGGGGCGGATCGGATGGGCTGGGCCGCCCGCGAACGGATGATCGCGCGATACGGCTGGGACGCGAGGCTCGCGCCGCTCGCCGGGTTGCTGGGGCTTGCGGCATGACCGCAAGCGCTCTTTCGCGCCTTGGGGGCTGGACCCGGTGGCAACGACATCTGGCGGCGCTCGCGGCGCTGTCGGCGGGGATCCTCGCGATCTTTTACCGCGACGCGCTCGATATGGCGGGCATCTGGTGGCACAGTTCGACATTCACCCATTGCCTGTTGATGGTGCCGATGATCGGTTGGTTGGTGTCGCAGCGTGTCGCGCTGCTGCGGCCGCTGACGCCGGTCTATTGGTGGCCCGCGCTGGCCTGGATCGCGGGGGCGGGCTTTGTCTGGCTCGTCGGCGAAGCGGCGGGCGTCGGGTTGTTCCGTCAGCTCGGCCTCGTCCTCATGCTGCAGGGCGCGGTTGCGGTCGCGCTGGGCGAAAAGCTGGTGCGCGGATTGCTCTTTCCGCTCGCCTATGCGCTGCTCCTCGTGCCGTTCGGCGAGGAGCTGGTGCCTTTGCTCCAGACGCTCACCGCCTATATCTCGATGATCCTCCTCCACCTCTCGGGCCTTCCGGCCGAGCTGGAGGGTGTGTTCATCACGACGCGCGCGGGCTTCTTCGAAGTGGCTGAGGCATGTTCGGGCGTCAATTTCCTGATCGCGATGCTCGCCTATTCGGTGTTCGCGGCGCATCTCTGTTTTCGCAGCTGGACGCGGCGGATCGTTTTCGTAACCGCCGCACTGGCCACGACGATCGCTGCCAATGCGCTGCGGGCCTATGGCACGATGGTTGCCGCCGAGATCTGGGGGATCGAGGCCGCGGGCGGGATCGATCATGTGTTTTATGGCTGGGTCTTTTTCGGGTTGGTCGTGCTGATCGTGATGCTCGTCGCGCGGCGCTGGTTCGATCGGCCCGCGAACGACATCGCTGTCGACGTGACAGGCCTCGATATCGCGTGCCGTCACGCGGGACCCGCGCGCGCGGTGCTGCCCGCGGCGCTCGCCATACCGCTGCTCTTCGCCCTGTGGGCGGCCCTGATCGGTGGTCGTTCGGCGCCGTTGCCGGACACCATGCCCGTCGCGACGCCGCCGGGCTGGGTGCCCGCCTCGTCAGAGAAGATGGCGTGGCTCCCGCGCTTCGACGGTGCCGACCAGCGGATCGTGCGCCACTTCGCCGACGCGCGCGGCCGCCGCGTCACTGTCGCGATCGGCGGCTATCAGCGCCAGGCGGAGGGGCGAGAGGTTGTCGCCTATGGGCAGGGCGCGGTCGACCCCGACAGCAAATGGGCATGGAGCGCGGCTCTCGCGCCCGTCGACGGCGGCAAGACTGACCGGCTGCTTCACCCCGGCCCGGTGCTGCGCGACGCCGCGACCTGGTACGTCGTTGACGGGACTGCGACGGGCAGCGCGCGCGGCGCGAAGCTCGCCGGGCTCAAGGCGCGTCTGGTCGGCGGCGACCCGCGCGCGTTGTCGCTGATCGTCTCGGCCGAAGAGGGGCAGGGGGGCCGCGATGCGATCGCTGATTTCCTTTCCGCGTCGGGCGGAGCGCAGGCGATGGCTGACCGCGCGTTGAAACTGCGCTAGGAGCGGTTTCTATATGTGCGGGATCGCAGGCATTTATCATCTGGAGACGGCAAAGCCGGTCGACCCGGCGCGCGTCCGCGCGATGTTGCATCCGATGGCGCACCGCGGCCCCGACGGGTCGGGCGACTGGACCGCGCCGGGCGTCGGTCTTGGCCACCTTCGCTTGTCGATCATCGATATCGAGGGCAGTCCTCAGCCGATGGCGAGCGACGACGAAGCGGTCACGCTCACCTATAACGGCGAGATCTACAACTTCCGTGAGCTGCGCGCCGAGTTGGAGGATCGTGGCCACCGCTTCCGCACCAGTGGCGATACCGAGGTTATCATCGCGGCGTGGCGGCAGTGGGGCCCCGACTGCCTGTCGCGCCTGAACGGCATGTTCGCCTTTGCGATCCACGACCATGCGCGCGGCTGCCTGTTCCTCGCGCGCGATCGGCTGGGGGTAAAGCCGCTGCACCTCGTCCGCCTGTCGGACGGCTCGGTCGCCTTCGCCTCCGAACTCAAGGGCCTGCTCCGCCATCCGCTGCTGCGGCAAGAGGCCAATCTGACGGCGGTCGAGGATTTCCTCGCGCTTGGCTATGTCCCGGACGACAATTGCATCGTCGCCGGCGTCGAAAAGCTTCCCGCCGGTCATTTTCTGCTGCTCGAACGCGGCAAGCCCATGCCCGCGCCAACGCGCTGGTGGGCGCCCGATTTTTCGCGGCGCATCCGCGCGAGTGAGAGCGAGGCGGCCGAGCATCTGGTCCATCTGATGCGAACCGCCGTGACCGATCGTATGGTCGCCGACGTGCCGCTCGGGGCGTTCCTGTCGGGCGGCGTCGACAGCAGCGCGGTCGTCGCGCTGATGGCGGAGGCTAGTGCGAAGGCGGTCCGGACCTGCACCATCGGCTTCGATCAGGCGGCGCTCGACGAAACCGCTTATGCGCAGCAGATTGCCGAGCGTTTCGCGACCGACCATCGCACGCGCACTGTCGCTGCCGCCGATTTCGGGCTTGTCGACCGCATCGCCGACATGTTCGACGAACCCTTTGCCGATGCCAGCGCGTTGCCGACCTATCGCGTCTGCGAACTCGCGCGCGAGGAAGTGACCGTCGCCTTGTCGGGTGACGGCGCCGACGAGGCGTTTGCCGGCTATCGCCGCCTGGTCTTTCAGCATCAGGAGGAGCGGCTGCGTGGGATGATCCCATCTTTCCTGCGCCGGGGGGTGCTCGGTCCGCTATCGCGCGTGTGGCCGCAAATGGACTGGGCGCCGCGGCCGCTGCGCGCCCGCGCGACGCTGGCCAGCCTCTCGAAGAGCGGAGCGGAAGGCTATGCCGAGGCGGTCGGTGTTACCGGCCCGGCGCAGCGCGCGCGCCTTTTCAACGACGCAGCTGTCCATGCGCTGGGCGACCATATTGCCGAAGCCCGCTATTGGAAGGCGATGCATGAGGCGCCAGCGCGAGAAGCGCTCGACCGCGCGCAATATGCCGATCTGATGATCTGGCTGCCGGGTGATATCCTGACCAAGACCGACCGGATGAGCATGGCGGTCAGCCTGGAGGCGCGCGAGCCGCTGCTCGACTATCGCCTGATCGAATTCGCCGCCAGCCTGCCCGCGTCGATGCGAGTGAAGGGCGGAACGGGCAAGGCTATCATGAAGCAGGCGATGGAGCGCTATCTGCCCCACGACATTCTCTATCGCCCCAAGATGGGGTTCGTGACGCCCGTGTCGCAATGGTTCCGCGGACCGCTCGTCGAACAGGCAAAGGCGCTTGCGACTTCGTCGACGCTCGCGCGGTCGGGCTGGTTCGACATGGCGGAAATCGAACGCATCGTCGCCGCGCACCAGTCGGGTCGTCGCGATCACGGACGACAGATCTGGCAGTTCTTCATGCTGGAAAAGTCGCTTGCGAAGCTGTTCGACATTTGAAGCGGCGCGTCGGTTGGAGCGAGGGTCTCCGACTATCCTCTCACTGAACGGATAGATTACGGAATGCCGGCAAATGGTCGCAAACTGACCTGGCTTCCTTACGCCTTCGTCATCCCGGACTTGATCCGGGGTCCATAACAACGGCCGAAGCATGGACCCCGGATCAAGTCCGGGGTGACGAGGAAGGACAGCTAGCCCCAATCCGCAGCGTTCGATGTGATCCCCGGCGAAGGCCGGGGCCCAGAGCGCAACCACGCAGCGCCGGCTTCCTAACACCCTGGACCCCGGCCTTCGCCGGGGATCACGAAGGGGCGCGCGGCTGGATGCGGACGATCTGGCGGCATTGGGGTGGGACGCGGACGTTACTCCCTTCCAAAGTTCAGGAAAGTTCAGCCCTGTGGGCTCCCCAATCTGGACCACGCAATGTTGTGGGCGCACGGTCGTGATAAGACCGGCGGATCGCGTTTGTTCACTGAATGAAAGAGCCGGGATCGTTGCTGACATAGCCGGATATTGTAGGAAAGGCCTTTCCCGA
>JAFKLT010000042.1 GCA_017309275.1 Sphingomonadales bacterium | reverse complement strand
ACCTGTGCGACATCGATCCCGCCGCCGCGGAAACAGCACTCGCAATATTGCAGATAATAGCGCCAGAGCCGCACGAACCGATCGTCGAAGCCCGCGGGAAGCTGGCCCGCCGCCGCCGCGGCATCGAAGCGTTCGCGCCACTGGCGCAATGTTTCGGCATAGCAGCCGCCGAACCGCCGGACGTCGCGCCACGCAAGCCCGCGCTCCTCGGCCAGTACGCGAAAGCGGCTTTCGGAAATCAGGCAGCCGCCGGGGAAGATATAGGCCTGGATGAAATCGGTGCCCACCGCATAGCGTTCGAACAGCGCATCGTTGATCAGGATATACTGGATCGCCGCCCGTCCGCCTGGGCGCAGCAGGTTGGCGATCGCGTCGAGATAGGCGGGCCAATAGGCCTGCCCCACCGCCTCGACCATCTCGACGCTGGCGATCGCGTCATAGGGCCCCCGCGCATCGCGATAGTCGCAGATTTCGATGCGCGAACGACCGGTCAGGTCGATCGCGTTGAGCCGCCCCTCCGCGATCTCGGCCTGTGCGGGCGACAGGGTGATACCGGTATAGAGCGCGTCGTGGCGTTCAACCGCGCGTTCGGCGAGTGCGCCCCAACCGCAGCCGATTTCGAGCAGCCGGCTGCCCGATCGCAGGTCGAGCCGGTCGAGCACCGCGTCGAGCTTTGCGGCCTGCGCCTCTTCGATCGACATGCCGGGGTCGGTGAACAGCGCGCTCGAATAGTTCATGCCGGCGTCGAGCCAGAGCTGGTAGAAGTCGTTGCCGAGGTCGTAGTGCGCGTGGATGTTGCGGCGCGCGCCGGCACGGCTGTTGCGGTTCAGAAAATGTGCGACGCGGTTGAACCAGCGTAGCGGCCCGCGCGAACGCCCGGCATTGCCCAGCGTCTCGCCATTGCGCATGAACAGGTCGAACAAGGGCACCGGGTCCGGGGACGACCATTCGCCGGCTTCCCAGGCGCGATACCAGCCAACCGAACCCGAAAGCGCGAGCCGCACCAGCGCCGCCCAGTCATGCAGATGGACGACCGCCGAGGGTCCCTTTCCACGCCCGCCGAGGATGCGCACGCTGCCGTCGGGCAAATGCCCCTCCAGCGTGCCATAGGCGAGGCCGCTGTCGATCTTGTCGAGCTGGCGGTGGAAATAGCCGGCGGGTGCGCGTCCAAGCAGCCGCGCCAGCCCCCCGCCCGAGCGAAACGCCCGGTCTGCGCGAAGCAGGGCCTTGCCGCGGCGGGGACTGACATGCGTGTTCATTAGCCCCTTCCTGCCGCAAAAGCGGCAGCCTGACAATCAGTTGTCATGCGCCTTCATGACGTCATATGCCGCCAGCGCTCGCTCGCGCGCCTCGCGATGTCCAATGATCTTCGGGGGATATTGCGCGGGGCGCTGACCCGCCTCGTCGGGATCGTGAATCGCATGGTCGCCAAGGTGCGCCAGCTCGGGCACCCATTCGCGGATATAGTGCCCGGCGGCGAACTTTTCGGACTGCGTCAGCGGCGCCATGATCCGGGTGAACATGTTCGAGTCGACGCCCGTACCGGCGACCCACTGCCAATTGACGGCATTGTTGCCATAGTCGGCGTCGACCAGCGTATCCCAGAACCATTGCTCGCCCCGCCGCCAGTCGATCAGCAGATGCTTGATCAGGAAACTCGCGGCGATCATCCGAACGCGGTTATGCATCCAGCCCGTCGCCCAGAGCTGGCGCATCCCGGCGTCGACGATGGGATAGCCGGTCCGCCCCTGTTGCCACGCCTTCAGGTCGGCATCGGCGTCGCGCCCGGTCCGCCACGGCAGATGATCGAAGGCGCCGCGCGCACTTCGCCCGCCATAGTCCGGAAATTGCAGGATGATATTCTGCGCATAGTCGCGCCATCCGACCTCGGACAGAAAGACGTCGACCGAACCGCCCGCTGCCGCGACGCGGTGCCAGACCTGCGCCGGCGACAGTTCGCCGAAATGCAGGTGCGGCGACAGGCGCGAGCTCCCCTCCTCCGACGGCAGGTTGCGGCGATGGTCGTAATCGGCGGCCTGGTCGGCGAAATCGGCCGCACGCTCGTGCGCCCCTGCCTCGCCGGGCGTCCATTCTGCGGCAAAGCCCTTCGCCCAGTCGGGCCGCGTCGGCAACAGGTGCCAGTCGGCCAGCGCGTCGGACGCGGGCCATTTCGGCGGCGCGGCGATTGCTGCGGGGCGATCGGCGGGCGCCGCGGGCGGCATCCGGTCCTTGAGCGCGCGCCAGAAGGGGGTGTAAATCTTGTACAGCCCCCCGCTTCCCGTCGTCACCGAACCCGGCGGAGCGAGATAATTGCCGTCGTGGATCACCAGATTCAGCTCCCTGGCGACGGCACGCTCGGCATTCCGCCACCATGGTTCGTAGTGGTGCAGACAATGAACGTCGGCGGCGTCCATTTCCCTTGCGATCGCAGCCAGTTGCTCCTCGCACTTGCCGCGCCGCAGGATCAGGCGGGATCCCATGTCGCGCAGCCCGGCGTCGAGGCTCGTGAGGCTGTGGTGCAGCCACCAGCGCGAGGCGCCGCCCATCTTTCGGTGCCGCGGGACCTCGTCGTCGAGGATATAAACGGGAATGACCGGCCCGCTCGCCGCTGCAGCCGCAAGCGCCGCCTGATCGGCCAGGCGCAGGTCGCGGCGGAACCAGACGATGCTGGGGCGGCTCATTCGGGATGGCTTGCGGTATCAGGGGCTTTCACACGAACGGTAAAGCGGTCGCGAGCCAAAGGTTGCATATAACGCTGGTCGCGCAGCACGATGGCGTCGCCTTCGGGCTCGGCGACAGGCATTCGCGACCAGAAGAGAAAGGCGCGCGCCGCCGGGTCGCCCTTGACCCAGGTCTGCAGCCGCAGGTCGCTCATGCCGTCGGGAATGCCGGGTTCGACCGTGCTGCCTTTGCCGAGCGTATAGGCACCGCTGCCGTAGAAGCCGTCCCGCCGCCAGAATATGTCGCGTTTCCAGAAGGCGAGCGGCGGCGGACTGGCGACCACCAGAGCGCCGTCCTGTCCTCCGCGCCGCAGGAAATCGGCTGCTTGCGCCTCGGCCTGGCCCGTCATCACGCCGTTGGCGAAGATATAGGCGCAGACCGCGGTAAAGCCGACCCACGCGGGCCGCCTCCAATTCGCCTTGCCCTGCCGTTCGCGGCGCAGCGACAGAAACACCGACACGGCGAGCGCGATCCATATCCACAGATCGATGATGAACAACGTGTCGCCGTAGAACCAGCGATGGCTGAACGGTTCGAGCAGGCGGATGCCGTAATTGTTGAGCCAGTCGAGCGCCGGATGGCTGAAACAGCCGATATAGGCGAGCAGCAGAAGCCAGGCCTTGTCGACCGGCGGGCGGCTAGCGGGCCGCTTGCCGCGCCGTTCCTGCCAGCGGTCGAAGGCGATCATCAGCGCCCACATCACCAGCGGCAGCAGGATCAGCGCGATCGGCCCGTGCGTAATTCCGCGCCGCATCGACAGCGATTCGATGCCATAGACGGCGCAGGCCGCGTCGATATCGGGCAGGTTGGCCGCGATGATCAGCGTCGGCATCGCCAGGCCAGTCTTCTTTTTCAGGCCGAGCTGTCCCAGAACCGCCCCGACCAGGCTATGCGTCAGATTGTCCAACCGATCCCCCTATCCGCTCAGGCATTAAAGCAGCGCGCGCCGTCCTTCTTTCGCCGCAACCCGGTGGGGGCTTCAAGTCGATAATGGGTGATCATCGCATCGGACAGGCAAAAACGCCCGGCCTCGATCGGCACCTTCCACTGGATATACCAATAATCGGCGTCGGTCTGTTCGATCACCGCGATCCAGCGTCCGCCCTCGACCCAACGGACCGCATGGGCACCGATCTGTTTGAATTTGTTCGCTTCCCATTTCCGGTCGACATTGTCGCTCCAGCCGAACCGCTTTTCGATCGTGCCGGGATGGATGACGATGTCGGCGCCCAAACAGATGTCGGTTTCCCAATTCGTGTCCGGCGGACAATAGAATTCGCCGTTGGGATAGCCACGGTCGATGTCGATGAGCGCAAGCACGACCGGGCCCGATGTGCCTTCCGGGGTAAGCCGGAAGGCCGGCCTGTCGTCGCCCCCGGCGGTCAAGCCGATCAACAGCGCCACCGCAACAAGGTTGCGGAGCGCTGTTCGCGGGTTCACAGTTCGGGGCCGCCCTCGACCACCGTCCAGGTCTGCCCCTTTTTGAGCAGGCTCTGCAGGTCGGCTGTCTTGCCCTCTGCGGCCGCCTTGTTCTGGCGGACCACATCGGCCTCGAAGGTCGGACGGGGATCGTCGTAGAGGATGCCCAGCGCCATCGGAAACTCGCCGAAGCGCATTTCAACGAGCATGTGCGCCACGCTGCGGTTGGTCACGTCATGGACGATCACGCCCGCACCCTCCCAGTCGCCGTCGACGACGTCGACGGTCTTGAGATGCAGTGCCTCGGCATCGAGTGCGATGCCCTTCGTGCCCTTGGCATAGAGCATCGGCTCGCCCTGCTTCAGCCAAAGCTGCCGGTCCTCGGCGCCCTTCGGCGCGGCGAAATCCTCGAACACGTCCTTGTTATAGACGATACAGTTCTGGAAAATCTCGATAAACGCCGCGCCCTTGTGCGCGTGTGCCGCCTTCAGCACGTTGGGCAATTCTTTCGACACGTCGAAACCGCGCGCGACGAAGCGCGCGCCGGCGCCAAGCGCGAACGCGGCAGGCTGCGCCGGACGATCGACCGAGCCATAGGGCGTCGAGGGGCTGGTGGTGCCGACACGGCTGGTCGGCGAGTACTGCCCCTTGGTCAGACCATAGATCTCGTTGTTGAACAGCATGATCTGGCAATCGAGGTTGCGACGGATCAGGTGCATCGTGTGGTTGCCGCCGATCGACAGCCCGTCGCCGTCGCCGGTGACGATCCAGATGTCGAGATCGGGATTGGCGAGCTTCAGCCCCGTCGCAAACGCCGGCGCGCGGCCATGAATCGTATGGAAGCCATAGGTTTCCATATAATAGGGGAAACGCGACGAGCAGCCGATGCCGCTGATGAACACGGTGTTTTCGGGCGCGGTGCCGATCTCCGGCATCGTGCGCTGAACCGCCTTCAGGATCGCATAGTCGCCGCAGCCGGGGCACCAGCGAACTTCCTGATCGGTTTCCCAATCCTTCAGCGTCGTGGTGCGGGCGATGGTGGTCATCTCGTTCATCAGAGGGCTCCCTCGATCGCGGCTTCGATTTCGGCGATGGTGAAGGGCTGGCCCGACACCTTGTTCACGGGCTTGGCGTCGACCAGATACTGGTCGCGCAGCACGGTCTTGAGCTGACCGGTGTTCATTTCGGGCACGATCACCTTGTCATAGCTTTTCAGCAACTCGCCGAGATTGGCGGGCAGCGGCCAGATGTGGCGGATGTGGACGTGGCTGACGTCCTTGCCCTCCGCGCGCTTGCGGCGCACCGCCTGATGGATCGGACCAAAGGTCGAACCCCAGCCGACGACCGCGAGCTTGCCGCCCTCGGCACCCAGTTCGACGATCTGGTCGGGCACCGTGATGCCGTCGATCTTGTCCTTGCGGATGTCGGTCATCGCCTGGTGGTTGCCCGGCGAATAGTTGATATGACCGGTGTCGATTTCCTTCTCGATCCCGCCGATGCGATGGAGCAGGCCGGGCGTGCCGGGCTTGACCCACGGGCGCTTGAGATTTTCGTCGCGGCCGTAGGGTTTGAAGCCGCCCTCGGGTGCCTCGGTGAGGAATTCGACCGGGAAAGCGTCATAGTTTTCGAGGTCGGGGACCTTCCACGGCTCGGCAGCGTTCGCGATATATCCATCGGTCAGCAGCATCACCGGGGTCATGTACTGGACCGCGATGCGGCACGCCTCGATCGCGCATTCGAACGCGTCGCCCGGCGAGCGCGCGGCGATCACGGGCATCGGCGCATCGCCGTTGCGGCCATAGACCGCCTGATACAGATCCGATTGCTCGGTCTTGGTCGGCAGGCCGGTCGACGGGCCGCCGCGCTGCGAGTTCACGATGACCAGCGGCAGCTCGGTCATGATCGCGAGGCCCATCGCCTCACCCTTCAGCGCGATGCCGGGACCCGACGAGCTGGTGACGCCCAGCGAGCCGCCATAGCTGGCGCCGATCGCCGAACAGATCGCCGCGATCTCGTCCTCGGCCTGGAAGGTCGTGACGTCATATTCCTTGAGCCGCGACAGGTGATGCAGGATCGCCGACGCCGGCGTGATCGGATAGCCGCCGAAGAACATCGGCAGCTTCGCAAGCTGTGCGCCCGCGACTAGGCCCAGCGCGATACCCTCGGCACCCGTCAGCGTGCGATAAAGGCCGGGCGCAACCGGCGCGGGGTCGACATGATGCTGTTTCAGCGGACCCGCGAGTTCGGCGGTCTCGCCATAGGCATGACCGGCGTTCAGCGCCGCAACGTTGGCGGCCGCCAGATTCGGATCCTTGGCGAACTTGCCGTTCAGCCAATCGATCAGCGGCTGGCGATCGCGGTCGAACATCCACAGCGCCAGCCCCAGCGTCCACATATTCTTGCAGCGCAGGGCTTCCTTGTTGCCGAGGCCAAAGGGCTTCACGGCATCCATCGTCAACTGGCTGATGTTCAGTTTCAGAAGCTGCCACTTGGCGAGGCTGTCGTCCTCCAGCGGGTTCGACTCATATTTCGCCTTGGCCAGGTTACGGTCGTTGAACTCGCCCTCGTCGGCGATGATCAGGCCGCCCTGCTTCAACTGCGGCACGTTGGTCTTGAGCGCCGCCGGGTTCATCGCGACGAGCACATCGGGCGCGTCGCCCGCGGTTTCGATCGCCGAGGAGCCGAAGTTGATCTGGAACGCCGAAACGCCGAACAACGTGCCCTGCGGTGCGCGGATTTCCGCCGGAAAATCGGGGAAGGTCGCAAAGTCGTTGCCCGCGAGCGCCGACGAAAGGGTGAACTGACCACCGGTCAGCTGCATCCCGTCGCCACTGTCGCCTGCAAATCGAACCACCACTGCGTCGGAAAGGGGGGACTGCCGCTCGTCGGCCCGGTCCTCTACCGCTGTCGCCATTTTCTGTATCTGCCTTTGAATCTTGCGAACCTGTAACATCGGCCTAGGCCTGTGCGCGCCGGGCCGCAATTCAGAAAAAATTGTGCGCCGCAAAGCGCGATCGCGCGGTGGGTTTCATTTCGCGATTGAATTTGAGGCGCCGATGCCGAATAGCAAGCCCTCAAAACAGATAAGGGATGGACAGGATGACCGACGGCACCACGCATTACACGCGCCCCGATGTGGCCGCCTTTCTCGCTTTCCTCAACGCGCAGGAAGGCCCCAAGATGGAGGATATGCCGCCCGAGGCTGGCCGCGAGATGATGCGCGTCATGGGTCAACTGGCCGACGTGCCGCGCGGCGAGATCGCGAAGGTAGAGGACAAGCGGATTCCCGGCCCCGCCGGCGAAATCCCGATCCGTATCTATGACGCCCGCCCCGATCGTGAGCCCGGCCCGGTGATGGTCTTCTATCATGGTGGCGGCTGGGTGATCGGCGATCTTGAGACGCACGATCCCTATTGCGCAGAGGCGGCGCGCACTCTGGACATGCCGGTGATCGCGATCGACTATCGCCTCGCGCCCGAGCATCCCTTCCCCGCCGCGCCGATCGACTGCGAAGCGGCGACGCGCTGGATCGCCGACAATTTCCCTTGCACCGGCCTGGTGCTTTCAGGCGACAGCGCCGGCGGAAACCTGACCATCGTCACCGCCCTAGCGCTTCGCGACGAACCGGCGTCGAAGCCGGTGATCGCGATCCACCCCATCTATCCCGCCGTGACCACGCACAACGATTGGCAGAGCTATCGCGATTTTGGTGAAGGCCATCTGCTGACCGAAGGCGGCATGACCTGGTTCGGCGATCATTATGCCGCCGATCC
The DNA here is from genome assembly GCA_017309275.1 of Sphingomonadales bacterium. Lineage (GTDB taxonomy): Bacteria > Pseudomonadota > Alphaproteobacteria > Sphingomonadales > Sphingomonadaceae > Sphingopyxis. Next base: position 82,023 of record JAFKLT010000042.1, on the reverse strand, counting down.
CGCCGACCGCCGCGCGTCGCCGATCGACTTCCCCGCCGAGGGCCTTCCGCCGACGCTGCTGATCACGGCGGGGCTCGATCCGCTTCGCGATCAGGGCCGCGCCTATGCCGGCAAGCTGATCGACGCCGGCGTTCCGACGACTTATCGCGAGGCCAAGGGCACGATCCACGGCTATATCTGTCTGGCGCAAGGCATCCCGAGCGCAAAGGACGACATCCGCGGCGCCTTGACAGTCTTGAAGGCGATCGTCACCGAAGCCACCGCATGACCGACGAGAATCTTCCTTACCGCCCCTGCGCCGGCGTGATGCTGGCGAACCGCGACGGCCGCGTCTTTGTGGGCCAGCGGCTCGATTCGTCGGCCGACGCATGGCAAATGCCGCAGGGCGGTATCGACCCGGGCGAGGATGCCGAGGAAGCCGCAATCCGCGAGCTGGGCGAGGAAACGGGCATCCACGGCGGGCTCGTCGAAATCATCGCGCGCAGCAAGACCGAGCATTTCTATGATCTTCCCGACCATCTGATGGGCAAGATGTGGGGCGGCAAATATCGCGGCCAGCGCCAGTTCTGGTTCCTGATGCGTTTCATGGGCGACGACGGCGACGTCAACATCGCGACCAAGCACCAGGAGTTCCGCTCGTGGCGCTGGGCCGATCTCGACGATCTGGAAAAGCTGATCGTCCCCTTCAAGCGCCAGCTCTACCGCGCGGTGGTCGAGGAATTCCGCCCGCTCGTCTGATCGCGCAGCGCCAGCGCGGTACGAAACACGTCGGCAAACATCTCGGGCGTCAACCGTCCGGTGTTCGTGTTGTAGCGCGAGCAATGATAGCTATCGATCAGATGGCGCCCATCGGGCAGCAGGTGGACCGCGCCATGCGAAAAAGGAAAGCCCGCCAGCCGCACGCCGGCGGCGCGCAACGCTGCATCATGCGCGATGCGGCCGAGCGCGATGACCACCCGCACCTGCTTCAGCGCCGCCATCTGCTCCTCGAAAAAGGGGCGGCAGTTTGCGATTTCCGCAGGTGTGGGCTTGTTCTGCGGCGGCAGGCACTTGACGCTGTTGACGATGATCGCCCCGTCCAGCGTCAGGCCGTCGTCGGGCCGGGCATCATAAGCGCCACGACTGAGGCCGAATTCGGCGAGCGTCGCGAACAACAGGTCGCCGGCATAGTCGCCCGTAAAGGGCCGTCCCGTCCGGTTCGCCCCATGCTTGCCGGGCGCCAGACCGGCAAACGCCAGCCACGCATCCGGGTCGCCGAACGCATAGACCGGCGCGTTCCACCAGTCGGGGTATTCGGCCTGGCAGTCGTGCCGGAACGCGACGAGTCGCGGACACTTCGCGCAATCGAGCGGAGGCTCGGTGCCGGCCAGGGGGCTTACAATATCCACACGTGTGCGATAGGCGCTCGGGCATGACCAGCGCAACGCCCCTGCCCCTCTATGCCATCGGCCTTGGGTCGAATCGCCGCCACGCTCGCTTTGGCGATCCGCGCCGGATACTGCTCGCCGCCCTCGATGCGCTCGAGGGCGACGATATCGAGCCCGTCGATGTCAGCCCGATCATCACCAGCGATCCGATCGGCCCGTCACTCAGGCGCTATGCCAATGCAGTCGCACTCGTCGCCTCGCCGCTCGCGCCATTCGAAATGTTGGAGCGGCTTCAGGAGATAGAGGCCGAGTTCGGGCGCCGCAGCGGGCAGCGGTGGAGTGCGCGAACGCTCGACCTCGACATCCTGCTGTGGTCGGGCGGCGCGTGGAGCGCGCCCGACCTCACGATCCCGCATCCCGCAATGACATCGCGCGCCTTCGTCCTCGGCCCGTTGCGCGCGATCGCACCCGACTGGCGCCACCCGCTCAGCGCCCGCACCGTCCGTCAGATGGCGGCGCGTCTTATCCGCCCCAAGCCGGTTGACCGGAACGCCGAGGCGCACTAGGGCGGCGGCTCACTTCGGGCGCCGACGCTTTCGGCGCCACGTCGGGCCCTTAGCTCAGTCGGTAGAGCAACTGACTTTTAATCAGTAGGTCGCTGGTTCGAACCCAGCAGGGCTCACCACAATATCCATTTTGGAAATCGCTGGTCGCCCCGGAAACCGGGGACATCCGTCCCGTGACCGGTGCTGGCCCGATGGCTGCCGGCGTCATAATGGACCAAGCTGCTCTTGCGAAAAGGCCCTGTCCCGACCGACCCATTCCCCGAACAAAAAGAGAGGGGAATATGGCGATTTTCATCATAAGCTATGATCTGCGCGCGCCGGGGCGCAATTATGACGGTCTGCACAAGGCGCTTCGGGACTATGCGTTCGCCAAACCGCTGGAGTCCTTCTGGTTGATCGAATCGACCGCGTCGGCCGGCGCCATTCGGAACACGCTGAAGGCCCATATCGACAAGAATGATCGTCTGGTCGTCATCGAATTCACCACCAATGCGGGCTGGGCGACCTTCGGCATCCAGGAAGACGTCATGGCATGGTGGCAGAAGCGGCGTCCCTGACGGACGCCGGGCGGAACGCTATTCTTTGTAACGCAGATGAAAGGTCGTGAAATCTGAAGGCAAGGGGCGCGGGGTAGCGCGAAGGCGAAACAACAGCCGGAGACTGCCCCCATGCCCCAGCGCGCCCTCATTCACGACGATCATCACGACGGCGGATTTGCCGAAGACATGGAAGCGCTCGAGCGGTTGCGGCTCGGCCGACGCCGCGCGCTCGGGCTGATGTTCACCGCGGGCGGGGCCGCGCTCGTCGCAGGCTGTGGCGGAGGCGGAAGTAGCAGCAGCAGCGGAACGACGCCCGTCACGGTCACGCCGACGCCCACGCCTACCCCGACGCCGACGCCGACACCGACCCCTACGCCCACGCCGACCGCGACTTGCACCGCCTATGCCAGCGAGACGAACGGCCCCTACCCTGCCGACGGGACCAACACCTCGTCGGGCGCGACCTCGAACGTCCTGACCGTCAGCGGCGTGACGCGTAGCGACATCCGGTCCAGCTTCATCGGATCGACGACGACGGCACCGGGCGTTCCGGTGACCTTTACGATCACGCTGGTCGACGCGAACAATAGCTGTGCGCCGCTGGCAGGCTATGCGATCTATGTCTGGCACTGCGACCGGGCAGGCAATTATTCGCTCTATAATCTGCCGGCGGAAAGCTATCTGCGCGGATTGCAGGTAACCGACACCAACGGGCAGGTCACCTTCACGACCATCTTCCCCGGGTGTTACGCCGGTCGCTATCCGCATATCCATTTCGAGGTGTTCACCAACGCTACCAACGCGACCGGCGGCCGTTTCGCTCGGCTGATCTCGCAATTCGCCCTGCCGTCGGCCGCCTGCACCACCGTTTATGCGTCGGCGACGGGCTATACGACCAGCCAGACGAACTTCCGATCGACGTCGATCGCCAGCGACAACGTCTTCGGCGACAACAGCTCGGCGCAGATTGCGGTGATGACGATGGCGATGAGCGGCGACATCACCAATGGCTATGCCGCAACCGCCACGGTTGGTCTTGCGACCTGACAGACTGGAGTTCGCCGTCCGCGAACGCTTCATTCCCGCCGAGCCTTCTGTTAGGCGGAGCGGGAATGAAGCGAAAGGCGGCAGGGCATTGGACCAGCAGACGCGCGTCCTGATCATCGATGATGACGCGGCCATCCGTTCGCTGATGGCCGAGTTCCTGACCGGCCACGGTATAGACGTCGCGACCGGAGGCGGCGCGCCCGATCTCTATGCCCAGCTCAAGGCCGGGCGGTTCGATGCGATCGTGCTGGACGTGATGATGGCGGGCGAGGACGGGCTTACCGCGCTGTCGAAGCTGCCGATCGCCGACCGCCCGCCGGTCATCCTCGTTTCGGTGCTCGGCAACGACGTCGACCGCATCGTCGGCATCGAACTGGGCGCCGACGATTATCTGGCCAAGCCGTTCAACCCGCGTGAGCTGCTCGCACGCATCCGCGCGCTGGTCCGCCGCAGCAAGCTGCGCGAAACGCGCGGCGGCGGGGGTCCGGTGTGGTTGTTCGGCGAATGGCGGCTTGACGCCGCGGGATGGCAGCTGACGGCGCCGGGCGGCGCGGATGTCGCGCTGACACCTGGCGAGTTTCGCCTGCTTCTCGCGCTCGTCGAACAACGCGGCCGCCTGATCGATCGCGACCGGCTGCTCGCGGCAACGGGGGCTGATGAGGCCGATGTCTTCGACCGCTCGATCGACGTGCTGCTCAGCCGTCTGCGCCGCAAGCTGGCGGATCATGGCGGCCGCGACCTGATCCGTACCGTGCGCGGCGAGGGATATCAGCTCGCGATCGCGGCGCGTCCGGCAGACTGACCATGCGTGCGCGCCGAACGATCCTGTTTCGCCTGTCGGGGCTGGTCCTCGCCGCGATCCTGATCATGGCCATCCTGTCGGTCGCGGTGACCTTTTTCAGCCCCCCTCCTTTTCGGCCGCCCGTGCGAACCGCCGATCTGCTGGCCGCATTCGACACTCCTGCCGCGCCGCTGGGCATGGGGATGCGCGACGTACGCTTTGCCGATATGGCTATGCTGCCGCCGCCAAATGCCGGCGAGCGCTGCGACGCCGCGCTGTCGGCCACGCTGGCGCAGACGATCGGCCGCACGCCAGGCGATGTGCGGCTCTGCGTTTCGGAGTCCGAACATGGGCCGCGGGACGGCGCGATCCCACGCGATCTTCGCGACCGCTTTTCGCTGGCGATCCGTCAGGGGCCACAATGGCGCGTCGCGACGCTGCCACCCCCGCCGCTCATCACGCGCTGGCATGTCGCGACGCTGGGATGGCTGACGCTCGCGGGCCTCCTGCTTTTCGGCCTTTGCCTGCTGGTCGTGCGGTCGATCACGCGGCCGCTGCAACAGCTAGCGGCCGACGCCAGAGAGGCCGGGATCGACGGCCCCGCCTTTCGCGCCGGGCCGGGAGCGCCCGCCGAAGTGAGCCAGCTTGCGGCAGCCATCGCGGGAATGCGGCGGCGACAGGCCGCGTTCGTCACCAACCGCGCGGAACTGCTCGTCGGCATAGCGCACGATCTGGGCACGCCGCTGACCCGGCTCGCCTTCCGGATCGAGGCGCTTCCCGATGCGGCGCGCGAAACGGCGCGGGCCGACATTGCGGAGATGCAGAAGCTGATCGCGGCCGCGCTCGAATTCGCGCGCGGCCGCGATCGCACGGTCGAACCGATCGCGCTCGACATGCTGCTTGCCGATCGGGCCGAGGTGCTCGATGCCGCGGCGGCGCCGGTTCGAATCCAATCCGCCGAGCCGCTGGTCGTCACGGCCAATCTGGTCGACCTGATCCGCGTGATCGACAATCTGATCGTCAATGCGCAGCGCCACGGCGGCGGCGCGGAGCTGTCGCTGCGGCGCATAGGGGACGCTGCCGAACTCGTCGTCCGCGATTATGGTCCGGGCATCGACCCCGACGCCGTGTCGCGGCTGTTCGATCCGCTCTACCGCGGCGGCGTCGAATATGCCGACGGACGACCGGGGATCGGTTTCGGGCTGGGCCTCGCGATCGTGCAGTCGAATGTCGAGGCGATGGCGGGCGCGATCCGGGTCGAGAATCATCCCGACGGCGGCGCCGTCGTCACGCTGCATCTGCCGATCGGATAAACTCGGCCAGGGCCGGGTGCCGCCTCCGACTCCGGCGCCGACAAGCTCATGTGAAGTCACGCCGCCAGTCTGCGCGGCTGATTGCCTCCAAACTGGATGATATTGGTTCAGCGGCGACCGGAATGTTCTGGCAAGGGAACGCACGCGATTCCGCTGCCCGGACCCACCCCTCCCCCGGGCAGCGGGACGTTCGACCTTGGTCCACTTTGGGTCAGTTTCGCGTTCGCCGCAGCTTATAGTTAAGGCCCGCCCCCTAATCTGACAGCAGGCCGAGGGAACCCCACGCCCTCGGTCCACTGTTTAGATCAGGAGGACAGGCACATGCGCAAACTCACCCTTTCCGTCGTCGGAATCGGCACCGCGCTTTTGGTCGCTCCCGCGGCTCATGCCGATATCACCGGAACGGTCGACGCGACGATCACGCTTCAGGCGGGTTGCATCATCAATGGCCAGAATTTCTCCGATGGTGCGGCGGGCGCCGATTTCGGGACGCTAGACTTCGGCACGCAAAACACGCTCTTCACCCAGGCCAACGGCCAGGTGCTCAGCGGGGGCGGCGCCTTCACGGTGCAGTGCAGCCCGGGCATCACGCCGGTACTTTCGTTCGATGCCGGCGAGAATGACGGCCTCGGCGCGGGCGCGGGTATCCGCGCGATGGAAAACAGCGGATCGCCCGGGCATTTCGTCACCTACAATCTCTATTCGGATGCCGGGCGCACGGCGATCATCCCGATCGGCGGCGATATCAGTCTCGCCTCGACCGGCGCGCCGCAGACGGTCAACGTCTATGGACGCGCCTTCGGAGAGGCCGGGCTCACGCCCGGTACCTACAGCGACACGATTACCGTGGTGCTGGAACTCTAACGGTCCCTCAAGGCTCGGCGCATGGCAATGGCCCTACCCATGACGGAACCTCTGGAATCCGTGCGCCGGCCTCTGGCCGCCCTCCTCGCTGTGGTCGCGAGCGGGGGCGGCCTTTCTTTTCCTGCCCATGCCGAAACGACCGCCGACTTTCATGTCGCGGCCCAGGTCGTTCCCGGCTGCCTCGTCGACGGGCTCGGCTCCAGCGGCAATGCCGGAACGATCGGAACGCTGAACTTCGGGACCGATTCGACCTTTTCGACCGCGACGCATACCGCAACCACGACCGGAAATCAGGCGATAAGGCTGCGCTGCACGCCCGGTGTCGCACTGATGATGAGCATCGACGGCGGCGGCCACGCGGCGACGGGCGTCCGACATCTTCAACGCGGCAGCAACAGCGCGGCACGCATCGCCTATTCATTGTGCCGCGACGCCGGGTGCAGCCAGCCGATCACGATCGGCGGCGCGGCACCCGTGACCGTGAACGGCGCGAACAGCAACGACGTCCGCTTGCCCATATTCGCCTCACTTACCCTGCCGGGCGGACTGCCGCCCGGCACCTACACCGACACGCTGATGGTGACGCTGACATGGTGACCCTCGCCGCCCTTCCGACGATGCGCGCGACGCGTGGCTCCGGATGGCGGGGCGAGGGACGGATCGTCCGATGAACCCGCGCTTCGACCTTGCGCGTTTGCTCGTCCCGCTTGGGCTGATGGCGCTCGCGCTGCTCCTGCTGATTGCGCTACCGCGCCCCGCAGCGGCGCAGAGCACCGGCGGGGCGATCCTGATATGGCCGGTCGATCCGGTCATCGAGGCCGATCAGCGCGCGGCGGCGCTCTGGCTGGAAAATCCCGGCAAAGCTCCCACCACGCTGCAGGTTCGCATTTATGCCTGGGCGCAGGATGGCGAGAAGAACGGGTATCGGGAACAGGATCAGATCCTCGGCACCCCGCCCATCGTGACGATCGCGCCGGGCGAGAAGCAGCTCATCCGCCTGACGCGTACGATCGCGACGCCGCCGGACACCGAGGCCGCCTATCGCGTCGTGGTCGATGAAATCCCCGTCGCCAAAGCCGCGGGGGAAGCGGGCGCCGCGGTCAGTTTCCGCATGCGCTATTCGATCCCTCTCTTCGCCTATGGCCAGGGGCTGCCCTCACCGCAGGCCGCGGCAAAGGCCAAGGCTCCGTCCGCCCGCACCCCCGCCCTGACCTGGCGCATGGTCGAGGATGCTGAAGGCCGCTTCCTCGAAATCCGCAATCGCGGCGATATCCACGCCCGGCTGACCGACGTCGCCTTCGGACCCGGCCAGGCCGACCCCGGCAAAGGGCTGTTCGGCTATGTCCTGCCCGGCGCCACGATGCGCTGGCCCGTCGCATCCGGCACGAATGTCGCCGGTCCGCTCGTCGCATCAATCAATGGCGCATCGCCCGCGCCGATCGAGCGCCGGACCGATTGAGCGGCGCCATGCTGGTTCGCAGCATCCCCCTCGGCAGTTCGCGATGGAAAGCGCTGTTTTCCGGCGCCACCGCCGCGGGCCTGTCGCTGGCGCTTGCCTCGCCGGCCTCGGCGACCGCGAACGGCCCCGCTTATGGTGACCTGCCCCCGCCGCCGCAGATCCGCGCCGCACGGGAACCCGACGGCCCCAATCGCCTTGAGCTCGAGCTCGTCGTCAACAGCCGCGCGAGCGGGCGCGTCGTTTCCGTGCTGCTCGATCGCGGCCATTATATGCTGCGCCGCGCCGACCTCCACGCGGTCGGAATTCGCATCGACGCCGAAGGCGAGACGATCGACCTTGCCGCGCTGGATGGCGTGCGCGCGGACTATGATGCGCCGCGCCAGCGTCTCTACCTGACGGTCTCGCCCGACTATCTGCCGCAACAGCGGCTTGAGACGCGCGATCGCAGGGTCACGCCCGCCAGCTACGACATGGGCGCGCTGCTCAATTACGACGTTTATGTCAGCGGCGGCGCGGGCAAGGCGCACGCCTCGCTCTTTCACGAAGCGCGCATGTTCAGCCGCGCGGGCGTGATTTCGACGACCGGGGTCCTCCGCTCCGGACGCGGCAAGTCCTATATCCGCTACGACACCTATTTTCGCCGGTCGGACGAGGCGACCGCGACGACGATCGAGGTGGGCGATTTCATCACCCGCACGCTTCCATGGGCGCCCGCCGTCCGGCTCGGCGGACTGCAGGTCAGCCGCGACTTTTCGGTCCGGCCTGACGTCGTCACTTATCCGCTGCCCGAATTCAGGGGCAGCGCCGCGCTCCCTTCGACGGTCGAACTGATCGTCGGCGGTCAGCGTGTCGCAGGCGGCGCCGTCGACCCAGGACCCTTCGCGATCGACACACTGCCGCCGATCAACGGCTATGGCGAGGCGAACCTGATCGTTACGGACATGCACGGCCGCGCGACGCAGCAAAGCCTTCCCTTTTATGTTTCGAGCGCGCTTCTCCGTCCCGGCTTGACCGATTTCGCAGTCGCATTCGGAAGCTTTCGCGAAAATTACGGAACGCGAAACTTCGACTATGGTGGCGTGGCTGGGTCGGCGTCGGCGCGGCATGGCGTCTCCGATGCGCTGACGCTGGAAGTCCGCGCCGAGATCGCCGACGACATGGCCCTGGCGGGTGGCGGTGCGGTTGTCCGCCTGGGCAAGGTCGGCACGCTGAACGGATCCTATAGCCGCAGCTTTCGCAACCAGGGCGATGGCGGCGATGGCAGCCAGATCACGTTCGGCTATGATTATCAAACGCGCGCCTTTTCGATCGGCCTGCGCCACACGCGTCGCAGCACGGGCTTTACCGACCTTGGCCTCAGGGATCGTGGTCGTTTGGGGTGGGAGCGCGTCAGTGCCGCGACCCTAAGCCTTTCGATGGGGCCCGCGGGCACCCTGGGGCTCGGCTATTTCGATATTCGCCGCGAACTGGGCAATGACGCTCGCCTTGCCAATGCTAGCTGGTCGCTGCCGCTGTGGATGGGGACCCGCCTGAACGCAAGCGCATCGCGCGAGTTCGAGGATGATAGCTGGTCGGGCGCGTTGACGCTTTCGGTGCCGTTGGGCGGCCGCGGCGGCACGCTTTCCGGCGGCGTTGCGGCGCGCACCGGCGACACGGCCGCGTGGCGCGCCGACTATTCGCGCCCCGTTCCGGTCTCGGGCGGCCTTGGCTGGAGCGCAAGCGCGCTGGGCCAGGGTAACAACGTCGACTGGCGCGGCGACATGACCTGGCGCACCGACCCGATACAGTTCCGCGCGGGCGCCTATGGATCCGATGACGCGACCGGCTGGTTCGGCGCCAGCGGATCGCTCGTCTTCATCGACAACGAACTGTTCGCGGCCAATCGCGTTTCCGATGCCTTCGTCGTCGTGAATACCGGCGCGCCCGATATCCCGGTCCGTTACGAAAACCAGTATATCGGGCGCACCAACGGCGGCGGCCAACTCCTGATCCCGTCGGCAAGCGCCTGGTATGCCGCCAAATATGAGATCGATCCGCTGGGCCTGCCCGCCGACGTGAAGGTCGGCGCGGTCGAGCAACGCGTCGCGGTCCCTGCGGGTGGCGGGCATGTGGTGCGCTTCGACGTTGAACGACTGCGCCCGGCCCGCGCGATCCTGAAAGAGGCGGATGGCGACTATGTTCCCGCCGGCGCCCAGGCCTCCATCGACGGCGCCGACGACACGGTCGTGGGTTGGGATGGCCTGTTGTTCATCGATACGATCGGCATGGACGGCGGCGAACAGCGGACCATCCGCGTCATGCTGCCGAACGGAAATCGCTGCACCGCCGCCTTCACGACGCCGCGGCCACCCTCGGTGCCGGACACCGCACCCGTCGTCGACCTCGGAGAGCTGATATGCCGACGCTGAAACACCGGCTCCTCGCCGCATTGACGCTGGCCGGCGGCGCGCTCGTCGCGCCAGAGGTCGCGCATGCCTGCACGACATCGACGACCAGCATCGATCTTGGCAGCCATTCCAGCTACGCCGTCGCGGCCGCCCAGCAATCGGGCAGCGGATCGGCGGGGCTCCAGTGCGACATCTTGCTCGCCGCGCTCACCGCGCATTATGTGGGGCTTCAGGTCGATGCCTCGACCTTTCGCCTGACCGGACCAGGGGGCAGCCAGATCACTTATGCCGCGTCGCTGACGCCGAACGGCGCCGCATTGACCGTCGGGAATTTCCAGAACCTGTCGTCCTTCAGCCTGGTCAGTCTGTTTGCGGGGACGAACAACAGCATTCCGCTGTATATCCGCGCGGCCGCGACTCCCGCGCTGCGGGCCGGCACCTACACCGGGTTCGTCGACCTTCGATGGTATTATTCGGTCTGCTCGCTCGGCGTGGCGGTGTGCCTCAGCTATTCATCGAGCCCTGGTTTCGTGCGTCCGGTCCCGATTATCACGCCGCTGAACTGGGGCACCGGAACGGCAGTTCGGGTCAATGTCGAACTGCGCGTCGAAAATGATTGCGTGATCACGGCGCCCGATCTCGACTTCGGCCAAGCCGCACTGGTCAGCAGCTTCAATCCGGTGACACGAACGATCCTGATCCGCTGCAGCGCGGGCGCCGCCTATACGGTCGGCCTGAACGACGGAAACTATTCGTCGGGAGGCGTCCGGCGGATGCAGAGCGGCACCAACTACCTCCAATACGAATTGTATAAATCGGCATCGTCACCCGACCGATGGGGCTCGATCGGAGGCGCGCGCCGTAGCAGCGCGACCGCGGATACGGGCGCCGGGATCTATGATTCCGTTACGACGCAGGGATTTACCTATCGCGGCGCGATCCTGTCGGGCCAGGCCGCCGCTCCGCAGGGCACCTACGGCGATACAGTCCGCGTCGACGTTGAATTCTGACACGAAAGACACGACCGCCCTGGCGGTTGCGTAGGGGGAAATTCGCTGCCGGATTGGCAGCAATTGCCTTGCATTTTTATGCAATATTTTCTGGAGCTTAATCTCGACATTGAACCTATTCGGCGATATCTGTCGTAATCGCTTTCGCGTACAACCTCGCGGACCCGATGGTTGGTCCATTTTGGATTAAAATTCCCCGGATTTCGTAGTTAATCTGGACCATAATTGGGTCGTCACTTCGTGTGACGAAGAGGGCAAAATCATGATCGAGCGAGGCACGGAAGATCGAGAGATTGGACACGGTGGCAACGTGCGGATCGAAGAGCTTGAACGGAGGATCGTGGGTTTGACCAACGCGCTAGGTGCATTCTCCGCCGGCCCGCATACCCCGCGATCGACAGGTCCCGAGATGATCGGTTTCCCTGCGGCTTCCGTCCCTCCGATGCTCGCATCGGATAGAGGGTGCGAGATGGCGGGACATAATACGGGTGGGGAACGCGCGCGGTTCGTTCGGGATCATATCCGGCAGCGGCGCATGCGCGGCGACTTCTTCCCTTCCGATTTTTTTGCCGATCCGGTGTGGGACATGCTGCTCGACCTGTATGCCGCGCATTATGAAGGGCATGCGGTCTCGGTATCGAGCCTGTGCATCGCGGCTGCGGTGCCCGCGACAACGGCGCTCCGCTGGATCAAGATGCTGACAGCGAGCGGCTGGTTCATCCGCTCGCGCGACGAAAGCGACGGCCGCCGCGTACACGTCTATCTGTCCGACGAAGCCCGGCTGAAGCTGGATATCTATTTCGACGCGTTGCAGCGCTGACGCGAAAGCATCGGGGCTGCGCCCGTTTGCGGACGGTCAGTCCGAAAGATAGCGGCGCTGCATTTCCTCGATTTCCTCGGCCGTCGGCGGTTCGCCGAGGCGAAGATTCAATACCTCGATACCGGCATTGACCTCGATCGCCGCCTCCGCCTCGCCAAGTTTGTCGAGGATCGCGAGCTGCTCTCGTAGCGCTTCACGCACTGCGCGCAGCGCGTTTTCATTTTTCACTTCCTGGGTCATGGTCCCCGCACTCTCGTCAACCTCATATTCCATGACAGCGGAAACTGGCTGGCGAGGCGGGGGCGGAGATAGCAAAGGCGTTGCGGGACCGGAACAGAAAATCGCTCCGTCGTGGACAAGACAATGACCGGACCACGGTCCAGGCCTTGTACCCTGCCCTATCGCCGGTCGAACGCAGCCCGAAACATGTCAGCGCGGCGTAGCCGGCATTGCGGCCAGCTCGCCCGCGCCATCGACACCGATACGGCCCCGATCACGCAGCAACGCCGCCACGCGGATCACCGTCGTTTCCGACAAATGGGTGGCGCCCGCGATGGCGGCGATGGCGCTGTGTCCAGCCTCTATCGCCCCGAAAACGGCGTCGACCTTTCGCGCGACGCTCGGGTGGAGCGGCGCTTCGTCCTTCTTGTCCATGCGAATTCTTCTTTCAGCGAGATCGCTCGCCTTGCACCTCGCCCGCGCGGGCCTTCCGATCGGCGCGCGCCCAGAGCGCGGCGCCGACGATGAGTGCCAGCATGGGATAGGTCCAGATGCCCTGCCCGGCGATGTAGACGCGCGGGAGAAACTCTGGCGCCACATATTTCACGATGTGCGTGAAGCATGTGATGAGCTGCAGTGCGGGCAGGCAAAGCGTCCAGTACCGGCGGCTCCTAAGGGCCTGCCAAAGAAAGGCTGCCAACACGACGAAGTCGACCGAGGTCACAAGTCCGCTGAAAACCTTGTACTTTGCCTGCGATATGAAAACGGCGGCGATCGTCATCATCGATCCCATGAAGACGATCAGGATGGCGATCACCGACTCCCGTTCGCCGATCCGTAAAACGGTGACGGCGATTGCGAGAAGCAGCACGATGTAAAAGACCCCCCAGAAGATCAGCATGCGATTCCCATCGTCATCCAAGCCTCCGGAGGATCATAACGTCATGCAGCCTTCGCGGCCCGCGCAGAAGGCGCATCGGCCTCGGCGATTGCGAACTGCGGGACAAGTTTTGCACCATCGCCGATGCCGACCACGACATTCCGAAGTCCAACCTTGTCCTTCATGCTCGCCAGCTCGTTGTGCATGGCGACGATGCTGGTGCGGCCGCCAAGCAGCCCAGCAACCGCGGCGTTCATATGACCGAACACATCGTCGCTCGCGACCGAGGACAATTTGGCTTTCGCCTGCGCTTCGGGCAGCGAAACCATCAGCACGCCGACCTTGGCAATCGCATTGTCGATCGCGGCTTCGGCTTCCTGCACTTCGGTGGCCAGTTTTTTGGCGATGGCGAGACGTTCTTTCAGCATTGTAAGATCCCCCACCCGTCCAGGTGGGACGGGTCGATCAGGGGGAAGACAGGAGCCGGGACAGGCCGAGATAGCTGCTCATGACGAGAGTGAACGCAATACTGATGAGGATCGCGATCGCCACGATGAGCAGTACATTCTGGACTGGCGAGTTCCTGTTTTCTCCCCCGAAGAACTTGGCAATCGGATGCGATGGCTCGAGCCAAGATTTCCCGTCTCCGATATCGTGCGATTCCGGATGATTACGTTCGATCTGTTCGAGTTCAGCGAGACCGTTGCCTTCCCCCGCCGACGTCTCCATCTCACTGGAAACGCCCTCGGCAGGAATGTGCGAATCTTGGTATCTCAAAATTGAGAGGGGGGTAACATGGCCGTTTTCTGCGGGTTTTGCCGCGTTCGCCACCATCTTGGCCGCCTGATGGCGGTTCCGTGCACCCAGTTTGCGAACCGCCGAACGCAGCCAGGTGTCGACGCTGTTCGGTGATCGGTCGAGTTCGCGCGCGATCTCTTTGGAATTGAGTCCCCGGTCGACAAGTTCCAGGCAGCGTCGTCCGCTCGGCGTCAGCCGGGCAAGCAGGGCATCATTGTGGTCCCCCTGTCGTTCTTCGCTCATGGCCGCTCATTCGTTTTTGCGACTGCCCTTGGGGTGAAGTCATAACATGGCGTCATGACGTTACAATGCCACCCGGGATTTCGTAATGGAAACCGACGCTTGCCTCCGCAACCGCCGTCGCCTGCGCGCCCGAACGCGCCCGATGCTCCCCCATATCGACGTTTGAAGCGCGCGATTCCGTAGCGGCCTTCATCCGCCCACGCCCGTATAGAAACCGAAATCATGCATGGCCCCTCGCCGGCGCAACCTCCGCGCCGTTCCTTTCCCTTACGGACTGCCACGCGTCCTTCCACAACTTAGACCTAACAATCGCTGCCAATTCGGCAGTAACCATATTGGCTACGCCCCGTTCCGCGTCAGGTTCCCGCGCAGAACCGACGGCTTGGTCCATAGTGGATCAGACTTGCCTTGAGCCCTAAGCTGGCATTTACCGCACATCGCCGACCAATCCCCATCGACTGGGGGTCCTTATGTTTCGTGTGTTCGAATGTATCGTCGGCCAACATGATCTGCGGCTGGTCCTGCTCGCCGCGCTCGTCTGGATCGTGGGAAGCGCGGCGCTGTTCCTGCTGCTGCAACGCTCGACTGATTGCGTGGAGGTCCGCCGCCGCCAATGGGTGGCGATCGCCGCGCTCGCTGCCGGCGTCGGCGTCTGGGCGACGCACTTCATCGCGATGCTTGCCTATGACGGGCCGATGCCGCTGCGCTTCGATCCCAGCCTGACCGCGCTGTCGGTGCTGTTCGCGATCCTCTTTTTCTGGCTCGCTTTCCTGATCGCGGGACGCGCATTCAGGCCGTTGGCGAGCATGGCCGCGGGCCTTTGCGCGGGATCGGGCGTCGCGGTGATGCACTTCACCGGCATGGCGGCGATCATCGCGCCGGCCACGGTACGCTATGACTGGGTCGCCATCGCCGCGGCCTTTCTGGTCGTGGCGGCGTGTTTCGCGCTCGGCTTTTACGCCTTTGGACGGCTCTCGGCGCGCACTAGGATCGCCATTCCCGCGACGCTCGCGGTCCTTGGCGTCGTCGCGCTCCACTTCACCGCGATGTCCGCCACCGTGTTGATGCCCGACCCGACGCATCCGATCGGCACCGGCACGGGAAGCTGGCTGGTCGTCGCCATCGTTGCGGCCGCGCTCGGCCTGATCTCGCTGGTACTGGTGGGCGCCTTTCTCGACCGGATTTTTACCGACCTGCGCGGTCTTGCCGACGCCACGCTGGAGGGGCTGGCGATCCTGAACGACGGGCATATCCTGGAGGCGAACGGTCAGCTTGCGACCCTGCTCGGCGTTGATGTCGCCACTTTGGTGGGAAGCGATGCTCGCGCCTGGCTGGAACCCGGCGACGGCCTTCCCCTCGACGCGCGCCGCGAACGCCCTGCCGAGGCCACGATCCACCGCCCCGACGGCGTGGAGATCATCGTCGAAATAGCCGCCCACGCCATCGAGTATAGAGGCCGCCGCTGCCAGGTACTCGCGGTGCGCGACCTGACCGCGCGGAAACGCGCGGAGCTTCAGGTCGAACATCTGGCCGCGCACGACGGATTGACGGGCCTGCCGAACCGCACGCGCTTCACCGCCGCACTCGAAGGACTGGTGCGGAGCGGCGAAAATTTCGCGCTGTTCGCGCTCGACCTCGATCGCTTCAAGGCGGTCAACGATCTGTTCGGACACGCCGCGGGCGACGCCATTCTGTGCCGTGTCGCGACCTTGCTGCGCGAAGTGACGCGCGAGATCGACGTTGTCGCGCGGATCGGCGGCGACGAATTCCTCATCATCCAGCGCAGGATCGACGATGTTCGCGATGCGCAGTTGCTTGCCCGCCGCATCCTCGATTCCTTTGCGGAGGAGATGGACATCACGCGCGATCCGATGGCGGTCGGCGTCAGCATCGGGGTCGCGCTCTATCCGGGGGACGCGAATTCGGCCGAGACCATTCGCCACAACGCGGACGTCGCGCTCTATCGCGCGAAGGAGCGCGGGCGCGGACTCGCCTGCTTCTTCGACCTGGACATGGACAAGCTGGTTCGCGAGCGGCGCGAACTCGAACATGATCTCCGCCATGCGATCCCGCGAGCGCAGCTAAGCCTGATGTTCCAGCCGCTGGTTGCGACCGCGGGCGGAAAGATCGTCGGCTATGAGGCGCTGCTGCGCTGGGCGCATCCGACGCGCGGATCGATCCCGCCCGAAACCTTTGTCCCGATCGCCGAAGACGTCGGCGCGATCATCCCGATCGGCGAGTGGGTGCTGCGCGAAGCCTGCGCCGCCGCGATGCAATGGCCAAGGCATGTGAACGTGGCGGTCAATGTGTCGCCGGTGCAGTTCCAGCTTCCCAACCTGGCCGCCATCGTCGAGGACGCGCTGGTCCAAAGCGGGCTCGAGGCGGCGCGCCTTGAACTGGAGGTTACCGAGAGCGTGATGCTGCGCGATCGCGACAATGCGCTGGCGACGATGCATCGGCTGAAGGCGCTGGGCGTTCGGATCGTGATGGACGATTTCGGAACCGGCTATTCATCGCTGTCGAACCTTCAGGCCTTTCCGTTCGACAAGATCAAGATCGACCGCAGCTTCGTCAGCCATGTGACCGACGATGAATCGGCACGGTCGATCATCCGCGCGATCGTCGGGCTGGGCCGCAGCCTCGATCTGCCCGTTGTGGCGGAGGGGGTGGAGACCGAAGAGCAGCGGCGGATGGTGCTGGAGGAAGGTTGTCCGCAGGCGCAGGGCTTCCTTTTCGGCGGACCTGCCGAAGCCGTCGTGGGCGTTCCGGGATTGCTGCGCGTCGTCAACGGCGGCCGCAGGGGGCGCGATCGGAATGCCGACCCATTCGCCCAACAGGCGTGACTCCGAACGGAGTCACGCCCCCGATCAGGCGAAATGCAGCCGACGGTACTTTCCACGAAAATAGAGCAAGGGATCGCGGTGCGGTTCGAACTGCGCGCGCACCACGCGGCCGACGAGAATGAAATGATCCCCCGCTTCGTGGAGCGATTCGCGTTCGCATTCGAACGACACGAGCGATCCGTCCAACAGCGGCACGCCGGTTTCGCCCGATGCCCAAGGCAGGTTGGCAAAGCGATCCTCGCCCTTCGCCGCGAAACGGTTCGAGGCCGGCTGCTGACCGATCTGCAAAACGTTCACGCCGAAATGCCTCGCCCCGCGAAGCACCGGGGCGGTACCCGACGTGTTGGCCACGCAGACCAGCAAGAGCGGCGGGTCAAGCGAGACCGAGGTGAAGCTGTTGGCGGTCAGTCCGGCGGGAACGCCCTGCTCGTCGAGCGCGGTGACGATCGTGATCCCCGTCGCGAAACACCCCATCGCGTCGCGCAAAGTTCGCGGATCCGAGCCGGCCCGGAACTCCATCGCTTCGCGCGGTTGGCGCCGTTCGAGGAAATCGAGCAGCTGGCCGAGCAGCGCCTCGGTCCGGTCCGCGGCAAGCGCCAGGTCCGCTTCTTCGATATCCACGCTTTCGCCGATCGGCAGCGCTGCGCTGAATGCGTCGCTGGCCGGGGTGCATTCGGCCGCCGTGAAGCCACCGCGCAATATGAGGGTCGGCAGCGCAAGGCGTGCGGCCGTATCGGCCGCAACCGATGCCTCGTTCACCGGCATGTCGACGAGTACCAGTCCCGCCGCAAGTTGCGCGCCGTCGGGGGCGAGCGCGTTGGCCGCGATCCACCCGCCGCGTCTTGCCGCAACCACGACGGGACGCGAGCCGAGCTGTGCGAGCACCGCCCGCAAATCCTCGACCCGCGTGGCGATATCCTCCGCGCCCCAGTCCTCGCTATCGTCGCGCAGATCGAGATTGACGACGCGTCGGCCCGACAACACGAGTGCATCGGCGACCGCGCGCCAGGCGGATCGTCCCTGCCCCGCGTCGGGCAGCAACAGCACCGCAGGATCGTTTTCGTCGCCGCCCGCATCGGCGGAGAGGCGAACGCCGCCGAATCCCTTGTAGTCGATGATAGTCAAACCGCCCTCTTGCGATCCGGCGCGAGATCTGCCGGCTGGTTGTTGGTCACACCAGCATAGCGGCACCCGCTACCGGCTCGCAAGGCGGCACGGCGTCTTTCGTCAAACCCGGAAGGCGGCGAGACGCTGGTCGATGATCGCTTCGGCCTCGCCGATGATGCGGTCGATCAACTGCTGACAGGTCGGGATGTCGTGGATCAGGCCCTGGACCATCCCGGCCCAGAAGACGCCCTTGCTGAGGTCGCCGGTCTGCAGCAGCTCGCGACCGGCGGCGCCGGCCACAAGTTCCTGGACATCGCTGAACTGCGCGTCGGGTTGCGAAAGGCGGCGGACGACTTCTTCGCTGACGGGGCTGCGGCCGACGCGCGCGGTGTTCTTGAAACTGCGAAAGATCAGGAAGCTGCCACGCTCGTCATTGTCGAGATAGGCCTGCTTCACATTGTCGTGGATCGGCGCTTCGACCGTCGCACAGAAACGCGTGCCCATGTTGATGCCCTCGGCCCCGAGCGTCAGCGCCGCGACCAGCCCGCGCCCATCGCCGAAGCCGCCCGAGGCGAGCATCGGAATCTTGACCTTGTCGGCTGCCGCAGGGATCAGGATCAGGCCCGGAATATCATCCTCGCCAGGGTGCCCGGCGCATTCGAAACCGTCGATCGAGATGATGTCGCAACCGGCCTTTTCGGCCGAGAGCGCATGGCGAACCGCGGTGCATTTGTGGAGGATGGTGACGCCATGGGGCTTCAGCATCTCCCAGATTTCGCGGACCGCCTGGGTTCCGGCGGTCTCGACGATCTTGACCCCGCCGTCGATGATCGCCTGCGCATAAGCCTTGTAATCGGGCGAGTTGATCGTCGGGAACACGGTCATGTTAACGCCGAAGGGTTTGTCGGTCATCGACCGGCAGCGTTCGATCTCTTCGCGCAGCGCTTCCGGGCTGGGCTGGGTCAGCGCAGTCAGCAGGCCGAGGCCGCCTGCGTTCGACACCGCGCTGGCGAGTTCGGCATAGCCGACGCTTTGCATACCGCCCTGAACGATCGGATGCTCGATACCCAACATTTCGGTGATGCGCGTCTTGAAAGCCATTCGCTGTCCTTCCCTGTGTAAGCCTTGCCCTTACGGCATAGTCGCGTTCGCCCATGAATTAACTTGACGCTTACGTCAACGTCGGGTTGAGCAGTTGCATAGACAGTGAAGGGAATCAGGATGACGACGAGCGAAGGCATATCGGATCGCGCGCTGGGGATAGCGTCGAAGGTAGAGGCATTTGTTCGGGAGATTGTGGTTCCTTACGAGAAGGATCCCCGCCGCGATCATCATGGCGCGCCGACCGACGAGCTGGTGATGGAGATGCGCGAACATGCGCGCGCCGCCGGTGTCCTCACGCCGCATATCCTGTCGGACGGCAGCCACCTGAATCAGCGCGAGACCGCGGTGGTGCTGATCAAGAGCGGCCTGTCGCCCCTCGGCCCGCTCGCCTGCAACACGATGGCGCCCGACGAGGGCAATATGTACCTGCTCGGCAAGGAAGGCAGCCCCGAGCTGAAGGAGCGCTTCCTGACGCCGATGGTCGAAGGCCGTGTGCGCTCGGCCTTCTTCATGACCGAGCCTGCCGAGGACGGCGGCGCCGGTTCCGACCCGTCAATGATGAAGACGACCTGCCACCTCGACGGCAATCATTGGGTGGTGAACGGCCGCAAGACCTTCATCACCGGCGCGCAGGGTGCGCGCGTCGGCATCGTGATGGCGAAGGCCGAACAGGGCGCGTGCATGTTCCTCGTCGACTTGCCCGATCCGGCGATCCGCATCGAGCATGTGCCGAACACGATCGACAGTTCGATGCCTGGCGGGCACGCGACGCTGACGATCGACAATCTGCGCGTCCCCGCCGACCAGATGCTGGGCGAGGCGGGCGAAGGCTTTCGCTATGCACAGGTAAGGCTCTCGCCGGCGCGGCTGTCGCATTGCATGCGCTGGCTTGGCGCGTGCATCCGCGCGCACGAGATCGCGACCGACTATGCCAACCGCCGCGAAGCGTTCGGCAAGCCGCTGATCGATCACGAAGGCGTGGGCTTCATGCTCGCCGAGAATATGATCGACCTGAAGCAGGCCGAGCTGATGATCGACTGGTGCGCGGGGGTTTTGGACACCGGATCGCTCGGAACGGTCGAAAGTTCGATGGCAAAGGTCGCGGTGTCGGAGGCGCTGATGCGCATCGCCGACCGCTGCGTCCAGGTTATGGGCGGCACAGGCGTCACCGACAAGACGATCGTTGAACAGGTCTTTCGCGAAATACGCGCCTTCCGCATCTACGACGGCCCAACAGAGGTTCACAAATGGAGCCTCGCAAAGAAAATCAGACGCGATTGGAAAGCCGGGCTCGCCTGACGCTTGCGGCAGTTGACGGTCATCGAACCGTAGCGTCAAAGTGCTTGACGTTTACGTTAACGTCCGGATGATGGCCGGAAACATATGGGTAGAGGAATCGGGCCAATGTCGATTTTGTACGACGAAGGGCAGCAGGCGATCGCAACCGAATCGCGGCGTGCGATCGAAGCGCGGATCAGCAAGGACGACTTGCTGCCCCTGCTCCAGACGACTGGGAAGTATCACGAAGCCTTCTGGACGACCGCGAAGGAACAGGGTTGGACCGCGCTTGCCCTGCCCGAAGCCTATGGCGGCCTTGCGCTCGGCTTGGTCGAATTGGGGCTGATTGCGCATCAGGCCGGACGCACGCTGAGCGGCGCACCCTTTCTTACTTCAAGCTTCGGCGCGGCAAAAGCGATCGAACTTTACGGCTCCGACGCACAGAAGGAACGCTGGCTGCCCGGCCTCGCTAGCGGTGAGGCGATCGGCACGATCGCCTTTGCTTCGGGACCGGACGCCCTGCCCGCCCAACCGACCGCTACCTGGGCGGCTGATCGGTTAAACGTTCACGCCAACGGGGTTTCGGGCGGGCTGTTCGCGGACGTCGCTATCGTCTTCGCATCTACCGGCGACAAACCGGCGCTCGTCATAGCGGACTTGTCCGGCGTCGCACGGACCGCCGTCGACAGCTTTGACAACAGCCGCTGCATTGCGGACCTCGTCTTCTCCGGAACGCCCGCGGAACTCGTTGCAACGGGCGACGACGCGCGCACCGCGGCGCTCCATGTCCTTGCCCTGCAGGCGGTTGTCACGGCGCACGAACAAACCGGCGGGGCCGAAGCGCTGATGGAAATCGCGCGCGACTATGCCATCACGCGCAAAGCCTTTGGCCAGCCTATCGGGGCCTTCCAGTCGATCAAGCACCGGATCGCCGAACTTTACGGCTTTGTCGAACTGGCCCGCGCCAATGCGATCCACGCCGCGGCATCCGAAGGAAGCAGCGATTTCATCACCGCGGCGGCGGCAGCGCGACTGTCGGCGACCGAAGCCTATGACACGGCCGCGCGCGATTGCGTTCAGATTCACGGCGGCATCGGGGTGACGTGGGAAATCGGCCTGCACCTCCATATGCGCCGTGCGCGTAGTCTCGCGCTCGAACAGGGAAGCAGCTTCTTCTGGGAAGATATTCTGGTCGACCGACTTGCAGGAGATGTCGCATGAGCGATCTCGAAGCCTATCGCACCAACGCGTCCGCCTGGTGCGAATCCATGGTCGCGGCCTTCGGCAAGGCCGCTCGCAAGGGTTTGACCGTCGAAGAGGATCTCGCGCTCGGCCGCCGCTATCAGAAGGCGAAGTTCGACGCCGGATATGCCGGCATCAACTGGCCCACCGAATATGGCGGCCAGGGTCTGGGCCATATCGAGAAGATCACCTTCGAGGCCGAGGAGATGAAGCACGGCTTTCCGAATGTTTATTTCGGCATCTCGCTCGGCATGCCGGTCCCCGTGTTGATGCAGTTCGGCGCCGACAAGGAGTTCGTGAAGGAGCGGGTCGTCAAGGCGCTGAAGGGCGAGGAAATCTGGTGCCAGCTCTTTTCGGAGCCATCGGGAGGCACCGACCTTGCCGGCCTGCGCACCCGTGCCGAGACCGATGGCAATGGCTGGAAGATCAATGGCCAGAAAGTCTGGACCAGCTGGGCGCAATATAGCGATTATGGCGTCATTGTCGTGCGCACCGACCCGACGGTCGCCAAGCACAAGGGCCTGACCTATTTCTGGGTCGACATGAAGGCGCCGGGCGTCACCGTGCGACCGATCAAGCTTGCCGGCGGCGACAGCCACGTCAACGAGGTCTTTTTCGACGATGTGAAGATCAGCGACGACCATCGCATGTCGCCAGTCGGCGGCGGCTTTTCCGTCGCCTTGGCGACGCTGATGATCGAACGCTATGTTGCGACCGACAGCGCAGGCTTCGGCCCGCACCTCGACCTGTTCGTAGACCTGGCGAAAGATTTGAAGCTCAACGGGCGTCCGGCGATCGAGGATGGCCGCATCCGACAGCAGATCGCCCGCAACTATGCGATGCGCGCCGGGCTCGATTCGATCAACCGCCGCGCGCGGCTGATGATGCAGGCGGGCATGACCCCGGGGCCCGAGGGATCGCTCAACAAGCTTGTCGCGGTGCGCTCGCGTCAGAAGCTGTCCGAACTCGCTCTCGATCTGCAGGGAACCGACGCCTTCCTCTTCGACGAGCATGCCTCGCCGAAGGATGATTGGGCATCGAGTTGGATCAATGCACCGACGGGCCGCATCGCCGGCGGTTCCGACGAGACGCTGCTCAACACTATAGCCGAACGCATCCTCGGCCTGCCGCAAGACCATCGCCCCGACAAGGGCATCCCCTTCAACCAGATTCCCGTCTGAAGGAGCCTCCCCGCATGAAACTCGATTCCAATACTGCTGCAGTCGTAACCGGGGGCGCATCCGGTCTTGGACGCGCGACCGCCGAAGCGCTGGCCGCGGCGGGCGTCAAGGTCGCCATCTTCGATATCAACGAAGCGTTGGGTGAAGAGGTCGCGAAATCGATCGGCGGCGTGTTCGTTCGCTTGGACATCACTGACGAACAGTCGGTCCTCGACGGCTATGCGAAGGCACGCGCTGCGCATGGCCAGGAACGCGTGTGCGTCCACTGCGCGATGACGTCGCGCCGCGGCAAGACGCTCGCGTTCGACAAGGAGACGGGCAGCTATCGTCGTACGCCGACCGCGGACTACGCCTTCGGCGTAGAGGGCATCCTGACCGCTAGCTATCGCGTTGCGTCCATCTCTGCCGAAGGCATGGCGACGCTTCCCGAAATGGAAGATGGCGAACGTGGCGCGATCGTGCTGACCGCCTCGGTCGCGGCGCAGGACGGCCAGATCGGTCAGGTGATCTATGGCTCGGCAAAGGCCGGCGTAAATGGCCTGGTTCTGCCGATGGCGCGCGACCTGATGGACCTCGGCATTCGCGTCAATTCGATCATGCCTGGGGTGTTCGGCACGCCGCTGCTCAACAATATGAACCCGAAGGTGAAGGAAAGCCTGGAGGCATCGGTCCCCTTCCCCAAGCGCCTCGGCAAGGCCGAGGAATATGCCAGCCTCGCGATGGAAATGGTTCGCAATACTTACTTCAATGGCCAGGCCGTCCGTCTCGACGGCGCGATCAGAATGGCCCCCCGTTAAGCCTCTATCCCCTCAGAAAGGACTATCATCATGGCCGAAGCCTATATTATCGACGCCGTCCGCACCCCGCGTGGGATCGGCAAGCCCGGCAAGGGCGCCTTGTCGCACCTCCACCCGCAGCATCTCGCCGCGACGGTTCTCGCCGCGATCCGCGACCGCAACAACCTCGACACCGCAACGGTTGACGACATTGTCTGGTCGACCTCTTCGCAGAATGGCAAGCAGGGCGGCGACCTCGGCCGCATGGCGGCGCTGTCAGCCGGTTTTGACACGAAGGCAAGCGGCACGACGCTCGACCGCTTCTGCGGCGGCGGCATCAGCGCGGTGAACTTCGCCGCCGCGACCGTCATGTCGGGCATGGAAGATTGCGTCATCGCCGGCGGTACCGAGATGATGAGCTATACCACCGCCCATGCCGCCGAACAGGCCAACGCGGGCCTGCCGCCGCGCCTGATGGGGTCCGGCCACGAGGCGCTCGACGAACTGCACCCCCAGTCGCATCAGGGGATTTGCGGCGACGCGATCGCCACGATCGAGGGGATCAGCCGCGAAGACCTCGACGCGCTTGCGCTTGTCAGTCAGCAGCGCGCAGACCGCGCGATCAAGGAAGGCCGCTTCGCGAAATCGGTCGTCCCCGTGCTCAACCCCGACGGCAGCGTCGCGCTGGATCATGAAGAGTTTCCGCGTCCCGAAACGACCGCCGAAGGCCTTGCCTCGCTGAAACCGAGCTTTGCCGGCCTCGCCGACTTCGACATGGGCGGCGGCTTCACCTTCCGCAAGCAGATCAATCGCCGCTATCCCGACCTGGAGATCCAGCATTTCCACCATGCCGGCAATTCGTCGGGCGTCGTCGACGGCGCTGCGGCGGTCCTGCTGACGTCGAAGGAATATGCCGAGAAGAACGGGCTGAAGCCGCGCGCGCGCATCGTCGCTTACGCCAACATCGGCGACGATCCGACGCTGATGCTCAACGCGCCCGTTCCAGCGGCGAAGAAGGTGCTCGAAAAGGCCGGCCTCACCAAGGAGGACATCGACGTCTGGGAAATCAACGAAGCTTTTTCGGTCGTGGCCGAGAAGTTCATTCGTGACCTGGACCTCGACCGCGAAAAGGTGAACATCAACGGCGGTTCGATGGCGCTGGGCCATCCGATCGGCGCGACGGGGTCGATCCTGATCGGCACCGCGCTCGACGAACTCGAGCGTTCGGGTGGTCGCTATGGCCTCGTCACCATGTGTGCCGCAGGCGGCATGGCGCCGGCGATCATCATCGAACGGATCTGATGTGCCCTACTCAGAACGGCCCGCGCACGGCGATCGTTCGTGCCGGGCTGTAGAGATTGAGGAACATCGTCTTGCCGTCGGGCGCGAAACAGACGCCCGCGCATTTGGTTTGCGCCGTCACCCGGGCGAAGGGATAGACCTTTCCGTCCGGCGTGACGCCGCGCAGCCAGTTGTCGGGCTTGGCACCCCGGCGATCTTCGCAGACGATCAGATCGCCGTTCGGCGCAACGGTCAGATTGTCGCCGAAACAGAAATGTTCGGGTTCGGTCGATTCAAGAAAGAGCTGCAATCGTCCGGGCGTCTGCGCTTCGGCAGCGGTGCCCTCGGCGGCCGACGGGCGATAGCGCATGATCTGCCCGCGCCGTACCGGGCCGCCCGAGGTGCATGTGAAATAGATTTCTCCGTCACCGCCGTGAATACCTTCCCCGCGCGCAAAGATCGCGGCACCGGCGCGCGCACCGCGCTTGCGCAGGTCGTCAGCCGGACTTTCGACCTGATCGAGATCGACCCAGCGCACATCCTGCCAGCGCTGCATCGGAAATGCGGCGCGCGACCAGTTGCGCGTGTCGGTCAATCCGGGCGCCGAAAAGGCCAATGCCTGCAAACGGCCCCCGGCACGAAGAACGCCGCGCTGGTGCGGGACAAAACGATAGAAGAGGCTGTCCTGCCGATCCTCCGTCATATAGATGACGCCGCTCTTCGGGTCGCACACTGCGGCCTCATGGTTGAAGCGACCCATTGCACGAACAGGCTCGGCAGCGACGAGCCCGCCGGGCGCAACGGGAATTTCGAATACCCAGCCGTGGTCGTGGCCAAGCTTTCCCGCATTCGAGACATCTTCCTCGCAGCTCAGCCAACTGCCCCAGGGCGTCATCCCTCCCGAGCAATTGCGGATCGTACCAGCGAGCGCGAGATATTGTTCTTCGACCGCCAGCGTTTCGGGGTCGAGGATCAGCGTCGAAGCTCCGCCCGGCAGAGCGCGTCCGCCCAGGCGATCGAACGCGGCGCCGGCATCCGCACCAGTGGCGAAGGCGCCCGATTTGAAATCGGCGGGGTCCAGTTCATGATTACGCATCAGGCAAAGCCGCCCGTCCGGCAGCACCGTGCACCCCATGCCGTCGGCGCTGTTGGGAACGCGATTTTCGTCGCTCATCGGCTGACCGAACTGCGACAGGATCGTATACGAAAAGCCCGGCGGCAGATCGAGGATCGCCGCAGGATCGGGAACCGGAACCCCGAAGCCGCCGCTTTCGGCGAGCATGTGTGCCGAGACGCTGCGGCTGTGGAGCGCAAGTCCGGCGAACGCGGAAGCGACCAGCCCCTGCGTAAATCGGCGACGGTCGATCGATATGGTCATCAGCGGATAGGCCCCGGATGGCGATTCTCTGCTGGCCGGATAGGCCCGCGTGATGACAGGCGGGCGGCATTGGTTTGACATTTCCGCGACACTTTGAAGATCGCGTGCACGAAACTGAAACATTGGAAATCAGAAGGAGACAGACATGGCGGGCCCTCTCAAAGGCATCAGGATCATCGAATTTGCAGGGATCGGCCCCGGCCCCTTCTGCGGCATGATGCTGGCCGACCATGGCGCGGAGGTCATTCGTATCGACCGACCGGGCGGTTTCATGGACCCGCGCGATCCGCTCTCGCGCAACCGTACCTCGATCGTGCTGGACATGAAGAATCCCGAAGCGGTGCAGATTGCCCGTGACCTCTGCAAGAGCGCTGACGGGATTATCGAGGGCTATCGTCCCGGGGTGATGGAACGGCTCGGACTTGGCCCCGACGTCCTGCTCGCCGACAATCCGAAACTGGTTTATGGGCGGATGACGGGCTGGGGTCAGTTCGGACCCTACGCCCAGGCGGCAGGCCACGACATCAACTATATCGCCCTCTCGGGCGTGCTCCATACGGTCGGACGCGCGGGCGAGAAGCCGGTGCCGCCGGTCAACTATGTCGGCGATTTCGGTGGCGGCGGCATGATGCTGGCGTTCGGCATGGCAAGCGCGCTCGTCCATGCGGCGAATACCGGGGAGGGTCAGGTGATCGATTGCGCGATGACCGACGGCTCGGCACTGCTCGCCGGCATGACCTGGGGCTTTCTGGCGATGGGACGGCTGCATGACGCGCCGGGCACCAACATGCTCGATACCGGCGCGCATTTCTATGACACCTATACCTGCGCCGACGGCAAGTTTATCTCGATCGGGTCGATCGAACCGCAATTCTATGCTTTGCTCCGCGAGAAGACCGGGCTCGACAAGGACCCGGCATTCGACGCCCAGATGGACCCGTCGCAGTGGGGACCGCTGAAGGACAAGCTGACCGCGCTCTTCGCAACCAAGACCCGCGACGAATGGTGCGCCATCATGGAAATGACCGACGTCTGCTTTGCACCGGTGCTTTCGCTCGCCGAGGCGCCACAGCATCCGCACAATGTCGAGCGCGAGACCTTCCTGACCGTCGGCGGCGCGACGCAGCCTGCGCCCGCGCCGCGCTATTCGGCAACGATCAACGACACTCCGCGTCCCGCGCCGGCAGTGGGTGGCGATAGCGATGCCGTTCTTGCCGCGCTTGGCTATGACGCCGGGCGCGTCGCAGCGCTGCGCGAAGGCGGCGCTGTCCGCTAAGCGGCTTTCGGCGACCGGGCGTGTCGGCGCGTCCGGTCGCCATCCGCGGCTTGCAACCATGACCCGCGAGGCATAGCCTGCCTGGCGAGAACGAGGAGCATTTTGATGGGCGAGTTTCTGAGTGTCGAACGGCGTGGCAAGATCGCCATCCTGACGATGATCAAACCCGAAAGCATGAACGCGATCGGGACGCATGAGGATTGCCAGGACATTATCGACACGCTCCGCGCGATCGGTGACGACCGCGGCGTCAGCGCCATCATCCTGACCGGCAGCGGCAAGGCCTTCAGCGCGGGCGGAAACCTGAAAGGAATGAAGAATCGTCAGGGCATCGGGGTGCTCGACCAACCCGATTCCACCCGGGCGAATTACCGCAAGGGCGTGCAGGCGGTCATCCGCGCATTGATGGACTGCGAAGTGCCGATGATCGCCGCGGTCAACGGCCACGCGATCGGGCTCGGCTGCGATCTGGCGTGTACCGCCGACATTCGCATCGCCGCCGAAAGCGCCAAGTTCGCATGCAGCTTCATCAAGGTAGGAATCGTCCCCGGTGACGGCGGGGCGTGGCTGCTGCAAAAGGTCCTCGGCTATCCGCGCGCTGCCGAGCTTTTCCTGACCGGCGACCGCTTCGATGCCGCAACCGCCAAGGATTATGGTCTGGTTACCGAGGTCGTGCCCGACGCCGAACTTCTGGACCGGGCGATCGCCATTGCCGAACGCATCGTGTGCAATCCGCCCCGTGCCCTTCGCCTCACCAAGCGCCTGCTCCGTGAGGCGCAGCACAGCCGGATGAGCGATATTCTGGAGCTCAGCGCCGCCTATCAGGCCATCGTTCACGAGACCGCCGACAACCGGGAGGCGATCAACGCCTTTGTCGAAAAGCGGGATCCGGTGTTTACAGGAGATTGATCATGCTCGCCGAGCGCGTCCTGCCCCTGTCGGGCATCCACAATTTCCGCGACTATGGCGGCTATGCCGTCGAGGGTGGCGGGCGGCTGCGCGAGGCGATCCTCTGGCGTTCGGCGCACCATGAGGCCGCGAGCGACGAAGACCTGACGGCGCTCGACGCGCTCGGCCTCGAAACGGTCATCGACCTGCGCGGCGACGACGAGCGCGAGTTGCACCCGTGCCGCCGGTCGGAGAATTTCTCGGCCCGCGTTCTGTTCGCCGGCGGGGTTACCGCGGGCCTGGCGCCGCATCTGCAGGCGGCGGGCGGCGCGATCGACGGCGAGACCGCGCGGGCGCGGATGATCGACACCTATGCCGGCATGCCCTATCGCCCCGCACTCGTCGCCACGCTGCGCCTCTATCTGTCGGCGCTGGCCGAATATGACGCGCCGAGCCTGGTCCACTGCGTCGCGGGCAAGGATCGCACCGGCTTTGCCGTCGCGATCGTCCATCGCCTGCTCGGCGTCCATGAGGACGACCTGATGCAGGATTATCTGCTGACCAACACCGCCGGAAAGATCGACGAGCGGATCGCACAGGGCGCGGCGCATATCCGCGCACGCTATGGCGCCGAAATCCACGAGGATGCCATTCGTTCGCTGATGTCGGTCAATCCCGCCTATCTCGACGCCGCGCTTGCCACGGTGCGCCGCGACCATGGCGATATCCCGACCTATGCCGAGGCGGTACTGAACCTGACGCCCGCAATGCGCGACGCGATGGTCGACCGGCTGGTGATCTGAGCCGGGGCGGGTCCTACCCGCCCTTCACCAGCACCCCGCCCTTTATCACCGCGTCGACATCCTCGAGTTGCCGCACGTCGGTCAGCGGGTCGCCGTCGACGGCGATGATATCTGCATAGCGACCGACCGCGATCGCGCCCACATCCTTTTCACGGTCGAGCGCCTGCGCCGCGTTGCGCGTTGCCGCCTGGATCGCGTCGAGCGGGGTCATCCCATATTCGACCATCACGCGGAACTGCTTGCCGACCTGACCGTGCGGCATCACGCCCGCATCGGAGCCGAACACCATACGGACGCCGGCCTTGTGCGCCTTGCGGAAATTTTCGCGCTGGATTTGCGCGATCTCGCGATCCTTGCGCAGATTATCCTCCAGCACGCCATTCTTCGCGCCTTCGGCCTGCGTATATTCGGTGTTGTAGATATCCATCGAGAACCACACAGGGCGCTTGCGCGCGAGCGCCATGCGAATGCCTTCGTCGTCGAGCAGGCTGACATGTTCGATCGTGTCGATCCCCGCACCGATCGCCGCGCGGATGCCGCTGGCGCCATGGGCGTGCGCGGCAACGCGCAGGCCCCACTGGTGCGCCTCGTCGGCGATCGCCTTCAGCTCGGCATCGTTGAGCTGTTGCTGGCCCGGCTCGGTGTTGCGCGAGAAAACGCCACCGGTCGCGCAGACCTTGATCACCTCGGCGCCATATTTGCGCTGGCGGCGGACCTGATAGCGAAGCTCGTCCGGCGTATCGCCGACGCCCTCTTCCTTATGGTCCTTTTCCAGGCTGGGCGGCAGATAGGTACTGTCGCAATGCCCGCCCGTCGCGCCGAGCGCATAGCCAGCGGGCACGATCCGCGGACCGACGGCATAGCCGGCATCGATCGCCTGCTTCAGCCCGATATCGTTGCGTTCGCCCGACCCGACGTTGCGCACGGTGGTAAACCCGGCGTCGAGCATGTCATGCGCATTTTTCACCGCGGTCATGCCCCAGAAACTGTCGGTGAATTCCAGCCCGCGATAGCCGCCGATGTCGGCGGGGCCGTCGAGGTGGACATGCATGTCGATCAGCCCGGGAAGCAGCGTCTTGTCGCCAAGATCGATATGCTTGACGTTCGCGCCCCAGCGGACCGTGCGCGCGTCGGCTATGCCGGTGATGCGGCCGTCTGCCCCAACGAAGATCGCGGGATGTTCGACAGTCTTGCCAGACAGCACATCGATGTAGCGCGCGGCGGTGATGACGGTCTGACCGGCGCTATCCTGCGCCTGTGCCGACACTGCGAAAAGCGCCGCCGAACCAAATGCGATTCCCCGCAGAAAACCGCCGAACTTCACTCGCGATTGCATATCCGACCCGCCTGTTGTTGGTGCCCATCCAATGGATGGCAAAACAGGACTTGTTAGGACAGCGAAAAATCGTGACCGGTCATAATTGCTGCGTCTGGCGCCCTAGTCGTGTCAGGCCCCGATCTTGTGCTGTGCAAGATAGTCGTAGTCGCGCCGGCACGCGTCCGCGACGGCCCGTCCCTCGGCCGACAAGTCGGGCAGCGGCTTGTCGGGCGCGCCGAAACCGGTGCTCGACACGACCGCGTCGTACCAGTGCGATGCCCACACCCCATCGGTGTCGTGGATTCCAGCCTCCCAGTGAAGCATCGCCGGGTCCCAGGCGATCCCCAGCGCTGCGCACAATTTCTGCAGCATGGCGGGCGGATCGCGCAGGATGTCGGCGCTGTCGACGACCGGTGGCGCATGGCCCAGGCGATCGGCCTCGCGGTCGAAGAATTCGACTTGCTTGGCAGTGCCGAGATGGTCGGGACGCACCATGACGCGCTTCGCCGCATAACTTGCGACGACGCGCGCGGGGTCGCGGATCAGAAAGGCATGGCGCAAGCCGGGCAAGTCGTCGTGCGCGATCGGGCCGACCATATGATGCGCCATATGCTTCTGGTACCAGATCGGCGTCGTCGCCGGGCACGGCCCGCTCATGCTGCGCGCGACGCCCTGCCAGTCGCAGTCCATCGACGCCATCACCTCGTCCATCATCGGCTGCGGATCGCCGGTCTGCCGAAGATAGGCGCCGTAGAAGGGCTCGTCAGTGACGAAGCTGTCGGCGCGGCTGCCGAAGCTGCGCATCATCGCGGTCGACAGGTTGCGGGGCCCCGACCACATTGCGATACGGATGCAGTCGGTCACGGGCGCGACCGCGCGGCGATATCACTTTCGATCAACGCCTTGTACAGGCCCTGCAGCCGCTCGACCATCGGCCCCCTGCCTTCCGTCAGCTTGCGCCCGTCGATCGTGTGCGCCGGCACCACGCCCGCGAACGTCCCCGTCACGAACGCCTCATCTGCACCATAGACATCGGTCAGCGAGAAATTCTTTTCGAACATCGGAATGCCGTTCTCACGACAGATGCGGATGACGTTGCCGCGTGTGATGCCGCCGAGGCAATAATCGCCGCTGGAAGTCCATACCTCGCCCTTGCGAACGATGAAGAAATGCGTCGAATTGCAGGTCGCAACGAAACCGTGCGGATCGAGCATCAACGCTTCGTCGGCGCCCGCCTGCGCCGCCTGGATGCAGGCGGTGATGCAGTTGAGCTTGCTGTGCGAATTGAGCTTCGGATCCTGGACCGCCGGATCGCCCCGACGGACGTGGACGGTGAAGAGCGAAAGGCCGGTCTCGATCGTCGAAGGCAGCGGATCCTTATGCTCGGCGATGATCACGATCGTCGCTGGCGAGACGACGACGCGCGGGTCCTGATAGGGGGTCGATCGAATGCCGCGCGTCACCATCAGGCGGATGTGACAGCCGTCCATGCTATTCGCGTCGATCGTATCGTAAAGCCGCTGTTCCAGTTCCGCACGCGCGACGCCGATGTCCATCGCAATCGCCTTCGCCCCCTCCCACAATCGGTCGAGATGCTGGTCGAGGAACGCCATCCGCCCCTTGTGGACACGAATGCCCTCCCACACGCCGTCACCCAGCATGAAGCCGCTGTCGAACACCGAAACCGTTGCCTCTGCGCGCGGGATCAGCGTACCGTTTATGTTGATAAGGATCGCGTCATTGCGCGGATCGGGGGCGAAGTCGTGCGTGCCTTGAGCCATGCGCCGACACTAAACAACGGCGCGGGGCTGTCGAGGGGTCAGACGCCCTTTCGCCCGAAACCGCCGGGGCGCGGCGTGAAGGGGCGCAGATCGTCGCCTACGGCATCGGCAGCGATCGGCGGCGGCGGCGCGGCATCGCGATTGCGCATATAGTTGGCGAAAGCGGCATCCGCGTCGAAACCCTGGGTTTCGGCCGACAACTCGCCCGCCGCCTCGGCGCGCGCGCCAGGAACGCGGTTCGTCCCCGATACCGCGCGGAGCAATTTGATGATGAGCGGCAGTGCGAAGAGCAGACCGATGATCGAAAGCCCCATCACGGTGGGGCCCAGGCTGAT
Organism: Sphingomonadales bacterium; assembly: GCA_017309275.1. GTDB lineage: Bacteria > Pseudomonadota > Alphaproteobacteria > Sphingomonadales > Sphingomonadaceae > Sphingopyxis. The sequence continues at coordinate 49,139 of JAFKLT010000042.1, read as the reverse complement.
CATCGCGACACCCTCCGCCGAATCGCCTCCGACGCCGATGAAGTGCCGCAGCATCCACGCAATATAGACGAGCGGGGCGACCCCGCCGATGATTCCGAGTAAGCCGCCGATCGAAAGCCGCATCGCACATCCCCTGCTACGCCGGGGCCTTTTAGTCGCGATTGCTTACGATTCCCTTAGTGCTGGGCGCGACGCCCACCAGACGCCGAGCAGCGCAAAGGCCGCGCCAAGCATCGTCCCGCCGACGATATCGCTCGCCCAATGGACGCCGAGCATGATGCGCGAAAAGCCGTTCAGGATGATCATCACCACTGCGAGCGTCCAGGCAAGCGGGCGCCAGCGTGGCGGTGCCAGCCAGGCAAGCAGCAGATAGACGACCGCCGCGCTCGTCGCATGGCCGCTGGGATAGGATGCGCTGTTCACATGATCCAGATGCTCGATGATGTCGGGCCTCGCGCGACCGAAGGCGATCTTCAGCCCGTTCGACGCCAGGTTCGACAGCAGCGCCGCGCCCGCGAGCGCTATGCCGCACCGCCGCCCGCACCAGTGCCAGACCAGCGCGGACAGAAGGATGCAGATGATCCAGCGCGGCGTTCCCCCACCGATCCAGCTTATGCCCTGCATGAAGGCGATCAGTTGCGGACTGCTCTGGCCGACGCGAAGCGACAGCGCGTTCGAGATATGCAGATCGATGCCAACCAGCCAGCCCGCGTTGACGATCAGCCCGAGCAGGATCACCGCAAGAACAAGCGCGGTTGCGACAATCGGCGGACGTGACCTGCGATCCAAAAGGAGCCTCCCTGCGGCGATGCATTGTCGGGGCCGCAGCCCCTCCGCCACCTCCCGGGGGGTGGCCCCTCCCCATCGCCGTGCGACGGGGAGGATCGAGACGTCAAATGTGGAGCGGCCGTCCGAACGCGGCGAGCACGCCCTCGTGCATCGTCTCGCTGAGCGTCGGATGCGGGAAGACGGTACCGATGAAATCATCCTCGACCAGCTCGGCGGTCTTGCCGATGGTATAGCCCTGGATCAACTCGGTAACCTCGGCGCCGATCATGTGGGCGCCCAGCAACTCGCCGGTCTTGGCGTCGAACACCGTCTTGGTGAAGCCCTCGGCCTCGCCCAGCGCGATCGCCTTGCCGTTGCCGATGAAGGGGAAGGTTCCGGCCTTGACCTCGTACCCCAGCTCCTTCGCCTTCGCCTCGGTCAGGCCGACGCTCGCGATCTGCGGGCGGCAATAGGTGCAGCCCGGAATATTGCGAACGTCCATCGCGTGCGGATGATTGCCCACGATCGCTTCGACCGCGATGATGGATTCGTGCATTGCCTTGTGCGCGAGCCACGGCGGCGCGGTAACGTCGCCGATCGCCCACAGGCCGGGCACATTGGTGCGGCACATGGCGTCGGTGTCGATATGCCCCTTGGCCGTCTTCACGCCGAGCGCCTCGAGGCCGATATTCTCGGTGTTCGGGACGATGCCGATCGCGACGATCGCGTGGCTGAACTCGGCGCTTTCGACCTTGCCGTCCTTGCCCTTGATCTTCGCCGACACGCCGGTCGCGGTCGCCTTCAGCTCCTCGACGCCCGCGCCGGTATGGATCGTCATGCCCTGCTTCTTGAGCGCCTTTTCGAGGAAAGCGGACACGTCCGCATCCTCGACGGGGACGAGGCGGTCGAGCATTTCGACCACGGTCACCTCGGCGCCCATATCCTTGTAGAAGCTGGCGAATTCGATTCCGATCGCGCCCGATCCGATGACCAGCAACTTCTTCGGCATTTCGGGCGGAACCAGCGCATGACGATAGGTCCAGATGCGCTTGCCGTCGGCGGGCGCGAACGGCAGGTCGCGCGCGCGCGCGCCGGTCGCGACGATGATATTCTTCGCGGTCAGCGTCTCGCCGCCCTTCTCGCCCGTCACCTCAAGCTTCCCCGGCGCGAGAAGCTTGCCCGTGCCCATATGCACCGTGATCTTGTGCTTCTTCATCAGGTGCGTGACGCCCTGATTGAGCTGCTTCGCGACGCCGCGCGACCGCTTCACGACCGCATCGATATCGGCGCTGATCTCGGCCGCCTTCAGCCCATAATCGCCGGCGTGCTGCATATAATGATAGATTTCGGCCGACCGCAGCAGCGCCTTGGTCGGGATGCAGCCCCAGTTGAGACAGATGCCACCAAGCAGTTCGCGTTCGACGATCGCGGTCTTGAGCCCAAGCTGCGCCGCGCGGATCGCCGCAACATAGCCGCCGGGGCCCGAACCGAGGACGATGAGGTCGTAATTGGTGTCAGCCATGTTACGCCACCAGTCCCAGCGGGCTTTCGACCAGCTCCTTGAACGTCTTCATCAGCAGCGCGCCGTCGGCGCCGTCGATCGCGCGGTGGTCGAAGCTGCCGGTCGCCGACATGACAGTCGCGATCGCGAGCGCGTCGTCGACGACATAGGGGCGCTTCTCGCCCGCGCCGATCGCCATGATCATTCCCTGCGGCGGGTTGATCACCGCGGTGAACTGCTTGATCCCCATCATGCCCATGTTCGAGATCGAGGCGGTGCCGCCCTGATATTCGTTGGGCTGCAGCTTGCCTTCCTTGGCCTTCGCCGCGAGTTCGGCCATTTCGGTCGAGATCTTCGACATCGACTTGCCGCCCGCATCGGCGATGATCGGGGTGATCAGGCCGCCCGGAATGCTGACCGCGACCGAGATGTCGGCGCGCTTGTAGAAACGCATCACATCGCCGCCGAAACTGACGTTGCACTGGGGCACGCGTTCGAGCGCGACCGCGAGCGCCTTGATCAGCATGTCGTTGACGCTGAGCTTCACGCCGCGGCCTTCGAGGCTGGCGTTGAGTTCGCCGCGCAGCTTGAGCAGCGCGTCGAGGCGAATGTCGACGGTCAGATAGATGTGCGGCGATTCCTGCATCGACTGCGTCAGGCGGCGCGCGATCGTTTTGCGCATGCCGCTGAGCTTTTCGTCCTCGTGCGGGATGCCGAAATCGGGAATCGGGCCGGCGGTCGCGGGAGCCGGCGCGGCCGCCGGAGCAGCGGCGGGCGCCGTAGCCGCAGGCGCTGCGGCGGTAGCAGGAGCGGCGGTGCCGGTGGGTGCGCCTTCCAGGTCGTCCTTGACGATGCGGCCGCCGGGGCCGCTTCCCTTGATCGTCGACAGATCGATGCCCTTTTCCGCGGCGATGCGCTTCGCCAGCGGGCTCGCCTTGATGCGGTCGCCCGACGCAGCGGGAGCCGCAGGTGCGGCGGCAGGAGTCGGTGCGGGAGCTGCCGCAGGGGCAGGTGCAGGTTCAGCTTTCGCTGCCGGCTCGGGAGTCGGTGCCGGAGCAGGCGCGGCTTTCGCGCTCGATGCATCTTCGCCTTCGCCCGCGATGACCGCGATCACGGTGCCGACCTTCACGCCGTCGGTGCCTTCGGCGACGAGAATCTGGCTGATGAAGCCTTCGTCGACCGCCTCGAACTCCATCGTTGCCTTGTCTGTCTCGATCTCGGCGAGCAAATCGCCCGATTTGACCTCATCCCCCTCTTTCACCAGCCATTTGGCAAGGGTCCCTTCCTCCATCGTCGGCGAAAGGGCGGGCATTTTGAGTTCGATCGGCATCGTCAGGCTTTTCCCTCTTGAACCTTTTGGGCGTGAGTCTTGCAGGCCGGGCCTGCCGCTACGGATTGTTCCTCGCCATAAGCCTTGCTCCGGTCAAGGTCCAGCGGGGGTAACTTGCCTTTCGTACGAATGTGACGCACTCTCCACGCACAAAAAGCATAGCAGGGGTCGGGGCAATGCGGACGTATCTGGTGGTGATCGACGACAGCCCCGAGGCCAATCTCGCGCTGCGCTTCGCCGCGCGGCGCGCCGCGCGGACGGGTGGTGCGGTCGCCGTGCTCGCTATTATCCCGCCACAGGACTTCGTTGCATTCGGCGGCGTTCAGGCGACGATTGAGGCCGAAGCGCGCGAACATGCCGAACAGCTTGTCGCCGCAGCAGCCGATGCCGTGCGACAGGAAGCGGGCATCGCGGCGCAGACGATGATCAAATCGGGCAAACCCGCGGAGATGGTCCGCGAGGCGATCGGCGAGAATGACGAGGTCGCGGCGCTGGTTCTGGCCACGGCGGCGAGCGGCGCGCCCGGACCGCTGGTCGCGCATTTCACCGGACAGGATGCGGGAACCCTCCCCTGCCCGGTGATGCTGGTGCCGGGCGGAATCGATATCGCCCGGCTCGATGCGCTGAGCTAGGCCGTCGCCGCGCGCGGGGCGGCCGCACCCTTCCATTCAAGAAACGCAAAGGCGAGCACGGCAAGGGCTTGCCCGATCACGACGCCGACGCCGATGACGGTCATCTGCTGCCCGAAGACGACCAGGACCGCAAAGCTCGCCGCGACCCAGCCGAGATTGCCGAGCGCGATCAGCTTTACCAGCGCGATGCTCGGAACGGTCTGCGCCGCCGCCAAATACATCGGCAACGCGGCGGCGAGGCAAATCCACGCCCCGATCGTCACGACGTCGAGCGGCAGTCCGAGCAGCGCGGCAACCGGCGTCAATGCAAACAGCCCGAGCGCAAGAACGCCGGTACAGGTGACCGCGTCGGCGACGAGGATGGTCTTGAGTTGGGGGATCGACATGATTCTTCTCCTTTCGACCCCGACCAATTGAACCGCGAACGGAATGGCGTCGATTACGCCCGGGGTAATGGAAATCGGAAACATGACTGGCTAATCGAGCGGCGAAGGAGATTTCGATGCACGTCGCGACCTTGGGCGAACAGCTTCGCGAATGGCGCACGCGGCGCCGGATGAGTCAGATGGACCTGGCACTCGATACGGAGATTTCGACCCGCCACCTGAGTTTCATCGAGACCGGGCGATCGAAACCGAGCGCGCAGATGCTCCAGCGGATCGCCGACTGCCTGGATGTGCCGCATCGCGCGCGCAACGCGCTGCTCCTCGCGGCGGGCTATGCGCCCGATTATCAGGAACGACCGCTCGACAGTTCCGAGATGGCGGGCATGAAGGCGATCGTCGAGCATGTGCTGCGGGGGCATGAACCCTACCCCGCGCTTGCGGTCGATCGCCACTGGAACATGGTCGCCGCTAACGACGCGATCGCGATCCTGATCGAACAGGTGTCGCCCGCGCTGCTGGTGCCCCCGATCAACGTGCTGCGGATCGCGCTGCATCCGGATGGGCTTGCACCGCAGATCGTCAATCATGCGATGTGGCGCGCGCATATCCTGCATCGCCTCGACCTCCAGATCGAAGCCAGCGCCGACACCGCGCTCGCCGCGCTGCGCGAGGAGATCGCCGCCTATGCGGTCGAAGCGAACGATAATGATCTGGGCGCTGTAAACAGTATCGCGGTGCCGCTGGTTCTGGATACGATCGCCGGGCGGATCAGCTTTGTCTCCACCGTGACGATCTTCGGTACACCGGTCGACATCACGCTGTCCGAACTCGCGATCGAAGCCTTCTTCCCGGCAGATGCGGAGAGCGCGGCGCTGCTACAGAAGCTGGCGAAGCGCCCATGAATCGTCATTGCGAGGAGGGTTAGCGTTTACGCCCCTGATGGCGAATATTGTTCGGCCGCCCGCGCTTGCCGACGACATGCTTCCCCGCCTTCTTCAGGCCGTCGCGCCTTGGCGGACGATTGCGAAAACCGCCCTCGGGCGTGTCCGGAAGCTCGAAGCGCAGCGCGCCGCTGATCGGATTGGCATCCATCAGGCGAAGCTCGAGCCGCTGCCCGACCGAATAGCTCACCCGCCCATGTTCGCTGTCGAGCGTCCGTGCGGCTTCGTCATAGAAAAAGCGTTCGCTGCCCAGCGTCGATACCGGTACCAGCCCGTCGCCGCCGAGCCCATCGACGGTCGCGAAAAAGCCGAAAGGCTGAACCCCGGTGATCCGCGCGGGAACGATTTCGCCCACCTTGGTCGCGAGATAGGCCGCGACATAGCGGTCGATCGTCTCGCGCTCCGCCTCCATCGCGCGGCGTTCGAGCGCGCTGATCGCCTCGCCGATACGTGACAAGCCCTTGCGGTCGGCCTCGCCAAGCCCGGTGCGTTCGGGCAGCCCCTTGGGCTTGCCCGGAACCTCCAGACGATAGGCATCGACGAGCGCGCGGTGGACGATCAGGTCGGCGTAGCGGCGGATCGGCGAGGTGAAATGCGCGTAGGAGCCGAGCGCCAAGCCGAAATGCCCCGAATTGGCGGGGCCGTAATAGGCCTGCGTCTGGCTGCGCAGGATCGCTTCCATGATCTGAGGCAGGCGGTCGTCGCCTGAAAATCCGTCGATCAGCCGGTTGAAAACGGCGGGCGTGATGACCTGCCCCAGCGCAAAGCTTTGTTCGAAGGTTTCGAGATAATCCTTGAGGCTGACCAGCTTCTCGCGGCTCGGCGGCTCGTGGATGCGGTACATGACCGGCGATTTCTTCGCCTCCAGCGCCTTTGCCGCCGCGACGTTCGCCGCGATCATATAGTCCTCGATCAGCCGATGCGCGTCGAGCCGCTCGCGAACCCGGATTTCTGCGATATTGCCCTGTTCGTCGAGCCGCACCTGACGTTCGGGCAAATCGAGGTCGAGCGGGGACCGCGCGTCGCGCGCCTTCGCCAGCAGTGCCCAACAGGCCCAGAGATTCTTGAGCGCGGGAAGCACGTCCCCGTCCCACCTCTCATCCGGCATATCGGCGTCGAAGGCCGCCTGCGCGCGTTCATAGGCGATATTCGCGCGCAGCCGTACCAGCGCGCGCGTGAAACGCCATGACGTCACTTTCCCATGTTTGTCGACGACCAGATGGCACGCCATCGCCGCGCGATCCTCGCCGGCTTTCAGCGAGCAAACGCCCGCGGACAGCGTCTCGGGCAGCATCGGCACGACCTGGTCCGGGAAATAGACGCTGTTGCCGCGACGCCGCGCCTCGCGATCGAGCGCGCTGTCGGCGCGAACATAATAGCTGACGTCGGCGATCGCGACGATCGCGCGAAAACCGCCTTTGTTGCCGGCATCCTCGTCCGGGATCGCCCAGACGGCGTCGTCATGGTCGCGCGCGTCGATAGGGTCGATCGCAACGATCGGCAGGTCGCGCAAATCCTCGCGGCCGTCGGGGGTCAGCGGCAGCCTTGCGGCAAGCTCGGCCTCGGCCACCACCTCTTCGCCGAAGACATGCGGGATTTCATGCTTCGCGATCGCGATCATGCTCAGCGAACGCGGGGCGAAGGGGTCACCGATGCGATCGATCACGCGGGCCTTCGTCGCGGGGCCGCGGCCCGAAAGCTCGGCGCGCACGAGGTCGCCGATGGCCGCATCGCCCATGTCCGCGACGGCGAAGTCGAAACGCGCGCGCTTGTCGGCGGGACGCAGCCAGGTCATCGGCTTGCCGCCAGGGCCGGTGTCGGCAACCAGCACGCCGATGATCGTCTCGCCGCCTGCCTGCAGCTTTTTCATCGGGTGCGCGACATGGCCGCTGCCGCGCTCCTCGGTCCGCGCCAGGATGCGGTCACCGATGCCCAGCGCGCTGCGGCGGCCCTTTTCCATCACGCGAAGGCGCGGCGCAGGGCCGCTGCCCTCCCAATGATCGGGCACAGCCCACACCGCATCGCCCTCGATCGCCGCGACGCGCAATACGGTGACGCGCGGCAAGCCGCCATGCTTGTGGAACGCGCGCCCGGGCGCCATGTCGACGAGCCCCTCGTCGGTCATGTCCTTCAGCAGCGCTTTCAGCGCGATCTTGTCGGCGCCGTGCAGACCGAAATGCTTGGCGATCTCCCGCTTCCCGATCGCTCCGCTACTGTCCTGGATAAAGCGCAGGATTTGCTCGGGCGACGGCAACCCCGCGGGTTTCGGCCGTTTCGGTCCGTTGGCCAATTAATAGGTCCGCCCGATTAGCACGCGTTCAACCGCGGGCTCGCCGGTGAAGAAGCAGGCGCCGTCGGCGGGCGTCGCGTCGAGCGGTGTATTACGCATCGTCAGCTTCAACGCCTTCAGCTTCTCGACGATCCCGTCCAGTACCGCGCCGGTCGGGCGTGCCCATTGCACCTCGACCCAGCCGACGAACTTGTCATCACCCGAGAAATGCGCGGCCAGATCGGTGACGTCGCGGCGAATGTTCGAATGCAGCCGCTCCTTCGCCGCCGCATACAGGCTCGCCTGGATGTCGGTGAGCGTGGCGGTCACGCCCGCGACGAATTCGTCCTTCGCGACGAAGGCCGTGTTGAGCTTGCCGTCGTCCTTGTACAGCCGGTCGCGGCGGATGACCGCGACATTGCCGCCCGCGACGTCGCGCGGACCGACTTCGACGACCAGCGGCGCGCCCTTCTTGACCCAGCCCCAGCGCTTCGTCTGCGCCTTGTTCGCACCGGTATCGAGCAGGACGCGGACAGGTTCGCGGAAAGCGTCGAGCGCCTTGAGCTTCGTCTCGAGATCGCGGCAATAGTCGAGAATTGCGACGTCCTCGTCATTGTCGCGCAACATGGGGACGATGACGATCTGATGCGGCGCGATGCGCGGCGGGCAACGCAGCCCGTCGTCATCGCCGTGCGTCATGATGACGCCGCCGATCATGCGGGTCGATACGCCCCAGCTCGTCGTATGACAAAGGCTGTGGCCGCCATCCTTGTCCTGATAGCGAATGCCCGCCGCTTCGGCGAAGCCGGTGCCCAGATAGTGCGAGGTGCCCGCCTGGAGCGCCTTGCCGTCCTGCATCATCGCTTCGATCGAATAGGTCGCGACCGCGCCGGGGAAGCGCTCATTCTCGGGCTTTTCACCGGCAATCACCGGCATGGCGAGAACATCCTCGGCAAAGGCGCGATACATTTCCAGCGCGCGCAGCGTCTCCACCATCGCATCTTCGCGATCGGCGTGCGCCGTATGGCCTTCCTGCCACAGAAATTCGCTGGTGCGCAGGAACATGCGCGTGCGCATCTCCCATCGTACGACGTTCGCCCACTGATTGACCTTCAGCGGCAGGTCGCGCCAGCTCTGCACCCAACGGCTCATCGCCGCACCGATGACGGTTTCAGACGTCGGACGGATGATCAGCGGCTCTTCAAGCTTCGCTTCGGGATCGGGAACGAGCTTGCCCTTGCCGTCCGCGATCAGCCGGTGATGCGTAACGACCGCCATTTCCTTTGCAAAACCATCGACATGGTCGGCTTCCTTTTCAAAGAAGCTCAAGGGAATGAAGAGCGGGAAATAGCAATTCTGGACGCCCGCATCCTTGATGTCGGCATCCATCACCTTCTGGATCCGTTCCCAGATCCCCCAGCCCCACGGCTTGATCACCATGCAGCCGCGCACGCCCGATTCCTCGGCGAGATCGGCCTCGGCAATGACATCCTGATACCAGGCCGCGAAGTCGGCCTGACGGGTTACGCTGAGCGCATGCTTGATCATGTGTCCTGTTTTCTGTGCTTTGGGGCGGAAGAGCGGCCCCGGATTATTTCTTGTTGGCGAGCTCGGCCTTCAGGTCGGCGATTTCAGCCTTGAGCGCGTCGATTTCGGCGTCCTTCGACTTGTTTCCGGCAACGCCTGGCATGAACGCGCCCGCGGCTTGCTGGAACATTTCCAGATTGCGCCGGGTCAGTTCGGCAAGTGGGTTGGAGCCGAGCGCACCCTCGAACGCTGCGCGGACGTCCTGCTGGTTCTTCCTAAAGGACGCCATCGACGCCTCCAGATATTGCGGCACCATCGACTGCATCTTGTCGCCGTACATGCCGATCAGCTGGCGCAGGAAATTGACGGGCAGCAGGGTTTCGCCGCGCGTTTCGGTGTCCATGATGATCTGCGTCAGGACATTGTGCGTGATATCTTCGCCGCTCTTCGCGTCGACGACGCGGAAATCGCGACCGTCCCGGACCATCGTGCCAAGATCGTCGAGCGTGATGTAGCAACTGCGTTCCGTATCATAAAGACGCCGATTGGCGTATTTCTTGATCGTAACGACATCGCCATCCGCGGCTGTCCTCGACTTGGCCATGCTGACCCGAGCTCCTCTATATCCCACGGCGAAGGCGGCCCAGTTGCGACCTCGGCCATCGTTGAAGCCAAAGGCATTAGCATCAAATTATGATGCATCGCAACATGTGCGCCGCGCACGGCTCTTGCGGCAGTCGATTCGCCTACCCCGGCGCCGATACCGGCGCGCCATCCGCCCAGGAACGGCCGATTGGCACCGCAACTTTCACCAAAACCATGGCTATCTATAACATGGGCCCTCGACAGGCGGCTATTAACCGATGATGCGTGCAAAAGTAACTTCGTTACAATGGAAACCATTATTCCGCATCATTCAGTGCCTTGGCTGCCGCAGAGAATCAAATCATGTCCTGCTCAAGCAATCATGCTTCAACAGCGGCTTAGCGGTCGCCGCCCTGACCTGTTGCGAAAATGCCACAACGTCGCACCGACGACCCCAGGATGTAAGAATTTAGCCACATTGGACTTGTGCCCTCAAAATTTTCGGGCTTTTTAGACCCCGATCCGTTCTTTAATTTTTCGGGACGGTTAACGGGGAAACACATCATGAAGAAGACTAGCCTGCTAGTTCGGGGCTCTGCCCTGACTCTTGCATTGTTCAGCGCCATGCCGGCGTACGCCCAGGGCGACGCGGCAGCAGCCGGCGAAACGGCTGAAGAAGGCGGCACCGCCATCGTCGTTACGGGTTCGCGCATCCGCCAGCCCAACCTCGAATCGACCGTTCCGATCACGACCGTTTCGGGCGAAGAGTTCTTCGAAACCGGCCAGGTTTCGATCGGTGACGTCCTGAACGACCTGCCGCAGCTCCGCAGCACGCTCAGCCAGTCGAACGGCACGCGCTTCCTCGGCACCCGCGGTCTGAACCTGCTCGACCTTCGCGGTCTGGGCACGCAGCGCACGCTGGTCCTGGTCAACGGCCGCCGTCACGTCGCCGGCGACATTCTGTCGAACGGCGTCTCGGTCGACATCAACACCATCCCGACCGACATGATCGAGCGCGTCGACGTCCTGACGGGCGGCGCTTCGTCGATCTATGGTTCGGACGCGATCGCCGGTGTGGTCAACTTCATCCTCAAGGACAACTACGACGGCATCCAGCTGCGTGGCCAGGCGGGCGTCAACCTCGACTATGGCGATGCCGGCAACCAGTATGTCTCGTTCCTCGCAGGCAAGAACTTCGCCGATGGCCGCGGTAACGCCGCGCTGAACGTCGAATATGCCTACCAGTCGCAATATGCGGCTTCGGGTCGTGGCCGGAACATCAACCAGAACAACAACTTCGTCGTTGTCGACACCGACTCGGCCACCGGCCCGACGCCGAACTACGACGACGTGTTCGACCGTATCTTCTACGAAGACATCCGTTCGGCCACCATTTCGACCGGCGGTCAGCTCGGCTTCACCAGCCCGACTGCGGCCTGCGGTCGCGATCCGCTCGGCGCAGCGTACACCTGTACCTATCTGTTCCGTCCCGACGGCACGCTGACGCAGCAGACCGGCACCCGCATCGGCCTCGGCCCGAACGGCAACTATGTCGGCGGCAACGGCTATTCGGGTCGCGAAGGCCGTCTGGTCACGCTGACCCCGACGCTGGAGCGCATCTCGGTCAACTTCGTCGCGCACTACGACATCAGCGACGCGCTCGTGCCCTTCGTCGAAGCGAAGTATGTCAAGACGACGGCCATGGGTTCGCAGAGCGGTCCCTTCTTCTCGCAGGGCACCACGCTTGGCGGTCTCGACGTTCGTGAACGTCCGCGTCTCGACAACCCGTACCTGAACACGCAGGCACGCGCGATCATCGAGCAGCAGCTCATCGCAGGCGGCGCCACGCCGACCAACGCGACGCGCTTCAGCCTTCGCAAGAACTGGACCGAGTTCGGCATCCGCGACGAACGCCTGGTTCGTGAGACCTGGCGCGTTGTCGGCGGTTTCAAGGGCGACTTCAACGACGACTGGAACTACGAAATTTCGGCGAACTACGGTAAGTTCAAGGAAAGCAACGAGATCCAGGGCAACGTCAACGTCCAGCGTTACCTGCTTGGCCTCGACACCGTTCGCGACACCAACGGCAACGTCGTTTGCCGCGCAACGACCGATCCGAACAACACGACCGGCTATGTGAACATCGACGGTCGTACGCTGGGCCAGCTCAACGCGCTGACCAACCCGACCGCTGACGAGATCTACATCCGTGATCGCCTGCGCGCGGACGTTGCGTCCTGCGTTCCGATCAACCCGTTCGGTGACGGCTCGTCGTCGGCGGCTGCGCGTCAGTACGTCCTGCAGAACACCAAGGCACAGGGTGAGATCACCCAATTCGTCGCTTCGGGCTTCGTCGCGGGCGACCTCAGCCAGCTGTTCGAACTGCCGGGCGGCCCGATCGCTTTCTCGGTCGGTGCGGAATATCGTCGTGAGACCAACTTCTACGATCTCGATGACGACACGCAGTTCGGCTATGCCTTCTACAACGCGATCCCGGCTTTCCCGAAGTCGACCTTCTCGGTGAAGGAAGTTTTCGGCGAAGTCTCGATCCCGCTGCTCAAGGACATGCCGTTCGCGCACGCCCTGACCGTCAACGGTTCGGGTCGTATCGCCGACTATAAGGGTTCGACCGGAACGGTTTACACCTATTCGGGTGGCGTCGATTACGCGCCGATCGAGGACATTCGCTTCCGTGCGAGCTACTCGAAGTCGGTTCGTGCGCCGAACCTTTCGGAGCTGTTCTCGGAGCAGAGCCAGAACTTCGCGCCGAACTTCACCGATCCTTGCTCGGCTCGTAACCTCGGCGCCGGTTCGCAGTTCCGTGCTGCCAACTGTACCGCTCAGGGTCGTCCGGCGAACTATGACTTCGTCTATGTTCAGTCGCTCGAAATCAACAGCGGCGGCAACCCGAACCTTCGCGAAGAGACGTCGAAGAGCTTCACCGTTGGTGGTGTCTTCGAACCGCGCTTCGTCCCGGGCCTGTCGCTGTCGGTCGATTACTACGACATCAAGATCGACAACGTCATCACGTCGGTTGCCGCTCAGACGATCGTCAACCAGTGCTATGACCAGCCGACGCTGAACAACCCGTTCTGCGGCTCGTTCGAACGCGTTGGCGTCAACGGTGCGACCGGCAACGGCGAAGAAGCGTTCCGCATCGTGGAGGGCACGCTGCTTCAGTCGACGCTGAACTTCGCGAAGCTCACGGCGCGCGGCATCGACGTCAATCTGAACTACCGCAAGTCGTTCGATTGGGGCAGCCTGGCGTTCAACGGCGTCTGGACGCACGCTCTGGAACGCAGCAACTTCCTGAACCCGGCCAATCCGAACTTCGAAAACCGCATCCTGAGCGAACTCGGCGATCCCGTCGACGCGTTCAACCTGCGGACCAACGCGAAGATCGGCAAGGTGGGCTTCACCTACGAGCTGCGTTACCTCGGCGGCATGTACCTGAACACCTACGAGGACTTCAACTCGCTCCAGGGCCGTCCGCCGGAAAACCCGGACTACGCCCAGGTCAAGAAGTACCCGGCGGTTTGGTATCACAACATCCGCTTCGACGCGGACGTGAACGACCGCTTCAACGTCTATCTCGGTGTTGACAACCTGTTCGACCGCCAGCCGCCGTACGGCCTGACCGGCGTCGGTGCAGGCTCGGGTATCTATGACGTCCGCGGACGTTATGGATATGTTGGCGCCATCGCCAAGTTCTGATCCAAACGGAACAGTCGAAAATCGAGGGCCGGACATTTGTCCGGCCCTCTTTTTTTGTGCCCGGCGCTCCGATAGGACAGGCGACATGATCCGGATGGAATCCATTGCCGACCAGGCTCGGCGGCTTCTCGGCGCTGGCGAGGCGGCACGAGCAGTGCAGTTGCTGTCGCAGGCGGCGCAACGCGGCGACGGCCAGGCGCTGCGTGAACTCGCGCTGTGGCACGTCTATGGCTATCCCGTGCGGCGCGATTTCGCCATGGCGCGAACCTTGTTCGAACGCGGCGGCCAGGTTGGGGACAAGCAGAGCGCGCTGACCCACGCCGTCTTCGTGGCGATGGGCGCGGGTGGCGCGGCCGACTGGCCTGGCGCCCTCGCCCTGCTGGAAAAGGCGGCGGAGAAGGATCCAGCTGCCGCAAGGCAACAGGAGCTTATCGGGCGGATGGAGTTGAACCCCGACGGTACGCCGGTTTCCGTCCCCCCGCTCGACATCCGCTCGGACACCCCGCGTATCGGAACCCTCGAGCGATTGTTCACGGCCGACGAATGCGCTCACGTCGTCGCGCTTTCGCGCCCCGATATGACGCCGTCGATCGTCGTCGATTCGCGTACGGGCAAGGAATCGCCGAACCCCATTCGCACGTCCGACGGCACGGTTCTGGGCCCGATCCAGCAGGATATGGTCGTCCACGCCCTCAACCTGCGGATCGCCGCCGCAACCGGAACCCGCGTCCGACAGGGCGAGCCGCTTACCGTGCTTCGCTACGTGCCCGGACAGCAGTATCGCCTGCACCACGACTGCCTTCCGGGCGAGAGCAACCAGCGCGTGCTCACGTTGATCGCCTATTTGAGCGATGGATATGAAGGCGGCGCGACCCAGTTCCCGACCGCCGGCATCGAATATCGCGGCAAGATCGGCGATGCGATCCTGTTCGCCAACACAGTGCCTGATGGCCGCGCAGACGAGCGGAGCCGGCACGCCGGCTTGCCCGTATCGCAGGGTGAGAAATGGATCAGCACGCGCTGGATTCGGGCGCGCGACTTCGACCCATGGGGCCTTTACCCGCCGGGCTGAGCCAGGCCTTCAAGCCGCCATTCTCGTCGAAACTGTTGCCCAAAAGTCGCATCCAGCCTGCGACATCGACCGTTTTCGGCCATTTTCATCCCATCGTGGCGACTTCGTTAACCATTACAGGTCTTCCTAGCGGCGAACCGCTCACCCCCCATTCCGAGTGGTACAGGGAGTATTCCATGATCAAGTCACACCTGTTTCTGGGTGCCGCCGCCTTTGCAGTGGCCATTTCCGTTGCGTCCCCCGCCATCGCGCAGGGCGCCCCCACCGCGGCCGATGAGAGCAGCGACACTGCCGCCAGCGGCGAGACGATCGTCGTTACCGGTTCGCGCATCGCCCGTGCCAACTTCGACACCGTAGAGCCCTCTGTCGTCGTCCAATCGACCGACATCGAGGCGCGCGGCTTCGAAACGCTGGGCCAGGCACTCAATGAGCAGCCGTCTTTCGGCGTTCCCGGCAACTCGCCCATCGGCGCTCAGTCTGGACTGGGTCAGGGGCAAAGCTTCGTCAACTTCCTGGGCCTCGGCTCGCAGCGCACCCTGACCCTGGTCAACGGCCGCCGCTTCGTATCGTCGAACACCTCATCGATCTTTGGTCCTACCGGCGCGGGCAGCCAGGTCGACCTCAACATCATTCCGACCAAGTTGCTCGATCGGATCGAGACGATCGCCGTCGGCGGCGCGCCGATCTATGGCGCGGACGCGATCTCGGGGACGATCAACGTCATCCTTAAACAGGATTATGAAGGCCTCGAAATCGACGGCCAATATGGCATTTCGGATCGCGGCGATGGCCAGAACTACCGCGTTCGCGCGCTCGCCGGCCAGAATTTCGGCGATGGCCGCGGCAACATCACCTTCGCGGGTGAGTATAACAAGAGCAAGGGGCTGACCGGCGTCGATCGCTCCTTCTATTCGAGCGGCCTGTTTTTCGGCAACGCCAGCGACCCTACTTCGATCTTCAGCCAGGAGCTGTATCGCGATCGTCGGATTCCGGCGATTTCGGACAGCGGCATTCCGATGGTCGGCGGCGACTTCATCCCGCTCAGCCCCGAACAGGAACTGCTCTTCTTCGGCACCAACGGCCTGAACTTCGGCGTCCAGAACGCCAGCGGCGCCCAGCTTCGCTTCGACGAAAACGGTAACCTGATCCCGATCGACTTCGGCCGCTACGCCGGCGCGCCGGGCTCGTTCGGCGTCGACTTCGAAGGCGGCAACGGCTTCAGCCTGGTGCCCACGACGAACCTCCTGTCGGAAACGCGCCGCTACAGCGCGATCCTGACGACGAAATATGAGCTGACCGATTCGGTCCGCTTCTTCGGCGAGGCCTGGTATTCGAACAGCAAGGGTCGCAATCTGCGCGACCAACCCGTGTACAACTCGGCGCTGTTCGCCAATGCCGGCGACGCCGACGGCAATCTGATCATGAGCGTCGATAACCCGTTCCTCACCCCTGCGGCGCGGGCAGCGATCATCGATGCGATCAACAACAATCCGCTGTCCGACCTGAATTCGGGCGCGCCGAGTCAGGATTATTTCTACCTCGCGCGGGCGAATACCGATCTTGCGACCGGCAATTCGACGGGTGAGGTCGAGGTGATGCGCTTTGTCGGCGGCTTCGACGGCAGTTTCGACCTGCTTGCGGGAACGTGGAACTGGGAAGTCGTCGGCAACTATGGCCGCTCCAAGACGACGAGCGAGTCGCGCGAGATCATTCAGCAGAATTTCCTGAATGCGATCGACGCCGTCGCCGGACCGGGCGGTACGATCACCTGCCGCGCGGGTGTGGTCAATTCGCCTTTCCCGTCGATCAACCCCAATTGCACGCCGATCAACCTGTTCGGTACGGGACGCAATTCGCAGGCCGCGCTCGACTATATCACGGCGATCGCGAACCCGCGTTCGATCAACAAGCAAAAGGATTTCACGGCGTCGCTGTCGGGTCCCCTGTTCAAGCTTCCGGGCGGCGATTTCTCGATCGCCATCGGCTATGAGCATCGCGAGGAATCCCAGAAATTCGATCCCGGCGCCTTTTTCTACGGCGCCGACGATCCCGATCCGCTGACCGACGAGAATGGCGACGGCGATCCCACGAACGATCGCGTCCCCTATGGCCGTTCGGTGCCGATCCTGCCGGTCAACGGCAAATTCAACACCGACGAAATCTCGGGTGAATTCCTGGCCCAGATCATCTCGCCGTCGACCGACAGCTTCATCGACCTCCTCGAGGTCAAGGGCGCCGTGCGTTACGTCGACCACAGCCTGGCCGGCAGCGACTGGACCTGGACGCTCGGCGGCCGCCTGGGGATCGTTCCGGATTTCACGATCCGCGGCAATTTTACCCGCGCGATCCGTGCGCCCGCGATCACCGAACTGTTCAACCCGTCGAGCACCTTCTTCGGCTTTGCCGTCGATCCGTGCGACCAGGCGAACCTCGGCAACGGCCCCGCCCCGACGACCCGTCAGGCCAATTGCGCCGCCGACGGCCTGCCCGCGAACTTCAGCTCGCTGTCGAACAGCGCGTCCTTCCTCCAGGCGATCGAGGGCAACCCGGTCCTGAAGAATGAAAAGGCGGATAGCTGGACCATCGGCGCGGTGTTCGCTCCCAGCTTCATCCCGCGCCTGCGCGCGAGCGTCGACTGGGTCGATATCAAGCTGACCGACGCGATCACCGATGGCGGCGCCGGTACGATCCTGGCCAACTGCTATGACTCGACCGATTTCCCGAACGCGGCCAATTGCGCCCGCTTCACGCGCGATGCCAGCGGCCAGATCGACTTCGTCGAGGTGCAGTATCTGAACCTGGCGGACATGCGCTACAAGGGCCTGCTCGGCTCCGTCGACTACCGCGTCCCGACGCCGTTCCTCGGCGCCGAAAGCCAAGTGTCGTTCAGCCTCTCGTACCAGTATATGGACGAACTCAGCACCCGCGCCGATCCGGGCTCGGCCCGGACGCAGCAGGACGGCGGCATCGGCTATTCGAAGCACAAGGGCGTGCTGTCGGTGAACTACACCGAACCGAGCTTCGGCGTGTTCACGCAGCTTTCCTACATCGGCAAGGCAAAGATCGATCCCGAAGTCGCTGACGACTATTATCCGGACGGCCTCAACAACCTTCCGAGCGTGGTCTTCGTCAACGTCGGCGCGAACGTCAGCATCGCTGACCGGTTCGACCTGCATTTCACGGTCGACAACCTGTTCGACAAGCAGCCGCCCTACCCCTATCCGGCGAGCGGCGGTTCGATCACCTATTTCCGCGGTGTTCTGGGACGTTACTTCCGCCTGGGGGCAAGCGTCAGCTTCTGACCGCGGACGTGAACGTCAGGAAATGGGCTCTCCGGCCATGCCGGAGGGCCCATTTTCATATCCAGTAGCGATCGTAACGCGTCCCGAGCCCGGTCAGCAGTTCATATTGCGACAGGCCGCTGCGGTCCGCGACCTGCGCCAGGTCGTAATCGAGCGCCAGCCAGTCGCCCTCGCCCAGCCCATCGGCATCGCTTGCATCGAAAGCGACAAGGTCCATCGACACGCGTCCGACGAGCGGCAGGTCTCTTGCACGCCATGTCGCGCCGCCCGACCCCGCGTGGCAGCGCAGATACCCGTCGGCATATCCCATGTTCGCGACCGCCACCCGGCTGGTCCGCTGCGCCGTCCAGGTCGCGCCATAGCCGACCGTTTCGCCGGCGGGCACCTCGCGAAGCTGCAGCACCCGCGCTTCGGGAAACGCGACCTGACGGATCGCCCCGCGCGCCTCTTCCCGCGGGATCCCGCCATAGAGCGCCAGCCCGGGGCGCGTCAGATCGAAACCATAGTCGGCGCCCAGACAGATGCCCGCGCTGTTCGCCAGGCTGTACCGCCGCGCCGGGATTTGCTCGCGCACCGCGCGAAAGGCGGCAAGCTGGCTTGCATTCTGCGGGCTATCCTCGTCCGCCGACGCCAAGTGGCTGAGCAGCGTCTCGATCACCAGCCCATCAAGCGCCCCGCCCAGCGCCTCTTCGGGACGCAGGCCCAGCCGGTTCATGCCGGTGTCGATCATCACGTCGCACGGCTTCCCCTCGCCCGCCTCGCGCCAGCGCGCGACCTGTTCCAGGCTGTTGAGGACGGGACGCGCGGGCAGCGTTCGCGCGGCGATCATGTCGCTCTTCCCCACGCCGTGCAGCACCGAAAGCGACACGCCCTCCGCCAGCGGCATCAGGGCGGCCGCCTCGGCCCAGGTCGCGACGAAGAAATCACGGCATCCGGCAGCCGCCAGGTGGCGCATCACGCCGCGCGCGCCAAGGCCATAGCCGTCGGCCTTGATCGCCGCGCCGCACGCCTGACCGCTCTGCGCCGCAAGCCAGCGCCAATTGGAAACGAGCGCGGCGGAATCGATGCGTAGACGGAGCGGCGATGCGATGTCGATCATGCACCGCCCCTAGACGCGTTTCGGGGCAGCGCCAATGGGGTCAGCCTGCTTTCGGGCGGTCCCATTCCCCTTCGACCGGTTCCTTCAGCATGAACGCCGCGACCAGGAAAGCGACGAGCACGACGCCCCATGTATACCACAATCCGGCATAGGCATTGCCGGTTACCGCGGCGATCAGGCTGGCAATAAAGGGCAGGAAACCGCCGAAATAGCCGGTGCCGAGGTGATAGGGAATCGACAGCGACGAATAGCGCACATGCGGCGGAAACATTTCCGACAACAGCGCCGCTACGGGACCATAGGTGAACCCCGACAGCGCGCTCAGGCCAAGCAGCGCGACCAGGATGACGCCGATCGCCAGCGGACCCGGAACCTGCTTGTCGAAGCTGTAGCCCGAGGCCTCCAGCGCGGGTTTCAGGATCGCCGGATCCTCGCCCGCGACCTCGCGCGCGCCGATCATGATCTTCACGCTGTCGAAGCCGCTGGCCGACGACTGAACCGTATAGGGAACGCCCAGCTTCGTCAGTTCGGCGATCGTGCGCCCGCACGCCGTGGCCTGTCCCTTTTGCGCGAACGGATCATAGGAGCATTGGCTGCCGGTCACGACGACGGGCGCCTTGGCGGCCGCTTCCTTCAGGTCGGGGTTCGCGACGGCGCCCATCAGCCAGAAGAGCGGAAACAGCAGGATCAGCGTCGCGGCATAGCCCCACACGATCGGCTTCTTCCGCCCGATGCGATCGGACAGATGGCCCGCCCACAGGAAAAAGCCCATGCCGAGCGCCGCGGCGAAGCCGACGATGATCTCG
The DNA here is from genome assembly GCA_017309275.1 of Sphingomonadales bacterium. Classification (GTDB taxonomy): domain Bacteria; phylum Pseudomonadota; class Alphaproteobacteria; order Sphingomonadales; family Sphingomonadaceae; genus Sphingopyxis. The sequence goes on along the minus strand of JAFKLT010000042.1, from coordinate 29,207 downwards.
GCCGCGGTATCGTCGACCTTCATCGGCCCTTTCAGGAACGCGAGGCCGGAGAACATCGCCGTGTACCAGATGACGGTCAGGCCGGCGGCGATGCCGAACAGCGCGACGAAGATGCGCTTCGGATTGCCCGGATAGGTAAAGCTTTCCTTGAGCGGATTCTTGGCCAGCTCGCCCTCGGCCTTCATCGCCTGGAACACCGGGCTCTCGGACAGCTTCAGGCGCATCCACAGCGAAATCGCGAGCAGGATCAGCGACAGCAGGAACGGCACGCGCCATCCCCAGCTTTCCCACAGGGCATCGGGCATCAGCGCCTTGCAGCCGAGCACGACGATCAGGCTGAGCACAAAGCCGCCGACCACGCTCGCCTGGATGAAGCTGGTGTAGAAACCGCGCTTTTCGGGCGGCGAATGCTCGGCAACATAGACCGCAGCGCCGCCATATTCGCCGCCGAGCGCCAGACCTTGCAGGATGCGCAGCAGGATCACGATGATCGGCGCGGCGATCCCGATGGTGGCGGCCGACGGTATCAATCCGACGCCCGCCGTCGCGATGCCCATCAGCGTCACCGTCACGAGGAAGGTATATTTACGCCCCAACCTGTCGCCGAGAAAGCCGAACAGCACCGCGCCCAACGGCCGAAAACCAAAGCCCACCGCAAATCCGGCCCAGACGAGCAGGATTTCCAGGGTCGCATTGTCGCTGGGGAAAAAAGCCTTGCCGATAATCGCCGCGAGCGTGCCGTAGATGAAGAAATCATACCATTCGAAGATGGTCCCCGCCGACGATGCGGCAATGACCAGGCGGATATCCTTCGCGGTCGGCTGATAAACCGCGCCATGGTCGGCGACGGCGGCTGCGTCGGTCATAGTCTCTCCCTCGCCCCGTGCGGGCTTTGGTCATCTCTAGCCGCCGCACATCGCTGCGCAAGCCTTCTTGGCGTAGCGTCATTCCGGTGGCAGACTGCGCGCCATGCAGTTCATCGACCTTTCGATCCCGATCACCAATGACGTCGTATCCGACCCACCGGTGATGCGCCCGCAGATCAGCTATATGACCCACGAAAATACGTGGGAACAGATCGCGATGTTCTTCCCCGGCCTGACGAAGGACGACCTTCCCGACGGCGAAGGCTGGGCGGTCGAAAGCCTGACGCTCTCGACGCACAACGGCACGCATATGGATGCGCCCTGGCATTTCCATTCGACCACCGACAGCGGCGCCAGCCCGGCGCCCAGCATCGACGAGGCGCCGCTCGACCTGTTCTTCCGCCCTGGCGTGAAGCTCGACTTCTCGGACAAGCCGGCAGGACATGTGGTGAGCGGTGCCGAGGTCGAGGCCGAACTGGCGCGGATCGGCCACGACCTGCAACCGCTCGACATCGTGCTCGTCCAGTCGGGCGCGGTCTACGGCACCGACAATTTCACCGACCAGGGCTGCGGCATGGGCGCCGAGGCGACGCTCTATCTGACCGAGCGCGGCGTGAAGGTCGTCGGCACCGACGCGTGGAGCTGGGACGCGCCGTTCAGCCACACCGCGCGGCGCTGGGCCGAAACGCGTGATCCGTTCATCATCTGGGAGGGGCACAAGGCCGGACGCATCAAGCCCTATTACCAGATCGAAAAGCTCACCAACCTCGGCGCCCTGCCGCCCACCGGCTGGACGCTGAGCTGCTTTCCCGTGAAGATCGAGCGGGCGAGCGCAGGCTGGATTCGCGCGGTGGCCCTGGTGGCAGAGTGAGCCGTTGCTGGACGAACTGATCGCCGGCTGGCGAAACTCACCCTTCGGGCAGATCAACGATGCGGCGTGGGCGATCACGCAGCACGCCGAACACCATGTACGGGCAGCGATCGACCGGCTCGGCGCCGGCTATGCGATCGACGATGGCGTCGCGCGGCACCGCAGTGCCACAGTGGAGGTCGGCGCGCTGATCAAGGGGCCGGCGATCATCGGTGAAAATTGTTTCGTAGCCGCCGGGGCCCTGTTGCGCGGTGGCACCTATCTCGACGCTGACTGCATCATCGGCCCGGGATCCGAGCTGAAATCCTCCTTTCTGTTCAACGGCACGAAGCTCGCCCACTTCAATTTTTTTGGCGACTCCGTGATCGGCGCGGATGTGAACCTCGAGGCTGGCAGCATCGTTGCCAACTATCGGAATGAAATGGCGGACAAAACGATCCGGATTGGCGCGATAGATACGGGCGTCACCAAATTCGGAGCGCTGATCGGCGATCACGCTCGCATCGGCGCGAATGCCGTGATCGCGCCGGGTGCAATCATCCGGTGCGGGCAAATCATCCGCCGGCTCGAGTTGGTCGACCAGCACCCCGACGCGCTCTGAAATCGGCGGACGAAGAAAGGTCGGAACGGTCTAGATCCGTCCGGAACCTGTCGCCCGGCAATTCGTCGAGCGCGTAGCGCGAAGATCTGCGCGCGGCTCTTTTTGACGCCGATCGAGGAGCCGAAATCGACCTTCAGCTTAAAGGCTGGATTCGCGCGGTCGCGCTGGTCGACGGCCAAGGCTAGCCGAAGGTGCCGATCATCGGCAGCGCCGTCATCGCCGCCGCATAGGTAAAGGCCGCACGCCGCAGCGAAGATCGATAACCGCGCCGCAGGAACAGCCACACGAACAGGATCGGAGCCGTCTGCATTCCGATCAGCAGCCAATAGTCGAGCGGGCGATTATCGCCCTCCATCACCCCAGATTCTGCGTCGCAAGAATCCACAGCGTCCACAGCCCGAGTATGAGCAGCGTGGCAAAGGTCGCGACAACGCCGACCTGGCGGCCCAGCGGCGCCTTGCCCGGCTCCGACGGCGTATAGAGCCCGACGATGTGGCCGACGCGGCCGAGCAGGAAGATCGCGCCGATGACCATCAACGCCATATGATTGGCGCGCGTGGTCTCCAGCAGGCCGAGCAGGATGATGGAGATCGGTGCATATTCGGCCAGATTGCCGTGCGCGCGGCTGGCGCTGATCAGCTTGGCGTCGCCATGATCGCCGAACGCCGCGCCCAGTCGCAATCGCTGGCGGACCGTGTCGATCGCGGTGATCAGCAGCAAAAGCGCGCAAACGGCGGCTACGAATGCGGTTACCGGTAACGTCATCGTCCCTCTCCCCCTGTTCCCGAGCGGAGCTTAACCCGTCAGCCCCGCGCGCGAAAGGTCAGAAGAGACGCGAGCCGTTCGGCACCGCGTGATCGGGCGCAAACAGGATCACCGCGCCCTCCTCGTCCGCAAAGCCGAGCGTCAGGACTTCGGACATGAATTTCCCGATCTGGCGCGGCGGAAAGTTCACCACGGCGGCGACCTGTCGCCCGACAAGCTCTTCGAGCGTGTAGCGGGCGACGATCTGCGCGCTGCTCTTCCTGATCCCGATCGCGGGGCCGAAGTCGATCTTCAGCTTGAACGCGGGCTTGCGCGCTTCCGGAAAGGGCTCGGCCTCGACGATCGTGCCGACGCGAATGTCGACGCGGAGAAAATCGTCGAAACCGATCGCCTCCGCCGCCGGCGCGTCCTGCTGGTGATCGACGTGCAACGCGTCACTCCATTTCGAGGATGACCGCGTCGACGGCCAGGCTGTCGCCCTGGGCCGCGTTGACGATCTTGACGACGCCCGATTTTTCGGCGCGCAGGATATTCTCCATCTTCATCGCCTCGACCGTGGCGAGCGGCTGGCCCGCCTCGACCTTGTCGCCCGCGCCGACATGCAGCGCGACGAGCAGGCCCGGCATCGGGCAGATCAGGAATTTCGACAGATCGGGCGGGATCTTTTCGATCATGTGCGCCGACAGCGGCGCGACATGCCACGGCAATACGCGCACATCGTGGATATGACCGCGTGCCGTCATCCGCCAGCCGCCGCGCGTCTTCGCGACCTTCACCGCCAATTCGCTTTCGTCGATCTCGGCGACGACCAGCCGGTCGCCCGGCGTATATTCAAGCGCGATGTCGATCTTGTCGCCGTCGACCTTGATATGCTTCTCGCCGATCTTGACCTTGTGCGCCTCGCCGTCGATCGACACCTGCCACTTGGCCGGCGGTTCGAGCCGGTCGCCGAGTTGGCCGTCGGTGCGCCGCGCGCGATCGGCCTCGGCGCTCGCCATGAAGCCCGCGATTGCCGCGAGGGCCCGCGCGATCTTCTCATCGGTCGGCGCGCCATGGAAACCTTCGGGATATTCCTCGGCGATGAAACCCGTCGTCAGTTCGCCCGAACGAAAGCGCGGGTGCTGCATGATGGCCGAGACGAAGTCGATATTGTGCCCCAGCCCTTCGAGTTCGAAACGGTCGAGCGCCGCGATCTGCAGGTCGGCCGCCTCGTCGCGCGTCTTGCCCCAGGTGATCAGCTTCGCGATCATCGGGTCGTAAAAGATCGACACTTCGCCGCCCTCTTCGACGCCCGCATCGACACGTACGCCGTCGATACCGCGCTCATCGCCTTCCCACGCCGGGACGGGGGTCCGATACCGCACCAGGCGGCCCGTCGAGGGCAGGAAGCCGCGATAGGGATCCTCCGCATAAACGCGGTTCTCGATCGCCCAACCGTCGATCTTCACATCGTCCTGCGTCAGCTCCAGCTTCTCGCCCGCGGCGACGCGGATCATCTGTTCGACCAGGTCGATGCCGGTGATCGCTTCGGTCACCGGATGCTCGACCTGCAGGCGCGTGTTCATTTCGAGGAAATAGAAGCTCTCGCCCGTCGGGTCGGCGCCCGAGACGATCAGTTCGACCGTACCCGCGCTGTAATAGCCGACCGCCTTGGAAAGCGCGACGCACTGCTCGCCCATCGCCTTGCGCATTGCGGGCGAAACGAACGGCGACGGCGCTTCCTCGACCACCTTCTGGTGGCGGCGCTGGATGCTGCACTCGCGTTCGTTGAGGTACAGCGTGTTGCCGTGCTGATCGCCCAGAATCTGGATCTCGATGTGACGCGGGTTGAGGATGAACTTTTCGATGAAGACGCGGTCGTCGCCAAAGCTGTTCAGGCCTTCGCGCTTGGTCGCCTCGAACCCTTCGCGGACGTCCTTCTCGTCATAGGCAAGGCGCATGCCCTTGCCGCCGCCGCCGGCGGACGCCTTCATCATCACCGGATAACCGATCTCGTTCGAAATCTCGACCGCATGCTCGGTATCGCGGATTTCGCCGACGAAGCCGGGGACGACGTTGACGCCCGCTTCCTTCGCCAGCTTCTTCGACTCGATCTTGTCGCCCATCGCCGCGATCGCGTTCACCGGCGGGCCGATGAAGGCGATATTTTCCTTGGCCAGCGCCTCGGCGAAGCTGGTGCGCTCGGACAGGAAGCCATAGCCCGGATGCACCGCCTCGGCGCCGGTCTGCTTGCACGCCGCGATGATCTTGTCGGCGATCAGATAGGATTCGGACGCGGGCGACGGTCCGATATGGAGCGCCTCGTCGGCCATCTGCACGAAAGGCGCGCGCGCGTCGGCGTCGGAATAGACGGCGACGGTCGCAATGCCCATGCGCCGCGCGGTCTTGATGACGCGGCAGGCGATCTCACCACGGTTGGCGATCAGGATTTTCTTGAACACTCTCTCACTCCCGTCCCGCTTTCGAGAGCGGCCGATGAAGGGCCTGTCCCGTTTGCGAAATTCGAAACTTGTTCGGAGGGAACAGGCCCTCCCCTAATCCCTCCCGCGAGCGGGAGGAGAATTCCTCACTCCGCCGCTTCCATCCGCATCGGCTCTTCGGCCTCCATCGGCCGCAGCCCCAGCTTTGCGAACAGCGCCGCGTCGGCATTGTCGCCGCGGTTGCCGGTCGTGAGCAGCTTGTCGCCGGTGAAGATGCTGTTCGCGCCCGCCATGAAGCAAAGCGCCTGCGTCGCCTCCGACATGCTCTCGCGGCCCGCCGACAGGCGAACCATCGATTTCGGCATGGTGATGCGCGCGACCGCGATCGTGCGGACGAACTCGATATCGTCGATCTTGGCGAGCGGCGTGTCGGCCAGCATGTCGCCCAGCACGGTGCCCTTCACCGGGACCAGCGCATTCACCGGCACGCTTTCGGGATGCCGCTCCAGCGTCGCGAGCGCGTGGATGAAGCCGACGCGATCCTGGCGGTTCTCACCCAGCCCGACGATTCCGCCCGAACAGACGTTGATCCCTGCGTTGCGCACTTCCTCCAGCGTATCGAGCCGGTCCTGGAACGTCCGGGTCGAGATGATATTCTCGTAATTCTCCGGACTCGTGTCGATATTGTGGTTGTAATAGTCGAGCCCCGCGACCGCGAGCGTCTGCGCCTGCTCCTTGTTGAGCATACCCAGCGTCATGCAGGTTTCCATGCCCATCTGGCGCACGCCCTCGATCATCTCGACGATCGCGGGCATGTCGCGTTCCTTGGGGTTGCGCCATGCGGCGCCCATGCAAAAGCGCTTCGATCCCGAATCCTTCGCCTGCGCCGCCGCCTGCAGCACGGCGCGCACGTCCATCAGCTTGGTCGCCTTCAGCCCCGTGTCGGCGTGGGTCGACTGCGAGCAATAGCCGCAATCCTCGACGCAGCCGCCGGTCTTGATCGACAGCAGCGTGCAAAGCTGCACCTCGCCGCGCGCGTGGTGGCGGCGGTGAACGCCCTGCGCCTCCCACATCAATTCGTCGAACGGAAGATCGAACAGGTCGGCGATCTCCTCCCGCGTCCAGTCGGTGCGAACGATATCTTCGCTCATGAGGCGACCCCTTTGAGATAGAGTGCGAGAAACATGCCGACGCCAAGCGACAGGCTGGCGGGCGATGCGATGCGATAGAAATTCGGGTTGAACCATTTGCCCGGCGTCTTGCCGGTGCTCTGTTGCCGCACGATGGCGCCGGAGCCCGAGAAGGCGAGCACGCCCGCCAGCGCCACAAGAATGACGACGGCATACATCTGCGCCTGCCCGGGCGCCGCGCCTTCGCGCTGCGAAATCGCGAGCACGCCGCCGAGCGTCAGGATCGAGAGCGAGGTCAGGTGCTTGAAATAATCGTAGAGATACGCCGCACCATCACTCTTTTCGGGTTCCACCCCGACCTTGCCCTCGTCGATATCGTCACTCATGCAGCATCCTCCAGCGGCGGCATATTGTGGCCGAGCAGGCGCAGCACGTCGGCGGCGCATTCGACCACATTGGAGCCGGGCCCATAGATGCCCTGGACGCCGGCGTCGCGGAGATAATCATAGTCTTGCGGAGGGATAACCCCGCCCGCGATGACCTTGATATCGTTGCGGCCCGCCTCGCGCAGCTTGTTGATCAGTTCGGGGATCAGCGTCTTGTGGCCGGCTGCCAGGCTGGATGCGCCGACGACGTCGACCCCGCTGTCGAGCGCCAGCACCACCGTCTCGTCGGGCGTCTGGAACAGCGGTCCCGACACGACGTCGAAGCCCATGTCGCCGAACGCCGACGCGATGATGTTCGCGCCGCGGTCGTGGCCGTCCTGCCCCATCTTCGCGACGAGCAGCTTGGGCTTGCGGCCCATGCGGCGCTCGACCGCCGCGACACCGTCCAGCACCTGCTGCCAACGCGCGTCGCCTTCATAGGGCGCGGCATAGACGCCCTTCACCGGCGTCGGCTGGGTGCCATAGCGATCGAAGCTTTCCTCCATCGCCGACGAAATCTCGCCCAGCGTCGCGCGCGCGCGCGCCGCTTCGACCGCGTGGGCCAGCAGGTTGTTCTCGATCGACTGCTCGCCCGCCGCCGCATCGCGCAGCGCCTTGAGCGCAGCCTGGCACGCCGCCTCGTCGCGGCCCGCCTTGGTCTTGTTGATGCGCGCGATCTGCGCCTCGCGGACCTTGGTGTTATCGACCTCGAGCGTTTCGAGCAGGTCCTCGTTCGCGAGGCGATATTTGTTCACGCCGACGATCACGTCGTCGCCGCGGTCGACGCGGGCCTGGCGCGCGGCGGCGGCGGTCTCGATCATCGCCTTGGGCCAGCCGGCGGCGACGGCCTTGGCCATGCCGCCTTCCTTTTCGACGCGCTCGATGATCTCCCACGCCTTGTCGACCAGTTCCTGCGTCAACGCCTCGACATAGTAGGAGCCGCCCAGCGGGTCGACGACCTTGGTCATCCCGGTTTCTTCCTGGATGACGATCTGCGTGTTGCGCGCGATACGCGCCGAAAAGTCGGTCGGCAGCGCGATCGCTTCGTCGAGCGCGTTGGTGTGCAGGCTCTGCGTGCCGCCCAGCATCGCGGCCATCGCCTCGATCGTCGTGCGCATGACATTGTTGTACGGGTCCTGCTCGGTCAGCGAGACCCCCGACGTCTGGCAGTGCGTCCGCAGCATCTTGCTGCGCTCGTCCTTCGCGCCCAGGTTGGTCATCACGCGGTGCCACAGCACGCGCGCGGCGCGCAGTTTCGCGATCTCCATGAAAAAGTTCATGCCGATCGCGAAGAAGAAGCTCAAACGCCCCGCGAACTTGTCGATGTCGAGGCCGCTGGCCACGCCATAGCGCACATATTCGGCGCCATCGGCGATGGTGAAGGCCAGCTCCTGCACCTGCGTCGCGCCGGCTTCCTGCATATGATAGCCGCTGATCGAGATGCTGTTGAACTTCGGCATCTCGCGGCTGGTATAGCCAAAGATGTCGGAGATGATCCGCATGCTCGGTTCGGGCGGATAGATATACGTGTTGCGGACCATGAACTCCTTCAGGATGTCGTTCTGGATGGTCCCGTCGAGCAGCTTGCGCTCGACCCCCTGCTCCTCGCCCGCGACGATGAAAAAGGCCAGGATCGGGATCACCGCGCCGTTCATCGTCATCGACACCGACATCTGGTCGAGCGGAATGCCGTCGAACAGGATCTTCATGTCCTCGACGCTGTCGATGGCCACGCCCGCCTTGCCGACGTCGCCGACGACGCGCGGATGGTCGCTGTCATAGCCGCGGTGCGTCGCCAGGTCGAAGGCGACCGATAGCCCCTTCTGCCCCGCCGCCAGGTTGCGACGATAAAAGGCGTTCGATTCCTCAGCAGTCGAAAAGCCCGCATATTGCCGGATCGTCCACGGCCGTCCCGCATACATCGACGCGCGCACGCCGCGCGTGAAGGGCGCAAAGCCGGGAAGCCCAGGCTCGATCGTCACATCCTCGGCCGTGTAGAGCGGCTTGACGTCGATCCCCTCGGGCGTCGCCCAGGTCAGGTCCTTGCCCTTCACTTCCTTGGCGGCGGCTTCGGCCCATTGGTTCAGCGTTGGCTTGTCGGTCATATGCGGTCTCGCGTTGTGATCCCCGGCGCAAGCCGGGGCCTCGTGCAGTCATAGGCCCGGGTTTTCACCGGGAAAAACAGATCAATGCGCGCCCTTCGGCGTCTCCATGATCTCGGTCAGCACCCCGTCCATATCCTTGGGGTGCAGGAAGAAAATCAGCGTCCCATGCGCCCCGATCCGCGGTTCGCCGAGCACGCGCTTGCCCATCGCCTCGAACTCGGCCTTCGCGGCGTGAATGTCCGGGACTTCATAGCAAAGGTGATGCTGTCCGCCCGCGGGGTTCTTTTGCAGGAAAGCCGCGATCGATGCATTGCCCGGCAATGGTTCGATCAGCTCGATCTGTGTGCCGTTAAGTCCGCTGTCGGTCGGCGTGTCGACGAAACACACCTTCACCCCCTGCTCGGGCAGGTCGAAGGGTTCGTGGATCTGCGTTGCGCCCATCACGTCGCGGTAAAAGACGATGCTGTCGGCGATCGACGGCGTCGCGACGCCGATATGATTGAGGCGGCCCAGTTTCATCTCATTCTCCTCAGCAGCCGGGAACCCGGTCCTTACCGACCGGTTCATATTTGCCGCTCTTCAGTACATATTGCTGCTTGAATGCCCGCGAGCCGGTATAGCTCACGGTAAAGCTCTTGTCGGGGACGGCGGCCGAAATCTGGCCGTCGAAGCTTTGCTCCTTCTGCCCCAGACCAGCGCCCGAGCTCATCCCGTCGGTAAAGCTGCCGCGGTCGACCGGGCCATCGGGCGTCAGTTCGGTCAGCGTCGCACCGCTGATCGCGCAGCCCTGCCACACCCCGCCGCCCGAGGTGATCAGATAGGGATTCTTGCCCAGCGCGTCGCTGAAGCCCCATGCCGTCGCGGCATTGCCCATCGTACCCACCGAACCCAGGTTCAGCCATTCGCCCTTGAGCTGCCACCCGGAGGGGCCGCCCTGCAGATAGTGGATCGCGTTGATACCGCCGTCGCCATGACCGGCCTCGTCGAAACCGCCGACGCTCAGCAGCACGCCGACATTGTTCGGCAGCAGATGAAGCGCGACGGGAATGAAGTCATAGCTTCGCCCGTCGATCACCCGCACCGCCTGCACATCATCGGGCACGCCCTTCGTCAGCCCGAAGGCCGCGACGAACGCCAGTTTCAGCGTCGTGTCGGGGTCGCTCGTCAACAGGACCGGGAAATCCGGCGTTGGCTTGCCGACAGGCGTGTCGGGGTCGAACGCCGATGCCGGAGCCGCGGGCAGGAGCAGAAGGGCCGAGACGCCAAGGGAGAGAAATTTGCGCATCGGATCAGCTCACAGCGGAATGTTGTCGTGCTTCTTCCACGGGTTCTCGAGGCTCTTGTTCCGCAGCTTCCGCAGTCCCAGCGCGATACGCTTGCGCGTGTTGTGCGGGTGGATGACCTCGTCGATATAGCCGCGCGATGCCGCAACGAAGGGGTTCGCAAAGCGATCCTCATATTCCTTCGTGCGCTGCGCGATCTTTTCGGGGTCGCCGATGTCGCTGCGGAAGATGATCTCGACCGCGCCCTTCGCGCCCATCACCGCGATCTCGGCGGTCGGCCACGCATAGTTCAGGTCGCCGCGCAGATGCTTCGACGCCATCACGTCATATGCACCGCCATAGGCCTTGCGCGTGATCACCGTGATCTTCGGCACCGTCGCCTCGGCATAGGCGAACAACAGCTTCGCGCCATGCTTGATGATGCCATTATACTCCTGCGCCGTACCGGGCAGGAAGCCGGGGACGTCGACGAAGGTGATGATCGGAATCTCGAACGCGTCGCAGAAGCGGACGAAGCGCGCCGCCTTTTTCGACGAATTGATGTCGAGCACGCCCGCCAGCACCAGCGGCTGGTTCGCGACGATGCCGATCGTGCGGCCCTCGATGCGCCCGAAGCCGCAGATGATGTTGCCCGCATGCGCCGGCTGCACCTCGAAGAAATCGCCTTCGTCGACGGTCTTCCGGATCAGCTCGTGCATGTCATAAGGCTGGTTCGCGTTCGGCGGGATCAGCGTGTCGAGGCTGGGCTCGGCGCGGTCATAGGGGTCGCTCGTCGGGCGGACCGGAACGCCGCTGCGGTTGTTTTCGGGCAGATAGTCAAAGAAATCGCGGGCCGCTAGCAGCGCCTCGATATCATTCTCGAACGCCAGATCGGCGACCGAGCTTTTCGTCGTGTGCGTGATCGCGCCGCCCAGTTCCTCCTGCGTCACCACTTCGTTGGTCACGGTCTTCACGACGTCGGGACCGGTGACGAACATGTACGAGCTGTCCTTCACCATGAAGATGAAGTCGGTCATCGCCGGGCTGTAGACCGCGCCGCCCGCGCACGGCCCCATGATAAGGCTGATCTGCGGCACGACACCCGACGCCAGGACGTTCCGCTGGAACACCTCGGCATAGCCGCCCAGCGAAGCGACACCTTCCTGGATGCGCGCGCCGCCGCTGTCGTTCAGGCCGATGACGGGCGCGCCGACCTTCATCGCATTGTCCATCACCTTCATGATCTTTTCGGCGTGCCGCTCGGAAAGCGATCCGCCGAACACGGAGAAATCCTGGCTGAAGACATAGACGAGGCGGCCGTTGATCGTCCCCGATCCGGTAACCACACCGTCGCCGGGAACGATCTGATCCTGCATCCCGAAATCGGTGCAATTATGCTCGACATAGGTGTCGATCTCTTCGAACGACCCTTCGTCGAGCAGCACGTCCAGGCGTTCGCGGGCGGTCAGCTTGCCCTTGGCGTGCTGCGCATCGATGCGCTTCTGCCCGCCCCCGAGGGCTGCGGCGGCACGGCGACGTTCCATTTCGGCGATATTGGCGGACACTCGGGCTCTCCATCATTATTCGACAGCGTCGTCTGCCGCCACTCGCGCCGCGATGCAAATGCGAATTTGCAAAGTTGCAAAGTGACACTTTGCAAAGTACGGTTGGGAAAGTCCATGGCACGTCAACGCATCTTCGCCGGCAATCGCCTCAAGCAACTCCGCGGCGATCGCGGTATCCGGCAAGCCGACTTTGCCGCCACGCTCGGCATATCGACATCTTATCTCAGCCAGATCGAGCATGATGACCGCCCGTTGACGCCGGCGCTGCTCGACCGTCTGCAAAAGCTGTTCCCGCTCGAATGGGAAGAGGTCGCCGCCGACGTCGGCGATCGTCGCGCCGGCGCGCTGCGCGAAGCCGCGGCCGATCCGCTGTTCGCGGCGTCACCCCTGCCCCCCGAGCAACTCGAGCGCGCGGCGCTCCAGCAACCGCAACTCGCCGATCAGTTCGTCGCGCTTCACGCCGCCTATCGCCGCGCCGGCCAGCGGCTTCAGATCATCGACGAGGCGCTGACCGGCGGCACCGCCGAGGGAAGCCGCCTGCCGTGGGAAGAGGTGCGCGACTGGTTCCACGACGCCGGCAATTATGTCGACAACATCGACCGCGCCGCCGAAACACTGGCCGGACAATTGCGCGGCAGAGAGGCTTCGCTTTCGATCGAGGCGATCGAACGGCGGCTTCGCGACGCGCTCGGCATATCGATCGTCTATAACCAGACGCAGGCGCTGCGCGATTTCGACGCAACGATGCGGCATCTGGTGATCGATCCTTCACAGCCCGCGGAAACGCGCCGCTTCCAGCTTGCGCATCAGCTCGCGGCGCTTGCGCTCGCGGGCGAGATCGCGGCGGTCGTCGAGGCGTCGCCGCTCCGCACCGCGGCGGCGCGGCAGCTGCTCCACGTCGGCCTTGCCAATTACGCCGCGGGCGCCGTGCTGATGCCCTATGCCCCCTTCCGCGCCAGCGCCCGTGCGGTGCGGCACGACATCGATCGGCTGCGCCTGGAATATGGCGTGAGCTTCGAACAGGCGTGCCATCGCCTGTCGACGCTTCAGCGCCCCGGCGCGCGGGGCATCCCCATGTTCTTTTGCCGCGTCGACATGGCGGGCAACATCACCAAGCGGCACTCGGCAACGCGGCTTCAGTTCGCGCGCTTCGGTGGCGCCTGCCCGCTGTGGATCGTGCACGAAGCCGCCGCGATTCCCGACCGCATCCTGTTCCAGCTCGCCGAAACCCCCGACGGCCTTCGCTATGTGTCGATGGCCAAGGGGTTGGTGAAACCATCGGGCAGCTATGCGCGCAGCCCGCGCCGCTACGCCGTCGCGCTGGGGTGCGAGGCGCAATATGCCGCCGATTTCGTATATGCCGACGGCGTCGACGTCGGCGCGCCACAGGCCGCGACGCGGATCGGCCTGTCCTGTCGCATCTGTCCGCGCGACGACTGCGACCAGCGCGCCTTCCCGCCCAGCGACCGCCCGATCCTGGTCGACCCCGATCGCCGCGACGTGGTGCCGTACCGCATCGGCTAACCGTCGATCACCAGTTCCTCGTCCAGGAAATCCAGGAAAGCCCGGATGCGCGCGGCGGCGCGATCCTCCGGCGCGTAAAGCGCATGAATATCCTCGCCGTCACCGGGACTGAAATCCGCCAGCACCTCGACCAGCCGTCCGGCCTTCAGGTCCTGCGCGACGTGGAAATGGCCGTGCCGCGCGATCCCGCCGCCGGCGACCGCCATCTGGCGCACGACTTCGCCCGAATTGCCGAAGAAGCTGCCATGAACCGGGCGATGTACGATCCTGTCGCCGATGCGAAAGGGCCAGTTGTCGACCGAGCGCCGAAAGCTGAAGCGCAGGCAGTCATGGGTATCGAGGTCGTCGGGTGTCAGCGGCGTACCCCGCCGCGCGAGATAGTCGGGGCTGGCGACCAGCATCATGCGGCTGTGGCCCAGCTTTTTGGCGCGCAGCCGGGTATCGCGCAGCGGGCCGATGCGGATGGCGATGTCGGCGCGTTCCTCGACCAGGTCGACGATCGTGTCGGACAGCGCCAGGTCGACGACCACATCGGGATAGCGCGCGGCAAAGCGCGGGAGGATCGGCAGCAGCCCCATCGTCCCGATCGAGGGCGAGGCGTTGATGCGCAGCAGCCCGCGCGGCCCCTGCCGCTCCTCGCCCAGCCCGGCCTCGACCGTTGCGATGTCCGCAAGCAGCACGGTCATGCGGTCGCGATAGGCCTGCCCCTCGGCGGTCAGCGCGAGCGAGCGCGTCGTGCGGCGCATCAACGTGACGCCCAGCCTTTGCTCCAGCCGTGCGATGCTGCGGCTGACCGCCGAAGGAGTGAGGCGCAGCGCTTTCGCCGCCGACGCCAGGCTGCCGCCGTTCGCCACGGCCAGAAAGGTCTCGATATCGCCGAACCGATTGTCCATCGCCATTCCTGATTTTGAATCACCACTGAAATGATGAGGCGCATTCTAATCAACAATCACGCGAGACGCTATCTTCGGACCATCGCAACACCACCCATCGAAAGGAATGCACCATGGATCTGAAACTCAAGGGCAAGACCGCCATCGTTACCGGTTCGACCGCCGGCATCGGATTCGCCATCGCCAAGCGCCTTGCCGAAGAGGGCGTCGAGGTCGTCATCACGGGCCGCGACCAGAAAAAGCTGGACCAGGCGGCGGCCGAGCTTTCCTCCGCCGGGACCATCCGCGCGGTCCTCGCCGATCCCGCTACCGCCGAGGGGGCCGACGCCCTGATCGCCGCGGTTCCGGCCACCGACATCCTCGTCAACAATCTCGGCATCTATGAAGCCAAGCCCTTTACCGACATCAGCGACGCCGACTGGCACCATATCTTCGAGGTCAATGTCGTCAGCGGTGCGCGCCTGTCGCGCCATTATTTCCCCAGGATGCTGGAACAGGATTGGGGCCGCGTGATCTTCATCGCGAGCGAAAGCGGTCTGCTCCCGCCCGCCGAGATGGTCCATTACGGCACGACCAAGACCGCGCAGCTCGCGATCGCCCGCGGCCTTGCCGAACAGACCCGGGGCACCGGCGTCACCGTCAACACCGTGCTGCCGGGGCCGACCCGGTCCGAAGGCATCGTCGATTTCATCCGTTCGGTGGTCTCTAACCCCGACGCGCCCGAGGCTGAACGCGAGAAGGTCTTTTTCGAAGAACTGCGCCCGCTGTCGCTGATCCGCCGCCTGATCGAAGCCGACGAGATCGGATCGATGGTGACCTATCTCGCCAGCCCGCTAGCCGCCGTCACCAACGGCGCCGCGATCCGCGCCGAAGGCGGCATCATTCCGACCATCGCCTGAGGTCGCTCCCAGCCGGTCCTCCCCTTGCGCCAGGCTTGGGGAGGACTGGCCGCGTTCACTAGGCCTTGACGATCCCGCGTTCGATCAGGCTGTTCGCCGTCGCGAGGATCGCCTCCTCCGGCGTCCGCATCGTCCAGCCGAGCGTCTGCATCGCATGGCTGCTGTCGCCGCCGCGAACATTGCCCAGTTCGGCGACGAGCTGCTTGAGCTCGGGCCGCACCAGCGCGA
The DNA here is from genome assembly GCA_017309275.1 of Sphingomonadales bacterium. Taxonomy (GTDB): domain Bacteria; phylum Pseudomonadota; class Alphaproteobacteria; order Sphingomonadales; family Sphingomonadaceae; genus Sphingopyxis. The sequence continues at coordinate 13,653 of JAFKLT010000042.1, read as the reverse complement.
ACAGTTTCAACAGCCAGTCGGGCATCTTGCGCGTCGGCACCTTGCGCGCTTTGTCGCCCAGATTTGCCGTCAGAATGTTCGCGACATCGATCATTTTCAGGAACGGACCCGAACAGACATAGCGCTCGTCGCGAATATCCGGCGCCGTCAACGCGCGATAATGCAGGTCCGCGACATCGCGTACATCTATGATTCCAAAGCCGATATCGGGGCACATCGGCACCTTGCCCTCAAGCAACTGCTTCACCAGCTCGATCGACGTGGACAAGTCGTCGGACAACAGCGGACCGAAGACAGCCGCAGGATTGATCGACGCGAACTCCATGGTCCCGCCTTCGGCACGTGCCCAGTCGCGCGCGGCGCGCTCGGCGGCCGTCTTTGATCGCGGATAGGGCATGACGTCGGGGTTATCGAGATTGGTCCAGTCGGCCTCGCTATAAATGCCGCCGCCATTGCCGTGACCATAAGCGATCGCGGCCATCGAGGAGGTGAGCACGAAGCGCCTCACCCCCGCACCTTTTGCAAAGCGCAGCGCGCGCAACGCGCCTTCCCGCGCCGGGACGACCAGTTCGTCGGCATTCTTCGGCACATCCAGCGGAAAGGGCGATGCGACATGCGCAACATGGCTGCACCCCGCCATCGCGTCCGCCCAGCCGGTATCGCTTTCCAGGTCGGCGGCAAAGAAGCGCAACCTGGTATTGTCGACGTTCAGCCAGCCGCGAACCTCTGCCTCGCGCTTCAGATTGCGTACCGTGGTGTTCACGGTCCAGCCGTTCTCGATCAGCTGTCGGATCAGGAAGCCGGCGATATAGCCGCTGCCTCCGGTGACCAGTACGGTTCCCGCCATGCGCCTCTCCCCTCCTGCCATGAGCAGAGGAATAGCGCATGAAGGTTGCGAGACGAAACCTTATTTCATCAGCACCAATTCTTCGGCCATGCTCGGGTGCAGCGCCACGGTCGCGTCGAAGTCGGCCTTGGTCAGCCCGGCCTTCACGGCGATCGCCGCCGCCTGCAATATCTCGGGCGCGTCGGGTCCGATCATGTGCAGTCCGACCACCTGATCGGTCGCGGCGTTGACGACCATCTTGTACAGCGCGCGCTCGTTGCGACCGGCGAGGACATTCTTCATGGCGCGAAAATCGCTGGTGTAGATGCGCACCGACCCCAGCTTGTTGCGGGCCTGCGCCTCGGTCATTCCGACTGCGCCGATCGGCGGGTGGCTGAAGACCGCGCTCGGGACATTCTGATAGTCGACGGTCGTCGGCTTGCCGCCGAAAACGCTGTCGGCGAATGCCTGTCCTTCGCGGATCGCGACGGGGGTCAGTTGGATGCGATTGGTCACGTCGCCGACGGCATAGATGCTCGGAACCGAGGACTGGTTCGTCTCGTCGACCTTGATCGCGCCCTGCTCGTCGAGCGCGACGCCCACCTCTTCCAGGCCCAGCCCCTTGCTGTTCGGGGTGCGGCCCGTGGCGACGAGCACGGCATCAGCCTCGATCGGGTCGCTGTTTTCAAGGTGGACGATCAGCGAGCCGTCTTCGCCTTTCTCGATCGACTTGAACGGTGCGTTGAACTTGAAGTCGATGCCCTTGGTCATCGAAATCTGCAGCAACCGGTCGCGGATCTGCTCGTCATAGCCGCGCAGGATCGCATCGCCGCGGTTGACGATCGTGACCTTGCTGCCGAATTCGTTGAAGATGCCGGCAAATTCATTGGCGATATAGCCGCCGCCCGCGATCACGACGCGCTTCGGCAGCGTCTCCAGGTGGAAGACCTCGTTCGAAGTGATCGCATGCTCGCTGCCCGGGAATTCGGGGACATGTGGCCAGCCGCCGGTGGCGATCAGGATGCGTTCGACGGCGAACTCGGTTCCGTCGGCCAGCCGCACCTTCTGCGCGCCGACGACCGTCGCGCGGCTCCTGAATACCGTGACATTGTGGTTGTCGAGCGTCTGGCCATACAAGCCCTCGAGCCGATCGACCTCGGCCAGCACATTGTCGCGCAGCACGTCCCAGTTGAAACGGCATTCCGGGACATCCCAGCCAAACTTGCGGGCGTCGTGGATGTCCTCCGCGAAATGCGCGCCATAGACGAGCAGCTTCTTCGGAACGCAGCCCCGGATGACGCAGGTTCCGCCGACCCGATACTCCTCCGCCACCGCCACGCGGGCGCCGTGGGAGGCCGCGATGCGCGATGCGCGCACGCCGCCGGAACCCGCACCGATGACGAACAGATCATAGTCGAATTGGCTCATGTAAGACCCCTGAAAATGCGCGCTGACGTTCGCAGCAGCCGCCTATGTGGTTATGCGGCGGCGGCTTGCCAATCGAATTTTGCGTTCAGTGAAAGCGGCGCGGCCTTATTCGCCCAGTGCCGCCTGCATCAGCGCCCGCGTCGCCGGATCGAACTCGATCGTCCCCTCGGCCAGGCCCTTGGCCATTTCCTTGCCGAGCTCGACGCCGAACTGGTCGAAGGGGTTGATCCCCAGAAGCACCGCATTGGCAAAGACGCGATGCTCGTAAAAGGCGATCAGCGCCCCCAGGCTGCGCGGTGTTACCTGATCGAGCAGGATCGTCGTCGACGGGCGATCGCCGGAGTAAGCGCGCGCGCCGTCCTCGCTCGCGCGCCCGGTCATCAGCGCCGCGCCCTGAGCGATGCAATTGGCGACCAGCGCTTCGTGATGCGCATCGTCGAGCACATGGTCGGGCTCGCGCGCGACCAGGAACTCGACGGGTGTCAGGTGCGTGCCCTGGTGAAGCAGCTGGAACACCGCGTGCTGTGCGTCGGTGCCGACACCGCCCCAGGTGATCGCCGCGCTCTGCCGTGCGAGCGGCTTGCCGTCGAAGGACACCGACTTGCCGTTCGATTCCATCTCGAGCTGCTGAAGATAGGACGGCAGCAGCCGAAGCCGCTCGTCATAGGCGAAGACCGCGCGCGTCTGGCAGCCCAGGCGGTTGGCATAGATCTGGTCGGCGAACGCCGCGAGCAGGCAGATATTGTCCGCACCGTCGGCGAGGCGGAAGTGGCGGTCCATCTCCGCCGCCCCTTCGAGCAGGTCGGCGAAAGCATCCCAACCAAGCGCCAGCGCCGCCGGAAAGCCGATCGACGACCACAGCGAATAGCGGCCGCCCACGCTCTCGTTGAACGGCAGTATGCGGGTCTCGTCGATCCCCCACTCCATCGCGCGTTCGGGCATCGCGGTAAGCGCGATGAAGCGGCCGAGCGGATCGTCGACACCGGCCTCGGCGAGCCATTGCAGCGCCGAATTGGCATTGAGCAGGGTTTCGGTCGTCGTGAAGGTCTTCGACGCGACCGCGACCAGCGTATAGGCGGGATCGAACCGCCCGAAAGCCTCGTCGAGCGCCGCGCCGTCGACGTTCGAGACGACCGCCACGTCATACCGATTGCTATGCCGCCCCAACGCATCGACAAGCAGGTCGGGGCCCAGCGCCGACCCGCCGATACCGATGTGGAGCAGATGGCGGATTTCGCCGAACGCACCGGCCTCGATCGCGTCGACCATCATGCGCATCCGCTGGTGGAGCGCCTGCGCGACATGGACGGACTCGGGCGAACCTTCGCCGCGCTCGGCGCTGTGTTCGGCGGCGCGATTTTCGGTGGGGTTGGCGATACCGCCGGAAAACAGCGTCTTGCGGCGCCCCGCAAAATCCTGTGCCGCCGCCAGATCGCTCAGAATTCCGATTGCGGCATCGTCCAGATGCGTCTTCGCAAAGTCGAAACGGATGTCGGCGACGCTACGCACCAGCGCCTGCAACCGCGCTTCGGGATTGGCGTTCACCAGTTCGGTCAGCTTTTGCGGCTGCCAATCGGCGAGGGCCTGCCAAGCCCGGTCGGCGGTAGTCATGGTCGCTAACTCCTCATGAAACGGTCCCCGCCTCTACGCCAGCGGCGAGCGTCGCGCCAGCGTCATCCGCCGATATTTGCTTGACGTGCAGACCTATTCGTCGCCAATGCGCGACATGACCGACGCCAGCGTTACCGCCGATAATTCGCGCGCCCCCGAACCCAGCCCGACCACGCCCGAACCGGCACCGATCTCGGCGAAGGAAGAGGCGGTCGATACGATCCGGTTCCTTGGACTGCTGGCGATCGCGGTGCTGGTCTTCCGCAGCTTCTTTCTGTCGCCCTTCAACATTCCTTCGGAATCGATGCAGCCGCGGCTACTGATCGGCGACTATCTGCTCGTGAACAAGATGGCCTATGGCTATTCGAAGTACAGCCTGCCCTTCAGCGTTCCCTTGATCCCGGGCCGCATTTTCGCGCGGACGCCCGAACGCGGCGACGTCGTGGTGTTCAAGGCGCCGCCGGTCGCGGACAATGATTATATCAAGCGCGTGATCGGCCTGCCCGGCGACACCATCCAGCTCAAGGACGGCATCGTCTGGCTGAACGGAAAGCCGCTGAAGCGCGAACCGATGGCCGATTTCGTCATCCCGGTGACCCAGAACATGATCGACGCCTCGCGCGCGATGGGCACCCTGCCCTGCTATGCGCCCGAATTCGAGGAAGTCGGCGCCGACGGCCAGCGCCAGTGCCGCTACAAGCAGTTCCGCGAAACGCTGCCGAGCGGGAAAAGCTACGCCATCCTCGACATCACGACGATCCCCGAGGACAATACCGAACTGGTGACCGTCCCCGAAGGGCATCTGTTCCTGATGGGCGACAACCGCGACCGCAGCGCCGACAGCCGCTTCCCGGCGATCGAGAACCAGGGCATCGGCTTCGTGCCCGAAGAAAATCTGGTCGGCCATGCGATGGTCAGCATGTTCTCGACCGACGGGTCGGCAAGCTGGATCAATCCGATCAGCTGGTTCACCGCGGCGCGCTGGAGCCGCATCGGGGACGGCTTTTGAACGCACGCGTGTCCGCGGAAACGATCGCTGCCATCACCGGCGCTTCGCCCCGCGACCTTGGCCTCTACCAGGAGGCACTGACCCACGGCAGCAGCGGTGCGGGCGATTATCAGCGGCTCGAGTTTCTCGGTGACCGCGTACTGGGGCTCGTCATCGCGTCCGAACTGTTCCGCCGCTTCCCCAAGGCGGCCGAAGGCGAGCTGTCCTCGCGGCTCCACGCACTTGCCTCGGGCGAGACGTGCGCCCGCATCGCGCAGGCGATCGACCTCAATGCCCATGTCCATTTCGGCAGCCAGGCGATCGGCGATGGCGGCCGCTACAGCGACAATATCGCCGCGGACGTTCTGGAGGCGTTGATCGGCGCGCTATGGCTCGACCTGGGCGATGATGCGGCGCGCACCTTCATCATCGCGAAATGGGGCGCCATGATCGAGGGACAGGTTGCCGCGCCCAAGCACCCCAAGGCGGCGCTTCAGGAATGGGCGTTGGCCCGCAAGCGCAAGCCGCCCGAATATCGCCTCGTCCGCCGCGAGGGGCCCGACCATGCGCCGCGCTTCCTCGTCGCCGTAACGGTCGGCAAGCTCGCCGAGGCCGAGGGTGAAGGCGCATCGAAACAAGCCGCCGAAAAGGCCGCAGCCGCGGCGCTGCTCGACAAATTGATACAGGATGAAGTGAAATGACACAGCGTTGCGGTTTCGTGGCCGTCGTCGGCGCGCCAAACGCCGGAAAGTCGACGCTCGTCAACGCGCTCGTCGGCCAGAAGGTCGCGATCGTCAGCCCCAAGGCGCAAACGACGCGTACGCGCCTGATGGGCGTCGCGATGGATGGCGACGTGCAGATCGTCCTGATCGACACGCCCGGCATCTTCGCGCCGACACGCCGGCTCGACCGCGCGATGGTCGCAGCCGCCTGGAGCAGCCTGGAGGAAGCCGAGGCGATCCTGGTGATGGTCGATGCCGCCGCCAAGCTGTCAGGCCGCGTGGAGCGCGTCCTGGAAGGCATCGCGAACCGCCCCGAGAAGAAATATCTGATCCTCAACAAGGTCGATTTGACCAAGAAGGACAAGCTGCTGACCATCGCGACCGAACTCAATGCGAAGGTCGCTTTCGATGAAACCTATTTCATCTCGGCGAGCAGCGGCGACGGGGTATCCGAACTAAAGGCAAATCTCGCCAGCCTGATGCCCGAGGGGCCGTGGCATTTCCCGGAGGACGAGGTTAGCGACGCGCCCGAACGCATGCTCGCCGCCGAAATCACGCGCGAGCAGCTCTACCGCCAGCTCCATGAAGAACTGCCGTACCAATCCACCGTAGAGACCGAGCTGTTCAAGACGCGCCCCGACGGCAGCGCAGAGATCCATCAGCAGATATTCGTCGCACGCGACAACCAGCGCGCGATCGTGCTTGGCAAGGGCGGCAGCCGGATCAAGGAAATCGGCGCCCGCGCCCGCGCGGAGCTGACCGAACTCATGGGCCGCAAGGTCCATCTGTTCCTGCACGTCAAGGTCAAGGAAAACTGGGACGAGGACCGCAGCGTCTATCGCGTCATGGGGCTCGACTGGGTCGATTGAGGGATAACAGGACATGCAGCGCCCGTCGTCGATCATCAATTTCGAGCGGAGTTTCTGGACCTCCACTCTGCTTGGATTGGGCGGCTTCCTTTATTCGTGGAACACGATCAGCGATTTGGTCGGCCGCGATCCGACGCTGTCACGATGGGATGGCAGCATGGGCTTCGTCATGGGCGCAGTGCTCGTCTCGTTCGCGATCAGCATCCTGCTGTGGTATCTCGTGGGGCGACGCGCGAGCAACATCGCCAAATGGATCTATGTCCTGTTCATGGGGTTCGGCCTCCTGTCGACGCTGGGAAGCTTCAACGATCCCGCAGCCCCAAAAGGCATCGGCCTGCTGATTTCGCTGACAACCAGCGTGTTTACAGCAGCTTCGATCTATTTCCTCTTCCGGCCCGACGCGCGCGCTTGGTTCAGCAAGACAAGCGTCGATCCAGCAAAGTTCGAATAGCCGATCAGACCCGCCGGCAATCGTCCGGCGGCGCCTGACCATCGAAGCGGGCACCGATCCACGACAGGGTTTCGTCGACGCTGTCCTTCGCGCTGGCGCCATGTTCGGTCCCGCGCATTTCGATCCAGCGCAGCTTCGTCCGGTTGCGGCATACGGCCTTGGCGAATTTGCGGGTAACGGCGGGTGCGACGATCGTATCCTTGTCGCCCTGCGCGATGAGTAGCGGTCCCGGGACACGCGACGGATCGACGCTGTTCGCCCGTGCCAGCGATTTCCACGGCTCGATCTGCCCGATATCCTTGTTACGCGTCGCGCGGGCGATGGACAGAATTCCCAGGATCGTACCGATTTTCGGCTTCTTCTCGAAGCTGACGCAATTATTCTCGGCAAGGCGGTGGATGATGCCCTGGTTCGTCTTGTTGGCGATGCCGTCCATCGAATAGCCATAGAGCGTCGACCAGCTGTGAAGGCCAAAGGACAGGAGCAACGCGCGCGCATTCTTGTCGCTTCCTTCGCGAAAATTCGCGGCGAGGTCAGTTGGGGGGGCCGCCGCAGCGGCTCCGACCAGCGACAGATCGGGTGCATAGCTGCGCGCGTTGATTGCAGTCCACAGCGCGGCGTGGGCGCCCTGAGACTCGCCCCAGACCGCAAAGCCGCTTCCTGCCGCCGCGCCCGGAATAGCGCGCGCGGCGCGCACGGCGTCGAGCACTGCATGCGACGTGTCGTCGCCGATCAGAAACGGGTGCATCGTCGGATTCGCCAGCCCGATATAATCGGGGGCGACGACGACATAGCCCTGCCGCACAGCGGGCTCGACACCCGCCGAGGCACCGAAAAAATTGGCGCTGAGCGATGGCGCGCATTTCTCCGCGACGCCCCAGGCTCCGTGCGTCCACGCAATCACGCGGCGAGGACGCGGCGGAATGGCTTCCATCGGCGCGGCCACAATACCCGTGACCTGCATAGGCACGCCCTGCCCGTTCGTGGTCCAATAGCTGACGCGCCAGGCCTGTATGCCCGGCGGCGCGCCGTCGATCGGGGCGGAGGAAATCAGCGCGCCGGGCTGCTGCGCCATCGCGGGCGCAGCTGAAACGGCCAAGAGCGTAAGCAGAACGGCGAGCAAGCGGCGCATCGAAATACCTCCCGATGCGCCGATGCTAACACGTCGAAGCGCCAACGAAAATGCCGAGAATGGAAGCTATTCCTTGGCGGCCTTCTTCTTGGCCGGCGCTTTCTTGGTTGCTGCCTTTTTCGCCGGCGCCTTTTTCTTGCCCTTGGCCGGTCCCTTGGCCGCGCGCGCGTCGATCAGCGCGACAGCTTCCTCGGTCGTCAAGGCGTCGGGCTCCACCGTCTTGGGCAAGGTCGCGTTGGTCGTTCCGTCGGTCACATAAGGACCGAAACGTCCCGCCATCAACTTCATCTCGCCGCCGCTCGTCGGATGCGGGCCAAAGGTCTTTAGCGGTTCGGTTTTGGCGCGACCGCCCCGCCCGCCGCCATTCGCGGCGTCAGCGATGCGTGCAACGGCGGCGTTCATGCCGATGTCGAAGATTTCGGCGGTGCCGGTCAGTTTCGCATATTTGCCGTCGTGGAGCAGATAGGGCCCATAGCGCCCCAGCCCTGCGACGATCGTCTTGCCGCTTTCGGGATGCGTACCGACTTCACGCGGCAGCGCGAGCAGCCGAAGGGCATAGTCGAGATCGAAATCTTCGGTCGGAATGTCCTTCGGGATGGAGGAGCGCTTCGCCTCCTTGCCGTCGCCAAGCTGGATATAGGGGCCAAAGCGTCCGCTGCGCTTCGTCACTTCCAGTCCGCTGTCCGGATCCGTCCCCATCGCTTCGGGGCCGGTGTCCGCACCGCCCTCCGCGCCGCCCGGCTGGGCGAACTTCCGGGTGAACTTGCAGTCCGGATAATTGCTGCACGCGATGAACGGACCGAACTTGCCGCCGCGCAGCGCGAGCCGACCGGTTCCGCAATTCGGGCAGAGGCGCGGATCGCTGCCGTCGCCCTTGTCGGGAAACAGGTAGGGACCGAGAAACTCGTCGAGCGCCGCGGTAATTTCCGACGGCTTCTGTTCCATGACTTCGCCGGTGCGCGGTTTGAAGTCGCGCCAGAACCGATCGAGCACCGCTTGCCACTGCGCACGGCCACCCGACACATCGTCGAGTTCCTCTTCCAGGCCCGCGGTGAAATCATATTCGACATAGCGGCCAAAGAAGCGTTCGAGGAACGCCGTCAGCAGCCGTCCGCTTTCTTCCGGAATGAAGCGGTTCTTCTCCACGCGCACATAGGCGCGATCCTTAAGAACCTGCAGGATCGAGGCGTAGGTCGAGGGACGACCGATGCCGAGCTCTTCCATCTTCTTGACCAGGCTGGCTTCGGAATAGCGCGGCGGGGGCTGCGTTTCGTGCTTCTCGACCTCGACGCCGGTCTTGGCGGGCGCGTCGCCCTTCGCCATCGCCGGCAGCAGGCGCGCATCCTCGTCCTCGGCATCGTCGCGGCCTTCGTCGTACAGCGCGAGGAAGCCGGGGAACTTCACCACCTGCCCCGTCGCGCGCAGCATCGTGTTGCCTGTGCCGTCGGACAGGTCGACGCTGGTGCGTTCCAGCCTGGCCGATGCCATCTGGCTGGCGAGCGCGCGCTTCCAGATGAGTTCGTAGAGGCGCGCATGATCGCCGCCGCCGACCTTGTCCTTGCCGAAGTCGGTCGGACGGATCGCTTCGTGCGCCTCCTGGGCATTCTTCGCCTTCGCCTGATACTGACGCGGCTGGTCGGGGACGTAGCCGCCGTCGTAGCGATCGGCGATAGCGCGGCGTGCAGCGCTGATCGCGCTGCCGTCCATCTGGACGCCATCGGTACGCATGTACGTGATCGCGCCGTCCTCATAGAGGTCCTGCGCGACACGCATCGTATGGCTCGCCGAGAAACCGAGCTTGCGCGCGGCCTCCTGCTGCAGGGTCGATGTCGTGAACGGCGGCGGCGGGTTGCGCGTCAACGGCTTGGTCTCGACCGCGTCGACGGTGAAATGACCGGCCTTCACATCGGCTTCGGCCGCGCGCGCGTCGGCTTCGGTGCCGATCGATAGCCGCTCGATCTTGTCGCCGCGCCAACGTGATAGGCGCGCCTTGAACGGCGTGCCGCCCATTTCGAACAGCCCGGTGACCGACCAATATTGCTGCGCAACGAAGGCTTCGATCTCACGCTCGCGTTCGACGACGAGGCGCAGCGAGACCGACTGGACGCGGCCCGCCGACTTCGCGCCGGGCAGCTTGCGCCACAGCACCGGCGACAGGGTGAAGCCGACAAGATAGTCGAGCGCGCGGCGCGCGCGATAGGCGTCGATCAGATCGTCGTCGAGCGCGCGCGGATGTGCCATTGCATCGGTCACGGCCTGCTTGGTGATCGCGTTGAAGGTGACGCGGTCGACCACCTGCGGCAGCGCCTTTTTCTGGCGCAGCAATTCCTGCACATGCCAGCTGATGGCTTCACCCTCACGATCAGGGTCAGTCGCCAGGATCAGTCGATCGGCCTGCTTCGCCGCGTCCTGAATATCCTTCAGCCGCTTGGCCTTGTCCGGATAAAGCTGCCACTGCATCGCAAAGCCGTCGTCAGGATCGACCGAGCCGTCCTTCGGCGGCAGGTCGCGGACGTGGCCATAGGATGCCAGAACCTTGAAATCGCGACCCAGATACTTCTCGATCGTCTTCGCCTTGGCGGGCGATTCCACAATCACCAATTGCATGAAAAATCTATTCCCCGGAATCTCTTACGTACGTACGCGCGAGGGTGGCGTTGACGCGCCGCGCGTCAACCGAAAATTTCCTGTAATGTCGAAGCGGGCTGCTCGATAAACAAGTAGAGCGCGACTGCAACAAGATATCCGCCCACCAGCCCGACGGCGGCAAACAGGTTCGTCGCCAATAACCAGCCAACCCCAAACTCGTCGATCAGGGCCGGCGCGGTCAGCGTGACGACGAGCGGCGCGGCGGACAAGGCGAACATGATCAGCCCGGCTCCCAAGGCCGCGGGCCAATGCACATCCAGCATCTCCCAGCTTCGCGACATCGCCGCCCGGCGACCGCTTCCCCTCTCGATCAGGATCACGCTGGCGAGATACCAGCGTGCGAAGACATAAAGGCCGGGCAATATCAGGAGCAATCCCCCGACGATGACGCCCAGGCCAATCAGCACGCCTTGCAGATAGACGCTCAGCGATGCCGCCGTGGGCATCGCGGCCTCAACCCCCGCGCGCCGCAGCGTCTCGCGTGTGATCCAGACCTGGATGAAGGTGATCGCGATCCCGTACAGGATCAGAATGCCGCTTCCCGTACCGCCGATCCGGTCCATGGCCAGGTCGGAAGCCAGGCCGATCCCTGCAGTGCCGAGCCACGCCAAGCCGACCTTCGCCGGCATGGCGGCCGCCATGTCCCAGCTCCGCCGAAGGGACGGAACCAGCAAACTGGCATCGAATTGCATTGCCTGATCTTCCCCCGCGCCCCTGTGAACGCAGGGTGGCGGGCGGCCTCCCCCTTCGTCAAGAAGGATTTGATCCGCCCGCCCGCGCGGACAATCAGCGGAGCGTGCCGAGCCGCCCGATCAGCATCTCGCTGGCCAGACTTGCCGCCTTTGCGGCACCTTCCTCATAATTGCCGGGCTTGGCCGTGAAGGCGAACTTGCGCGTCTTGCCGAAACGCAGGCCGCCGAAACCGGCGACCGCAGCCAGGCCGCCCGCCACGTTCGCGGTCGATTGCAGCGCCTTGTCCGTTCCGCTCGACGCGTCGCTCTTTTCGACGAACTCGCCCTCGACCGCGACCGGCGCCTTCACCGTGATGACCGACTGCTTGCCCCCGGGCGTGATCAGCGTGATGCGCGAATAATCGGCGCTGACCGACAGCGCGCTGTTCACCTGAAGCCCGCCGAAGCTGAACGCGCCGGGACGCTTCAACTGCGAAAAGTCGATCAGATAGACGACGTCGATCACACCGACGCCCGCATCCTTCGCATAGTTGGTGAGCGCCATGCTCGCCTGCCCCGCGGACATGTTGATCCCGATGCTGCTCATCCCCGACCCCATAAAGTCGCCGGGGATCATCAACAGCGAAGGAAAGCTGCTCGGCTTGAAATAGGTCGCCTTGCCCTTGCTGCCCTTTTCCAGCGCGATATTGATGTCGAGCGGCACCTCCTGCGACTTGGTCTTTGCCAGCGCCGCGTGACCGAACAGGTCGGCCGCAGGCTGCACGGTGTAACCGCTCGCGGTGAGCTGCGATACGAAGTCGGCATAGGCGGTATCGGTTATCGCCTGCATCATCTCGGGCGTCACGCCGACCAGTTCGCTCTTCGCCTTGGTGGTTCCGCCGAACGCGCCCACCAGGCCGCCACTCGACGCGGACTGATCGGTCGATTCAAAGATGAAACCGACATTGAAGGCGCCGACGGTAACGGTGTTGACGCCCTTCGCATTGGCCGGCCCCGATATCTTGACCGGTTCCTTGTCCTTGGCGGCGACAGCGACGGGCTGGGCCAGCATCGCGGCGATGGCGACGGCCGACAGCAATTTCTTCATGGGTAATACCTCCGACCCCTCACCCCGCCAGCCGACCCATCCGACCCATCCGACCAAAGAGAGAGGTTAATCGAAGCAACCCACGACCCCCGCATCGTTCAGATGCGGGGGTGTGTCAATTCCCTACTGGTTCTGCCACTTGAAGTCGGCGGGCAGAATGCATTTGCCCGCATCATATTTCCCGACGCTCCGGATGACCTCCTGATCCTCGGGCTCGATGCGGCGACCGCTGATCTGGCTGTCGATCACACGGCGAACCAGCGCATCGAGCCGGGTGACCAGATAACAGTCGATTGCCGGCGGAGCGTGCGGGTTGCCAACGCCGCTGTCGTCGGTCAGGAACAGATAACGCGACTGCGTTGCCGCAGCCATCGCACGCATCGCATATTCGGCCTTGTCGGCGACGCCCGATGCCGCGACCGGCGTGATCTGGATCCGCTTCGCGCGCGCGGCCTCGGCGGCCTTCCATGTTCGACCGAATTTCTCGTCATGCGGCGGCGCATCGGCGACCAGCAGCAGCGACTTCACCGCATCCGGGCGCCATTCCTGGCCCACGGCACGGATCAGCGCCTGATCCATCGCCTCGGGATAGTCGCCGCCGCCATTTGCATCCCGGCGCGCCAAGGCGCCCTGCACACGGCCGATATCGCGATCGAAGGCAATCGTGCGCGTGACATAATCGTCACCTTCGTCGCGGTAGAAGACGAAACCGATGCGGATATCCAGGTCGCGGTGCTTGTCCGAAATCGCCGCGATGATCGAACGCAACTCGGACTGAAGATAGCGTATCTCGTCGCCCATGCTGCCCGTCGTGTCGACGACCAGCATCAGGTCCAGCTTGGTCGCTTTGGTCGACGCCTGATTGGCGGTCAGCCCCACCGTCTGCCCGCCCGCCGCGCTGCTGACCAGCACAGCGCGCGGATCCGCGATCGTTCGCCCGCCCTTCTGCGCCGAAACCGTGATGCGTTCGCTCAACCGGTCGAGCCCCGGAAAGAAGACTGCGCTGCCGTCGGCCTGCGTCGCCATGGTGATGCTGTTGCCGTCGCTGCACGTCACCACGACATCGGCGAAGGGAATGGGCTGCCCGTTGCGGTCGTTCACCTTCACGGTCACCACGCGCATCGTATCGACGCGCGGCAGATCGCGGATCTGCTGGCCCAGATTGCTGCGACCGACATAGGCCGCGTAAAGTTCCGGA